>NZ_JBBCAR010000014.1:0-279501 GCF_037203725.1 Agrobacterium sp. CMT1
CATATAAAAACCTATATAAAATCATCCAGTTACAAGCGGCTCGAATTGCCTGTCCGCAAAACAAGCAAAAATCCGCCAATTAAACCCCCTCCCTCTGTCGGCAATGCTTCGCCTGTAATATTTTATATGTTTTCGCATCACTCCAGCACATAAATTATATGTTTAAGAATGACCTTCCATGCCTAAAGTCAATGGCGCGCCGTGATCAATCGTTCACTCAAGTCTATAAGTGGTAATTTATTCCTCTATCAAAGTATAAAAATAATAATATATGTATTTTCTGGATATATATTAGTAAAATATTCCAAGCGCAAATACCCTACAAACATGATTGCCACGATCCCTGTCGAACGTTCGAAAACTGTTTTGCCAGACGGCGCAAATGTCGAGATCGTTGTGTGGAAGGTGCCCGAACCCGTTAGCCCCCACCTGTTCAAGTATCGACTGTTTTATGGCAAGGACGGCAGGCGCTTCGTCGGGTTCGACAACAAACGCGGCAAAGGCGATCATCGTCATCTTGACGGCGAAGAGCATCCCTACATGTTCACAACGACCCATGCCCTCCTGTCCGATTTTCGGAAGGAGATAATCACGAGGAGGCAGAAACCATGAGAGAAGCCTTGATTCAAATCAGAGCAGACAGCGAAGCTTCACTCGATGAGGCTTTCGACAGGGCAACCAGCGCCATGCGCTCAGGTAATCCCTCAGACCCCGTGGCAGTCTTCACCTTCTCGTCGCCCGCACAGCTTTTTTCTGTCATCACACCCAAAAGGTGGGAGTTGATTGAACATCTCCAGAAGATCGGCCCATCCAGATACGCGGACTTGCCCGATCCGTCGAACGTGACGTCAAGCGTGTGCACGAGGACGTGTCCGCGTTGTCCGACTGGGGTATCTTCGAACAAACCGAAGACGGAAAGGTTCACGTACCCTACGACGTGATCCACGCGAATTTCGACCTCAGAGCGGCAGCCCTGATCAGGGACCATACCGCAAAGCACCTATCACTTTGTGCGCCTTTCAAGGGAGGCCCGCAGCAATTCAACCAGGTCGGATCGTTGGTCGGGATTGAGTTTATCCAGATTGCGCTGCCGCCAGCGGATCGCCGGAAGTTCCGCGACATGGCTGATCCTCAATAGTGACCAGTCCGGTTCACCGAGCTCAAAGCCGATCAAAAATGCACGGTGATGATCAGGCATTCCTCCGATCAGTGTCTTTATCATTTCATGCTGCGTCTTGATAAGTTCTTCTATGGCAATGACCTCCTCGGTCATGCCCTCAAAGCCGTTGCGGTATTCATTCGCAAGGTCTTTGACGCGGCCCGACAGCACTTCACCCATCGGGCGATTGTGGCTAAGCAGATAAATAATGAACGCTTCGCGAAGTTCATCGCTCAGGCCCTCATGGGTAAGCAAACCCCGCACATCGAAAAGGTCGCGCGGATGTTGGCGGTCCAGCGCGGCAACAAGCTTGCCCGCAAAAAGGTCTTCGAATGAAACGACATTGGTTTCCGCAAAGCCGAACACCTCTTCAACGGCTTCGGTGACGGGGGCGATGAACGGTTCGTGAACGACACCCCGCAGGACGGGTGAGACTTCGATCTTCACCTGCGTTCCCTCTGCCATCACAAGAAGCCGCAAGACAGCGCCATCATGCACATTTTCGGTGACGCGTGCGCCGCGCAGATCTGCCAATGCGGAAGTCTTGATGCGTTTCATGGCAGCGTCGATTTCCACCAGCGCCTCAGACCTTTCGTGCATGGGCAAATACATCAGGTCGATATCAACGGAGAGACGCGGCAGGTCTCGCACAAACAGATTGATCGCCGTACCGCCCTTTAGAGCAAAGCATGTCTCACGGGCAACGATGGGAATGAGGCGCATCAGCAGCCGGACCTGGGCTTGGTACTGGTCACGAAACGGCATCGAGGTCCTCTGGTACGGTGATGAGATAGGCCGGATCAAGCTTGCCGCCAGGGACAAGCATACGTTTACCCTTGCCCATATCGATTGCCGTCTTATCCAGACGCTTGAGCCAGGCATGGCTGTGGCGATCCGCAAAGAAGAAGAAAAGCCGCTTGACCTTCACGCTGGTGCAATCCTTCAGCAGCTTTTGCAGCCGCCTTGGACTGAAATTTGCAGCATTTTGCATGATCATGTCGGCCTGATGAAAACTCTCGTGGCGCGGCAGTTCGTCGAGCATTTCGAGATAGGCCCGTTCGGGCCGTGAAAGCATCAGCGGCCAGTCCCAATGCCCCCACGCAACAGTGGTCAGGCCACTTCCTTGTCCATCGACGGTATGACATGCAAGGCCGCCTGGCCCTTGGCTGGTCGGATCGTTGGGGAACAAGGTCGCGCTGTTGTGATAAACAAAGCGCTGGGAAAGGTTCAGCTTGCCCAGCCAGGCAGGTGGCTTTTCAACACCGTAAAGGTGGACGGTCTTCATCTCATAAGAGAGGTAATGCGCATAGCCCTGTAGCTCCAGCGCAGTGCGGCCGCCAACGTAAAGCGGCATTCTCGAAAGCAGAGTCTGGAGCGATATGACCACCTGCTGCCAGTTCAGTTCGCCGCGCGGTTTTCTATAGACGCTGCGCACTGGCTGTTCCAACCAATCGTTCTTGACATAATAAGCGCGCAGATTGCTGGCTATGCCGCGCTCCTCAAGCCATGCGGCATCTACGACCAGTCCCTCGGGAAGATCTCGTTCAAGTCGGTTTAAAAGTGACGTGCGTTGCTCAGCCATACTGAGTATAATAATGCATATTCAAACCTGATTCAAGTTTACGAAAAACATCATAAACTCAATCAAACTGACTTAATAACCAAAATGTCAAACTAACCTGTCTTTGCCTCGCACCGTGCTGCAAGCCCTCTGTTCCCTACCCCAAGCAAGCATACCAGGTCTCCTCCGGTTACACTCAGCTTCAGATTAAACACTCAATGCTGGATTGACCTGTTATCTCCGGCGCACCCGCTGCTTGAGATGACATCATCGATATTCTGGATCGTGTCCCGCCGCGTGGTGTAGCTGACAGGGTGGTCACCGGCGTTTTCCGCTAGGGTCGGGTTGCTTAGAGCCAACCTGAGGGACACCACCGATGACCGACGACATGATGAACCTGCGCTCGCTTGTTGAGAAGAGTGCTGATGCCGATTTGCTGCGCGAGATGATCGGCTTTGCTGCCGAGAAGCTGATGGCGCTGGAGGTCGGAACGAAGACCGGCGCGGGCTATGGCGAGAAGAACGGCTTCCGACTTGCCCAGCGCAACGGCTATCGCGACCAAGATTGGGAAACACGGGCTGGCACAGTCGAGCTGCGCATTCCCAAGCTTCGCACAGGCAGCTACTTCCCGAGCTTTCTTGAACCACGCCGGATGGCCGAGAAGGCGCTGACGGCGGTCATCCAGGAGGCTTACATCCGGGGCGTTTCGACCCGATCCGTCGACGACCTCGTCAAGGCGATGGGTATGTCGGGCATCTCCAAGAGCCAGGTGTCCCGCCTGTGCGAAGAGATCGACGAGAAGGTGAAGGTCTTCCTCGACCGTCCCATCGAGGGCGAGTGGCCATACCTCTGGATCGATACCACCTACCTGAAGGTTCGTCGTGGCGGTCGTATCGTCTCTGTCGCGGTCATCATCGCCGTGGGCGTCAACACTGATGGTCGGCGCGAGGTGCTTGGCATGGAGATTGGTACTTCCGAGGCCGAGGCGATCTGGACCGAGTTTCTTCGAAAGCTGACCAGGCGGGGTCTGCGTGGCGTCAAGCTCGCCGTTTCCGATGCGCATGAGGGCATCAAAGCCGCAGTATCGAAGGTGCTCTGCCACTTGGCAGCGCTGCAGAGTCCACTTCATGCGCAATGCGCTGGCTCATGCGGGTAAGAGCGGACGGCGGGTCGTCTCCGCCTTCATCGCCACGGTTTTCGCTCAGGACACGCCGGACGCGGCAAGCAGCCAATGGCGCAATGTAGCAGACCAGATCAGGCCGAAGGTGCCGAAACTCGCCACGCTGATGGATAGTGCCGAACAGGATGTGCTCGCATACATGACCTTTCCCAAGCAGCACTGGGCAAAGCTTCACAGCACAAATCCAATCGAACGCCTTAACGGCGAGATCAAGCGACGCACTGAAGTCGTCGGCATTTCCCCCAACGACGATGCCATCATCAGGTTGGTCGGAGCATTGCTGCTCGAGCAGAATGATGAGTGGGCCGTTCAACGATCTCGCTACATGACACTGGAAACCATCGCCACGATGAGCGATGATCCACTCATCAGCCTGCCAGCAGCAAGCTGACACTCAT
This sequence comes from Agrobacterium sp. CMT1, assembly GCF_037203725.1. NCBI lineage: Bacteria > Pseudomonadati > Pseudomonadota > Alphaproteobacteria > Hyphomicrobiales > Rhizobiaceae > Agrobacterium > Agrobacterium sp. CMT1. Next base: position 4,299 of record NZ_JBBCAR010000014.1, read on the forward strand.
CCGGCCCTTTGGGATAAGCCGTGGTCGTCTAAGCTACACCACGCCCTGGGACATGATCATATTCTGTGGTGGCCGACCTGGAAACAGGCGTTCAAATTCCGCCTCCGCCTCAAGCATCGGGGTTGTTTTCCACCCATCGGTTTACAGGTCGCGTCTTTCGTTTCAATACGGCCAGCCAGCACCAAAGAAAGATCCGTTCCGAGTGCGCGGACGCTCAAACAACAGCAACTGCAACAACAAAACATTCGGCGCCGCATAGGTAACGGTAACCGGACTGCGCCAATCACTACCGGAAACCGATTGCCGGCATTTCGGCAATCGACGTCTGAACAATCACCCTTGCCACGGATCGACAACGATCGCGCCGGCGCCATCGAAATCCCGAACATTCCGCGTCACAACGGCAAGAATACGGCCCTGCACGACTGGTCCAGAACGGCGACAGCATCCAGTGTGGAGACATAGCGGCTTGCAGAGATAAGGGACATCTTGAATGCCTGTAATTTTGACGTTATATTGCGTCAGTATCTTTGGCAAATTTGAGGAGGCGAGCATGGCTCTCGCACAATATGCTGACAACGGGCTGTTCGCGCCGGGAAAAATCGCCGACGTTCTCCATACAACAAGCGACGATATCGCGCGCAGTGCCGGGTTGGGCAAAGATGCGGTACAGCGCAAAGAACGCATCAAGTCGGACAAAACCCAACGGCGACTGCGCGAAATGATCGAAGTCATCAACAAGGTTGAGGCCCGTTTCGGTTCTGCGCTCATGGCATATGCCTGGTATCGTTCAGAGCCTCTCTCAGGCTTTTCTGGCCACACAGCAATGCAGCTTGTTCGAGACGGGCGCGCTCACGAAGTACTCGAATACATCGACGCGATCGACGCTGGCGTACATGCCTAACCCCTGATGAACTACCAGGGCAAGCTCTACCGAGCCCTTAATCCGGTTTACGCTCGTGAGCCGCTCTCCGGACGAGGTGCCGAGCTTTATGGCGGCAGATTCAATCCAAAAGGCATGCCTGCACTCTACACGTCAGTGACAGTCATCACGGCATTGAAGGAAGCAAATCAGGCAGGCAGCTTACAGCCCACAACTCTCGTCTCCTACGATGCGGCCATCACACCGCTGTTTGATACTCGCGATGGCGCCCTGCTTCATGATCATGGTATTGACGCTCAAACTCTCAGCACCCCGACTTGGCGAGACGACATGAATGTGTTCGGTGAAGCCCCCACACAACGTCTTGCCCGGTCTCTGAAAAACGAGGGCTTTTGCGGTTTGATCGTCAGGAGCTTTGCTCCGGGGGCGACTGATATCGACCTCAACGTCGTCCTTTGGACATGGGGAGACACCGTCCCACATCAGTTGATCCTGATTGATGATGAGCAGCGCTTGTCACGCTGAAATCGCTGTGAAATCTCCGCGGGCGGCAAGAATGCGTCTAAAACACCCATTATAATGGGTCAATTAATTGAAAATCCGCCGTAAATGACCCACTGAAATGGGCCAATATAGGCAGGCTGACGCTCATGCTGCGCGACGGCGGACATCTAGTCCGGCTCGCCACTGCATCCGATGACAGGAGCGAAGATGACGGCGCGGAAACGAGGCTGGCGCCGCCTTGCCCCGTTCTATCAAGACTTCATATTCAATAACTCAGGAAATTCGTAATACCTCAGCCGCTTGTCACGGCAGCGGTAATCGTTCTTTGAGGAGTCCACGCTCACGTTGTGTTTTAAGGCTACGCCGATATAGGACCCGAAATGCGGAGCACTACGTTCGCAGTATCCGCTCACCTTCGGCATCGAGCTCATCATGCCGCGCCGGTAAGTAAGCGAGTGAGGCGAGAATTTCGCGGTCTTCACGTTCAGTTCTCGCTATCATTTCCCCACCGGCCCGCCGTCGTCGCACTTCAATCGTCCAGGGCACGCAGGTCAGAACCCCGCTGGATAGGGTCTCCGTCTGCAGCCAATGACTCTTTCACACGCAGCATGGGGGTATTCCCGTCACCGTCACCGACCTCGATGTGTCCCGGGCATCTTCGCCAAAGAGAATGCTGCGGCGCGCAGCGTATGCGTTGACACCGCGAACCGCGTCAACCGTTGAACCGAGCGCACATGCCAGGGATTACCGGGGTCTTAACCTCGGACTTGCGCAGCCAGCTGTTCAGGCGATCTCGAAATTCAGATCTGCCCAATAGTCGAATAAAGCCCTGACCTGCCTCTTAGGTTCGACTGTGCCGCTGCGCACGAGGGAAGAATATGTCTTTCCGCAACGGGCCGATTTTTCAGTGATATACCGATGCGACGCGCCATTGCCGAGACACTCGCTCCAGGCTCCATCGCCTCAGCCACCGCTCGCTCCTTGAAATCATCGGACCAACGCCGCCGAAACTGCCGCGGCGCGCCCTCGAAACGTTTCGGAACGGCCTCGATCATATGAAAGTTTCTAGTTCCAGAGATAGGCGCAGATAGAAGCTCACAGCTGGCGGATAGTCATTACGCAATAGCTGTGCTAGCGCCACTGACGCCAGATGGGGTCAGCTTGCCGCTTACCGTCGAGATATGCAAGCCTTGGCTTCCCGAAGGCGAGCAGTGGCTCGCGAACAGCCCGTATTTCTCACGTATCACGGTCACGCGCTGCGATCGGCGGAACCTCAGACCTCAAAAATGGTTGAATTCGTGATGTAAGAAAAGGATTGACCAATGAAAATAAGCGAGCTCTCCAGAAAACTCAGCAAGATCGACTTCTGCATGTTCAACACACACGATCCCGCCGGGCAGATCAATAGTCGACCAATGAGCAACAACGGCGATGTGGAATATGATGGTGACTCATGGTTCTTCTCCTATGAAGACACGAAGAAAGTCCAGGATATAGTCAAAGACTCATCGGTTACACTGACGTTCACTGCTCCGCCCGGTATTCTTGGCAAACCTGGAATATTTGTTTCTGTCAACGGTCAGGCGAGCCTGATCAGAGAAAGGCCCGAGTTCGACGCCCATTGGACTAGTGGACTGGACAGGTGGTTTCCGCAGGGCGCCGACACACCACGTATAGTCCTGATTAAGGTGTCGGCTCGCACGATCGAGTTCTGGGATGGCGAGGAAAATGGAAAAATCGAACTGGCAAGCGATGCCGCCATGAGAGGTGCGATATGAGTGACGCAGCTTGTCGAGCTCGACCCGGGATCTCGGTAACTGAACGTCCTCAGTTGGGTTAGAGCCTGTCTACGACTAATATAGCCTGTCCGCCAACTTTCTGGGCATCCAGATCCGGGTCCGAGGAGCTTTCCCGAGCATGCCGGGTCCACGCGCCGTGATGCATCGGCGTCACATCCTGGTGCCAACTTTGGGGCCAAAAGCTCACCTTCAGGGTCTTCCGTTGACGCCCGTCAGCCGACCCGGCAACCTCACACAATGACCGCGACGGACAGTTTCATTGCCGAACTAGTCCGCGACGCCTACAGGCTCGATCACCTCGACAGCTGGCAGAAGCGTCGTATGCTCGAACGGGCCGCCATGACAATTCGCGACATGCGGGAAACAATCGGTATGCCATCCGGCCCCGGCCGTGACAGTCTCGTCGACCTCCACACCGTTGCCCTCTCCATCGAACGCGGATGGCGCGGCGATGAAGAAATTCGGAACGCACTGCTGCAACCGCCGTGATCCAGCAAAACCGAAATCAGCCTCGTCAAACCTGCCGATTGAATATCCCCTTGCTCCCAGACTTGCCCTGCTTCGTCAGCGACGCGTCATCGCCATGATCCCCGTGTCAAGGCCGTCACCAGCATGGCTGCGCAGTCTGCCAGAGCGCTGCCGTTTGCTGCACGCTCTCGCCAGCCTGAACCGTCGCGCAGACCGCGAACAAAACCGGCAGACCCCTCCCGCACAACCCTGCGAAGTTCCCGTGCGGCGGCCGGAATGGTCGCATGCCCTTTGTCGGTGACCGCCCTTTGTCATTCCGTCGGGCCCTCTGCATCGGTGCCGGACATCCGCTGGCGTAACACGGTGGATGCATGAACGCTTTTCAGGCACGGGCGGCGACAGCGATTTTAGAACCAGGGGTACGGGAGGTCGCTATGCTGGCTAAAGTCACACCGAATACCGTCAGTCGTGTAGAGCGAGACGAAGCGGACGCTCGAGGTGCGCAACCTGTCACCATCGAAGCGATCAAACGCGACTACGAAGAGCGAGGGATCGTTTTCCTCGGCGAAGATCCCATACCGTATGGTGTACCCGGGGTAAGGCTCAGCAAATAGTGAAAGGTTGAAGTTCCGCCTCTTCCCAAGTCAGACTACCGGGACTGTTTTATCGAACTGACATAAGCTCACAACCCGCGCGCTATGACGAGCCTTTCACGGAGATCAAACGGCGGAACAAAATCCGACACCCCGTCGACCTTCGACTTTGTTACCATCCAGAAAACAATTACCAGATTGCCTTGCCCTGATGTTTGCCTTCTCTGAACACTACCCGCACCTGCAGTTCAACTTTGGAATGTAGTGACCCATCCAGGATTGCAGACGTGTAGCGGCATAACGTACCATTGATGCGCACGCATTTCGACCAGAATGGCGTTCGCCGTTTAATATGGCAGGATAGGCTATTGGTATACCGCCCGGACCGGGCGCCAACTTATGTACGAACCGGACATCAATGGGGGACCGTCCTGACTCCTCTCAGCACATGAAGATGAGCCATCATGCATACATCCGCAGCGTGTGGAACGGTCTCTCTTTCCGCCCCGATAACCGCTGCTCCCAAAGCATTGCTCGACATGTTACCGCGCAAAATAAAAGAGTGGGAGAACAGGCGATTAGGCGGACTGGAGAACAGGTGAATAGGTAAACAAGAGAACAAGAGAACAAGAGAACAAGAGAACGAGAGAACGAGAGAACGAGAGAACGAGAGAACGAGAGAACGAGAGAACGAGAGAACGAGAGAACGAGAGAACGAGAGAACAAGTCAACGGGCGGACAGGTGATTAGGCAAGTAGCGTCTGGAACAAACTTTGAGAAAGCAAAGAACCCGAATTCCGGTCATCACGGCAGCCTCGACCGCTCCAGGCTCAAGGATCCCACGCTGGACTACCGGTACTTTTTCCGAACGGCGCGGGCTGAGGGAGCGAGCCGACGTGATCGGCCAGCGGTCGACGAAAAGACAAACCTCCCCGCGACAGGCGTTGGAGCAAATCGCAAACATGGAAGCGCGAGAGTCGTGATGTCGTTGAGGGTTACTCTCCCAACCTGAACCTCGTGCTTCGCTCGATTAGACTCGACCCGTCGGGACATCCCATTAGTGAAGTCCGATTTGACCGGTTTCAGACTGGTTGGAGCAACTGACACTCTAGTGGCCGTAGAACAGGACTGCGTCGCCGGATGTCCGAGGCATTCGCCTACCCAATCTTGTCGAGTTAGGATTTATCACCAAAGCCTGCTTTCTGCACAACGGCCATGCCTGCTTCGACGCGTGGGCCCAACGCGCTCGACTACCGCGATGGCCGGACGAGAAGCAGCGGCGTCGCGCCTCCAAATCGGTCGTTCATGCGGTTCCGAAACCGTCTTGAAAGAAGTCGTCCGTACGCGCCAACGCGAAGGACCAAGAAGGGCGGGCGTTTTCATGCGTGACCAGAGAGGAACTTTTCGGTAGACGGACCATATAGCTATGCACTCAGAAAACGAGCGAATGGGCTCGGGTCGGGCTCCAGCTCATCGACCACCTAATCGATCCTGAATTCTTCGACACCGCTTTCGAACGCTGTGCGTAAGCCGCTCGAACACCCTCGTCGGATCGCTGGCCGAACCAGAAATCTCCTGTGCCACCGCATCGCATCCGACGCTGACCAGTTGTGCGAGCTCCTCCACCCGTTTCAACGTTGATGCACCGCTCAGTCCAACGTCATCAGCCAGTGCCTGCCAATCGGCACGTCGCAGATCAGGCGCATGGAACCGGCCAGAAATCCCCTGAGGCAGACTTTGATCGACCTGCCGATAAGCGGCTGCGCACATAAGGTCATAGAGAGGAGCCATCTTCGCGGACCCACCGGCACCGATCAGGATCGAGTAATTTTTCGCATGCGAATCTGAATTGCAGATCAGGACATTCAAGATCACCGCGTCGAGAAGTTTCAACCGCTCGCCAGGAGAAACAAGATCGCTGACGGCGTCAAACATCATCTTCATGGTCACGCCGCGGCCGGTCGAGGATCGCTCGTATTTCTGCGACGGGAAATGTCCCGTTAACTGGCAAAGATCCTCCTGATGCAACCTGCGGATCTCCCCTTGAGGGTCGGTAAAGCGAGCACAGCGTTTCACGAGAAGATAACGTCGCTTGCCAGCTACTCCGATCGTCGCCTCGGCAGCCTCCAGACCGCAGGCACGCGCAAGCGACAGGCAAAAGGCTTCGTTCTCCACGCTCCCCGCAAGGCGTTTCGTATCAGGCTTGAGAATATGCGTTGATGGCGTCCCATCAACCGGAACTGAAATATGGCCGTGCCCGTCGACAAACACCGGCAGTTTCTCCTGGACGCCCGCAAGCGACATGGAAACACCGCGCTCTCCGACCAGAAAAGTTTGGCAGGAAGTTCACCGAGAATACGCTCCAGCGCCTGCTCATCCGGCACGGGCTGGAGGTTGACACCCGCTTTACGCGGTTCGCCGATCGACAGCGCTCCCGCCGTGTCACGTCCGATATGACCAAGCACCGACAATGTCCTGTGGAGAAACCTTGAGGCGTTGTCCGATCTAGGCAAGATGTGTTTCTGGAAGCAGATTGGCAAGCCAGGGCAGCAGCTTGGCAGTACCCACGGGCCCGGAGCGCAGCGGCATGGTGAGCGACACCGGAAAGGCCGTGCGGCGCGCTTCCCAGCCCGGATCATAGTCCAACGTCCATTCGCCATCAAAAGTCAGATGGGCGACAGGCAAGGTCTCGTAGTAGATGGTTGTCATCGATCAGCACCAAACATCGGCAAAAAGCCAAGGTCATCGTCCGGCGCGGCTGGCACAGCCTGGACCGTCTTGAGATCGCCGATCTCAATGCCGACGGTGCGCGCGACGATCAGGGCATTTTCGAGCTGGCAACTCGGCTTGCCCGATTCAAGCTCGACGATGAAGTCGTTCACCCGTTCCGGAACGGGCAGCAAGCCCGGTTTGCGTCCAGCCAAGAGATTTGCGTTTCTCCTTGATAGCATCGCCGAAATCGCGTGCGGACCTGAACATCGTGAACCTCTATCTCTTATCTTACCGTACAACTATTGTTTTCATCAACATTGCCAGATAAATTACTACACCGGCACTTACAGTAACCTTAATTATATACATTAGAAATATCGCATAAATACATAATATTCCATCCATAATCTATTATGAGTATAGCGGATAACCCTGTTCACCCCGCGTTCCGCCCTTTGGGACTGGCATCACAGTAAAGCCCCAAAACCGCAGTCCAAGGCAGCGCTGCAGGACTTCTGTTGACGCCAGCCGGCCGTCCCGGCAACCTCATACCATGACCCAGACCAACTGTTTCATTGCCGAGCTCATCCGTGATGCCAACCTGCTCGACCATCTCGACGGCTATCAGAAGCGCCGTATGCTCGAACGCGCGCTCACAACAATTAGCGACATGCGCGAAACAATCGGTATTCCATCCGGCGCCGGCCGTGACAGTCTCGTTGACCTCCACGCCGTTGCACTCTCGGTAGAACGTGGATGGCGCAGCGATGAGGAAGTGCGAAACGCTCTGCTGCAGGCAGCCGGCATGATCCGCGACCTGCATATCGTCCTCGACAGCAAAACCGAAATCAGCCTTGTCAAACCTGCCGGTTGAATGCGTTGCAGCTCGCCTGACCGGCGGCACCAGAGCCGAAACCGCCCCTGAAACCGGTGAGTAATCACAAATGCTAAGGCTCGCGCATTCCTACGCTTCAGGCGAGATCAGAGCGACCGTTGGAAAATACGATCGGTAACGAGCCACATCTCGCGTCAACAAGGGAAGGTTTTGTATTGCCGCGTGGGCGCCTATAAAAAAGTCAGGCAAAACACCGTTACGGGTACCGCCACCGCGGCGATATCGGTAAAGGCCTTTCCCGCCAGAAATAACGCCGCGCGAGGGAAAAGGCTGAACTTCAACCCCGCCTGATCAACAAAAGCATCAAGTTCTTCTATCCGCTCATATCGAACAGACAGTTCCGCGTAGACAACGTCATTGATGAACAGCGGACCCGAAACGCTCGCCAGTTCGAGCTGCTCAATCGACCAGTCGGCCCAAACCGGGTCGTCCGTCACAAGATCAAGCAGGACATTTGTATCGACAAGCGTCACTCGTCACCACGGGTCAGCGCCATGATGGCGTCGGTACCCAGACCTTCACCAGCATGTCCGCGCAGCTTGGCGAAACGCGTGAGTGGCTGTTTCTTGTCTGCCCTGACGAGAACTATCCTTCCATCGGGGGCCCGAACAAAATCGACCGAGCTACCTGGCGAAATCCCTAAAAGCTCACGTACGGCTTTTGGAATGGTGACCTGCCCTTTGGCCGTTACCGTTGTTGCCATCTCAAACTCCCGTAATACCGGCGTAGAAGATGGTATTACTTCTGTGCCTCTGTTTCAACCAATCTCGCGATGAAATCAGTCACCAACGCCCAGCCACCAAATCATACCCGACAACATTCAGCCTATCGCCGTTAGGATTACATTAACCATGCCGGACCACTCTTCCGTTAGCAACGATGGAGGTTGGCTATGGCTTACGACTGGGACCGCAATGAACGCGACGGCCGGTTCGATGAACTGGCGGCAGGACTGATATTCTTCACAATAATCACCCTGCTTCTGGCGTCAGCTTATCTCGTGACAAGCCTTGCCAGCTAGGGCGGTTCATTGCCTGCGTGCCGGCCAATATAGAATACGCCAGATTGGCAACATCGATAGCACAATGATCACATCATCATCCGCTTTATGCCTGCCAAAGGTCAGTAATGGAACATGACGGACGATCTTGGCGGCCATATCCTGCTTCTCTCCGGCCATCCCGGCTCTGGCAAGTCGACAATCGCCGGAACGCTGGCTCACTTGCCCGGCGTGCCAAAGGTGCATTTCCATAGCGATGATCTGTGGGGATATATCAAGCATGGCCGCATCGATCCCTGGCTGCCGCAATCCCATCAGCAGAACCAGATGATCATGCAGATTGCCGCCGACGTTGCCGGTCGCTACGCGAAGGCGGGCTACTTCGTGATCCTCGATGGCGTCGTGCGACCGGACTGGCTTCCGGCCTTTACGGCACTTGCCCGGCCGCTGCATTACATCGTCCTGCGCACGACAGCGGCAGAGGCGGTAGAACGCTGTCTAGCCCGCGGTGGTGACAGCCTCAGCGATCCTGATGTCGTCGCCGATCTTCACTCGCAGTTCGCCGATCTTGGTGCCTTCGAGCACCATGTCCTGTCAATGTCAGGCATGGACAAGGGTCAGGCTTTGCAATCGGTCATCAATGCGCTGCAATCGGCACGTTTCCGTATCGATGCTTTGGATGAAAGCAATCGATAACGAATGTGCAGGATGAAACAAGCGTGGCTCTACCGACCATCTACCTCCTTCGTCACGGCGAAACCGTCTGGAACTCTCTTGGCCGGTTTCAAGGACAATTGGATTCACCTCTCACGCAGCGTGGCATCGAGCAGGCGGATCATGTAGCTCACTTGCTCCGCGAAACGCTCTGCAACGATGACCAGTTGTTCCAGATGCAGATCAGTCCGCTTGGGCGCGTGCGCCAGACCGCGGACCGCGTACAGGCCAAGGTGCCACTCCCGTATATAGAAGATGACCGACTGGTTGAGGTTACGACCGGCTCCTGGGACGGGATGACGCGATTTGAGATCGACAACGAGTTTCCCGGCCATCTTGACGGGACAAACGCGTTCGACTGGTATTTCGGGGCGCCAGACGGCGAAAGTTTCGATGACGCCTGCAAGCGCGCGACGTCATGGATCTGGGATATCCGGCATCCGACCATCGTCATTTCCCATGGTCTGTTCGGGCGGATCCTTCGCGGCGTGTTTCTCGGACTTTCAAAGCGGGAGATGCTCGAACTGCCCGTTCCGCAGGATGGATTTTACCGGCTACACGATGGCAGGTGCGATCTCGTCACCGGTTCCCCGTCCATACCTGCACCTGTTCAATGACGGAGCACAGTTCGCTGTCCCAACGGACCGCGAGCAACGCGCAAACTGCTGACATCGACCTCGGCGCCGAAGCAGGCTCGACCCTTCGATCGATACGGAGAAACACATGCCGACACTTCAGGATATCTATCTTTCCTATCTCGACTGCCTCAACCGTCAGGCTTTCGATGAACTCGGAACCTTCGTCGCCGACAATGTCGAACACAACGGCCGACCATTCGGATTGTCGGGCTATCGCGACATGCTGGAAAACGACTTTGCCGACATTCCCGACCTGCGGTTCGAGGCAGAGATCCTTGTCATCGAGGCGACACGGGTTGCCGCCCGGCTTCCGTTCGATTGCATGCCCAAATCCACCTTCATGAGCCTTCCGGTCAATGGCAGGAGGGTTCAGTTCTGCGAGCATGTGTTCTACGAATTTGAGCACATGAAAATCCGCAGGGTCTGGTCGGTCATCGACAAGCCCGCAATCGAACGTCAGCTTGGCTGAGAGCCCTGGCCTTGCAAAGACATCGGCGGCCGGCAAAGGTCCGTAAAATTACCCTGACGCGCGCGAGCGCAAGCGACTTCCCACCGCGCCCGGGCAGCCTCGAATTTATGCAGACCGCTGCACGGATCGCAGGCGTTGCACAAAAGTTACATCATTTTTCAGGCAAAAAGCATATGAATGATCTCTCATGTAAGGGAGTTCAGAGACTATGAAGAAAATCGTATCGACTATCGCATTCGTGCTCGCGGCATCGACTGCAATGGCGGCCGATGCCGTATCAGAAGTTCCTGCAGCCCCGGCAGCAGAGGTTGCGCCGCTGTTCAGCTGGACCGGATTTACCGCCGGTGTCCAGGCAGGTTACGGCTGGAACAACAATGACGCTTCGATCGTCGGCCTTCCCGGCGAAACGTCCGCAGACTTCGACGGCGCTCTCGCCGGCGGTTTCGTCGGCTTCAACTATGACCTTGGCAACAGCTGGGTCGTTGGCCTTGAGGCTGACTTCGAAAAGAACTGGGGCGATGATTCCGCCACCATTCTCGGCACAGGCTTCGACTACGGGTTTGACTGGCAGGGTTCGGTTCGCGGCCGGGTCGGATACGCATTTGACCGTGCACTGGTATACGGTACCGCAGGCTGGGCCTATGCTCGCGGCTATGCGGAAGTCCCGGGCATTGCCGACGTGAAGGAAACCTTCAATGGCTACACCGTCGGCGTTGGTCTCGACTATGCATTTACCGACATGGTGTTCGGACGCGTTGAGTACCGTTACACCGACTTCGGCGACAAGGATTTCAACTTCGGTGGCGCTGCAATCAACGCGGATGTCGACCAGCATGCAATCCGCGTCGGCCTCGGCGTAAAGTTCTGATCCACCTGGACAGCAACAACAAAAGCCCGGCCTTCGTGCCGGGCTTTTTCCTGTACCTTTTTAAAAGCGGCAGCAAGGAACCGGGGCCGGCAAGTGCGGGCAACCGGTTCGTCAGCGTATCCGCAGCACAATTACTGAACATGCCGACCAGGACCGAACGCGGACGGACACGTTCCTTCTTCCGCCAGCAGACGCTCAGCCGGTCTCATCCATGATCTTCCCTTTGAGCGAATCCTCAAGCAGTTGACGATCGGCACCACGCAGCGCCATCCGCGGCAATTGACGCCGCAGCAAGTCCCACAGCATCTGCGCATCCGTCCGCCGATTTTTGCAGTTGGTAGAGCATTCTCATGCCACGCAGCACCTCCAGCAGCACCTAAAGTTCCCGTTCCTTCAAGGCCTTCTCGGAAACCGACCAGACCGAGAACCTGAAGAATCTCCGTTCCGACGCTTGTTCTGCACGGTGAAGACGACCAGATCGTTCCGATCGCCGACCTGCTGGCCCTCATCAAGGGCTGATACTTTTGTGACATCAGAATGTGGCCGATCATTCGGCCGCATTATTATTTGGGCGAGGCCAGATGGTGCCGCCAGGCGGTGCGACGGGAACCAAGGGTCAACTCGGAAGTTCACAAAACCCGCAGTGGCGTTCCGTTCAGCCATGCGACGAGATTGTCCACGGTATCTCGATAGAAAATCCGATATGAGTTTTCGGTAACAAACCCGATATGAGGCGTCGCGATCACATTGCCAAAAGTCCGAAGCGGATGATTACTGGGCAAAGGCTCATGATCAAACACGTCCACTGCAAGACCTGCGATCCTCTTGGTTTCCAGGGCAGCGATCAAAGCTCCTTCATCGACAAGCGGACCTCGTGACGTATTCACGAGCCAGGCTGTTGGCTTCATCAAAGCCAGCTGCTCCTGACCGATTACGCCCTTCGTTCGCTCCGACAGAACAAGATGCAACGTCACCCAGTCGGACTCGCGAAGAAGCGTCTCTTTTTCAACCCGTCGCACACCGGCAGCTTCTGCCGCCTCATCGGTCAGATTCTGGCTCCAGGCGATCACGTCCATACCGAAAGCAAGCCCGACCTTTGCGATCTGGCGGCCGATCCTGCCCAGACCGATGACACCCAGCGTGCTGCCCGAAAGGTCGCGCCCGACCGTGGTTTGCCAGCCACCACTCCGAAACGAGGCAATTTCTGTGGAAATATGGCGTGCCGCCGCAAGGATGAGTGCCCAAGTCAGCTCCGGGGCGCCCGATCCGTTCGCACCCGTCGCCGAAACAACGATGCCAAGATCACGGGCCGCGGCAAGGTCGATTGAGGCGTTGCGCCCTCCAGTCGTTGCGATGAACCGCAGGTTCGGCAGGCGCTTGAGAACACGTCGCGGCAGCGGCGTCCGTTCGCGCATGACGCAGACAGCATCGAACGGCAAGAGACGATCAACCAGGCGTTCTTCGTCCGCGATGTGGTCATTGAAGATCGTGATTTCGGCACAGTCTTTCAATGGCGACCAGTCGGCGCTGGTGATCGCCACATTCTGGTAATCATCCAAAACCGCGATATTTCTTACGTCATGGCGGCTCATGAGACGACGCCACCGATTTTGACGATAAGCTTACCGAAATTCTTGCCTTTCAGCATGCCGATGAAGGCGTCAGGAGCATTCTCCAATCCATCGACGACATCCTCGCGGTACCTGATCTCGCCGCTAGCGACCCTTGGGCCAATCTCCGCGAGAAAGTCATTGAAATGATCGGCCGCAAATTCGGTCTGGATGAAACCTCGAACGAGAAGGCTCTGTCTCAGGATCGCCGACATCGTTGCCGGAAGACGGTCTGCCTGCGACGAGTTTGCACCGTTATATTGAGAAACGAGGCCGCAGACGGGAACACGCCCGAACTGGTTTAGAAGAGGCAGTACCGCATCCCAGACGCGTCCTCCGACATTCTCGAAATAGACATCAATCCCGTTTGGAGAGGCCGCGTTCAGATCGCTGACAAAATTCTCCGAGCGATGATCAACCACGCTGTCGAAGCCAAGTTCATCCTTCACGAATGCACATTTGTCGGGCCCACCGGCTATACCGACTGCCCTCGCCCCGTAAAGCTTTGCAAGCTGTCCGACCATGGAACCAACGGGGCCAGAGGCTGCAGCGACAGCAACCGTCTCACCCTGCTTCGGTTTGCCAATGAACTTCAGACCACTCCATGCAGTAAATCCCGGCATGCCAAGGACGCCGATCGCGGTCGTGACCGGCGCGCCGTGCGTCTCGACCTTTCGTAGCAAGTCCCCATTGATGACCGCCCCCGTACACCAACCGGTCCGCCCGCGCACGATGTCGCCGGGCGCAAAACCGTTGTGCCGTGACTTCACCACCTCGCAGATCGTCTCGCCTTCCATGATACCGTCGATGGGTACAGGCGCCGCGTACGATTTGGCATCGCTCATACGCCCACGCATGTAAGGGTCGAGCGAAAGATAGAGAACGCGGACCGTGACATCGCCCTCGGCTGCTTCGCGCAGCTCGGCATCCTCAAGGCGGAAATTTTCATGCGATGGTTCTGCCAAGGGTCGGCTTGCCAGCACAATACGTTTTATCGTCATCATAAGGTTCGTTCCTCGTTTATTAGCCCAAGTCTTGGGCCGCCCTCGGCTTGGATATTCCACCGCTTCTCGAACTCCACGGGTGGCGGCATCCCATTCCTGATGTGCTTGCGTTTTGGGTTGTAGATCATTTTGATGTGCGGCGCTGCCTAAAGAACCGGTGATAATTGCCGGAACTCAGTCAAACCAGCAAAAATGACTGCGTTGCTTTTTCGCAAATCTCGTCATTTGATGTGAGTCCGACGCGGATTGGGGGCGCATATGGACGGTACGCATCTCTTCGAACTCGTGATCGCGATGTTTCTCGCCATCATCGTGCTGCACTACATCGCACATCGCATGGGCCTGCCGCCATCGGTAGCGCTACTGGTGGGCGGGGGAACGCTGGCGTTCCTTCCCGGCTTGCCCACGATCGCTGTCAATCCGGAACTGGTTCTTGTTATCTTTCTACCGCCACTGCTTCTCGACGGAGCGTGGTCGATCGCCGTCGATCGCCTGAAACGACACGTCTTCGGAATTGCATCTCTCGCGATCGGTGCAGTGCTGTTCACGACAATCGTCATCGCGGTCGTTGTCCACCTCCTGATGCCGTCTCTGCCATGGGCGGCCTGCGCAGCCCTTGGCGCCATCGTCTCACCTCCGGACGCCGTGTCAGCCCGTGCCGTGCTGGAAAGGGTTAAGATTCCGAGGCGTCTGCAAATCCTTCTTGAAGGTGAGAGCCTTCTCAACGACGCCAGCGGGCTCGTGCTCTTTCGTTTTGCTGTAGCGGCTGCGGCCGGAAGTACATTCAGCACCACCGACGCGATCGGCACCTTCATTTTTCTGGCCCTTGGAGGCGCCGCAACCGGCGTGGTCGTTGGCTTCGCATGGGTAAAGCTCGTCCGGCACCTTGGCGACGAGTACCTCATCATTGCCGCCACCGCAATCTTGTCATGGATCGCCTATCTTTTGGCGGAACAGATCCATGCGTCCGGTGTAATCGCCACCGTAACGGCCGGGCTGATAGCGTCATGGCATCAGCACACCGTCTTTTCTGCGGCGACGCGAATGCGCGGCACCTCATTCTGGAACGTCCTTGTTTTCCTGATGGAGGCTATGGTTTTCATCCTGATAGGACTATCGCTGCGGGACGTCGTTGAACGTGGCGGCGGCTTTGGCTCACTGGTTGGTTCGATGGCACTCCCCGCGGCCGCAATCCTCGTTTCGCTCGTCATCGCGCGGTTCGTGTGGATATTCACATCGGATCTGGTCATCAGGTTTTTTCACGGGGTCAAGGTCGCTCGCTCGACGCCCCTCGGAGCAGGAGGGGTGACGGCGCTCGGCTGGGCAGGCATGCGCGGCGTCGTGACGCTGGCACTTGCGCTCAGCCTGCCGGAGGATTTTCCCGGACGTGACTTCATTCTGGTCATGGCATTCGCGGTTATCGTGGGAACCGTTCTCATACAGGGAACGACGCTTGGGTGGATTATCGCCTGGGCGGGGCTTGGCAATATCGAACCGGAGCGCGCACCGATGACGATGAGTGAGGCTGAAGCCGCCATGGCGCAGGTCCAGCTCGCAGCCGTTCAGGGGCTTGCCTACGACGAAAGTGGGGAACTCATCCATCCCCAACTCCTGAAGAGATACGAACACCGGCTGGCAGCAAGTGTCAGATACGCCGAAAGCACCGAGAAATATTCGCCACTTCTTCATGCCCACTTCGATGTCGTTCTTCAGGCTGTCGCCGCCGGCAGAAAGGAACTTATTCGTCTGCGACGCGAAGGAAAGATCGACGATGAAACTCTAAGGGAGCTTGAGCATGATCTCGATCTTGAAGAGCTCGGCGCAATTTCTGCGAAGGCGTGACTGGCTGGATGCTTTCCAACTTAAGGAAACCAGCACCTATAAGCAGCAGGAAGCCAAGGAAAGCATCGCAACGGTAGTGCCGCGTCAGGATCAGCCCTGAAGAACACCATAATCAATGCAACCATTCGCAACGATAGGCTAGGACCGGCTTGGCGAAGCCTTTAAGCCTGTATCGATGGCCATATACGGGGACATCGGCGCTGCCATATTCCTGCAGGGTCTTGTCCGATATCAGGATCTGATCGCTATGGGCGGCAGCACAAAGCCTTGCAGCCAGTTGAACGGTCGTGCCGAAGAAATCATTGCTGTCTTCAACCGGCTCACCACAATCCAGCCCGATGCGGATGTGAATGGGTTCGCCCCTGTCGCTGTTGTAGCGATGGAAGGCGCGCTGAATATCGATTGCACAGTCGACTGCAAATGGCGTGGAGGAGAACACTGCCATTATGCCGTCCCCGGTGTGCTTTACCTCCCGTCCTGACCGTCTTACCAGACAGCCACGCACGAGCGCATCATGCGCGCGGACGAGTTCAGCTGCCATACGATCGCCCAGGCGAGCGGTCATTTCGGTTGAACCGACGATGTCAGTGAAAAGTATCGCACGGTGGCCAGCATCCATGTGTTTGGGGGCAGGCTCGAGCGGCGTCGGGTCCTGTATTCGCCCGAGAAACGCCTCCACAGCCGACAGAGCGACTTCCACAACTTCGCTGGCGACGAAACCGTGCGCTTCGCGGTGCACGCATTGCGCGGTTTCAGCATCCGGCGCATCCATGAGGCAGAAGGCGGTACCGCGCCTTTCATCGAACCAGTAGGTTAAAAACCTGACGCCATACCGGTCCTGAATGTCGATATCCTTAAGATGCGCGGCGGCAATATCGGCCGCAGAAACTCCGGCGAGCTCATGCCGGTCCATGAAGATAGGCATTGTTTCCTCCCGAGAGTATGTCGTTGCCTCATCTGGCGGCCAGATTACGACGTCACCGATTGACCGTCCACCGTTCATACGGGTGACGTGGAAAACATAGAAGCACCGAAAGAGCGATACTCATTCGCATTATATCAGGGGGTGGAGGTGCTGCGCGACTTTCGTCACCTGCGTTTGACCATGCGGCGGAGCAACGAGCCGGACCGGGCCTTCCTCGGAATGAGGTGGATATCGCTGACCAGCTTCGCGCCACCTTCCCGGCGTTCCAGCGTAATCTTGCGGCTGTGGAAGGCCTCCAGCTCAGCGCGATGTGCCACGCTGATGATCGTAGCATCTGGTAATTCGTCGATGACCGTCTGCATCATCCTGTCCTGGCTTTTTTCATCCAGGGCGGCGGTCGCTTCATCCATGACGATGATATCGGGATCGTTCAGCAGCAGGCGGGCAAAGGTGAGACGCTGTTTTTCACCACCGGAGAGCGTCTGGTCCCACGGCGCCTCTTCTTCCACCTTGTCCTTGAGGTGGCCGAGACCGACCTTGTCGAGAGCTGCGCCGATCTCGTCGGCAGTCCAGCTCTCCGCTGCCTGCGGATAACAGACCGCCCGACGAAGCGTTCCGGACGGAATATATGGCCGCTGCGGCAACATGAACAGCCGGCTACCGGCACGAAAACTGACGCTGCCGCCGCCCCATGGCCACAGGCCGGCGATTGCCCGCACGAGCGTGCTTTTTCCGGATCCGGATTCACCTGCGACGAGCACCCGCTCGCCGGGTCCGATTTCGACATCGGTTTCCTTAACGACAGCAGTACCATCGCCCAGCGAAACGGATACATCCTTGAGGCTCAGCATCGTCTCACCCTCCGTTTCACCGCGCACGATCCGGCCGAGCGTATCGCTCTGTTCGGCCCGCTCGAGGCCGTCAAGCGACATCATCAGCGATGCGACACGCCTTGCGCAGGCATTCCAGTCCGCCAGCCGGGGATAGTTATCGACCAGCCAGCCGAAGGCGGACTGAACGATGGTGAAAGCCGATGCCGCCTGCATGACCTGGCCCAGCGACATGCTTCCGTCGAGGAACTTCGGCGCGCACAGCAGGACCGGAACGACGGGCGCAATCAGCATCGATCCATGCGACACGACGGTGGTACGCATATATTGCTGCGCCATTCGTTTCCACTGATGCCGGACATTGCGGAACCTGCTGTCGAGATCGCTTCGCTCTTCTTCTTCGCCACCCAGCAGCGCAATGCTCTCGCCATTTTCCCTCACACGGGTCAGCGTATAGCGGAATTCCGCCTCGAGCTGGTTCTTGACTTCCGAGACTTTGACGAAGTTCCGGCCGATCCACGCAATCGAGCTTGAGGTTATAAGCGCGTAAATTACCGCTGCCACCACCAGAAAGCCGGGTATCGTTATCCAAACGCCGCCGATCGGCAACGTCAGCGCGCCGCCGATCGTCCACAGGACGACGATGAAGGTGGATGCCGATACGAAGGCGGCAATGACCCCTGCGACGAAATCCACCGGCGCTTCAGTGGCGATCCTCATGTCCTCCGACAGCCTCGCCTCCGGATTTTGATGGTCGCCGTCAATCAGGTTAAGCTGGTAATAGCGGCCATTTGCAATCCACCGGGAGACCAGCACCTTCGTCAACCAGGAGCGCCAGCGCCGCTGGATCCGCATCCTGACATAGACCTGCGATGTTACGATCAGGACGCTGCCCAGAACCAGCGACGGGAATATGGAAGCGAGAAAATAGACCGTGGACGCATCCCGTTTTTCAATCGCGTCGAAGATGCCACGATTCCAGACGTTGACACCGTATTGGAAAGCGACATTGATGCCGATCATCACCAACAGGCCGATGGAGAACGGCCATGCCAGGCCGTCGCCACGGCGGCTCCAGAAGCCGCGCGCGCTGATCCAGAAGCGTTTCAGCAGATATTTTTTGCGGGCCTTCTCGGCTTCCTCGGGCGTCAGGCCCTCAGCAGGTTCGATTTCCTCCGGCGGCAGCGGCTCATCGGCTGCATTCTCGACATGTACTTTCCCTGCACCATTCTTGCCGGTGCCATCGGCTCGTTTCGAATTTGCGTCAGCATCGGTCATGGACGGCTAAACGGATGGCGGTTTGAAAGGTTGCCCACCGGCAAAGATTTCCCGCGGGCAGAAAGGCGCACGACCCCCGGACACATCCCTGCGTCAACGCACGCGCCTGCGTTGTGCGCCGCACAAATTTGGACAAATAGGCATGAAATTCGGACTTTTAGATACATATCATCCAGCAAAATTCCTTTAAAACTCTCCCAACTCAAGGAGAGATACCATGACCGACACCACATCAGAGTTTGACGGGACAACAATGTCCCTCGACATCGAGGAGCAACCCGCGTGGACAGCCGCCACATGGTTCGCGGTTCTTTCGATGGCGGCCACCAGCTTTGCGCTGGTATCGGCCGAGTTCCTGCCGGCGGGACTGTTGACGCCGATGGCGCGTGACCTCGGTATCACCGAAGGGACCGCCGGACAGGTCGTCACGGCCACGGCATCCGTCGGCGCAGTGACGGCGCTGTTGAGCAACGTCCTCATCGGCAGGCTGAACCGCAAGACCGTGCTTGTCGGTCTGAGTGCACTGGCGATCGGCTCAAACCTTCTTGCTTCCTTTGCAACCGATTTCTGGCTTCTGTTGCTGGGCCGGGCCGGGCTCGGGATTGCTCTCAGCGGGTTCTGGGCGCTTTCGGTTGCCGTCGTGGCAAGGCTTGTCGGCGCAAATGCGACCGGGCGCGGCATGGCTATCGTTACCCTCGGCGTTTCGCTCGCCACAATCGCCGCGCCTTCGATGGGAGCCCTTATCAGCGACTGGCTGGGATGGCGCACGGCAATGTCGATGACGGCAGGGCTTGCCGTCATTGCCATGCTGCTGCAAATCCTCAGCCTGCCGTCGCTGCCTGCGAGCACCAGTAACAGCCTTTCCGATGTTTTCCGGCTGACGCGGCGGCGTAGCGTTCAGCTGGCCATGCTCGCGATCCTCCTGCTCATGACGGGACATTTCGCCGGATCGGTCTATGTCCGTCCCTTCCTCGAGCAGGTGACGCTCCTCGGTACAACGCCGATTGCTCTCGCACTGCTTGGATTTGGCGTCGCCTCGGTGATTGGCAACGTCGCGGGTGGCCGGATGGCTGATGCCAGTATCCGTCTCGCACTCATCGTCACCGCCGCGCTGATGGCATTTGCAACGATTTCCCTGGTTCTTTGGGGCGTCCATACCGGTGCCGCATTTGCTCTCGTCGCCCTTTGGGGCCTTGCCTTCGGCATGGCGCCTGTCGTGCTGCCGACCAACCTTTCCCGGGGCGCGCCGGATGCGCTGGAGGCGGCAGGCAGCCTGATGGTCGTTTCTTTCCAGGTGGCCATCAGCATCGGTGCAGTGTTCGGCGGCTATATCGTCGATTCCTACGGCGCCACCGCGCCGCTGGCTCTGACCGCGATCCTCGCGACATCCACCGTCGCGCTCGCGCTGCTACAGCGCGCCGATTGATATGTGTGTGCCGGCGCTTCCCTCGCCGGCACAATCGCTGCTACGATCTGATACATAAATCCCGGTTTCAGGAAACATGCCGGATACCTGCCGCGCAGATCATCGTCTGATCGTTTTCGGATCAGGCAGGATTTGTCATGAAGAACCAGATTTTCTTTGCCGTCACTCTTGCAGTTGCGGCAGCAGGTTTCGGAGCCGCTTATTCAAGCCTTGCGGACAGCGCGCCGGAAAACGCCTCACCCCTCTATGGCGTTACGCTTCCCGAGGGATATCGAGACTGGCGCTTCATCGCTCCCGCACAGGAAGCGCCGCCGCTCGATGAGCTTCGTGCCGTTCTGGCAAACGACATCGCCGTGAACGCTTACAAGAGCGGAACCCTGCCCTTCCCTGATGGCTCGATACTGGTGAAGCTTGCCTACAAGCGGCAGCAATCCGCGGAATTTCCACCAGCCACGGTGCCGGGCGCGGCAACCACCGTGCAGGTGATGGTCAAGGACTCCAGGAAATATCCTGACAGCCATGGCTGGGGCTTCGGGCGCTTCGTCAACGGCAAACCGGTCGATACCGCACAGCACGAGACTTGCCTTTCGTGTCATGTCGGCAACGTCAAGGACCACGATTTCGTTTTCACACGATACGCGCCCTGACGAGCAAAGGGCCACGCCGCCGTTACCCTTCATGGTCGACGGTCCGTCCGCTCGCCTACACTCCCATACAAAATCGCCCACACACCGACACATCAGAGATACGCGACGCCGGGAAGGTGGCGCCATTACCGGCTCACCTTCGCCGCCCGGTGCCCCTAATCCCAGCTGAAAGGAAAAGATAATGACGCTTCTGGTCGTTGCCTATCTCGGGGGCGTGCTGACAATTCTCAGCCCCTGCATCCTGCCTATTCTTCCCTTCGTCTTCGCGCGGGCCGGCCAACCGTTCCTGCGCAGCACGCTGCCGCTGCTCGCCGGAATGTCGATCACCTTTGCCGCCGTTGCGACGCTCGCTGCCATCGGCGGCAGCTGGGCGATCAACGCCAACGAATATGGCCGGCTCGCCGCCCTTTCAATGCTCTCCCTTTTCGGAATTGGGCTGATGTCACCGAAGTTCGCCTCTGTCCTGTCCCGTCCGGTCGTTGAATTCGGCAACCGACTTGCCAATGCCGCCGGCAAGCCCGATGCCGCCCCGACGGTCACTGGCTCCCTGCTGCTCGGCATCGCCATCGGGCTCCTGTGGGCGCCCTGCGCCGGCCCAATCCTCGGGATCGTGCTGACCGGTGCGGCCCTGAAGGGCGCCAATCTGGAAACCAGCCTGCTGCTTTCCGCCTATGCCGCCGGTGCTGCGACATCGCTTGCCGTCGCCGTCCTCATTGGAGGCAGGGTGTTTGCGGCGATGAAGCGTTCCCTCGGTTTCAGCGAGCGTATTCGCCAGGCAACCGGGGCAGCGGTGCTGGCAGGCGTTGCCGCCATCGCGCTTGGACTGGACACCGGTTTTCTATCGCAGATTTCCTATGCCAGCACGACATCGTTCGAACAGCACGTTCTTGATCGTCTCGACGCCGCCAGAGGGCCCGAACAGAAGGTCGAATTAGCGGAGAAAACCGCAGCCACAGCGCCGGACGGTGACGCTGCCACCATGCGCCCGGCACTGCCGGTTGAAGGCACCGCGCCGTCCCTCGATGGTGCTGTCGAATGGCTGAACTCCCCGCCGCTCGCCCGTGAAGACTTGCGCGGCAAGGTCGTGCTCATCGACTTCTGGACCTATTCCTGCATCAACTGCATCCGCACCCTTCCTTATGTGCGTGCCTGGGCGGAGAAGTACAGGGATCAGGGTCTCGTCGTCATTGGCGTGCACGCGCCCGAATTTGCCTTCGAAAAGAAGATCGACAATGTCAGACAGGCCGTCGCCGGCTTCAAGATCGAGTATCCGGTAGCAATCGACAATGATTACAGGATCTGGCGCGCCTTCGATAACAGCTACTGGCCAGCGCATTACCTGATCGATGCCAAAGGCCAGATCCGTTACCACCACTTTGGTGAGGGAGAGTACAGGGAGACCGAAGAGGCGATTCAGGATCTGCTGCGCGAGGCGGGCAGCACCGGCGCATCCGCCACCGAGACTGTGACGCCCGAGACAAAGGGGGCTGAAGCCGGCGCGGACATGAGCCACATGCTCTCCGGCGAAACCTATGTAGGCTACCGTCAGGCGCGAGGCTTTGCATCGAACGAGACAATGCGTGCAGACGCACCCCGAGACTATTCGGTCACGGCGCCTGCCCTCAATGAATGGGGGCTCTCCGGCGAATGGACGGTTGGTGCGGAAGCGGCCACCCTTGATGCGGCCAATGGCGGTATCACCTACCGCTTCAGCGCCCGTGACCTGCATCTGGTGCTGGGTCCGGTTGATTCCGGAAAGCCGGTCCGTTTCCAGGTGACCGTGGATGGCCATCCGCCGGGTCCTGATCATGGCGCCGATACGGATGCCAATGGCAATGGCGTCGTCACATCAACCCGCCTTTACCAGCTCGTTCGCCAGTCCGGCACCGTGACAGCAAAAACCTTCACCATCCGCTTCCTCGACCCCGGTGTGCAGGCCTACGCCTTCACCTTCGGTTGACCCGTTTTTATCCGGCCACATGAAAGGAATAACACGATGCATCATCGTCTCATGCCAAGATTCGCGCTCGCCTTTGCAACCGCGCTGATTGCGTTTGCCGCACAGGCAGCGGAGGTAAAGAATATCGTCATCGTCCACGGGGCGCTTGCAGATGGTTCTGCCTGGCGCAAGGCAACGGACATCCTCGAAAGCCGTGGTTTCAACGTCACCATCGTCCAGGAACCCATCACCTCGCTTGCCGATGATGTGGCAGCAACAAACCGCGTGCTCGATCTCCAGCAGGGCCCCAGCCTGCTGGTCGGACACAGCTACAGCGGCATGGTGATTTCGGAAGCTGGCAATCGGCCCGATGTGGCGGGGCTGGTGTATGTCGCCGCCTTCCAGCCGGAAAAGGGAGAGAGCCTTCTTGACCTCGCCACAGCAAAACCACCCGCCGGAAGCGGCATAAAGCAGACGAAGGATGGCGCCTTCCTCTATCTGGATCCGGCGGTCTTTGCGCAGGATTTCGCCGCCGACCTGCCCCGCGACGAGGCTGCCTTCATGGCCAAAAGCCAGGTCTTCGCTGCCAAGGCAGCCTTCGCAGCCAAGTCGGGCGAACCAGCCTGGAAAACAAAGAAAAGCTGGTCGATCATCGCGACGCAGGACAGGTCGATCAACCCCGATCTCGAGCGTGACATGGCAAAGCGCGCCGGCAGCGCGGTGACCGAGATCGCCGGGAGCCACGCAGTCTTCGCATCCAAGCCCGAAGAGGTCGCAGACGTCATCACAGAGGCTGCCCGGCGGTCCGCGAAATAAACACGGATCTGGTGGAACGCCACCACAGCCGCTCCTGACATCGGGAGCGGCTGATCTGCATTCAGAGGGCAAGCTGAATGTATCAGTCTGTATATAGAAGGCTCGCTGCTACAAAACCATTCACATCAGGTTCGCCCGGGACACATCGGGGATACACGTACAGCGTTAACTGCCTGTCATCCAAAAAGGACAGGAGAGACGAGAATGAATTCCGAGATCAATTTCCAGCGCCGCCGGTTCTTCGGCATTGCCGCAATGACTGTTGCCGCCGTAGAGTTCGGCGCGGCGGGCCTGGCCCAGGCCAAAGGCGAGGCGCCTTCAGCTACCCCGTCAGCACCAACAGGCGAAAAAACGTCCTTTGGGCCCCTGAAGCAGGTCAAAGCGGGTGTACTCGATGTCGGTTACGCCGAAGCCGGGCCCGAGGAGGGCCCGGTCGCTCTGCTGCTGCACGGATGGCCTTATGACATCTACAGCTATGTTGACGTTGCGCCCATCCTCGCTTCGGCAGGATATCGCGTGCTTATTCCCTATCTGCGCGGATACGGCACCACACGTTTTCTTTCTGATGAAACGGCACGCAACGGGCAGCAGGCAGCACTCGCGGTTGACATGATCGCCTTTCTCGATGTCCTTGGCGTGAGACAGGCCGTCGTGGCGGGCTATGACTGGGGCGCTCGCACGGCCGATATCATGGCGGCACTCTGGCCCGAGCGCTGCACCGGCCTCGTGTCGGTCAGCGGCTATCTGATCGGCAGTCAGGAAATCAACAAAAAGCCACTTCCGCCCAGGGCGGAACTTTCCTGGTGGTATCAGTTCTACTTCGCGACGGAACGCGGCCGTGCGGGTTACGCCGCGAATACCCGCGACTTCGTTCGCCTGATCTGGCAAACGGCCTCCCCGACCTGGAAATTCACCGACGAAACCTTCAATCGTTCCGCTTCCGCGTTTGACAATCCCGACCACGTGGCGATCACCATCCATAATTACCGCTGGCGGCTGGCACTTGCCGAAGGCGAAGCCAAATATGACGACTACGAGCGCCGGCTTGCGAAACTTCCCCTCATCACGATCCCGACGATCACGCTGGAAGGTGACGCCAATGGCGCACCGCATCCGGACCCCTCCACTTACGCATCAAGGTTTTCGGGCAAGTACCAGCATCGCAATATCAGCGGCGGCATAGGGCACAACCTGCCGCAGGAAGCGCCCGAGGCATTCGCCAAGGCCGTTCTCGACGTCGCAAAGCTTTAGGCTTGCCGAAGCCCGCGAACCGTTGTCTTACTGCTGTTGGCAGCGGGCAATGCAGTAGCGGGCCACTGAAACGTCCGCACGATGAAGGCATCCAATGGAACATATCGATCACATTCTCGTCGTGGACGACGACAGGGAAATCCGGGAGCTGGTTTCCAGCTACCTGAAGAAGAACGGCTTGCGAACAACGGTGGCTGCCGACGGACGGCAGATGAGAAGTTTTCTTGACGGCAATACCGTCGATCTGATCGTGCTCGACGTGATGATGCCGGGCGATGACGGTCTGGTTCTCTGCCGTGAGTTGCGGGCCGGAAAGCACAAGGCCACGCCGGTTCTAATGCTGACTGCCCGCGATGACGAGATGGACCGGATCATCGGGCTCGAAATGGGCGCCGACGATTATCTGTCGAAGCCCTTCGCCGCCCGGGAGCTTCTCGCACGGATCAAGGCAATCCTGCGCCGCACCCGGATGTTGCCGCCCAATCTGCAAATCAGCGAAGCGGGGCAGCTCCTGACCTTTGGCGACTGGCGTCTTGACACGGTGGGCCGCCATCTGCTGGACAGGGACGGTACGACCGTGGCACTGAGCGGCGCTGAATACCGGCTTCTCAGGGTGTTCATCGATCATCCCCAGCGCGTCCTCAACCGCGACCAGTTGCTGAACCTCACACAGGGGCGCGATGCCGAAATCTTCGACAGATCGATCGATCTTCTTGTAAGCCGCGTGCGTCAGCGGCTGGGAGATGATGCGCGGGAACCCACCTACATCAAGACGGTGCGTGCGGAAGGTTATGTCTTTTCCGTTCCGGTGGAGATTTCGGAGCCAAGGGCATGAAAGGCCGGCATCTGATTGCCGGCTGGTGGCCACGCTCGTTGCGGTCCAGACTCTTTCTCATCCTGCTTGCCGGGCTTGCCATTGCCTACGGGTTGTCGTTCAGCATCCTCTTTGCCGAACGGTATATGTCTGCCAAAGCAGTCATGCTCGGGACACTGGAGCAGGACCTTGCGGTATCCATCGCCATCATAGACCGCCTGCCAGCGGAAGAACGGGCGGGATGGGTGAACCGCCTCGGCCGCAGCAACTACCAGCTCATCCTCGGTCCGGGCCTTCCCGGCGTCGCCGACATGTCCGGGCGCGGGGCAGAAATCGCGCAGAGGATCGAAGAGGCCGCCGGGCACCGGTTTCCGGTCAGGGTGGAATCCATTCCCGGCGACGGCAAAAGGCTTCAGGCTCATCTGACGCTGTCGGACGGCTCGCCCCTGACAATCGACGTAACACCAAGGGGTGTCATGCCCATCGCCGAATGGCTGCCCTACGTCTTCGCCGCACAAATGTCCCTTCTCCTCCTCTGCACCTGGTTTGCCGTGCGGCAGACGACCAGACCCCTCAGCGCGCTGGCAGCGGCGGCGGAAGCGCTCGATCCGGGGGAGAAGGGGTTGCCGATGAGTGAGAGCGGCCCGAGCGAAGTTGCCCACGCGGCTCGTGCATTCAACGCCATGCGCGATCGCGTCGCACAATATCTTGAGGAACGCGTCCAAATCCTCGCGGCGATTTCACACGACCTGCAGACGCCCATCACTCGGATGCGGCTGCGGGCCGACATGGCTGATGATACGCCGGAAAAGGAAAAGCTGGTCAGTGACCTGCGTGAAATCGAACGTCTGGTGCAGGACGGGATCGCTTATGCGCGCAGCGCCCACGGCAACGGCGAGAAGTCCTCTCGCATCGATCTGGCATCCTTCATCGACAGCATCGCCTACGACTATCAGGATACCGGAAAGGCGGTCACGGTTTCAGGCATTGTGCGCGGCACGGCGTCTACAAAACCGCACGCATTGCGACGGATACTCACGAATTTCATAGATAACGCCCTCAAATTTGCTGGCAGTGCCGAAATAAAAGTGGATCGGCATGCTGAAGGCGCC
The DNA here is from genome assembly GCF_037203725.1 of Agrobacterium sp. CMT1. Taxonomy (NCBI): domain Bacteria; kingdom Pseudomonadati; phylum Pseudomonadota; class Alphaproteobacteria; order Hyphomicrobiales; family Rhizobiaceae; genus Agrobacterium; species Agrobacterium sp. CMT1. Next base: position 31,336 of record NZ_JBBCAR010000014.1, read on the forward strand.
GTTGTCATCACGGTGCTCGACAAAGGACCGGGCATTCCCGACGACATGCTGCACAACGCCATGCAGCCATTCTTCCGGATTGAAACATCGAGAAATCGCGACACGGGCGGAACGGGCCTCGGGCTTGCGATTGCGCAGCAGCTTGCCGGAACGATCGGCGGCGCGGTACGCCTCTATAACAGGCAGGGTGGCGGGCTGGCGGCCGAGGTTTCTTTTCCCTCACACGAAGGCAGGCCGAGCACCTCGTAACGCGCCGATACGTTTCGATACAGTTTCGCGTTTTCCGGAAACATGGCCGATACGCTGATCCCTCACAAAGCTCCTATCGCAAAACGCCGCGGCAGCGGCAATCAAAGGAGCCTCCCATGACCAGAATCGAGATTTTTCTTTATACGGGCAAGACCCGCACGACCGGCGGCCGTGACGGATCGGCGCAAAGCGACGACGGCGCGCTTTCCATCAAACTCTCGCCTCCGGGCAGCGGCAAGCCGGGAACCAATCCCGAACAGCTTTTTGCGGCAGGCTGGTCGGCATGTTTCATCGGCGCAATGACAAAGGCAGCGGCCAGGCGCCAGCTTCGCCTTCCGGCTGACACCGCCGTCGATGCTGAGGTTGACCTCGGCACGACGGGTGGCGAGTTCTTCCTGCAGGCCCGCCTGTCCGTCAGCATGCCGGGCATCGATCGTGCCGCCGCGCAGGCGATCGTCGAGGATGCGCACCAGATCTGCCCGTACTCCAAGGCAACGAGGGGAAACATCGATGTCACACTCAAACTCGCATAAACCGCTTTTCCGCCCGCGTTGGCTCGTCATCGCCCTCGTGCTCTCGGCAATATTCGCGGTGTCCTGTGTCTATGACGCAAGTTCAGACGAGCCTTCGCCGCTTGCGGGACTTCTGGGCGCGCTTTCAGCGATGTGACCCTGGGAGCGGCTCGGCGCATGTCGCAGCCGCTTCACACTTTCACCTCCGCGTGCCCCTCCAATCCACTTACGGAAGTTCCTTTGGGGGCAGTTCGCCGCGTTACGCTGCGACCATCGAACCGAACTTCCGACCTTCAATGAGGCCAGATCAATGCGAACAATAGAACAGATCTACGTCGACGGTGAATTTGTCATCCCGGTCGGCGATGAGCGGCTGGACCTTTTCAATCCGGCAACCGAAGAAAAAATCGGCGAGGTCCGTCTCGGCAACACCCATGATGCAAGGGCGGCGGTGGCAGCTGCAAAACGCGCTTTTCCGGCCATGGCGGCCTCGACCAAGATGCAGCGTATCGATATGCTGCGCAGCTTGCGCGATGTGGTCGCCGAGAGGCCGGATGAGCTTGCGCAAGCCATGACCGAAGAATACGGCGCACCCGCTTATTTTACGGCGTTCTCTGTTCAGAACGCCGCTTCAGTTTTTGATGTGATGGCCGAGACCGTTAGGAACTACGACTTTGACCGTGTTGTGGGCAAAAGCACGGTCAGGATGCTGCCCCGCGGCGTTCTTGCCGCTATCACACCTTGGAATAGCAATTTCGGATTTATCGCCACCAAGCTTGCCCACGCGATCGGCTCCGGTTCGTCCCTCGTCATCAAACCGGCAGAACAGAGCGCATTTCAGACGGATTTATTCCTGAGGAGGCTGCACCGGGCCGGCCTTCCGGCGGGGGTCTTCAATGTCATTAACGGCACGGGGCCCGTGGTCGGTGCGGCGCTGACGCAGAATCCCGACGTTGCGACCGTCAGTTTCACCGGCTCCACTCAGGCCGCAAAAATAATTCAGCGCTCCGCGATCGACGGCATGAAAAGATTGGTTCTTGAGCTCGGAGGAAAGGCGCCCACAATCATCCTTCCGGACGCCAACCTCGAAACGGCGATCCCTGTTGCCCTGATGTCAGGTTTTGCAAACAGCGGTCAGGCCTGCGTCGCGGGCACCCGCATCATCGCCCCTCGGTCCCGCCTTACAGAGATTTCGGAGAAGCTCCGGATGGAGACTGGGAAATTCAAGGTCGGCAACCCCCGCGATCCGGAGGTTCGGATAGGACCTCTCGCGAACGCTGCGCAGTGGGAGAGGATTCAGGCCTATATCCGACTCGGCATCGACGAAGGGGCGACCCTGCTGACGGGCGGCACCGGGCGGCCGGCTGGAATGGAAAAGGGCTGGTTCGCCCGTCCAACAATCTTTGCCGGGGTCAGGAACGACATGCGCATCGCCCGCGAGGAGATCTTCGGCCCGGTCCTCTGCCTTATTGCCTATGACAACGAAGACGAGGCCATCGAGATCGCTAATGACAGCGATTATGGACTTCAGGCATATGTGCTCGGATCCGACCTCAGGCGCGCCGAAAAAATTGCCGAAAGGTTGGTGGCAGGCCGTGTCGTCATCAACGGCGCTCCTCATGATCCCCGCGCGCCCTTTGGCGGTTTCAAACAGTCTGGCATTGGCAGGGAAATCGGTGCCTTCGGCCTCGATGGTATGCTCGAACCGCGCGCCATTCTCACTCCGTGACACCAATTTTTTCCAAGCCGATACCGGCGCGCTCCGGTCTGCTGCACGCCGCAGCGTCAGCCGTCTGAAAGCCGACGTTCGGTGACGCAACACCAGGTCAAACCTAGCAGCCGGGACACGAGCAACATCTACCAGTCTCGGGTGCGAATAATTGCAAAAACTCATCATATGGAGAGAAATATGACCTACATACTTCATCCGGCGGAAACCGGGCGCGGCACAGCGATGGTGCTTGGGTCTGCCATAGCCGTACTGATGGCCTTTTTCCCGGCCCTGGCAGCGGAAACTGCCAAACCATCCCAATCACAGACAGCCCGGGAAGACGATAGCATTCACCCGTTCCAAGTGCATATTGACCAATCACAGATTGACGACCTCAAGGCGAGAATCAAAAATGCACGCTGGCCGGACAGGGAGACCGTGGGGGATATCTCCCAGGGCATCCAGCTCTCGCGGGTTCAGGACCTCGTTCGATACTGGGGCAGCGCCTATGACTGGCGAAACGCCGAAAACGAGCTCAACGCATTGCCTCAGTTTATCACCAGTATCGACGGTGTAGACATCCACTTTATTCATGTGCGCTCACGCCACCCCAATGCCCTGCCTGTCATCCTTACCCATGGCTGGCCGGGTTCAATCTTCGAGTTCACGAAGGTTATCGGCCCGCTGACGGATCCGACCGCTTATGGGGGCAAAGCCGAAGACGCATTCGATGTGATCATTCCGTCGATACCCGGTTATGGTTTTTCAGGTCATCCAACAGATCTCGGCTGGGGACCGGATCGTGTTGCACGCGCTTGGGACGTTCTAGTGAAGCGTTTGGGCTACACACGTTATGTCTCCCAAGGTGGCGACCATGGCTCGGTCATTTCCGATGCTCTCGCACGCCAAGCTCCGAAGGGTCTGCTTGGCATCCACCTCAATATGCCGGCCACAGTTCCCGGAACGCTGATGAGGGGTATCAGCAGCGGTGACGCTGCGCCGGCAGATCTCTCGCCTCCCGAACGAGATGCCTACAACGCTCTGCAGACGTTTTTCGGCAGAAACGCTGCTTACGGCGCGATGATGGTCACGCGACCGCAGACGATCGGATATTCTCTCTCGGACTCTCCCATTGGTCTCGCATCGTTCATCTATGAGAAGTTCGCGCAGTGGAGCGACAGCAATGGTGAACCCGAAAGTGTTCTTTCAAGGGACGAGATGCTCAACGATATCACCTTATACTGGTTGACCAACAGCGGCGCCTCTGGCGCACGCTTCTATTGGGAAAACAACAACAACAACTTCAGCGCGGACGCCCAGAAGACCCGCGACATTAAGATCCCCGTCGGTATCACGGTGTTTCCCAAGGAGATCTACCAGGCGCCCGAGAGCTGGAGCAGGCAGGCCTATCCGTCACTCGCCTATTATCATCAGGTGGATCACGGCGGGCATTTTGCAGCCTGGGAGCAGCCCGATATTTTCTCCCGTGAGCTGCGGGAAGCTTTCCGAAAACTGCGCTGAATCCCGTCAGACAAGCGCGGGATCAGCCCGCGCTTCACCACCTATTGCGTCTGGTCTTTCTATAACGCAAAGAAGCCGCCCCCGATTTGGGGCGGCTTTATACCAAGCCGAGCCATTTCAGGCGGCAGCAGCAATCCGTTCCTTCATCCACTGATCCAGCGACAGTCGCAGGGTTAAACGTTCGACCTCATCGGTTGAGGCAATTCCAATCAGGTATCTTGCGGCATCGACGGCCATGGCGCAGCCGATCGGAAGACGATTATCTTCGCAAAACTCATTTAAAACCTTGCGGATCTCCAGGAGCGATACGACTTCGTTGGACATCACGGTTCTCCATACTTGATAGCGACGTTGTGCCAATCGATGGGCAAGTCTTGTGTCTGGAGTTTTTCGTCAAAAGCCGGGAATGTTACCCGGATGTAGTTTCACCGGTTTGCGATACAATAAACGACTGTCAACGGTGGCGATCGACGCACACGGCTGGCACTTTGGTGCTGGGACTTGACCGAGACTGCTTCAGCCCGGCGTCGCCCTCAATATCCCGCCCTGTTCTGCACGAGAGCGGAAGCTCAAGCTGGATATCCTCCATTTCCGGCAGGCTCGCGATCCCGTCACGAAGGAGAGGAGTTTCATCAGCTGGTCTGAACGGCATCGAAATCTCCTTCTCCGCGGGAACCGGCCGCCGCCCGCTTTCGCTGGCAGCGGCGCCTTACGCGATCAGCCTTTCACAAAAGCCAGCAGATCGGGATTGATAACGTCTGCATGGGTGGTGAGCATACCATGCGGGTAACCTTTATACACCTTCAGCGTCCCGTTCTTCAGAAGCTTGACCGACAATTCGGCGGAGGCCGCAATCGGCACGACCTGATCGTCATCGCCGTGAAGGACAAGCGTGGGCACCGAGATTGCCTTCAGGTCTTCCGTCTGATCGGTTTCCGAGAAAGCCTTCACGCCATCGTAATGGGCCTTGGCGCTACCCATCATGCCCTGACGCCACCAGTTCTGGATAACACCGGGATAGACCTTCGCGTCCGGACGATTGAAACCGTAGAAGGGGCCGGTCGGGACATCTAGGAAGAATTGGGCGCGATTATCGGCGACGCCCTTGCGGAAACTGTCGAAGACTTCGATCGGCAGGCCGCCGGGATTGGAATGCGTCTTCAGCATCAGCGGCGGAACAGCGGAGACGAGCACGGCCTTGGCGACACGGCCGTGCGGCTCGCCGAATTTTGCGACATAGCGGGCGACTTCGCCACCGCCTGTTGAGTGCCCGATATGAACCGCATTTCTGAGATCGAGATGTTCGACGACGGCAAAGGCATCGGCGGCGTAATGATCCATGTCGTGCCCATCGCTCACCTGCTCCGACCGGCCGTGGCCGCGGCGGTCATGCGCCACGACGCGATAACCGTTCTCTACAAAGAACAGCATCTGCGCGTCCCAGTCGTCGGATGACAATGGCCAGCCATGATGGAAGACGATCGGTTGGGCATCCTTCGGGCCCCAGTCCTTGAAATAGATATTGACGCCGTCCTTGGTCTTTACGAATGATTCAGTCATTGGAAATGCTCCTTCGGTGGGAGATGGGGTGGAGTTTGAAAAAGCTGTCGATGGTATGGCCATCGCCGTGGAAAGTGCCGCGCCCGCCAGCAGCAGGTGCCGTCTGGAAAGCGCGAGCTCGATGAGATTGCCGGCCATTTCCTTGTCCTGCGTTCAGTGCGCATGGCGCGTGGTTTCAAACAGAAACCATGTGCGCCGCTCGGTCTCGTCGATCCAGTTCTCGATCAGACTGGTGGTCGCGTGGTCGTTGAGGTCGGAGGTAAGGCTGTGCGTTTGCCGAAGGATGGCGGTCAGCTGTTTGTTATCCTCGCGCAGTTCGGCAAGCATATCCTCAGGCGTGACGAAGTCGGCGTCATTATCGAGGAGGCGCTGGAGGCGAGCGATATGTCCGATGGAGCGGATGGTGGTACCGCCGATCTTGCGCGCCCTTTCGGCGATGTCGTCGGTCATGGCAAAGATCTGGGCGCCCTGTTCGTCAAGCAGCGTGTGATAGTCGCGGAAATGCGGACCGGAAACATGCCAGTGGAAGTTCTTGGTCTTGACGTAGAGCGTAAAGACATCCGCCAGCAGGGCGGTCAACGCCGCGGCAATGTCGCGGCTTGCCTCCGCTCCGAGATCGGTCGGGGTTGCAAGTGGAAGCTTGCGGTTTCTCGAAGCTGTTGTCGTGTCCATGATCGTTCTCCTTTGGCACTTGACCGCCCGTTGTTGAGCGTCCCTGTTGCGGCTGTCTGATCGGCCTCGAGAATAGGGAGAAGAACGGGTGAGGAGAAATCGGCTGCTGGTACAGTCTACCCGATACCTAAGTGTAGTTTCGGCTAGCGCCGGCCCGGGATAACGTTTGCCCGTCGCCCCGCCCCTCGGCGATTGGCTCACAGAAGCCAGAAGCTCCGGCGTCCCCTCCCCGGAGCCGCGGATCTCCCTCCCGATCCGCAAAAGGCCGCCCCCGCCGCAGGAGGCGGCCTTTTCGTTTCGCCCTCTGGTGAGCAGGCAACCTATGCATGAGTATGATGTTTAAGCTTGCGTACGTGGGCTACCGTCGTTGCCAACGACAATCGCCAGGCTGCAAAATCGAAGGACTTCCTACATGACAGAACAACGCCCGGAAGGTATCGAAAAATATGATCATCCCGCCGGCGGCTGGGATGCGTTGAAAGCCGTCGCGAAAACCCTCGCCCACCAGCAGATCGTCGCCCAGGGCACCATGACGCTGCTCAAGGCAAATCAACCCGAAGGCTTCGACTGTCCCGGCTGCGCCTGGCCCGATCCCAAACACACCTCATCGTTCGAATTTTGCGAAAACGGCGCCAAGGCGATCACATGGGAATCGACCGCCAAACGATCCGGACCTGAATTTTTCGCACAGCACACGGTCTCCGAATTGTGGCAGTGGACCGACCACAAGCTCGAGGATGCCGGAAGGCTGACCCTTCCGCTGCATTACAAAGCCGAGAGTGATCGCTATGAGCCGATCGCCTGGGACGATGCATTCCGCCTGATCGCGCAGGAGCTCAACAAGCTTGGTGACCCAGACATGGCGGAGTTTTACACGTCAGGCCGGGCGTCCAACGAGGCTGCTTTTCTCTATCAGCTTTTCGTGCGCGCCTTCGGGACGAATAATTTTCCCGATTGTTCCAACATGTGCCATGAGGCAACCAGCGTCGGCCTTCCGAAATCCATCGGCGTCGGCAAAGGCACAGTGACGCTGGAGGACTTCGATCATGCGGATGCGATCTTCAGCTTCGGCCATAATCCGGGCACCAATCATCCCCGCATGATGACGACGCTGCACAATGCCGCAAAACGCGGTGTGCCGATCGTCGTTTTCAATCCGTTGAAGGAACGGGCTCTGGAGCGTTTCGCCGCGCCGCAGGACCCGATCGAAATGGCGACGCTCTCTTCCACTCCGATCGCCTCCGCCTATTATCAGCTGCGCACCGGCGGCGATCTCGCCGCCCTGAAGGGCATCATGAAGGCAGTGTTTCAAATGGATGCGGAAAGCCTCGATGCAGGCGGAGCCGGCGCACTGGACCGGGCCTTCATCGAGCAACATACCTCAGGCCTCGACGTGCTGCGCAGCGATATCGACGCCACCTCATGGGATACGATCTGCTCGGTCAGCGGGCTGACGAGGGAGGCGCTAGAGAGCGCTGCCCGGGTTTACGTGAACGCCTCCAATGTCATTATCTGTTACGGCATGGGTATAACACAGCACGCCAAGGGTACGAGCAATGTCCAGCAGATTGCCAATCTATTGCTTCTGCGCGGCAATATGGGCCGCCAGGGTGCGGGGATAGCGCCCATTCGCGGTCATTCCAATGTTCAGGGCGATCGCACTGTCGGCATCACCGAAATCCCGAACAAGGCGCTGCTGGATGGCATGGAACGCGCCTTCGGTTTTCGCCCCTCCGCCGAAAAAGGCCACAATGCCATAGAAGCCGTCGAGGCAATCATCGCCGGAAAATCCCGGGCGCTCATCTGCCTTGGCGGAAACCTCGCCGTCGCTATGTCGGATACCGCCGCGACCTTCGAAGGTATGCGCAAACTCGATCTCGCTGTCCACATTGCAACGAAGCTCAATCGCTCGCATCTTCTGACGGCACGGACATCGCTGATTTTGCCCTGTTTCGGGCGAACCGATCTGGATACACAAGCCTCCGGCCCGCAGGCGGTGACCGTCGAGGATTCCATGTCGATGGTGCATGCCTCACGCGGTTTCCTCAAACCGCCAGGCGAACTTGTGCGGTCGGAGCCCGCAATCATCGCCGGCATCGCCAAGGCAACCATCGGAAACCGTCACGGCATTGACTGGGACTGGCTGATTGCCGATTACGATCGCATCCGCGACAAGATCGAAGAGGTCTTCCCTGACTTCAGGGATTTCAATAGCCGGGTCCGCGTGAAGGGCGGCTTCCGCCTTGATGTCGCAGCCTCCTTCCGCCGCTGGAACACGGAGAGCGGCAAGGCCAATTTCCTTGTCGCCACCGGGATCGAGGAAGATCCGCTGATCTCCAATCCGGACGCCCTCGTGCTGACGACCATCCGCAGCCACGACCAGTACAATACAACGATCTACGGCATGGATGACCGTTATCGCGGCGTCTTCGGTCGCAGGGACGTCATCTTCATGAATCGGCAGGACCTCGCCGAACGGGGCCTGAAGGATGGCGACCGTATCGATATTCACGGTATCGCCAAAGACAGTGAGGGGCGCCACCTCGTTCAGGGTTTCACGGCTGTTGAGTACGATATCCCGAAAGGCTCGGCAGCGGGTTATTATCCCGAGATGAATGCGGTGGTGGCGCTAGACCGTTATGATCGCCTTTCGGGAACGCCCTCCTATAAAGGCGTACCGATTACGGTGAGTGCAGCAGCTGTCTGACGAGCCAAGGGCCGGTGCGCATTGCAGAGGCCATGGGTGCCTGTGGACGACAGGTCCTGGATGCATATTTTTGCATATGGCCCCGCACCCATTTCCCGCTATCCTGATGTTAAGAGGGCGGTGGCAACCAAGACCTATGTATAGGTCAGGTTGTGCTGAAAAAACCGTATTGTCGGCAAAAATCGCATCGGGGGAACAATGTCGATTGCGTCAATGATGTTTCGCGCGAGAGAGCCGGAGGATGGAGCCCACCATCTGTTTTTTGGAGTTGGCGCGCTGGTGCTGGCAGCAGGTGTATTTTACGTCGACACCTATACCGACATAGAAGGCGCGATCGCCGTTCTCTATGTGATCACGGTTCTTCTGGCCGCGCAGGCCGTGAGCTGGTCAGGACTCATCGCGACCTCCTGCACCTGCGCCATTCTATCGCTGCTGTCCTATGCGGCGACCCATGCGCAGGACGCCGACTTCCAGTCTGCCCTTCGATTGGTGGTCGCCCTTGCAGCGCTGGCCGTTACCACCATGCTGCTGCTGAAAACCGAAACCGCGCGGCTGGCGATGCTGTCCGTCAACGCGGCGCTCAAAGAAAGCGAGGAGCGCTATCGCTCCATTTTCGACCGCACGCGCGTAGCGCTCTGGGAGCGGGACTATTCGAAGCTTCACGCCCTGTTGATGGGCCTCAAGCAACAGGGCGTCACCGATATGCGCGCCCACGCACGCGCCAATCCGGGTTTTACGCAGCAATGCATCGACCTCATCACGGTCGTTGCGTCGAATGAGGCCGGAAAGGAAATGCTCGGTTACGACTCCTCTCTGCGCGGAACCCTTCAGCGGTCGATCGTTTCGTCTTCCGGAAAATTCGTCGATGTCCTGCAGGCGATCATCGACAACCGGCGTGTTTTTGAAGACAAGGTGGTGGTGCGCACGGAAAGCGGTGAAGACAAGCTGGTGCTTCTTTCCATCAGCTTTCCGGCCGAGGCCGCCGCCTTCAATCGCGTGGTGGTGAGCATGGTGGATATCACTCAGCGCGAAATGGCGCTGAAGGCGCTGGCCGAAGCACAGGCGGAGCTGACGAAGGCTTCAAAGGCCGCGGCGGTGGGCGCCATGTCGGCATCACTCTCCCACGAATTGAACCAGCCGCTTGGGGCCATCATCGTCAATGCACAGACATTGCTGCGGTGGCTCGATCGCGATCCGCCGGATCTCGCCGCGGCCCGCCGTTCGGCCGAACGCATGATCCGTGACGGCCAGCGCGCCAGCGACATCATCCAGAACACACGCAGTCAGCTCGCCCATACCAGTGGCAAGACGGAAACCTTCGATCTTGATGAGTTCATTGACGAAACGCTCAGCCTTCTCGAACACGAGCTCGAGCGCAGCGGCACCGCCGTCCACGTGGATAAACAGGCCACTCCGCCAATAACGGCCGTCAGGATCGAATTGCAGCAGGTCCTCATCAACCTTCTCACAAATGCCATTCAGGCGATGGAAGAGGCAGGCAGCACCAATCGCACCATCACGGTGCGGAAAGAACGTGAAGACGGTCACAATATCCATATTGCCGTTCACGACAATGGACCGGGTTTCCCCGCGCAGATGAAGGAAAAGCTGTTTTCACCATTCTACACGACAAAGGAGACAGGGATGGGCATGGGGCTATCGATCTGCCGCACCACTCTGGAAGCGCGCGGCGGCAGGCTGACCGGTGATAATCACCCCCTCGGCGGGGCGGTCTTTACCATTTCCATGCCGATCAGCCAGGAGATGGACCATGCCTGACCCACGCAAGCAGGCGAAGGAGCCACCCCAACCCGTCGTTTTCATCGTCGACGACGACGTGTCGATGCGTGAGGCGCTGACCGATCTGTTTCGCTCCATGAAGTTTGATGCCGAAGCTTTCGACAGCGCCACCGCCTTCCTCGAAAAAGCCAATCTGAACCGGCCGGGTTGCCTGCTGCTCGATGTGCGGCTTCCGGGCATCAGCGGCCTCGACTTCCAGATGCAGCTGGAACGCGTCGGCAACAGGATGCCGATCATTTTCATGACCGGCTTCGGCGATATCCCGATGAGCGTGCGGGCGATGAAAGCCGGCGCCGTGGATTTCCTGACAAAGCCCTTCAAGGAACAGGACATCCTGGACGCCGTCGCGGCCGCGATGGAACGGGATGCATCACGACGCCGCGAAAGCGCCCAGAACGAGGCCGTCGCCTCCCTTGCCGAACAACTGACGCCGAGGGAACGCGAGGTCATGAACGCCGTCGTTCGCGGTCTGATGAACAAGCAGATCGCCTATGAGCTAGGCATCAGCGAAGTCACGGTAAAACTGCACCGCGGCAATGTGATGCGCAAGATGGAAGCGAGATCGGTCGCCGATCTCGTTCGCAAGGCGGAACTGATCGGCGAGAAGATGCGCCCACCTGTATCTTAGTATGGTATCTTTGAGGGCGGCATGGGCGCATAGAGGAAGAAAGAAAAACAGAAAAGGTCGCTTTCATTGCCCCCCGTTCCCGTCATTGCCGTCGTTGACGACGACCCTGCCATCCGTGAAGCCATGGACGATCTCATCATGTCCTTCGGTTACCAATGCCGCCTGTTTGCTTCTGCCGAACAGTTTCTGGACGCGCAGCAGCAGGCGGACATTGACTGCATCGTTGTGGATGTGAAGATGCCCGGCCTCTCAGGCATCGAATTGCAGAGTGAATTGAACCGGCGCGGCGAGCATGCGCCGATGATTTTCGTGACCTCCTACGAGGATGACCGCACCCGCAACGCCGCCCTGAGCGGCGGCGCCCTCGCCTTTCTGCGCAAGCCGGTCAATATCGGCAAACTGATGGGATGCCTGGAATCGGTTCTCGGACCGCAGCCCTGACCTTCGGTTGACGCCTGGCGAAGACAGCCTTTCATCACGCGAGGCCTCTTCCTTCGAACCCTGTTTTTTATGCCCCGGCCCCGTGCCGCCAGGGCACGCATTGCCGTTGACGGAATTCCTCCCGGCGTTTGCCATACCGCCACGACCTTCCGCCATACCAACTAGACCTCTGTATAGGTGCCCGCAGCGCTGACCCGCCGTAGCCTTGTCCCAGTCAAACGCCTCCCTCCCGGACGGTCCTGACGACACGATCATCCATTTTGAGGAGCAGGGCATGACCTCCATCAGTCAGAAGACAGACGAGCGCAAACCTCGACATCTCAAGCTCGCAACGGTGCTGGCATTGGGCGCGACCGCAGTGCTCGCCGGCAACGCTCTCCTGATCAGGAATACCGAGCCGGCGCTTGCCGCCTCTGAAAACGTTGCATCGGCCAGCGCCTTCCGCATCCTCACGCCGCAGGCGATCGACAGGCTGGCCGGACTTTCGGGTCCTGTTGCTCCAGGGGAGGATGCGGCAACAGGCGTGTCAGCTCCGGCAGATGACGAAACGTCCTGCATCGCCATCCGCGCCGCCCGAAAAACGGACCGGTACGAGGCGCTCGAGCCAAAAGCCTTCTGTCAACTGCAGCACCGTCTCTTCAATGCCGAGCTGATTGATCGCATTGCCGCGCTCCAGCTCGCATCACAACCCGACGATACCGGTACCTCGTCGCAACTCGCCATGAACAAGGAGTTCTGAAATGGAAGCTTTGACCAGACGCGCAGTCCTCGCAATCGGCGCCGTCGGCGGCACCGCGCTTGCCGCCAGCACCGCCGGTGCTGCATCTTTCGGCAATCCCGATCAGCCTGCGGAGGGAGCAATCAACGCCGATGCCGCGGGGCTCAGCGATCCCGGCCCGAAGAACCCTGTTATCAACGACCAGTTCCCCTCCTTCCAGAGCCCGCCCGCGACGGATGTCGGCGACATGCAGCTCTTCTGGGGTTCGTTCAACAATGCCGCCAAGCGTATCCAGAACGGAGGCTGGGCACGTCAGGTGACCAAATCCGATTTCGCGATTTCGGATGCCGTGTCCGGGGTCAACATGCGACTGGGACCGGGCGGCATTCGCGAGATGCACTGGCACCGCGCCGCAGAATGGGCGATCATGACCAATGGACGCTGCCGTATCACCGTGCTCGATACCGAAGGCCGTGCTTATGTCCAGGACGTCGAGGCCGGCGATCTCTGGTATTTTCCGGCCGGTTATCCCCATTCGCTGCAGGGACTTGGTCCCGACGGGTGCGAATTCGTCATTGTGTTCGACGAAGGCGACCAGTCCGAATACGGCACCCTGCTACTGACGGACTGGCTGGCACATACCTCACCTGAACTGCTGGCGAAGAATTTCGGCGTCGAGCAGGACGTGTTCCGCAATATTCCACTGCAGAACCTCTGGATTTTTCAGGGCAAGGAGCCCGGACCTCTCTCCAGGGATCAGGAAGCCGTTGCCGGTGCAGGACTTCCCCCTTACCCCTTCACCTACAAGCTCGCGGCCTCCAAACCGCTGAAGGAAAACGCCGCTGGCGTCATTCGCCTTGCCGACAGCAGCGCCTTTACCGTGTCCAAAACCATCGCCGCCGCTATCGAAACGATCAAGCCCGGCGGGGTGCGCGAAATGCACTGGCACCCCAACGCGGACGAATGGCAATACTGGATCAAGGGTGAAGGCCGGATGACCGTGTTCGACGCCGGTCCGCGCAGCCAGACCGCCGATTTCCGCGCCGGCGACATTGGCTACGTGAAACGGAGCCAAGGCCACATCATCGAGAATACCGGCAAGACCGACCTGCAGTTCGTCGCGGTCTTCAAGACGGCAGAGTATCAGGAAGTCAGCCTCTCTTCCTGGCTCACGCATACCCCGCCGGCGCTCGTTGCCCAGCACCTGAATGTCAGCATCGAGGATGTCGCCAGGCTTCCCGAAAACCAGCCGGCAATCATGCCAGGCTGAACATCCTCTCCTTCCGTAGGGGCCGGCGTCTCGGCATATCCGATCAGCCGGCCTTCTCCCGTAAAGACAGAACGAACAATTGCCAGATCGATATCGAAAGGCAGGTACGGCCATGAAACCACTGAAAATCCGCATCGCTGGCGGCTCGCTTGCCGGGCTTTTCACCGCGATACTGCTTCAGCAGGACGGACACGATGTAAAGGTCTACGAACGCTCGTCATCCGGGCTTGCCGAGCGCGGCGCGGGACTGGTGCCTCAACAGGACCTGTTCGACGTTCTGAGGGAAATCGGCTGCGAAGACGTTGCCCAGATCGGTGTGGTTGCGAAGGAGCGCATCTACCTCGATGCCGGCGGGCACATTGCCCAGCACCAGCAAACGCCGCAGATGCAGGTCTCATGGGACTACCTCTTTGAGAGCGTATCCTCACGCCTCCTCTCCGATACCTATCGTCTCGGCCATCACGTCAACACTGTTCGCGAAGACCCGCAGGGAGTGACGCTCTCCTTTGCCGATGGCATGGAGGAACGTGCTGACCTCGTTATCGGCGCGGATGGTTTGGGTTCGGCCATCCGCAGCGCCGTCAACCGCCATTCGGAAAACACCTATGCGGGCTACGTCGCCTGGCGCGGGCTGATCCCCGAAACAAGACTGCCTGCCGACGCCGCCCTGCTGCTGGACCGTTTCGCCTTCTACATCACGTCCGGAATTCATGTTCTGGGTTATCTCGTGCCGGGATCGCGCGGCGAGACCCGGCAGGGACAGCGTCGCTATAACTGGGTCTGGTATCGTCCAACGCCTGCCGAAGATCTCGCCCGAACCTTCACGGGCCGGGACGGCAGGCATTTCGAGCATTCCCTTCCCCGCGGCGAGCTCTCCGGCAGCCGGAGGGCGCAACTGCGCGAAGAGGCTTTTTCCCTTCTGCCGCCGCAAATGGCGCTTGCCGTGGACGTAGAGGAGACGCCATCCATCCAGGGGATTTTTGATTACGAGGCGGAACACATGGTCTCCCAGCGTATCGCCCTGGTCGGAGATGCCGCCTTTGTCGTTCGTCCTCACACGGCAATGGGTGTTTCAAAGGCGGCAGGCGATGCAATGGCGCTGCGCGACGCCCTGCGGCAAACGGACGACCTTCCTGCCGCCCTTGCGCGGTATCAGAACACCCGCCTGCCAGTGGGCAAGGCAATCGCGGCCTATGGACGCCGACTTGGCGAAACCGCGATGTGAATACGGGTGAAAAATCGGCCACGCTCCCGCCTTGCGCCCCTGCGTGTTTGCGTTACGCTTGCAACCGGGGAATTTCTCATTGGAGGGAATAAGGCATGTGCAATAGCTGCGTGATCGAGAACGTCAAACAGAACATGCTGTCACGGCGTCTGCTGTTCAAGGGAGCCGTGGCGGGTGTAACGGCGATGGCGGCGGGAAGCCTCGCGGCCCCGGTTCTGGCGCAATCGCCCAGACAGGTCGTCGATCTCACCCATACCTACGATTCCACGTTTCCGACGTTCGACGGAAAACCCGGCATTGAGATGGAGTGGGCAGCAGATATCGCCAAAAGCGGCTATCAACTCCATAAGCTGACCATCTTCGAACACACCGGAACGCATATCGATGCGCCTTTCCACTTTAGCGCAGACGGCGCCAGCGTCGATCAACTCGAGCCGCAAAAGCTCGTCGCCCCTCTGGTCATCATCGACATTACGGATCGCGCGAGGGAGGACGCCAATTCCACGGTCGAGGCAGGCGACATCGAACGCTGGATATCGGAAAATGGCGACATTCCGGCAGGCGCAATCGTGGCTTTGCGCTCCGGCTGGGCAACGAAGGTGAAAAGCCCGGCCTTCCGTAATGACGATGCCGGAAAATTTGCCTTCCCCGGCTTCGGCAAGTCGGCCACCGACCTCCTGCTCACGCTGGATACAGTCGCCATCGGCGTCGACACACTCTCGCTGGATCCGGGCAATTCTGCAGACTTCGCTGTCCATAATTCCTGGCTACCCGCTGGGCGCTACGGGATCGAGGGACTGAACAATCTGGAAGCACTGCCGGCCAAGGGGGCGACCATCATCGTCGGCGCGCCTGCCCACCGAGGCGGAACAGGCGGACCAGCCCGTATTTTGGCTCTGGTCTGACGCCGGTAGAGTTTACCGCAAACCCGAAATCCGAGACGGATCCATCCGCTTGCCATCGCAGGTACAAAAGGGATTCTAAAATGAAAGGCCTTCGGAAGACCCTCGTTTTGCTCCTTTCGCCATGCCTGTTGAGCGGGGTTCAAGCTCTTGCCGCCGACAGCGTGGTCGTTCCCGGCTACGCCCCGGAAACGGGGGCGGAATATCTCTACCGTTCCCATAAAACCACCTATACCGACATGTCGTTGTGGTTCGACAGGCCGGCAGCGATCATGCGCGGAGATTTTCGGCAGCGCATGACGGTCCTGTCGCGGGATGCGGAGGGTATGCGCGTGCGCTGGTCCCTCAGCGCAGATTTGCCTCAGGACGCCGAAGGCGCTGCAGACACTTACGCAATGAACGCTCTCTATCGGAACACTCTGTCGGCCTATGGCGTCCGGCAGGTGGAATATGAAGCGGGACTTAACGGCTTTCCTGGCAAACTCGTCGGATTGGATGCGATCCTCGGCAACCTGCACAGCACCTCGGTTGTCGGACCGGATGGCAGCGTTGCGAACCAGCCAGCGGGTTTGCGCGATATTGTCGAGGGCATCAAAAGCAATCCAATCCTGGTTGTTCATAATCTCGCACCGGAGGCAGAGCTTCTTTCCACAGTACAGGAGCAGGATAGTTCCACATACGAGATCGGCCAGTCAGGTACGGCGTCGGTGGTGGAATATGCGCGGGGAACGCCCATTCCCGTCGCCATCGAATGGAGGCTCGAGACCGCAGATATCTCCGGACAAACAGCCACCTTCAGCCTCCAAAAAACCTACGACCGCGTTGCGCTCCAGCAATCACAGGCTTCTGCGGTGGAAGGAGTGATCTCAAGCTTCGGTGAAAAGGCCAAACAGCTTGGCGACGAGCAACTGGCGGCCGCCAGAAACGCAAGCAAAAACGTGCAGATGACCGTCGTCATGTCACTGCGCGATGGATCGACCCTCGAAGCGACGGAAACCGTTTTGGCGGAAAGCGGCGGCATCAAAATCAGGACCCAAACCCACGTGTGGCGTGAGGACCTGCCACGAAATCTGCCAGACCTGCCGGACTGGAACAGTCACACCGTATCTGCAGCCTCCATTGATCCGTTGCCGGAACGTGGCGCCAATGCTGCGGCCCTCACGTCAGGACTTACCGCGCCAACGGCACTTGAAGAAGGACAGGCGGCCTATGACAGCGGCAATTATGGCGCCGCCCTGCGCTCGTGGAAACCGCTCGCCGATGAGGGAAGCGCGGCCGCGCAATATAAGGTTGCCGTTCTTTACCAGGCGGGTCTGGGGGTCGACCGGGATACGGCACTCGCCGCCGCATACATCCGCAAAGCGGCGGATCAGGGCTGGGCGGAAGCGCAAAGCAGCCTTAGCGATCTCTATGCGGTCGGCCAAGATGTTCCGCAGAACCTGGAACTCGCCGTGTCCTGGGGCCGCAAAGCAGCAGAGCAAGGGCTGGCCGTCGCCCAGTACAATCTGGCGTACAGCTACGAAAGCGGCCAGGGTGTCGCTCAGAGTTATGCACAGGCGTTGATCTGGTATCGCCGTGCCGCCGACCAGGGTTTTGCAACCGCTCAGTACGCTGTTGGCCTGCTCTACGATCAGGGTCTCGGCGTTACCCGCGACTATGGTGAAGCAGTCAGCTGGTATAAAAAAGCCGCCGATCAGGGGCTTGCCGTCGCCCAGGGCAATCTAGGGAACATGTATGCAATGGGACATGGCGTTGCGCAGGATCGGGTCGAGGCCATCACATGGTTCCGCAAGGCCGCCGATCAAGGACTCGCGACTGCGCAGGAATCGCTGAAAAGGCTGGAGCAACCCTAGCTGCGGCCGGGTCGTTTTCTGACCGAGGGCCGATGATGCCCCGGTCCTCAGCCAGCTACTTTCCGCAGCGATTTTTCAATCTGCCCGCCGCAATAAGCGTCGCCATAGTCGTCAAAGGCGCGGCGGCTCAGGGCGGCCAGCGGGGCCGTCTCTTTCATTCGGCAGGAATAGGCCCAGATGACGGGCGACGTATCCTCGATTATGCGCCTGATGACTGGAAAGCGGTCTGCAACTGTCGTCCAGAGAATGGCCGTGACGACATCTGCGACGCCGGGTGTCTCCGTTCCCAGCATGAACCCCGAATCGCCGGTCAGACCGTGTCTCGCCCCCGTGTCCTCGAAAATGCGGATCCACTCCTGCAACCGGGGAACGAACGCCTCCCATTTTTCAGGGGTCCACATCTCGCGCCCACCGTCGAGCGTCAGTTCATCGATCACATCGTTGGCATCGTTTACGATCTTGGCAGTGAGCGCGCGGCCCTCGGCGCCCGGCGGCAGAAGCTGCAACCGCTCGCCGAGATAGAGGGCGATTGCGGGCATCTGCGAGAGAGCGAAATTGCGCTCTCGATCGATCAGCACCGGCGGTCCCATGAACGCTATGGGCTGCTTGCCGGCATCACGGCCCATGATCTCCTCGATTGCACTGGCATCGTGTTCGTCCCAGGTACACCCGCCATGCGCTAAAAGTCCGCGAATGAACTGGCCTCGGAACGGGACCGGCCAGTAATAGAGTTCGAAGTTGCTCATTGCGGGCTCCTCATTGCGGTGCGCGGCGCGGGCGGCAGGTACGGAATTGGCCTCCCGGTTTTGACATCACCGGTGTGAAACGCGGATCGCACCGGCGTCACCAAGGCTGCGCTGGACAGCTGCAATCCGGCTGGATGCAATATCGGCGGACACCTCGATCTCGCCCTCATGCGGCGCATCGCTGCGAGGCAGGTCACCACGTGAAGATTGGGTGCCGGTCGTATTCTGCTCTGATGTGGACTGGATGAAGATATCCGGACGGGAGATCCCGTGCTGCTGGACCAGATGCTCGACGGCGATATCGGCTGCCTCGCGTGTTTCGAAAATGGCGCGAATGGTGACGGTGGCATCGTCGGCCATGGCTGTTCTCCCTTCAGGCTTAACTCAAACACCCAAACGCCCGGAGAGGCTGGTGGTTTCCAGGCTCCGTCAGTTTTTGCTTGGAGATACGCGTCCGCAGCGGAAAAGTCGTGCGCGGATCGACGATGCGGCACGGCAACGCCGGAGCATCACTTGCTCCGGCGTTGCTTTTGTCATGCGACCAAGCCCTTGGTAAGTTCCAGAGCCTGCCGCTCGAACAACCGGCGATAAATGCCGTCATTAAGTCGGATCAGCGCCTGATGGTCGCCCTCTTCAACGATCCTGCCCTTGTCGAATACGAGCAGACGGTCCAGAGCCCTGACGGTCGAAAGCCGGTGGGCGATGACCAGCGTGGTGCGCCCTTCCATCAGGCGTTCCATAGCCCGCTGGATCTGCACCTCGCTTTCGCTGTCGAGGCTTGAGGTTGCCTCATCAAGGATCAGCACCGGCGCATCCGCCAGGAAGGCGCGGGCGATCGCGACCCGCTGGCGCTCCCCGCCCGACAGCTTGACGCCACGTTCGCCCACCATGGTCTCATAGCCCTTGGGCAGGGACATGATGAAGTCATGGGCGCTGGCCTGTTTCGCCGCCTGCTCGATTTCGCGCCGCGACGCGTCCGGCCGGCCATAGGCGATGTTTTCCGCCAGTGTGCGATGAAACAGGATCGGCTCCTGCTGCACGATGGCAATCTGCCCTCGCAGGCTCGCCTGGGTGACATCGGCAATGTTCTGCCCATCGATGCGGATTGCACCGGACCTGATATCGTAGAGGCGCTGGATGAGTTTGACGAAGGTCGTCTTGCCAGAGCCGGAGTGGCCGACCAGTCCCACACGCTCACCGGGTTTTATGGTGACTGAGAAGTCATCATAAAGCGGCGTGGCGTGCGCGCCATACTGGAAGGTGACGTGATCGAAAACGATCTCGCCTTTTCCAATATGAATCGGTTTCGCATCCGGCCGGTCCTCGACGCCAAGCGGCATCTTGGAAAGCAGCACCAGCTCTTCCATATCGTTGACGGCGCGCTGCAGGTTGCGGATATCCTGCCCCACGTCCCGCAGATATCCCTGCAGCACGAAGAACATGGCCAGCACGAAGGTGATGTCACCCGGCGTCGCCAGTCCCTGTCGCCACATGATGAGGCCGGTGCCGAGAATGCCGGCCTGCATGGAAACCATCATGAAGCTCTGGATCGTGCCGTTTATCGTGCCGCGTTTCCATGTCCTGCGCGTGCGGTTATCCCACTTCACCAGCACCTGGCCGAGCCGTGTTTCTTCACGCGTTTCCGCGCCAAAGGCCTTCACGACCGAATTGCAGCTGATGGCATCCGCCAGCGCGCCGCCAAGCTTCGTATCCCAGGCATTGGCAAGCCGTGCGGCCGGCGAAACATATCCCATGGAAAGCCCCACCGTCACACCGACATAGATCAGCGAGCCGAGACCGACGATGAGGCCCATGACGGGCCAGTAACTGCCGAGAACGATGGTGGCGCCCACCAGCATGACGAGCGATGGCAGAAGCGCGATGAGCAGGAGGTCATTGAGCGAATCGAGCGCCCACATGCCACGCGTGATCTTGCGCACCGTGGAGCCGGCAAAGCTGTTCGCGTGCCAGTCCGTGGAGAAACGCTGCACCTTGTGGAAACCGTTATTGGTAACATCCGCCATGGTTTTCAACGTCAGCCGGATGATGCCGTTGAAGATGAACCAGCGCAGCGCGACGCTGGTCAGCCCCAGCGCCACCACGATGACGAAGGCGCGCAGCGCCTGATCTGCCGCATCGCCGCCGGCGATCGCATCGACGATCCGCCCGGAGAAGACCGGCACCATGACTTCGGCCAATGTGCTGGCGATGACCAGAACGATGATGAAACCCACCAGCGCCGGCCGGTGGCTCCAGTGGTGAAAGACAAAGCCGAGCACATGGCGATAGGCATCGGCGCGGAAATCGAGCTTCTTGCGAGACATTTTTACCAGCACGGCGCCATTCTGCTCGGCGACCGGTCCTTGAAATGGAAGTTGGAAGGCACAGCCCGGGCGGGAGACAAAATGATCCCGTCAGATCAATCGGACTGTGAAGGAAAACAAAACCGCATGTCGGGCGCGCAAAAGGCGGGCCGCGAATGGATATGACCTAGTGTCTGGTCATTCCCTGCGGGAGGGTTTCGATGAATGCTGGTGTCATGCAACGCCTCCCTTGGTTCGATCTGACGCGGTAAAGAAATTTCTAGCTGAACCTGGCAGACTTGCCAAGCCGGTTTTTGCAACCTTGTGGCAAGTGATGCGAAAACGCCACATTGGCGCTTGGCGACTATATCCGTGGCCGATGCGGCCCGGCCACGGCCTTATGATGCCAGAAGCCCCGCCGCGCCCCTCTGGGGACGCAGCGGAGATCGGAAGATCGGTCTATCGAGCCCGATCAATCCATCTGGACATTTGCCGCCTTGACGACGGGTTCCCACTTGGCGATTTCAGCCGCGACGTGGGTTTTCAGCTCCTCTGGCGTGGAGGCGACGATTTTGGCGCTGAAATCCGCCATGCGGGCGGCGACGGCCGGATCGGCAAGCGCTTTCTTGGCGGCGGCATTCAGCTTGTCGACCACCTCGGCCGGCGTTCCGGCCGGTGCGAAAAGCGCGTTCCAGGTATAGGTCTCATAACCCGGTACGGTTTCGGCGATCGTCGGCAAATCCGGGAAGGATGAAGCGCGCTCGCTGGTGGTCACGCCAAGTGCGCGCAAGGTGCCGGATTTCATGTGGCCCGACGAAGATGGCAGATTGTCGAACATGATGGAAATCTGGTTGCCGAGAAGATCGTTGAGCGCCGGGCCGGAACCCTTGTAGGGCACGTGCTGCATGCTGACGCCAGCCATGCTCTTGAACAGCTCGCCGGAAAGATGAAGCGGTGTTCCGTTACCGGATGACGCATAGGCGTGTTTGTCCGGCTCGGCTTTCAGCAGAGCGATCAGTTCCTCGACGCTGTTAACGTTGAGCTTCGGGTTAACGACCAGCACGTTCGGCACCACCACCAGCAATGAAACCGGAGCAAAGTCCTTTTCGGGATCATAGGGCTTGGTCTTGAGGATGAGCGGGTTAAGAGCGTGGGTCGCCACCGTGCCCATCAGGATCGTATAGCCGTCCGGTTCCGCGCGGGCAACGCGGTCGGCGCCGAGATTGCCGCCTGCGCCGGCGGCATTTTCAACAACGATCTGCTGGCCGAGTTCGTCGCCCATCTTCTGAGCGATGACGCGGGCGACCACATCGGTGGAGCCTCCGGCCGCAAAGGGAACCACCAGCGTTATCGTTCGATCCGGAAAGCCCTGCGCGCTCGCCGTCATTCCCAACATGCCGAAAGAAACTGCCGCCGCGGCAAGTTTCAACACCATGCGCCGTTTCGAAAACCGGTAATTCATGAACCCTCCTGTAACATGGCCTCCCCGCCATGGCGGCATAGTAGCTCAAATGCACCTGAGGGCAAGCCGCCGGGAAACATTGCCCGGCGGCGAAACGCGGCTAGGCTTTCATGCGCTCCTCCACGACCCGCCAGTTGACCAGCTTGTCGAGCACGGCGCGGATGTGTTCGGCCTTGCGGTTTTCATAATCGACGTAATAGGCATGTTCCCAGATATCGATGCCGAGATAAGCCGGCCGGCCGACGGCGACAGGGTTGTTGCCATCCTCATAGCCGATCAGCGCAAGCCCGCTGTCGTCACGCGTCAGCCACACCCAGCCGGTGCCGAACACGGTGTCCGAGACATCGACGGCGCGTTTGACGAAGCCGTCGTAACCACCAAAGGCCTTGTCGATTGAGGCGGCGAGATCGCCCTGCGGCCGGTTGGGGCCGCCCGGAACGAACTGATCCCAATAGGCAACGTGGTTCCAGGCCTGGGCCGCATTGTTGAAGATCTTGACGTCCGCAGCCTCCTTCGACCGGGCGGATTCGACGACGATGCGATCGAGCTCCATATCGGCATAACGGGTGCCGGCGGCCAGCGTATTGAGCTTGTCGTAATAGGCCTTGTGATGCTTGCCATAATGCAGCCCCACCGTCTTTGCCGAAATCACCGGCGCCAGATCCGCCTCGGCGAACGGAAGTGCCGGCTGGCTGAGGGGAAGCGCCGCCCGCGCCACGTGCGGCCGGGGAAAGATGGCTGCGGCAGCGGTTGCCGCGCCGGCGGCGAGAATCGTGCGTCTGGTAATCTCCATGATGGTCCTCCTTGTCAGTGACGATTAAGGCAAACCCTGAAGGACGCCGGAGGTTGCCTGGATTTCCCCGAATTGTCCGGGCGGATATCGCCGGTCAGAAACCCCAGGGCCATTTCGCAAACAAGGAAAAGCAAAAAGGCCCTCCGGATGGAGGGCCTCGTCTGCTCAGTAGCGGTAATAATCGCGACGGTCTCGCCAGTCACGATACTCCCGCCGGTCACGCCACTCGCGCCATTCGCGCCGTGCCTGACGTTCGCGCCATTCGCGGCGACCCTCCCAGCGATCGCGCCGGTCCCAGCCACGCTCGTAGCGCGGTCCGTTCGGGCGGCAATAGCCGCGGGGTGTCAGATGAAAGCCGCGGCCGCAGGCATAGTCCACATTCTGAATGTGGGATGCCGAAGGTGCGGATGGTTGACCGACGGGCATGGCGTTCGCGCCAGTGCCCAACAGGGCGCCGAGAATTACTCCAGCGGTTAAAATCATCTTACGCATCGCATCTCCCTCCTTATGGGATAAAGCGATTTAGCGCCTCGCCGGGTGAACTGTGGCTGAATGAATCTGGGTGTTTTCGTGGCAATTCGGCGGCAGCACCGACTGATGAATTCCCGGAAAAACCGCCCTATCCCGACTTGCCGAATTCCTTTCTCAGCTTGTCTTTTGCCTCCTCCAGAACCTCCTTACGCTCCTTCGGAAGTTTGCCACCTGCCCGATTGATATAGAAAACCAGCATCGACATTGCAGAGCGGAACGGGTTGGCCTTGCGCCGTGTCGAGTGTTCCGCCGAGGCTTTCAGCGACCGGGCTATGCCGGTGGGATCCTTTTTCGTGAAAACATCCTTCTCGAGATCAAGCGCATCGCTTTCGCTGGTTACCTTCTGCGACCACTTCTTTTTCTTCTTGCCCTTTTTCATCGGTCTTCTCCCGAACCGGCGTCATTTTCGCTCCGGATCATGCGTGTGGTGGCTGTCTCGCTCGCCGCCACCACCCGAGACCTTGCTTTGGGAGCGCCTGTCGCTGTCTGCGGGCGGCTTCTTGATGTCCAGCGGCGCCTTGGCGTTTTCATGGGACGCGCCGGGGCCGCCCTGGCGGATGCTTGCCGGTGTCTTTGTCGAGGTCGACATCGTTTCCTCCTGTCCTATTGGTCGTCCTTGGTCTTCATCGCGTCGGAGACGCGTTTTTTCCTTGGATCGCGCAGATTTTCGCCCACGGCGTCCCTGTCACGTTCTGGATCGTCCTTGGGCTTCAGGTAGCCGCGCGGCCTGTTTTCTTCCGGCCCCTCCCAGCGCGGTGATTGGTCGGTGGTGCCCGGCGCACCGTCGCTTGGCGAGTTATTACCCATTTTTGCCTCCTGAGTCGTTTCGCTGATCCCGAACCACTCAGCCCGGGCAATGTTCCCGGCCCGGCGACCGGGGCGAATTTTTCGAAACCATTCCGCCGGGTCGAAGTTAGGCGGTTTTGACACAAACTGGTGGAGCACGATGATGACGGACAAACCCCATGAGCCCGATCGCATCTCCCGGATCGCGTATGAGCAACAGCAGGACTTTCTGAGGCGGTCGTCGCTGCAGTTCCTCGAATGCGCAATCCATCTCTGTGCGACGAACATGAGCATCTCCGAGCTTGCCGGGCGGCTGGAAAAGCAGGCGCAAATTTTGCGGGAATTCGGTTAGCGGCGGGCGGAAACCCGCCGGAAGCCGTCAGGTTCTGGGGACACTTCAATGCCAAGGTTTTTCTTCAGCATCGTCAGTGGCCAGCATATGCTCGATGATGACGAGGGAAGTGATCTCGCCTCGCTCGATCAGGCCATAGAGGAAGCCCACAAGGACGCCCGCGAACTGATGAGCGAGGCGATCCTTCAGGGACGCGACATCTCGGAAGGATGCGTCGTGATCCGCAATTCGGCCCGCGAGCTCTTAAAAGTGGTTCCCTTCGCCGACGCCCTCGACAGGAAGCCCTGAGGGCATGGGAATCTCTGCCCGCCATTGCGCCATCAGGCTTTCATATTCCCTTTCGGGGACACCATAGGTGACCCCTGCTATCTCCTCGAGCACCTTGCGATCGATGATTCGCACATTGCCGCGTGTTGCCCTGATGGCCCGCATGCCCTCGAGGATATGCAGCTCATTGGTGATTCCCGGCCGTCGCACCCCCAATACACTCGACATGAACTCATGCGTAATGGGCAGATCATCGGTGTCGAGCCGGTCGTGGCACATCAGCAGCCAGCGGGACAGCCTTTCACGCAGGGCATATTGTCCGTTTGCGAGGACAAGCTGACCCACCTGAAGCAGACAGATATTGATATATCCCAGCAACAGGTCGCGAAGGCGTGCGTCCCGTTCCATCTCGTGCCTGAGATCGGCTGCAGCGATGACGAATCCCTCGCCCGCGACGCCCATCGTCGTCTCGTCGGGCGTTGTCCGCGCGCCGAGCAGAACAGGCCATCCGGTCATGCCCTCGCGGCCGACAAGCATGTTCTCCATGCTTTTGCCGCCTTCCGTCCGGGCCACGGACGAAGCAATACCGCTCTCAATGAAACAGACGCGCGAGATGGGCGTGTTGGCGCCGACCAGTTGATAGCCCACGGGCAGATTGATCATCTCCATCCGGGCGACCAGCCGCGAAAAGCCCACTTCACCCAACGCCCTCAGCAATCGGTTGCGCGCAAAAATACTCGATCCAGGCATAACCGTTACCCGCTTCCCCCTCGCTCGACGACACCAAACGGGCGGCAACTTAGCAGCTTGAAATTGCAAGGAAATACCATGTACGTTTCCGTACCCTTGCACCTTTGCTGCCTTGCGATCGAACCGGGCAGAACCAGAAATCCCATCAATGCCGGCGACCTTACGGTTCGCTTATGGGTAGGTTATCAGCGCTTTGAGAAAACCCTCGGGTCGATCCCTGGTATCGTTCAGCGCCCGGTCCAGATCATTCAGAGTATACCGGTGAGTATATAATGTCGACGGATCGAGCTCGCCCGCGGCAACCGCTGCCACGGCCTTCCTCATTCCGCTGATATAGATGGCCGGATCTCGTTCATGCGCATTGATGACATCAAGCCCGCGCCAGTTCCACAATTGCATATTGATCTGGCGCGGCCCGTCCTGGTGATAGCCGGCGATGATCAGCCGGCCGCGTTCGGCCGTCAGTTCGCCTGCGAGATCAAGCGGCCACTGTTTGCCCACCGCTTCGATGACACGATCGCAGAAGCGCCCGTCAGTCAACTGCCTGACACATTCAATGATGCGCCAGTGATCATCCATCTCGACAAGCTCAGTCGCGCCCATCCGGTGCGCTACTTCAAGCGAAAAAGGCCGCCGCGATATGGCAATGACCCGTGCCCCGCGGCGGGCGGCAAGCTGCGTCAACAACGCGCCGATGAAGCCGATACCGATGATGGCGACCGTCTGCCCTGCCTCAATCCCGCTGCGTTCGAAAATGTTCATGGCGCAGCCGAGGGGCTCGCCCGGAAATGGATGACGATCCAGCTGGGACGGCAGGCGCACCACGAGGCCGGCATCGGCAATATCATGGCTGGCATAGGCGTGGTAACTCAACGCCGCGACCCTGTCGCCGACCTTGAGATCGTCGACACCCGTACCCACCCGGTCAATCACCCCCCAGCCCTCATGGCCGAGACCGCCTGGCTCCGTCGGAAACTGCATCCATTCGGGACCGGACCAGGGTGTCAGATTGGAAGCGCAGACGCCGCATCCTTCCAGCCTTATCCGAACCTGATGCGGTCCCGGCGCGGCAAGGGGATGGGCTTCGACGTGCAGCGTTCCAGGGCCAGTGACGACGGCAGCCTGCATGGTGCTGCTACGGTTATCGACGAGATTCATCACAACGCTCCTTGTCCTGATTACGGCAGGCATGCCCGTCGGAAGCAAAACAACGGGCTCGGAGGTGCCGAACAACAGTGCACGGCTTTGGTTCCGGAAGAAGTCATTGATGAAGTAGAAGACAACATTGAAGTCATTCAAGAAGGAACTTTTGCAACGGTCTGCGGTTGGGCCCCCCAATTCGCTCCCCGACGACCGGGCAAAGGATATTCCAGATGGCGACAATTCTCGTAACAGGCGGCGGCGGTTTCATCGGCCGGCATGTAGCGGCGGAACTGGCCGATCACGGTCACAGCGTTCGCATTCTCGACGCGTTCATCGACCAGGTCCACGGCAGCGGAGGCCCAGCGCCGGGAAATATCACCGACATCGTCAAGGCCGACATACGTGACAAGAACGCCGTCATTGCCGCGCTGGATGGCGTGGATGCCGTGGTGCATCTTGCGGCCGAAGTGGGTGTCGGCCAGTCCATGTACGAGATCGCCCGTTATGTCGGCAGCAATGATCTCGGCACGGCCATTCTTCTTGAAGCCATGATCGAACGTCCCGTCCGCAGGATCGTTGTGGCCTCCTCGATGAGCGTTTACGGCGAAGGGCTGTACCGCGACCGCCAAGGCGCGATCCTGGGCCACGTGCGCCGGCGCGCCGATCTGGTCAAGCGCCATATATGGGATCCCGCCGATGCCCATGGCGCCAGCCTGACGCCAGTCGCCACGGACGAGGAAAAGCCCGTCGATCTGGCCTCGATCTATGCCCTGACCAAATATTCGCAGGAGCAGCAGGTGCTGATATTCGGTCGTGCCTACGGGGTTGAAGCGGTGGCCTTGCGTCTTTTCAACGTTTTCGGAGCGGGCCAGGCGCTTTCCAACCCCTATACCGGTGTACTGGCGAATTTTGCAGCACGCCTTTCCAACGGCCAGCGCCCGATCCTCTTCGAGGACGGCGAGCAGCGCCGCGATTTCGTTCACGTGCAGGATGTTGCCCGCGCCTTCCGTCTCGCGCTGGAGAAACCCGCAGCACCCGGCCACGTCTTCAACGTCGGCAGCGGTCAAGCCTACACGATCGCCGAGGTGGCCGCCCTTCTGGCGCAGGCGATGGATTGCCCCGACCTCACGCCGGAAATTACGCTCCAGGCCCGGGCCGGGGATATCCGCAACTGCTTCGCGGACATTTCCAAAGCGCAGGAGCTTCTGGGCTTCACGCCCCGCCATCGTCTGGAAACCTCCCTTGGCCCATTCGCCGCCTGGGTGCGCAGCACAGGTGGACAGGACCGCGGCGCCCAGATGCAGCAGGAACTGCTTGCAAGAGGGCTGGTGTCATGACGGAGCGCGTCAGCAGCCTGCCGGTTCCGCCGCGGAAATTCGGTTTCGTGGAATGGTTTCGCCCTGGCGAATATGAGAGGGCGAAAACCGCCCTGCCGGATATCTGCGCCAGCGGCGCCAGCTATCTACGCACCCATCTCTCCTGGGCGGAGTATCTGGCTCCCGGTGGCGAGGAATGGTTCGACTGGCTCATCCCCCATCTCGCCGGCCAGATAGAAATTCTGCCCTGCATCCACTACACCCCGCCCTCGATGTCGCGCACCGGGCGCTCGTCCGGCGCGCCCGTGGAACTGAAATCCTATGCCGATTTTGTCGACCACATCCTTACCCGTTACGGGCGGCATTTCACCCATATCGAATTGTGGAACGAACCGAACAACCTGCTCGACTGGGACTGGCGGGAAGACAGCGACTTCATGCTGTTTTGCGAAATGGTGGGCGGTGCGGCTTATTGGGCGAGACAGCGGGGCTTCAAGCCCGTCCTTGGCGGCCCCTGCCCGTTCGATCCGTTCTGGCTGAACCTCATGGGGGAACGCGGCGTTCTTGGCGTCGTGGACGCCGTGGGTTTTCACGGTTTTCCAGGGACATGGGACAGCGAACAGGGTGCGTGGGGCGGTTGGGACATGCATCTCGGCGAAATGCGCAAGGTTCTCGACCGCTACAATCCCGGTGCGGAAATCTGGATCACGGAAACCGGTTATTCGACCTGGCGCAAAGACGAAATCGAGCAGGCAAGGCGCTTCATGGTGGCGCTCAACGTCGACGCCGACCGGATGTACTGGTATGCTTGGCAGGATGTGCCGCCCGACGTCGCTGTACAGGAGGGCCTCTGGTTTGACCCCAGACACTACCATCTCGGCGCCGTCACTCATGACAATCAGCCCAAACTCCTGGCGCGCCTGCTGACCGAAGGTGGCATTGACCGGCTGGCGGACGTAACGCGGCTCGCGACGCCGCGTCTTGCCACCCATGCGGCACCCATCGTCATTACCGGCGGCAGCGGTTTCATCGGGTCCAACCTGGCGGACAGTTTCCTCAGGGATGGCGAGGATGTCGTCATTCTCGACAATCTTCAACGCCCGGGCGTCGATCAGAACCTCGCATGGCTGATGGAGCGGCATCGCGACAGGGTTCATCCGGTTCTTGCCGATGTCCGCGATTTCAATGGTATCGACGCGGTGTTTACCGATGCAAAAGCGGTCTTTCATCTGGCCGCCCAGACGGCGGTAACGACCAGCCTCGCCCATCCGCCGGACGATTTCGAAACGAACGGGCGCGGCACGCTCAATGTGCTGGAGGCGGTGCGCAGGGCAGGTCGCAGGGCTGGCGTCATCTTCGCCAGCACCAACAAGGTCTATGGCGCTCTCGACGATCTTGACATGATCGAGGCCGGCGACCGCTATCTTCCAGCTGATGAGGATATACGCGCCGTTGGAATAGACGAGGACCGTCCGCTGGCCTTCTGCACGCCTTATGGCTGCTCGAAGGGCGTGGCGGATCAGTATGTGCTGGATTACGCCCACTCCTTCGGCATTCCCACCAGCGTGCTTCGCATGAGCTGCATTTATGGCCCGCGCCAGTTCGGTACCGAGGATCAGGGCTGGGTTGCGCATTTTCTGCTTCGGCTGCTGGCGAACGAACCGGTATCAATCTATGGCGACGGCAGGCAGGTCCGCGATGTCCTTCATGTCAAGGACGCGGTCGCGGCCTATCGTGCGGCGCTTCTGAACATCGCGACCGTGACAGGTGAAGCCTTCAATCTTGGAGGTGGTCCGCTCAACGCCGTCAGCGTCTTGGAAGTGATCCGGGAAATCGAGGCTGTGATCGGACGCGAGGCCGACATTCATTTCGGCGACTGGCGCGCCGGCGATCAGCTGTTTTTCGTCGCAGACACCCGAAAACTGCAACGGATGCTGGGATGGCAGGCCAGCACACCCTGGCGTTCCGGACTTCGCGATCTCGCGGCATGGCTGATCGAAAGCCGGTTTCGTGACATGGCCTCGCCAGTCGATACCGACAGGAGGCGCGCATGACACCGCCGGCGATTAACGGGCATATCCGGACCATTCTCGTTACCGTCGACGCGGTCGGAGGCGTCTGGCGTTACGCGCTCGATCTCGCGGCCGGGCTTGAGGACGAGGATATAAAAATTATCCTGACCGGTTTTGGTCCACCTCCAACGGCCGAACAGATCCTCGAGATACCCCGGAATTGCCGGCTCGTCTGGCTGGATGCGCCGCTCGACTGGATGGCGGACGACCCGGCACGACTCTCCGCCATACCGGCAATGATCGAAGAGGTCGTCCGACTGCACGACGTCGATCTGCTGCACCTCAACCTGCCGTCGCAGGCCGCCGGGCTTGCTGTCGCAAAGCCGGTGGTGGTGGTGTCGCATTCCTGCATACCGACGTGGTTTTCCGCCGTGCGTGGAACAAAGCCGCCGCGCGACTGGGCGTGGCATGAGGATCTGGGCCGCCGAGGCTTCAACCAGGCTGATCTCGTTCTGGTTCCGAGCCGGAGCCATGCAGAAAACGTGAGGGCGGTCTATGGGCCGTTACCCTCGCTGCAGGTCGTTTACAATGCGAGCGACAGCGTATCGCAGGCCGGGGACAAAGGCGATGTCGTCGTGGCGGCGGGACGCTGGTGGGACGAGGGAAAGAACGGTGCGGTTCTCGACCAGGCAGCGAGGGATACAGTCTGGCCCATTCTTATGGCCGGTTCGACGAGCGGTCCGAACGGCCAGCATCTGGATATCGCCAATGCCCGCCCGGCCGGGGAATGTGCACATTCCGAGATCATGAAGCTGATGCGCAACGCCGCGATATTCGTCTCACCCTCCATTTATGAACCCTTCGGCCTTGCCGCGCTCGAAGCCGCAAAAAGCGGCTGCGCGCTGGTTCTGGCGGACATCCCGACATACCGCGAATTATGGGGTGGCGCCGCACTCTTTGCTTCGCCACGCGATCCATCCGCGTTCGCCGCCGCCCTGAACCGTCTTGCGGGCGATGAATCTCTAAGGGAGAGGCTGGCGACGCAGGCGTTGCTGCGCTCCGGGACCTTCACCCGCAAGGCGCAGTGTGACGCCATGCTCGATCACTACCGCGCGGCGGCACGTTCGCCCCGCCTCCTCACAGCTGCGGAGTAGACCATGAAGTTCGTCTTTTATACGCACTCTCTGATCTCGGACTGGAACCACGGCAATGCCCATTTCCTGCGGGGGATCATGCGCGATCTCCTGCGGCGCGGACATGTCGCCATCGCGCTCGAACCCGCTGGATCGTGGAGCCGTAAAAATCTGGAGGCCGATCAGGGCAGTGCCGCTATCGCCGCCTTTCACGATACATTTCCCGATCTGCGGTCCGTCATCTATGACGAGGATTTCGACCACGAGGCGGCGGTTGATGATGCCGATGTCGTCATCGTCCATGAATGGACTGAACCGGCAACGATTGCGCACCTCGGCCGCCTGCGGCAGTCGGGCGCGACCTTCACGCTCCTGTTTCACGACACGCATCACCGTGCAGTCTCAACCGACGGCGACATTGCCGGCCTTGATCTCTCTGCCTTTGACGGTGTTCTTGTTTTCGGTGAGACATTACGCCAGCGCTATCTGGGCGCCGGCTGGGGACGCAACGTCTTTACATGGCATGAGGCCGCTGACGACACTATCTTCAGGCCGCAGCCATCGACAGAGAAAACCGGCGATCTTATCTGGATCGGGAACTGGGGCGATGACGAGCGGACGGCCGAAATCGGTGAATATCTCGTCCGTCCGGCGGCGGAACTCGGCCTCAAAACGACGGTGCGCGGGGTTCGTTACCCGCAAGACGCGCTGGATGCTCTGAAACGGGCGGGGATCGCCTATGGAGGATGGATCGCCAACGCTTCCGTGCCCGGCGCCTTCGCGCAGAACAGGGTGACCGTTCACATTCCACGCCGGCCCTACGTCGAGCATCTGCCCGGCATTCCGACCATTCGCATGTTTGAAGCCCTCGCCTGCGGCATTCCTCTGATTTCGGCCCCCTGGGATGATTGCGAAGGGCTTTTCCGTGCGGGCGAGGATTATCTATCCGTCAGTTCCGGGGAGGCGATGGCGCGACAGCTTCGCAACGTCCTTGCCGATCGTGAGCTGGCCGGACATCTCGTCAGCTCCGGTCTGGAAACCATACGCACCCGGCATACATGCCGCCACCGCGTTGAGGAGCTTTTCGAAATCCTCGGGGCCTGCGGTACTGCACGCGTCGATGACGCATTGTCCGCACGGGAGGCAGCACAATGAAGATCGCCTTTTACGGATCGAGCCTCCTCTCCGCCTACTGGAACGGCGCCGCCACCTACTATCGCGGATTGCTCAAGGCCCTGGCGACCAGAGGTTACGATATCACCTTCTATGAGCCCGACATATTCGACCGGCAGAAGAACCGCGATATCGATCCGCCGGACTGGTGCAGGGTCGTTGTTTATGAAGGAACCGTCAGCGCGCTGCGGCAGGCTGCAAGCCGCGCGGCGGAGGCCGATATCGTCGTTAAGGCAAGCGGCGTCGGGTTTGAGGATGATCTGTTGATGGCCGAGTTGCTGGATCACGCCCGCGAGGATGCGCTGACGATTTTCTGGGATGTCGACGCCCCGGCCACGCTTGCCGAACTGCGGACCTCCCCGGACCACCCGTTGCGCCATGCGCTGGCGCAGACGGATTTTGTGCTGACTTATGGCGGCGGCGAGCCGGTGATCGACGCCTATCGGTCGCTCGGCGCCAGAGACTGTATCCCCGTCTATAATGCACTCGATCCCGAAACCCATCACCCCGTTCCACCCGACCCGCGCTTCGCCGCCTCTCTGGGATTTCTCGGAAACCGCCTTCCGGATCGTGAGGAAAGGGTCGAGACATTCTTCCTCGAGCCGGCCGCACGTCTCGACAAAGAAACCTTCCTGCTCGGCGGATCGGGCTGGCACGGGAAGGCGATGTCCCCGAACATCCGCTATGTCGGACATGTTTCCACCCGCGACCACAATGCCTTCAACGCGACGCCGAAAGCGGTCCTGAACGTCTCGCGCGCTTCGATGGCTCAGAACGGGTTCTCGCCCGCCACCCGTGTTTTCGAGGCCGCGGGGGCTGCTGCCTGCATCATCACCGACCATTGGGACGGTATCGACCTTTTTCTGAAACCCGAGGAGGAAATCCTGATCGCACGCGACGGCAAGGATGTCGTCGATATCGTATTGGCGCTCACCCCGGCAAGGGCGGCCGACATCGGCGAGCGCGCCTCGGCAAGAGTGCGGCACGAACATACCTATGAACATCGCGCCGAGGACGTGGACCGATTGTTTCGCGCCCGCAGCGCCATGAGCGTGGAGGCGGCGGAATGACAAAGCCGCTCGACATCGTCTTCCTGGGCCTCAGCCTTTCGTCATCATGGGGTAACGGCCATGCCACAACCTTTCGCTCGCTCATTCACGGTCTCGCCGCGGCTGGCCACCGGGTGCTCTTTCTGGAGCGCGACACGCCGTGGTATGCGACAAAACGCGATCTGCCCGCTCCTGATTTCTGCGAGCTCGTCTATTACGAGGATCCTATCGCCGTGACGCAGGAGTATGCGCAGCGGCTGCGGCGGGCGGATGCTGTCATCGTCGGATCCTATGTGCCGGATGGGGTCGGCGTCATCGACGCCGTCAAGGCGCTCGGACCGAAACGGCTCTGCTTCTATGACATCGATACGCCGGTAACTCTTGAGAAACTCAACAGGAACGACGAAGAATATCTCGCCCGAAGGCAGATCCCCCTGTTCGACATCTATTTTTCCTTCACCGGCGGCGACACATTACATCGCCTTGAACGGCACTATGGCGCGCAGCGCGCGGAAGCGCTCTACTGCTCTGTCGATGCGGCCCGTTACCGGAAGTCTGGCGACGAAACCCGGTGGGATCTCGGTTACCTCGGCACCTATAGCCGGGATCGCCAGCCGAAACTTGAAGCGCTGCTGATCGAACCGGCACGCCGGTTGCCCCACATGCGGTTCGTTGTCGCCGGCCCGCAATATCCCGGCAACATCGACTGGCCGGAAAATGTCGAGCGCATCGAACATCTGCCGCCTGAAAAACATTCGGCATTTTATAGCTGCCAGCGTTTCACGCTGAACATCACGCGCGCCGATATGGTTGCGGCCGGCTGGTCGCCGAGCGTCCGTCTTTTCGAGGCCGCTGCATGCGGCACGCCGATCATTAGCGACTTCTGGCCGGGCCTCGCAGACCTTCTGCCCGAAAATGAAGCCGTTCTCATTGCCCGCAACACGGAACAGGTGGTGCATGCACTAACTTCCGTAGGGGCAGAACGCAGACAAGCCATGGCGGCTCACGCCCAGCGACGGATTCTCGAGCACCACACCGGCGAAACAAGGGCCGCCGAACTGACATCATATCTCACCGGAATACCGGCGAGGGTTCCGGAAACGGCGAAACACCCCTTCAGGCTCCAGAACAGGGAGAGCGAGTATGCCGCAGCGAAATCAAGGTACTAGAACGGTTGTTGTCGCAGGTGGCGGCGGCTTTGTGGGTTCGCATCTCTGTGACGCGCTGCTTGCACGCGGCGACAGGGTCATCTGCGTCGACAGCTTCCTGACCGGTTCGAGGTCGAATGTCCGCCCGCTTGTCAATCATCCACGTTTCCGGCTTATCGAATCCGACATATGCGAATTGCGGGACATCGATGAACCGGTTCAGCAGATCTATAATCTCGCCTGTGCGGCGTCCCCGCCGCAATATCAGGCCGATCCCGTTCATACGATGATGACCTGCGTTTCAGGCACCGGCAATCTTCTTGCTCTCGCGCAACACCATGGCGCCTCCTTCCTCCAGGCTTCCACGAGCGAAGTCTATGGCGACCCGGACGAACATCCGCAGCGCGAAGACTACCGCGGCAATGTGAGCTGCACGGGCCCCCGTGCCTGTTACGACGAAGGAAAACGCGCGGCGGAAGCGCTGTGCTTCGATCTTTTGCGTGCGGGCAAGGTCGACGCACGCATCGCCCGGATATTCAACACCTATGGGCCGCGCATGCGACCGGATGACGGGCGTATCGTGTCCAATCTGCTCGTGCAGGCGATTGCGGGCGAGCCGCTGACAATCTACGGGACGGGCGAGCAGACACGTTCTTTCTGTTATGTGAGCGATCTCGTCACGGGTTTGATCGCACTCATGGATGTCGACCCCAATCCGGGCGTTCCCGTCAATCTTGGCAATCCCGGCGAATTCACGATCAGACAGCTGGCCGACCTCGTTCTTCTGACAGTTCCCACGCGGTCGGTACTGGTACACCGTCCCCTCCCGACTGACGACCCGCGACGGCGGCGGCCGGATATTTCCCGCGCCCGGGAACTGCTTCGCTGGGCGCCGCAAGTGCCGCTCACCGAGGGCCTTCGCCACACAGCGGACTGGTTCGCCTTCGCCCTGGCTGGCGGAAACTCCAAGGCAGGAGCGCCCCCGGCAGGCAGCGGAGCAATCGCCGCCGGCGCGGTGCTGGGACCATGACCATGCGCCGGAAACTGGAAAAGCAGATCGAGGATCTCGGGCCCTGGTTCCAGAACATGGCGATCGCAGGCGTGGAAACAGCGCCAGACCACTTTCTCGGCAACTACCCGGCATTTAAGTGGGAGGGGTTTCGCCACATCATTCCAGAAGATCTCGGCGGTCGCAGCGTTCTCGATATCGGATGTAATGCCGGGTTTTACAGCGTGGAAATGAAACGTCGCAATGCCGGGCGGGTCGTCGGCATCGATGCCGACCCGCACTATCTCGCCCAGGCCCGCTTTGTCGCCGAGCAATCCGGACTCGACATAGAGTTCCGGCAATTGTCGGTTTATGACGTGGCCAGGCTTGAAGAGCGTTTTGACCTCGTGATTTTCATGGGCGTATTTTACCATCTGCGGCATCCGCTTCTGGCGCTCGATCTCATCCACGAACATGTCGCAGCCGATATGATGCTCTTCCAGTCGCTTCAGCGGGGTGACGGGAGAATACCCGACCTCGAAGAAGATTACCCGTTTTCCGAATGGGCCATGTTCGAGGACCCCGCTTATCCCAAACTGTTTTTCGTGGAGGAACGGTATGCGGCTGATCCGACGAACTGGTTCATACCCAACAGGGCCGCGGTGGAGGCAATGCTTCGCAGCGCCGGCTTCATCATAGAGCGACATCCGGAACGGGAGGTTTATCTATGCCGGCGCGGGGCACGCCACTATGCGGCAGAGCCGCCGCCGGGAGAATAGACCCGTGCCGACCGCAGCCCGCAAGAACCGCCCCCCACCGGCCTTTCAGCCCGATCATGCCGAAGCGCCTTCACTCGCTGCATTGCACAGGCAGGCCGAAGGCTGCGAACGTTGCGATCTTTACAGGAATGCGACCCAGCTGGTTTTTGGCGAGGGCAGAAACGATGCGAGTGTCGTGCTTGTCGGCGAACAGCCCGGCAATGACGAAGACCTGAAGGGCCATCCATTTGTCGGCCCCGCGGGCCGGCTGCTCGACGCATGCCTGCAGGAAGCAGACGTCGATCGCTCGCAATGTTATGTCACCAATGCCGTCAAGCATTTCAAGTTTGAACAAAGAGGCAAACGGCGGCTCCATGCGCGCCCCAACAGCGGGGAAGTGCAGCGCTGCGCCTGGTGGCTGGGAGCGGAACTGCGGTTACTCAAACCAGAGCTGATCGTCGCCATGGGCGCGACGGCTTTTTATTCGCTCACCGGCCGTACCAGCGGAGTGACCACGGAGCGGGGGCATTTCTCCACCACCCCTGGCGGAACACGCCTTCTCGTGACCATTCACCCTTCCTACCTGCTGCGCCTTCGCGACCGCGACGAGGCGCGACTACAACGGCAGGCCTTCGTCGCCGATCTGCGCAAGATAAGGAAATTTCTGGCGGCGGCAGAATAAGCGGTCTGCTGGCAGCAATCATTTCCAGCCGCGGGAACAAGCTTCTTCAAGCGTGGTTAGGCACTGCCGAAAGGGAGGATTGATGGCAATGAAGAAGAAGATCGAATGTGAGATCATGGCACATGAAAATGGCTGGGCCGTTCTGGTCGGCAATGTCATGGAGGCTGTTTATCCAAGCCGTTATCTCGCGGTAACATCGGCGAAGACGCGGCACATGGACTTCATCCTTGTGGACGAAGCCATGCCACTGCGTCACTCGACGACGGACGTCATGGCGACCGACCGGGCGGTATCGCGCCGAAACGGTGAAGCGTTCCGGCTGACAGTCGCCGCGCCTTACCAGGTGGACATTCCCTTGAAACGCAGGCGCGGGGAAATAAACACGCCGGTCTCGATTGAAGGCCGGGACCTGGTCACTGGAAAATTTTGAGGGATACGGTATGGATGCCGTCCGGAAAAGATGCCGGACGGCATCGCTCCATCTATCCGCCAGGCGCCGGTTCAGCCGGCCAGCAGCCAGACGAGGAAGCCGCCGATAAGGATGAAGACCAGGATGACGCCAAGCAATCGCGCCAGCCCCTCATTGGTATTGGTGTCTGCGCCGACAATCGTCCAATAGATCGATTTTTCGTCTGTCCGTTCGCTCATCTGCCACTCCTCGCGGGATACTTGTCAGGATACGCGGCCAGGATGCGTACCGACAAGGAAACATAATGCAATCACGATAGCCAGTGCGAAGATAACCAAAGCATAGATCATCATCCTCTTCCATGTTCGCTTCCGTCCGCGAAAGGCACCGTCATCGACGCCGACGGGAGAATATTTGGAAACGAACTCCTCACTGACAGGGCGATTGAGGTCCTCTTCCGGTTTTATGCGGTCGCGTGGCTCGGCCATCTTGTCCTCGTGCTTTCTGTTCCGGGTCTTAGCGTCGGGGCGCGGCCGCCAAACTCCCTTTGCCGCCAGCTTTCGCCCCCGGAAAGAGCGGCAGCTGAGTATTTTCGATACCTGACGATGGGCCAAGCGGAATACCGGCCTCCAGGCATGCTGCAATCAAATGCTCTCTCGCAACCGCCGAAGAGCCGTTTCTCAACATGGCCAGGCGGCAACTCCTCAAAGCCCGAGCGTAATGGACGCCTGCCTTTTCAGGCCATTCCTCCTCCAGCAAACGAACCGCCTCATCCACGCCAGAAACATTGAAGCAGCGGCCGCCCAGAAAAATTTCAAGCGGATATGCGCCGAGCAGCGGAATTGTCGTCATCTTTTTCTCCATCGCCGTGGCATTTGCCACGCGGTCGTGGACCATGCAGGGTTCGGACGCGGAAATAGCCCGCGCCGTCACTTACGGGTCGACTTCCGCATCCTACAATACGGAAGACGGACCCAGCGCTATTTCCGTCAGGCCGCTTTCTGGCTTTTCGGGTTGGCAACCGTCGCGGCGAGTTTCGTCAGCTTTTTGTCGGTTGCGCCTTCTTCGTCGAGGTTTGCCTGAAGCAGCGGAACGGCTTCATCGATGCCCAGCTGACCCGCCCACGCCACCAGAGTGCCATAACGGGCAATCTCGTAATGTTCGACGGCCTGCGCGGAGGCAATCAGGCCCGCATCGAGCGCCGGCGAATCCTTGAAGGATTCGATGATTTCCTCGGCTTCCGCAATAATGCCCTGAATGGCCTCGCACGTCTTGCCGCGCGCATTCTTGCCGATGATTTCGAACACGCGCTCCAGACGCTCGATCTGGCCTTGCGTCTCATCCCGGTGCTGCAGGAAACCCTGTTTCGCCTCTTCGAGCTGCGCGGCGCGCGCCATTTTCGGCAAGGCCTTGAGTATCTGTTTTTCCGCATAATAGATGTCCTTCAGGCCATCCAGAAACAGATCGTCGAGCGTTTTTTGACTAGCCATTTACGTCTCCTTGAGTGAACGACGCCCCGAACCCCGCGTGCCCACAATTGTTCCGCTCTGGCTGAAAAGACCTGAAAAAAGCGCATCCGGACGTGCCGCGTTCATCGTCGGTGCATGTTCAGAACTACACAGTAGTGCCGTCTCGCATATATTTGATGAAATCGAATGAACCGACTACGGTTAGTTAGACATTATAGTATTGAATAGAGATACGCATTGCCGGTGGCGTGCGAGGAGCAAGGCATGCAGACTATCAAGCGTCTCCCTATAATGGTCATCGGCGCGGCCGACACAGTCACACCGGAAATAGCAAAAGCCTGGTCCCGAGCGCAGGTCGGTCTGATAGGTCCCTACCCGGCCGACGTTATGGAAAATGACGATACGCTGCTGTTTTCCGCCGCTATCATCGATGTCCGCTACGAGGCGGAGATCATGCTTCGTGTGACCGATCAGCTTGAAGAGAAGGCCGTTCCCTACCTGTTTTTCGTGCCCCGACCGGTCTTCGAGAGCGAACCGGGACCTTTTGTGCTCTCCGCACGTTCAGAGGACATAGACAACATTGTCTCCGCCTTGATGGCGCAGGGAGGGGGCATAAGACACTAGCGAGGCAAAGTGTTATGCTGGAGCGGAGCAACGGGCGAGAAGAAACGGGTTTCCTCCTTTCCCTTCTTGATGCGGAAATCCGGAGCGAGGTGCTGAAGGCGTCGACATCGTTGACACTTTCGCTTGGCGACAAACTTTTCTCAGCCGGTCAGCGCATCGATCGCGTGCTTTTTCTCGCCTCGGGCATAGCATCCATCGTGGTAGTTTCGAGATCAGGACGGAAAACCGAGAGCGGCATCGTCGGACATGAAGGTTTCATACCCACCGGTGCACTCGCCGGCGCGGAGGAGAACTTAACCGAGATCGTCGTTCAGGCGCCGGGCAAGGCGGTGGCTATGGACATGGAGGTTTTCCGCAGCCTGATGGCGAAACATCAAATATTCTCGGACATCGTGATCTGCGCCTCGCACGTCGCGAGGACGCAGGTGGAATGCACGGCCGCCGCCAACGCCACCGGCACGGTCAGCCAGCGCCTGGCGCGTTGGCTCCTGATGTGTCACGACCGCGTGCGTGGCGACCAGCTACAGTTGACCCACGATTTCCTGTCGATGATGCTGGCGGTGAGGCGCCCGAGCGTGACGGACGCCCTGCACGTCCTCGAAAGCGAACGCCTGATCCGCGCCGAGAGAGCGAAAATCACCATAAGGGACCGGCAAGCGCTGGAAACGTATGCGCAGGAATATTACGGGCTGGCAGAGGAGGAAAGTGCGCGGGTATTCGCGCGCTTTCATGCGCAGATACCCGAAGTGGCCGGAAGACATAATCTCGCATTATAGGCAGATCGGCGCCTTCGGTACGGTCACGACCATTTACCTCCACTCTTTTCCGTATAAGATAGACACGTGATCCCTTTTTCGGCCTCGCAAACGCAGCCGCCAAGGAGGTGAAATTGTCCGCCTATCGCGCCTATCAGAGTTCGGGTATCTTCCTGAATGACGATATCAATACGGTCAAGTCGGCTTATGACAGCGTCCTGGCCGGAGAGCACGATCCCAGCCTTTGCTTGGAGGACCTCGCCCGTTACGTCCTCAAA
Source organism: Agrobacterium sp. CMT1 (assembly GCF_037203725.1). NCBI lineage: Bacteria > Pseudomonadati > Pseudomonadota > Alphaproteobacteria > Hyphomicrobiales > Rhizobiaceae > Agrobacterium > Agrobacterium sp. CMT1. The sequence continues at coordinate 72,032 of NZ_JBBCAR010000014.1, forward strand.
ATGTATAATCGCGGCATTGTCGATCCCGGCAAGCTCCATGAAATGTCGGCGCTTTATTTCAGAATGAGGCGCACCGGCCAACGCCGGGCGTAGGCCCTTGGGTCGTCGATGCGGCCGGGCTAAGGCGGCCGTGCGGGGCGGAACTTTCGGCGGACCGGATTGTTAGCTGACCGTAGCTGACCCACAAATCATTCGGACATTCCCATGAATTCTGAAGAGGGCCTCTTTCCTCGGTGGTGTCATCTTTGCATCGACATGCAGCGCATGTTTGCGGAAGAGACGCCATGGCACGTGGACTGGATGCCGCGCATCATCGACAATGTCGGGCGGGTGGTTGAGAACTCGCCGCACACGACCATTTTCACCCGCTTCATCCCACCGCCGGATGCCGACGCCGCCTCGGGGCGGTGGGGGCGTTATTATGAGAAATGGTGGATGATGACCGGCGAGTACCTTCGCCCCGAAATGACCGATATCGTCCGCGAGTTCGCGGGCTACGTTCCACCTGCGGAAGAATTCCTGAAAACCACCTATTCCCCCTGGACGGATGGTCGCCTGCACCGAAAACTCGTAGGCCAAGGGGTCGGCACGCTTGTCATATCCGGTGGGGAAACGGATGTCTGCGTACTCGCAACCGTGCTAGGGGCGGTGGATCTGGGGTATCGCATCTTCCTTCTTGAGGACGCCGTCTGCAGCGCACGCGATGCAACGCATGATGCCTCGCTGACGGTATTGAGGGGCCGTTTCGCGGCACAATTGACCCTCGTCAGCACGCAGGACTGGCTTCAGGCCAAAGAGGAATTCCTGCGCAGCGATTAACCCCGAAGACGCCGCGCGGAAAATTAGCGACCGCGACGAAACGGACGGGAACAATCGCTCGGAAGCAGGGTTCGAGTCGTTCGATCGAAACGATCAGCACCAGATGCGAACGAGGTTCAAAATGACCAGAAAAACGCTCCCCATTCCGAAAGACAACCAAACGGACAAGGGCCCGGGCGACAATGAGCGCCTCAATGCGGAGGAAGCCTCTTCTGCGAAGGAGAAGAACGCCTCCACCCGCACGGGACGACAGGCCAACATAAAAATCAACACCACCCATCAGGGACATCAGCAGGATCGATAGCGTTCCTCGGCGCCAAGGCAGAATTGCGGATCGGCCGTCCTTCTGAGCGCCGCCGCCTGCCCCCCGTGATGCGGCACACCACTAAAGCGGCGAGAGGCTTTGCAAACACTAGAAGCCCCGCGTCTCCTCACGATGACAGATCGACGAAATGCGGAGGCATTCATGCACATTCTTGCCGTCACGGCCGAGATGTTCCCTTTCATCAAAACCGGCGGGCTGGCCGATACGACGGGAGCATTGCCGGACGCGCTTACCAAACTCGGTGCGGAGGTGCGCACGCTGCTGCCGCTCTATCGCAAACTGCGTCCCCTCATCCGCGGGCATCAGCCCTGCTTTTCCGGGAGCGTGCTGGGACAGGACGTTAAGGTATATTCGCTCGTTGCCGACCAGAAGAATTTGCTGCTGCTCGATGCGCCCCATCTCTTTGACCGGGATGGGCATCCTTACGGCGAAAAGGACCATCCGTTTCCGGACAACGACCTCCGGTTCGCCGTCCTGTCCAAGACCGCGGCGGACATTGCCCTTGGATCAATGCCCGGTTGGAGGCCGGATATCGTCCACGTTCACGACTGGCACGCCGCCTTGACCTGTGTCTATCTCGCCGACGCGGCGCCGGGCGAGGTGCCGACCGTCCTGACCATTCACAACCTCTCATTTCAGGGTCAATATCCTTTTTCGCGCGCAAGGGTTCTGGGGCTTCCGGACGAGCTCTGCACGGTGGAATGCCTCGAATATTACGGCGACATCTCTTTTCTGAAGGGCGGCCTGACGACAGCATCGGCCGTTACCACGGTCAGTCCAACCTATGCGCGCGAAATCCTGACACCGGAAGCCGGCATGGGCATGCATGGCGTGTTCGGCACGCGAAGCGAAAGTGTGCGCGGCATCGTCAACGGCGTCGATCAGAATGTCTGGAATCCCGCGACCGATCCCTTCATTCTCGCGAATTTCATGTCGGCGACCGTGGCAAGGCGGAGCCTGAACAAATATGCGCTGCTTCAGGCTCTGGGCCTTGCCCACACACAGGGTCCGGTATTTGGTGTGGTGAGCCGTCTCACCTGGCAAAAGGGCGTTGATCTTTTGCTCGATGTTGTTCCCCTCATCATCGCGCGGAAAGGCAGACTGATCGTTCACGGAGAAGGAGACGGGCAACTGGAAGATGGCCTGCGTGACCTGTCGAAAAGATATCCGGAAATGGTCTGTGCCCATATCGGGTATGACGAACGTCTGGCCCACATGATCCATGCGGGGTCGGATTTCATCATCCAGCCTTCGCGCTTCGAACCATGCGGCCTGACCCAGCTTTACGCATTGCGATATGGCGCCTTACCCATCGTCAGCCGCACCGGAGGTTTGGCCGAGACGATCATCGACGCCAACGACGCCGCCATAGATGCGGGGGTTGCTACCGGCTTTCAGTTCGAACCGGCAAATATCGACGACCTGCGGGCGGCGCTGGAGCGCGCCATCGCTGCGTTCAACAACAGGGAACTCTTCAAGCGCCTCCAAGCCCAGGCCATGCGTGCCAACTTTTCCTGGGAAAAGAGTGCGGCGCAATATCTGGCGCTTTTTGAAGGGCTCGTCAGCAAAGAGCCGCAGGAGTCGCTTTCGTTTCCCGACATATTGCCGGACGCATTTGCGAGAATGCGTATCGAGCGGCGGCAGGCCAGACAATAAGGCAAACGCCGACTTTACCGCGCATCAGAGGAGCCGGTCCTGTTTCCAGCGGACATAGGGAGCGAGCGACTGGCCAGGAAACCGGTTTTCGATCTCCGTGGCTGTCAAATCCACCAGTGCTTCCACTTCCTCAAGCCCCTCCTTCTCGCTCTTTGCTTCAAGTTCGCGCATCTTGTGGAATAATTCGTCGTCCGTTGCCACGCGGAGAAAGTCGGCAAGGTCGGTTTCCTGTGTCATGTCACCGTCTCTTTCTGTCTTCAGGTCAGCGATCGGGCGGCAAGCTGATGCCCGCCGAGCCGTCGTTTTGGCTGTTCAACGGCGAACGACGGCCAAACCCGTTTGTTCCTTTCATCAGCATATTCCCGGTGCGGAGGCAGCAACCGACCGACGGCGATCCGGTTAGGACCAAACGAGGCTGACTGGAGGTTCCGTGAATGTTCAACGCAATGAAATACCGCAAATGGGGCGTGCAATTCGATGCTGCAGGAGATGCGCGCTTTCGCATCTGGGCGCCCGGTTCTGATGCGCCGAGGCTCGTTATAAACGGCGCGGAATACGAAATGCGGTCTGAGGGGAACGGCTGGTACGAAGCCGTTGCAGCGGATGTGAGTGGCGGCGCCACCTATCACTTTGTTCTGCCGGACGGGCGTGAAATCCCCGATCCGGCCTCACATTGGCAGGAAGGCGGCCTGGACGGCCCGTCAACCATCATCGATCACGACTTTGCGTGGCGGCATGAGAACTGGATCGGCAGGCCGTGGCACGAGGCTGTGATCTACGAGATTCACATCGGCACATTCACGGAAGAAGGGACTTTCCGGGCAGCCGAAAAGAAGCTGGAACGACTGGCTGAACTCGGCATCACCGTCATTGAGGTGATGCCGCTCGCGAGTTTTCAGGGAGATCGCGGCTGGGGCTACGACGGCGTTCTGCAATTTGCGCCGCAGCGGGATTATGGATCGCCGGACGACCTCAAAGCCTTTATAGACGCGGCCCATGGCCTGGGGATGATGGTTTTGCTGGATGTGGTTTACAATCATTTCGGGCCGGAGGGGAACTTCCTTCAAACTTATGCGCCCGACTTTTTTCAGAAAAACGAAACGCCCTGGGGCCCTGCTCCCGATTTCGACAGCGTGGATGTGCGATCATATTTCCTGCAAAACGCTCTTTACTGGCTTCAGACCTACCGTTTTGACGGGTTGCGGATCGATGCCGCCGACCATCTGGCCGGCGGCGGCGGCGAGGTGGATTTCCTGACAGAGCTTGCCCAGACGATCAGGCACAAGGTGACGGGCAGGCATGTGTATCTTGTCATAGAGGATGCAAGAAACACGGCAAAGCCGATGACGCCCGAAGAAGATGCCCCACCGCTGGTAGACGCCCAGTGGAACGACGACTTTCATCACGTCGTTCACGTCATGACGACCGACGAAGATGGCGGTCTTTATCAGGATTTCGTTTCGAACCCGGAGAGCCTGCTTCGTCGGTCGCTTGCGACCGGCTTCGTTTATCAGGGCGATCCGCGCCCTTCCCGGGACTTTGCGGCGAGCGGCGAACGCAGCGACCATCTATCCCCGCAAACCTTCGTGAATTTCCTTCACAATCACGATCAGGCCGGAAACCGGCTTTGCGGCGAAAGACTGCGTGCCCTGCTCGAACCAGCTCTTTTCGATATACTAGAGTGCATTCTCCTGCTCTCCCCCCAAACGCCGCTGATGTTCATGGGCGACGACCACGCATCGACGCAGCCCTTCTACTTCTTTTCCGACCACCCGCAACACGATCGGGAAGCCGCGATAAAAGGGCGGTTGCGGCAGGCTGAAATGTTTCAGGGAGCTCTTCCCGAAAACGCGCGCGATCTTGTCCAGGACCCCAATGATGTGCGCACGCGGCTCCTTTCTACCTTGAACTGGCGTCAGGCCGATGAGGAAGATGGGAGACGGGCAAGCGAGATCCTTGCGGGATTGCTTGCAAAGCGCCGGCAGTATGTCTGGCCCCTGCTCGCTTCGGAATTCGGAGGCGGGACGGCACTCGGTTCGCCTGCGCGAACGCTTGCCATAGACTGGGCGTTTGCGGCCGGCCGGTTGCAGCTCAGGGCCAATTTATCCGATGCTCCGGCGGATCTGCCCCCGGTGGAAGGGGAAATCTTCCACCGGCGTGGCGACATCGACGGGCGAACGGGGAAATCCTGCAGCTACAGTGTGCTGTTCGCGGTAGCCCGCTGATGTCAGGCGAGATTGCGCCGCAGGGATTCGCGGGCGCGGTTGACGCGGCTCTTGATGGTGCCCACCCTGCAGCCGCAGATGGAGGCTGCATCGGCGTAGCTCGTTCCTCCGGCAACGAGCAGCAGCGCCTTCTTCTGATCCGCATCCAGATCGCGGATTGCGCGCATGACTTCATCGTGCTCCATCCGCCATTCCTGACTGGCGGGGACCGACATCGTTTGCTCTATTCCCGCCGGCAGCCCGACGCATTCGCGCCTTGCAACCTTGTATCGGGTACAGAAGGTGTTCCGCAAAATGGTGAACAGCCACGATTTCAGGGCTGTTCCGGGGGTGAAGCGGTGCAGGGAACGAAGCCCCCGCATCATGGTTTCCTGAACGAGATCGTTGACATCCTCGTCATTTCTGACGAAACGACGCGCAAACGCCGTCAGCGCTGGCGCGAGATCGGCAATTCCGATACGCAAGGTCTCAAGTTGCGCTTCGCTTAGTGCGGGGCCGGACTCTTCATTTATAGCGTGTTTGGCCATGGTCCTTCCTTTCACATTGAAGGGAAATGGCCCATCTACCGCTTGGTTGCCGTACGCCAACGTACAATGCGTATTTTTTCGGCGGTGCCAGAGGTCCTAGTGACCCGAAAGGGACGCGGTCTTCTCAGACGTCTCCGTCGACGAGCGGGAAAGACGCAGCAGACGAAAATACCCGGTTGGGGGGATCGTCCTGTTTTCCGCCAGATGGAAAGACGGGTTGCGGCGCAGCCAGTCCTCAATCCCGTCCAGACGAAATGCCGAACTGAGCCCTATGTTATGGGCCACCGGCGAGACCATCTGTTCTATGCGGCGAACTGCGCCGCTGCTGTCGGTGATCTTGCTGACGATGACGATCTCGCCACGCGGCTTCAGCACTCGGGCGCATTCGGAAAGCAGCCGGCCGGTATCGGGAATGAGCGTGATGACGAAGGGCAGCGAAATCACGTCGAAGGACGCATCCGGGAACGTGGTTTCGCAGGCATCCATCACATGCAGTGCCTTCACATGCGGCAGTGAACCGCCCGCCGCCTTTGTTTTGGCCTTCCGGAGCATGTCCGCTGAAATGTCGATCCCGGTCACGTTGCTGGCCGGAGGATAAAGCGGAAGGACCAGCCCCGTGCCGACGCCGATTTCGAGAATGTCGCGACCGGCACCACCCACACGTCTGGCCAACTCCATCTGCGCCCGCTTGAGAAAGAAGCCGTAGACACGGTCATAAACCGGGGCCCAGAACCGATATGCCTTTTGCTGCTGTGCCCGGTTCGGGATGCTCGATACCGTTTCGTCGCTCACTCGCCTCTCCCTCAGCGTGAAATGAACTTGTTGAAGCGGCTCTCGCCGCCCGACGTTCTGTCCTGATAAAGGAATGCCAGCTTCCTGTCCTCGAAGATTTCAAAAAACTCGTCCCATGATATGGCCTTCAGCGCATCCTCCGGCTCACCGAAATCGATCCTGAGAATCCCTCCATCGCCCGAGATGTCCACTTTGGCAGGGTGGCCATCGCGCTGCTCCGCCCATTTCCGTATCGTGTCATGATCGGTGGTTGTTGCCGATTCCGTCATCGTTGTTCTCCTTGTCTTCGTCGCGTCCATACCGGGAGCGCCTTTCGCGTTCGGCGTTTTCTGTCGCCTTTTCACGGTCTTTGCGGCTTTCATCGCTTTCAGTCGAGCGTGCGTCATCGGTGCCGGGTTCGGGCCTGACATCGTCCTGTGATCGGGTCATCGCGGAGGCCCCTTTTTTTAAAACATCCAGCAGCGCAGACCCTGCGGTCCGCTCTCTCCTCCTAACCCCGGGAGCAAAAAGCGGTTCCGTACTAATGGTTCGAGGGAACAGCATCGGCGTAAAAAGGTTAGGGACAGACAGGAGGATGCCATGACGAAGAAAGACAAGCTCGAGCAGATTCACAAGGACAGCGTGCCCCAGTTTGCCCCCGGCAAAAAGACCTCGACCAACAACGGCGTTGCGAGCGCGAAGCCGAGGGTCATTACAGGCTCGGACGACGCAACCGCCAACAAGCTGCCGCCAGGTACAAAAAAGCCGGAAAAAGACTGGGACATCAATTACGACGAGCGGGAAAGCAACGAGGGCGACTTTCGCGGCTAGAGACGCGGCGCCCTTGCCGCGCCGAGTGTTCGCGAAGCGGCTAGCGAGCCAGGTCCTCGACAACCAGTTCGATGGATTGCGGCTCGGCGCCCTCCTTCGTCTGCACGCTCAGAACACTTCCGGTGTTCAGCACCCCTTCGAGGAGCGTTCGACCGTCGATGGTGATTTTGACCACCTTGGGGGTTGCGGCCTCTATGTTCAGGCTGTTGCAGGTCTCGTGATCAGTTTCCGGGTCCACGTGCCGACCTCCATTGGGATTGAACATGCCGGCCTAACCACGGTCGGCTCCGGTTGTTCCCGAACGGCGGCCATGACTGGCGACATGATTGCGCGGGAACCACAAACGGCATGCGAAGTTCGATAGCGGCGGATCAGCCGTGCGGCCGGAACCCGGCGCAATCATAAAAGTATGCTCTGACGATGGACCTTTCCGATGATGGTTCGCGAGACTCCCGGTTTTCATCTGTCACTTCAGGCAGGCCGGCTGTTGATATGGTGTCTCGCAGCGGCGGCCTGCCTGGGAGCCTGGCTTCTGACCACGCCGAAGCCGGTCTTCGGACCGAACGACATCGGATCATCGCCCGGCGATCCGCAGCTGGGAAGACTTGTATTTCTGGCATCAAGCTGCGGGTCCTGCCATGCCACGCCGGGACACCCGGACTCGCTCGTGCTCGGAGGCGGATTGGCGCTTTCCTCCTCCTTCGGCGTTTTCCGTCCGCCGAATATATCCCCCGACATTGCAGACGGGATCGGCTCCTGGTCCGTTGAAGATTTCGCAAATGCGCTGGTCGCCGGCATATCGCCTGACGGCCGCCATTATTATCCGGCCTTTCCCTATACGAGCTATACGGGAATGAAGATCGAGGACATAAAAAACCTTTACGTCTATCTGCGGACCCTGCCGCCTGTTTCCGGCAAAGCGCCGCCGCATGATCTGTGGCCACCCTTCAGGTTGCGCCGTGCCGTTGGCGTCTGGAAGCTTTTGTTCTTTGACGAGGTCGGCAAGCCGCAGGCCATCACCGGCGATCCCGTTCTTGATCGCGGCTCCTATCTGACGGAGACGCTTGCCCACTGTGCCGAATGCCATTCCAGCCGTAATATCTTCGCCGCCATCCGCCCGGAAACCCGTTTCGCTGGTGGTCCCGACGCGGAAGGCACGGGTTTTGTGCCAAACATCACGCCGGCACGTCTCAGCGGGTGGACGCAGACCGACATCTCTACCATGCTCGCAACAGGCCAGACGCCACAGGACGGACATGTCGGGTCCGCAATGGTGGACGTGGTCGCCAATCTTTCGCAGTTGCCACAGGAAGATCGCGACGCGATTGCCCGCTACATCAAGGCCCTGCCGGCAAGGCAAACCCCGCATCCGTGACCCGTCAGTGAGCATAAAGATAGGCCGCGACATGGCGCGCTTCGGCCTCGGTGATACCGGTTTCGGGCATGGCGCTCTGCCGCGAGAAATGCGTCGGCGAGACGATCCAGCGAATGAGGTTGTCCGGTGTGTTGTTGAGGCCGTCACCGATATAGACCCGCTGGCGAAGTGAACGTAGTTCGCCCCCCACCTTCCCGTCCGCACCGGCAACGCCGGGGATCGCGTGGCAGCCCGTGCAGCCGTAGCGCCGGAAAATCCCGGGCGCCAGGCGGCGCGCATCACCGCCAGTCATTGCCGTGGCAACGGCGCCGCGCTGTGACACGTTCTTGACGATTGCGACCGCAATGCCCGTGGCAAGCGCCGCCGAAAGCACCGCAACAAGTATAAGGCCGGTTCTAGAGAAGGGACGCGCCATATCGGTCCTCCCTGCCCGACCGGGAAATCCACATCGCCAGCATCGCGAGCGCCGCCCCGGCATAGATGACACCGCCGGGCACCCACATCAGGAGACCGGCAAGCTGCTGGTCCTCGAAGGGCGTCAGGCCCCATGCCTGCGCGTCTCGGGTCTGGGCCACGTAAATCACCTGTGGCGCCAGCGCGATCAGGGCGCCGAGAATGCTGGTATGCATCATCGTGACAAACAGGTGCCAGGCCGCAAGCCCCCGGTCCGCGCGCCAGAAAACTGCCCACCAGAACAGGATCGCGGTCAGAAAGAAAAAGAGATGCTGTATCCGGTGCAGTGGCACGTTGCTCACCGTCGCATCGAAGAGCGCAGGCGCATGCCAGCCCCAGATGGCAAGCCCGTGCAGAGATGTTGCCACAGCCCCGCCGGCAAGAACATTCCAGCTGGCCCGCACGCGCCTGTCTGTCATCACCGCAGCCAGACGACGACGAACCATGCGCGGCATGCTCCAGAGAAGGATACCGACGGGGCGCGCCAGAACGATCAGCGGCGCGGCAACCGCCATTACCATCTCGTGCTCTATCATGTGGAACGTAAACAGGTGCTCGCCCATGGAATGGATCGGAGAGACAAGTGCAGCAACCAGAACAAGCCAGCCGCCGGAAAAGGCGAAGGCGGACCTCGCCATCCACCGGCGGGTGCCCGACCGTCTCCGCAGCCGAAAAAAACCGGTACTGAAAAGGCCGGCTGCGACAAGGAGCGGTCCGATAATCCAGCCGTCGAAAGTCCATATCATCGCCGTCGGATGCGCCTCCCCCTCATGGGCCGAAAGCGGCCCGGCGCTGACCAGCAACAGAAAGATCAGTGTCAGCGCGCGCATGGGTTCAGCAGCAATGTCGCTGCCCCCTGAAGAAGGAGCGCGAAGGCAAAAACCAGCGCGACGAGGACGCCCAACGACATCAGGAACATCGCCATCCGCGATGCCGTGGAACTCCGGCCCCTTTCCGAAATAACGCCGCAGGTAACCGCTGTCCCGGCAGAGAGGAAGGCAGCGACAGCTGTAAAGCCCGTCCGGCTGCCGCAATCGACCGCCGGCAAGATCTGGCCGGGTTGCGTGTTGAACGCCCAGATCAGGGGAGCGCCGAACAGTCCGGCAATATCGAGGGTTTTCAGGGTCATAGCCGTGGTATCCAGTAAAGGCAGGCGTAAAGCGGAAGCCAGGTCACGACGACAAAATTCCAGTAGAGCGCGTTGTCCTCTACATCGCCGTAACGGCGGGCGCTGTCGCCATGCCGGGTAAACATCAGGCAGGTCAGGACGATGGTATCGATGAGGTCGGTGAGAATATGGGTCGTATGCAGTCCGAGGATCGTCCACACGATCGATCCGTAGGCATTGTCATCCCACTTCACCTGGAGGGCTGGGAACTCAAAGGCGCGCACCGCCAGCAGGACAAACCCGATTGCGGACATGACGACTAAACCGAAACGGACGTGAACAAGCCGCCTCTGCCTGGCCCAGCGACTGACGAGGACATTCGGAACGACGCTGACGACAAGCAGCGCTGTCAGCACCGTGCCTGCTGAAAGATCCGGCGGCGGGGCGTCGATCGGCCATCGTGGTGCCAGGCTCATCAGGTAGAAATAAACGGCGACCGCCAGCGCGAAGCCCGTTCCTTCGATCAGCATGAAGGCGCAGGTTCCCCACCATGTGGGGCTGGCGGTGCCGTTGCCGGACATCGGCAGCTTGGAGACATCGAGCGCGACACGTTCCTTCATGCTTCCTCCTCCGCCATACCTTTCGGCCAGAACCAGCCGATCAGCGCTACAGCAATCGGGATCGATCCCCAGACGACCGCCCAGGGCGAGAACATGGACCAGATGAGCATGATGGACGTTGCGATGGCCGCCCAGAACGGCCACACGGAGTCTGTCGGGGAAGCCTCGCGGGCTTCGGGCAGCGCCTCGACGACGCTGGTGACCAGAATTTCACGGCGATCCACCCGCATCCCCGCGACAACAGGCAGTTCTCCGGTGTTCTCCCACAGTGGATCGCGGCTACCCACCACGGGTATGGAGCGGAAATTGAAGGTCGGCGGCGGAGAGGCGGTTGCCCATTCCAGCGTGGCGGCGCCCCATGGATTGTCCCCCGCGGGACAGCCTTTGGCGAAGCTTCGGACGACATCGATGAAAAAGACGAGAAAACCTGTCGCCAGCACGACGGCGCTGAGGCTCACGAAGAGGTTGAGGCCCGCCCATGGCATCTCCGGCTGGTAGGTATAGATGCGTCGCGGCATTCCCTGCAAACCGAGAATATGCATTGGAAAAAACGTCAGGTGGAAGCCGACGAAGATCAGCCAGAAGCTGATGCGGCCGAGCGTTTCGCTCATCATCCGGCCCGTCATTTTCGGAAACCAGTAATAGACGGCTCCGATCAGGGGAAAAACGGCGCCCCCTATCAGGACATAGTGAAAATGCGCGACCACGAAATAGGTGTCGTGAACCTGTGTGTCGAAGGGCACGGACGCCACCATGACGCCCGTCAGACCGCCGATGACAAAGGTGACGATGAAGCCGATGATGAAAAGAAGCGGGGTCTTGAAAATCGGCCGCCCGGCCCACAATGTTGCCAGCCAGCAGAATATCTGCACGCCGGCCGGCACGGAAATCGCCATGCTGGAGGCAGTGAAGAAACTTTCTCCGAGTTTCGGCAGGCCAGCCACAAACATGTGATGCACCCAGAGACCGAAAGACAGGACACCGGTTGCGACAAGCGCCATGACCATGGGCATGTAACCGAATATCGGCCGGCCGACAAAGGCGGGCAGGATGGTGGAGACCATGCCCACAGCCGGCAGGAAGATGATGTAGACCTCCGGATGTCCGAAAAACCAGAAGACATGCTGCCACAGGAGCACGTCCCCTCCTTCGGCCGGATTGTAGAAATGGGTGCCGACGAGACGATCCATGATCATCGTGGAACTGGCGAACATGATCGCGGGCATGGCGATGATGACGAGAAAGGCCATGACCACCATTGCCCAGACGAGAAGCGGAATCCGGTCGAGCGACATGCCGGGGGCGCGCTGCTTGAAGACCGTCACCACGATTTCCACCGCAATGGAGAGCGCGGAAAGCTCCGTAAAGGTTATCATCTGAGCCCATATGTCGGCGCGTTTGCCCGCGCCATATTCCGGACCCGCGAGCGGCACATAGGCGAACCAGCCGACATCAGGCGCGCTGTCCAGCACGAACGAGACCCAGAGAAGCAGCCCGCCCACAAGGAATACCCAGTAGGAATAGGCGTTCAGCCGGGGAAAGGCGATGTTGCGCGTCCCGACCATCAATGGCACGAAATAAACCGCCATCGCCTCCATGACCGGCACGGCGAAGAGGAACATCATGTTCGCGCCATGCATGGTGAATATCTGATTGTACCGGTCCGGGTCGATAAAACGCGCTTCGGGCGTTGCCAGCTGCAGGCGCATGACGAGAGCAAGCAGGCCGCCGAGTATCAGGAACACGAAGGCCGTGACGATATATCGCCGGGCTACCACCTTGTGGTCGACAGTACCAATCGCGCCCCAGAAACCGCGGCTCGACCCCCATGTTTTTTCGAGCGCGCTCTCCATGCCGGGAACCGGCAGATCGGTATCCATGAGGATGGAGGCCTGTTTTCCCGCCATCAGTCGAGCCCCTCCATATAGGCGGAAACCTGCCGCAACTCTTCCCCGGAGAGCGGCACCAGCGGCATGTTGTTGCCCGGTTTCAACGTCTGTGGATCGGCGATCCATGCGGCAAGCGAGCCGCGTGTGGTCTCCAGCAGGCCTGCGCCGATCGTCCGGCGGCTGCCGACATGGGTAAGATCAGGCCCCGTGGTGCCGGCGGCGGGCGTTCCCCTGACGGTGTGGCAGGCGGCGCATTGCTTGCGCAGGAACACGGCCTTCCCGGCCAGAGCATCTGCGTCTTGCGGCATGGCGGCCTCCGCCTTCTGCTTATTGGCCCACCGGCGATAGGTCGCCTCGTCATCGGCCATGACCATGAAAGCCATGTGGCTGTGCTGAAGGCCGCAGAACTCCGCGCATTGGCCCCGGTAAACACCCGGCCTGTCAGCGCGAAACCCAAGCGTATTCTCCCGTCCCGGAACGAGGTCCATCTTGCCGGCAAGGCTGGGCACCCAGAAGGAATGAATTACATCCGGGCTTTCGAGCAAGACCCGGACATTCCGCCCGACCGGGATGTGCATTTCGTTGGCGGTCTGAAAACCGCCATCCGGTGTCGCATCTTCGTATATGAACTGCCACCACCATTGCTGGGCGCGAACACGTATCGTCAAGTCTGCCTCGCCGGTGAAGCTGATGGCCCGCGTTGCAAGAAAGCTCGTAAGCGTCAGGCCGGCGACAATGAAAACCGTCATCATCACCGCGCCCGTGACGAAAAGCTGCAATCGCTTGCCACTTGCCGTCTCGTCCTGCGCCACCCGCCGGCTTCTGACGAGAGACAGGATCAGGATCGCGATCACTGCCAGCCACACGACGAGGCTCACCACCACGATGAAGAGGATCAGATTCTTCAACATCGACGCTGACGGCCCTGCAGCGTTCAGCACCGACTGAACGTCGCCGCACCCCGAAAGCAGGGTAAGGACAGCAAGGAGAGCGGCGACGATCTTCAAGGCACCGGCTCCTCCGGTCTTTTCCACGCCGACCCTTCGTTGAAGAGGATGGCAGCAGGCGCCCGGTTCTCAGCCGGACGGGTCTGACGGTCGTCATTACGGGCCGGGGCCGCCACCGATGGCGAATAGGCCCCGATGGTTCTCACATATCCTGCAAGCTGCCAGATCTCTTCAGTCGTCATTCTGGCGCGGAAAGGCGGCATGCCGTGCGGCCGGCCATCCCTGATCGACGCCGCGACAGAGACCATGGATGGTCCATAAATCCATTGACCGTCGAGAAACGATGGACCTTTGCCGCCTTCGCCTTCACCGTGGCAAGCCGGGCATCCGAACCATGAATAGAGGCGTTTTCCCTGGGAAAGATCATAAGCACCGTTTTCGAACGGCCTGCCGAGAGCAAAATAAACTTCCGGCGGCGCGCCGGCCACGGGAACGGGCATGAAGCGCAATCGCTCAAGCGCTGCCGTTACGGGAGGGTCGCTGCGGAATGTTCGCGGTTCACGCCAGTAACCCATGATCGCCGCTGCCCCGATCAAAGAACCGCAAAGAGCGGACCATAGAAGTGTCGCTGAACGATTGGCCTTTTCCGTCCTCCGCATCCCGCACCTCGAGTATCCTCAGTTGGAAGGAACCGTGGTTGACGGCGTCAATCGGACGGGCAGCAGCTTGTATGATGGCGTCTTTGCTTTCGGACTATGATGGCTCAGCGGAAACAACGGGTTGGTTTCCGGAAAATAGCCAGCACAACAGCCATGGGGAATATCATAGGCAACGATCCTGAACCCGCGGACCGCCCTTGGCGTCTGCGGCTCGATTGCCGTAACGATATCGACGATATCGCCGTCGGCAAACCCAAGCAGGGCGATGTCATCGACATTCATGAACAGAACCTGCCGCGTTCCTTCCACGCCGCGAAAACGGTCACTATAGCCGTAGACGGTCGTGTTGAACTGGTCGTTGGATCGCAACGTCGACAGGTGCAGGACGTCCGGACCCGACGCCTCAGGCGGAAATTCGGGGAACAGGCGGTCGGGCGTGAGGAAATTCGCCTTGCCGCTTGAGGTTACCCATTTTCGCTCCCTTGCGGGCAATGGGCGCGGGATGCCCCCGGGTTTGAAAAGCCGTTCATTGAAGTTCCTGAAGGTTTCCGGATAGGTTTGCTCTATGGCGTCGCGAATGCGCGAATAATCGTGAACCCATTGCTGCCAAGGTACGTTGCCGCGCGTCAACGTCGCCACGGCCATGCCGGCAATGATCGCCGGTTCCGAGAGCAACTCCCGGCTGGCCGGCTTTGCCCTGCCACGCGAACCATGGAAATGCGCAACGGAACTTTCCATGGAGACGGCCTGGGGCCCTGTCGCCTGTTCATCGATTTCGATGCGTCCGAGACAGGGAAGCAGAAAGGCGATCTCGCCGTGAATGACGTGGCTGCGATTGAGTTTCGTTGCGATCTGGACCGTCAGCCGCAGCTTGCGCCACGCGGCTTCCATCGCCTCGGTTTCCGGCGCTGCCCGCAAAAAATTGCCGCCGAGGCTGATGAAAGCCTTTGTTTCCCCACCGAGAATGGATTTGCAGCTGTCAACCGTCGAGTGGCCTTCCCACGCGGGCGGCTGGAACTGGTATAGGTCGGCGAGCTTGTCCAGCGGCACGAGGCCGGGTTTTTCCGTAATGCCGACTGTACGCTGGCCCTGCACATTCGAATGGCCCCTGACGGCACAGATATTTGCACCCGGCTTGCCGATATTGCCGCGCAGCAGCGCGAGGTTGGCAACCATGTGAACGTTCTCCACGCCCATCACATGCTGGGTGAGGCCCATGCCATAGACCATCATCACCGCGTCGGAATCCGCATATATGGCGGCGGCTTCCATCATCTCCTCGCGGGTCAGGCCTGAAACGCGCTCCAGCTCCTCCCATTCATGGCGGCGGGCTGCAGCGGCGAAATCGTCAAAACCCGCCGTGTGCTCGGCAAGAAAATCATGATCGAGCACATGCTTCTTGTCAGCAGCGGCAATGGCGGCGGCAAATGCGACCGCCGCCGCATTGGCCGGATCGCGCGGCTGCCCATCCGAGCCGGAAACCTTGCTCGCGGCACTCGCATGCAGCACGTCGTCTGCCTCGACAAGCGCCTTGCAGATACCGAAAAGGGCAGCGATATCGCCGCCATTCTTCACTTGGTAATACTTCGTCGAGATCGGCGTCGCGGGGGTCGCCAGCATCTGGCCGGGCGACTGCGGGTTAACGAAGCGCTCCAGCCCCGGCTCCCGCAGCATGTTGAATGTCAGTATCTTCACGCCGCGGTCGACCGCATCCTGCAGATCGTGCAGCAGTCGCGGCGAGGATGTTCCGACATTCTGCGCCATATAGAAAATGCAGTCGCAATTCTGGAAATCCGAAAGGATCGCCGTTCCCACGGAAGCGCCGATGCTTTCGGGCAGGCCGACGGACGAGCTTTCATGGCACATGTTGGACGAGTCCGGCAGATTGTTACTGCCATAGATGCGGGCAAAGAGCTGGTACATGTAAGATGCTTCCAGCGAGGCGCGGCCTGAGGTGTAAAACTCCGCCTGCTGCGGCGCGATAGCGCGCAGCTCCCGGCCGATCTCCTCGAATGCGGCCTGCCAGCTGACCGGCAGATATCTATCCGTGGCCGCGTCCCAACGCATCGGCTGGGTCAGCCTGCCCTGCTCTTCCAGATCGTGGTCACGCCAGCCCTCCAGTTCGGCAAGGGTGTGTCTGGCGAAAAACGCACTGTCGGCGCGTCGGTTCGTTATTTCCCACGCGGTGGCTTTCGCGCCATTTTCGCAAAATTCCAGGGGATGGGTCTTGGCCGGTTTCGCCCAGGCGCAGCTGACGCACATGTATCCCTGCGGCTTGTTCTGGTGTTTCAGCAATGTCGGACCGGACAGGGGAACATGTTCCCTTAACAGCACCTCTCCCACCGACTTGGCCGATCCCCAGCCGCCGGCCGGACCGGGCTTAAACCCAATATCGGGAGCTGCCTTGCGTCGTGATGTCATGATCGATGAACTCCCGAATTGCTGAGTAACCGAACCTCTGAAAGCGCGGCGGGTTTCCATTCTCTAAAAAAAATTCCGCCCTGCCTTGCCGCCGGAGAGCTAGAAGGTCCCGGTGCCGCGTGGAACTTTCGCGCGGACACCCGGTTAGGCACCCGCTCGACAAAGGGCGGCTTCTGACAACCCAGCAGACAATGAAGGTGAGCGACATGAAGGCACTGACCTGGCACGGCAAACACGACATTCGCTGCGAAAGCGTTCCCGATCCGAAAATCGAGCATGGGCGCGATGCGATCATCAGGGTCACGGCCTGCGCGATCTGCGGCTCAGACCTCCACCTCTATAATGGCATCATGCCGGACATGCACAGCGGCGACATCATGGGCCACGAAACCATGGGCGAGGTGGTTGAGGTCGGTAAGGACAATACCGCGCTCAAGGTCGGAGACCGCGTGGTCGTCCCCTTCACCATCGCCTGCGGCGAGTGCTTCTTCTGCAAGCGTGGCTATTATTCCGGCTGCGAACGCAGCAATCCCGATCCGCACAAGGTGCGGAAGATGTGGGGCAATTCGCCCGCCGGCCTGTTCGGTTACACCCATCTTCTCGGTGGCTTCAGCGGCGGCCAGGCGGAATATATGCGGGTGCCTTACGCCGATGTCGGGCCGATAAAGGTTCCGGACGGTCTGACCGACGAGCAGGTCCTCTTCCTGTCCGACATCTTTCCGACCGGCTATATGGCCGCGGACTTCTGCAACATCCAGCCGGGCGATACGATTGCCATCTGGGGCTGCGGTCCGGTGGGTCAGATGGCGATCCGTTCCGCCTTTCTCCTCGGTGCGGAACGGGTCATCGCCATCGACGCCGTGCAGGAGAGGCTCGATCTCGCGGCGAAAGCCGGCGCGATGACGCTCAATTACCTCGACGAGGACATTTACGACCGCATCATGGAACTGACCCATGGTCGCGGCGCGGATGCCTGTATCGATGCGGTAGGAACGGAGCCCGATCCCGCGGCAGGATGGGATTCGAGGATCGACCGCATCAAGGTCGCCACCTTCATGGGGACCGACCGGCCGCATGTACTTCGTCAGGCAATCTATTGCTGCCGCAATTTCGGTACGGTCTCGCTGGTCGGCGTCTATGGCGGTCTTCTTGACAAAATTCCCATGGGTTCCGCCATCAATCGCGGCCTGACGTTCAAGATGGCGCAGACGCCCGTCCAGGCCTACCTCCCCAACCTCATGGGCCGCATCGAAAGAGGCGAAATCGACCCGTCCTTCGTCATTACCCATCGCGCCACCCTCGATGAGGGACCCGATCTCTACAACACCTTCAGCCACCGCGACGATGGCTGCATCAAAGTCGTCCTCAAGCCATAGGAGGTGATCATGAGCAGGGAAGAATCCACCAAGGGCCTTGCAGTCGTCACCGGCGCTTCGTCCGGCATCGGTTATGAGCTCGCCCGGTGCGCCGCGCGGGATGGTTACGACCTCATCATCGTGGCCGATGAAAATGACATCGATGCCGCGGCCACCCGGCTGCGCGCGGCCGGCACGCAGGTAGAGGCGGTGCGGGCCGATCTTTCGACACAGGCGGGCGTGGAGGAGCTTCTCACGCGCATCACCGCCTCGTCGCGGCCAGTCGATCTTCTGTTCGCCAACGCAGGACAGGGCCTGGGCGATGGCTTTCTCGATCAGAGAATGGAGGACATCCAGCGGGTCATCGCCACCAATATCAGCGGCACGATTGCGCTGGTTCATGCCCTTGCAGGCGGAATGCGCCAGCGTGGCAATGGACGTATCCTGTTTACGGGTTCCATCGCCGGTTTCATGCCGGGCACGTTTCAGGCGGTCTATAACGCCACCAAAGCGTTCATCAATTCCTTTTCCTTCGCGCTGCGCGAAGAGCTTGATGGCACGGGTGTCACGGCAACCTGCCTGATGCCGGGGGCGACGGACACGGAGTTCTTCGAGCGTGCGGACATGCTCGACACCCCCGTTGGCAGACAGAAGAAGGACGATCCCGGTTTCGTGGCCAAGGCCGGCTATGAGGCGATGATGAATGGTGAGGGCGATGTCGTGTCCGGCTGGAAAAACAAGCTGATGTCGGCGATGGCCAATGTAACGCCGGCGGAAACGCTCGCCAGACAACACCGCAAGATGGCAGAGCCGGATGGGAAATAGCCTCGCAGCACTTCCGGCGCCACGAAGCCAGATCCGGCCCGACCGAACGTCACCTCAATCATCCGTGCCGCGCTCGTGGTGCGGGCTTTCCTGATTTTCACCGCGCAGCATCTGGCGATCATCCTTATCCGCTAATTCCGCATTGCCACCGCGAAGTTTCTCCGCCCCTCGGCGGGCATCCCGTTCGTCCTTCGACCGCTTCAGCTCCGCCTCGGCGTCAAAATCATCATCGGCATTAGCGGTGTTCTCGCGTTTTTCGATGATGCGGAGCTGTTGTTCATGCGTTTTTGGACCGGCCATCGTTGCGCCTCCTGTCATCTGTTCGTGCGTCCGCGCCGTCGTTCAAGACAAAGCCCCCTTCCCGTGCGATCACGAACCACGGAGGGCGACAGAAGTTCCGGAACGAAAAGGCATGGGGGAAGTTCGGGAGCGACGGTGGCGGCTTCGACTGCCGCAGCAGCCCGTCCAACGCCAAGAGGAGGCGATAATGGCACATGCAGACAGGAAACACTTCGGAAAAGGCACGCAGGGGAAAGGTACCGGCGCAGGCGCAATGACCGAGCTGGACAAGGGAAGCATTGAGGAAAACCAGATCCTTTCCAACCGCGACAAGAAGCAGCATTCGAAAGAGCGGGGCCAGGACGGTGCTGCCATCAAGAACGATCAGGAACAGGACCACGCCGCCAACAGGCGTCCCTGGGATAAACGCTGACGGGTGCGGTCAGACTTTGGGATCCACCCCCCTCTGCCTTTCACCCGCCGGTCTCGCTATGGGGTGCTGCCACAGGTTTGGATTCGGGCGACCGCCTGAATCGCAGGAAGATGGACAGGACGATCAGGACTGCGGTGGAGAGGAACTCCGACTGCCAGTTCTGGAAGGACTCGAACCAGAACTCAACGCTTCCCAGATGCGCCATCAATGTCGTCGCCGGTTCGCCGTGCAGGCGTGCCTCCACTGCCGCGGCATCGGCGCTGTATCTCAGATGCAGCAGGAAGCTCGCTACAAAAAGAACAAACAGCGCCACGCCGAGCGAATAGGAATAGACGACGCGAATGATGCCGCCGGCCCTGACCGCCCATGGTGCATCAGGGTCGTTTTTCTTGCGTGAAGGGTCCTCGTCTTGCGCTTTCGGCTCATCGGGATCCTTGGATTCTGCGGACCCGCGCTGGAACAGGAATGCCGTCAACACCACATAGGCCGACATCTGCAGAAATTCGCTTTCCCAGTTTTCGAACAGCGCCGAGAGGAAATGCCCGCTCGTGGCGTAGGACAAAAGCGTGAGCGGTTTATCATGATGTTGCACGAGTTCATCATTGTGAACGACCCAGCCTGTGGCGAACATGCCGCCGATCGTCAGCAGTGATGCAAGGACAAGGACGATGGTCAATCCGTTGTCGCGGACAAGCTTCATAATCAGACCTCGCTTTGGACAAGACCTCCGGGTGAGAAGTGCCGCCAAATGTGGCGGCACTTTCGTCTGCCGGTGCTGCGGCGCACTGGCCGCGGGCGCGGCGCTCCCTCAAACGATGAGGGCACGCCGCCGGTTGCGTTATCCGTTAGCGACAGGGACTGATGCCTTCCCAAGCTTGACCGACGGTTCGCGCGCCCAAACGCGCAACTTGCCGAGTTCGGAAACAAAGGCTGCCAGCCCGTCTTCTCCCGGCAGAGGCAAGACGCCTTCATCCATGGCATCGGCAATTCCGGCCTTTTCCAACAATGGCAGGGCCGACTGGTCATAACCGATGAACTTGCAGTGCTGGAACGCATCCGCGACAAAATCCCGGGCCGTCGCTTCCTTGACGAGATCGTCGATGGCCTCTGCCGATGTCAACAAGGCCACCGCATCAAAGAGAACCGAAGGACCGCCATCGATCATGTAATGCGCTTTAATGAGAGTGCCGTCCGAAGCCACGGCGCCCCCGACTTTAGGCGCGATCAACTCGACGACGGCCTTCTCGGCCGTAACAGCCTCGGTCAGCCCCTGCAGCAATTTTGCGTCGACGCCATCCGTAATGAGAATGCCGAGCTTGCGCCCTTCGAAACGTTGCGGCCCTCGATTGACGATGCTGAGGGCGGGTGAAGGCTCCAGGTCCTGTCGGGTCGGCACTGCCGCCTCCGCCGGTTTAGGCATCGTCTGGAAACCAAGCTTCTGGGCAACTGTCGACGCAAGCGTTTCATCGATATGGAGGAGATGCGACACCATCCGTTCACGTATGGCGACCGTCTCCACCCTGCTCAGCTCGAAAGTGAGGGCGGAGGCGATATGGCGCTGTTCGGGAGGAGTCTGGCTGAGATAGAATTGCCTGGCCTGACTGTAGTGATCTGCGAAGCTCTCCGGCCGCAATCTCGCCTTGGCGCCCTGCTCTTCGCCTGCAAAATGTGTAAAGCCGCGCGCTGGCGATTCTCGCGGGCCTTCGCCAAAGGAGTTTGGCTGATAATTGGCGCGCCCCGTTGGATTGCGCATCGCCATGTGGCC
This sequence comes from Agrobacterium sp. CMT1, assembly GCF_037203725.1. Taxonomy (NCBI): domain Bacteria; kingdom Pseudomonadati; phylum Pseudomonadota; class Alphaproteobacteria; order Hyphomicrobiales; family Rhizobiaceae; genus Agrobacterium; species Agrobacterium sp. CMT1. Next base: position 93,315 of record NZ_JBBCAR010000014.1, read on the forward strand.
ATCCTGCTGGAAATGTGCGAAGGGACACTTGGGCGCATTGATGGGCAGGTGCGTGAAGTTCGGCCCGCCGAGACGCTTCAATTGTGTATCGAGATAGGAGAAATTTCTTCCCTGCAGCAGCGGGTCGTTACTGAAATCGATCCCCGGCGGCACGTTCTGCGTCATGAACGCCACCTGTTCGGTTTCGGCAAAGAAGTTGTCTGGCATGCGGTCGAGAACCAGCCTGCCGACCGGCTGCGGCGGCAATATCTCCTCGGGAATGATTTTGGTGGGATCGAGGACATCGAAATCGAAGCTGTCGGCGAAATCCTGGTCGAAAAGCTGGACCTGCAACTCCCATTCCGGAAAATTGCCGGACTGGATGGCCGCCCAGAGATCGCGACGGTGGAAATCGGGATCGGCACCATTGATCTTCACCGCCTCGTTCCACGCCACGGACTGGAGACCCAGCTTCGGCTTCCAGTGAAACTTCACGAAAGTCGACTGGTTTTTCGCGTTGATGAAACGGAAGGTGTGCACGCCGAACCCTTCCATGAACCGGAACGACCGCGGAATGGTGCGGTCGGACATGATCCACATGACCATGTTCATGCTTTCGGGCGTGAGGCTGATGAAATCCCAGAACGTATCATGAGCCGTTTGCGCCTGCGGAAAGTCGCGGTCTGGCTCCTGTTTTGCGGCATGGATGAGGTCGGGAAATTTGATGGCGTCCTGGATGAAGAATACCGGGATATTGTTGCCGACGAGATCCCAGTTGCCTTCCTGCGTATAAAGCTTGACGGCGAAGCCGCGCACGTCGCGCGCAAGATCGAATGAGCCCTTATTGCCGGCCACGGTCGAAAAACGCACGAAAGCCGGGGTTTTTTCGCCCGCACGCTGGAAAAGATCCGCTTTCGTGTAGGCGGCTAGGGAATCGTAGGTCTCGAAATAGCCATGGGCCCCATAACCGCGGGCATGAACGACACGTTCTGGAATTCGCTCATGATCGAAATGAAAGAGCTTTTCCCTGAAATGGAAATCGTCCATGACAAGCGGGCCACGAGGACCGACGCGAAGCGTATTCTGGTCATCGGCGACTGGCCCGCCCTGCGCGGTCGTCAAGACGGGTGCGTCGCCTTCGGCGGTCTGGTGCAACTCGCCGCCCTCGCCGCGGGAAAGTTTCTGGTCGTGGATCGTAACAACGTCGCTTTTTCCCGCCGATGCGGTGGTTTCCGGTTTTTTGGCCATGGTAACTCCTGAAAGCTTTTCGCAAGGGCGTGGCAGGACGCCACGCCCGGTGGGCGGTGAGGAATGCTCCTGTCAAAGCGCCGAGCGGCGATATCGGTTCCGCTCCTGCTCAACATCTTCAGCGGCGTAGGGCCTCGACGTTTCGTCAAAACGCGTCCAGCCCTCCTGACCATAGGCCGAACGCCGTTCGAAGGGATCGACCCAGTTCGAGCGTCGGAGGATAGCCTCCGCCTCAGGCACAAAATCGTCTTCAACCCGCGCAGTGACGAGAGTTCCGCCTCTGCGCACGCCCTCCGCATAGACATTGGCGTCCTCTTCCGAAACGCCTGAGCGGGTCATGGCTCCGATCAATCCGCCAGTGGCTCCTCCGGCAACAGCACCGCCTGCCGCACCGACGGCGGTGGCGGCCAGCCAGCCAGCGGCGACGACGGGTCCGACACCGGGTATAGCCATCATGCCGAGGCCCGTCAGCAGGCCGCCGGCGCCGCCGACAATGGCCCCGATGCCGGCACCGGTGCCGGCACCTTCAGCGGCTTTGCTGTCCTCGCCGTGGCGTCTGTCGGCGTTACTGGCCACAATGCTGATGTCGCTTGAGCGGATGCCCGCGCGCTCGAGTTCGCTGACGGCGTTACTTGCATCATCATAATCATCAAAAAGTGCAGTTACGGTTCTCATCATGTTTCTCCCAAAAGTCCGTGCGCTTAAGTCCTGCCCTCACCTGGCGACGACGTTGCCCTGGTAATCGAGTGCTATGGCCACGGTTTTTCCGTCTTTCATTCCCGATGCCATCCACACGCCCTTGTCATTCTTGGTGAGGCCTGTGATCCCGGTGTAACCGGACTCCTCCATCCGCTTCTTCGCCTGCGCCTCCGTGAAGCTGTTGGCGCCTTCCACCGGAGCCGTCGGATTTTTCGTGTCCGGCGTCACAACCGCCGGCGTATCACCACCGGGATTGGCTGTCGTAGCCTGCTGGGCAAAGGCCGATACAGCCCCGGCTCCAACAAACAACGCCATGAAAAAAGTCTTCTTCATTTGGGTCTTCCTCCCTTTTCACCATCAGCCATACTTCCCGTCGGAAACGGTGCCTTTCCGGCCCGGGAAAGGCGCCTTCCGAACAAAGCGGGAGGCGGAGAGTTCCAAAAAATAATGAGGGGGGGGTGCCGCTTGAACCGTCGCCTCCGCGCGGCGACCGAGGCGGTGCCTGTTCACCAGCCGGAACAAGACCCGCACTACTGATCGCTGCCGGGATACGGGGAATTCCTGAGAAGAGCCGCCAGGTGCGCGGTATTGCGCACCAGCATGCTGACCATGGTTTTGACGGCATCGGGCGTCTTCTCCAGATCGACGAAATTCGTCGACCCCATCGCTTCCCCGACCCAATAGGCAACCGCATTGGCAGGGATGGTGAAACCGACGTCATTCAGCGCCTGAAAGAGCTCCGCCGAGACATGATGGGCGCCGTCTTCATTTCCGACAACCGCGACAGCCGCAACCCGGCCATAAGAAACCATCCGACCCTCATCATCGGTTTCCTCCAGGAATGCATCCATGCGCTCCAGCGCTCTCTTGCAAACGCTCGAAGGTTGGCCAAGCCAGATCGGTGTTCCCATGAGCAGGATATCGGCCTTCAGTATTTTTTCCCGAATGGCCGGCCAGGCATCGCCGTCGCCCTCGTCTGAACTGACGCCCGGCTTGATATCGTGATCGGCGAGCCTGATCGTCTCGGCCTTGATATCCTGGCGGGCGAATTCCCGTAATATGAGGTCCAGCAGCTTCTCGGTGGAGGATGGTTCGGACGTGGCCGACGGTTTGAGCGTCGCGTTCAGAGCAAGAACGGTGAGTGGCATGGTAACTCCTTCTGCCATACGGTCTTTCCAGGATTTGGAAAGTGTTGTGAACAATTATCGGCCATCGATCAGGGCCGGTGACTAACGCCGGGAAAGCAGACGATCCATGGCGTGATGGGGCGGCGGCTTGTTGCTTTCCCGCCCGTTTTCTTTTTCGAGACGGGTCCGGATCTCCTCGATCTCGTCCTCCGTCAGATGCTCGATGCCGATGAAGTCGGCGCGCGCCTGCTCTACGGCCCGCAGCAACTCGTCCAGTTTCGCCTCCATCGCGGCGGAATCCCTGTTCTGGGAATTCTGTACGAGAAAAATCATCAGGAAGGTGACGATCGTCGTGCCGGTGTTGATGACGAGTTGCCAGACCTCCGAAAAGTCAAACAGGGGTCCGCTGATGCCCCAGATGAGGACGGTGGCGAGCGCCACGACAAAGGCGCTGGGCGAACCTGAGAAAGATGCGATACGGCTCGCAAAGCGAGTGAAGAACTTGTTCATGACACGCTGAACCCTGCGGCTCGACACGAAAGCAAAGCCCGGTAAGGACCGTGGCTTTCCAGTGAAGCTAACAATCGAGGGCAGCGATTGTTCCGTCATGTAGAAACGCACACGGAAAGGAATTCTGTGCCGCGCTTTATCTTCGCCCAATGTTTCAAGCCCGGGTGCGATGTTCACATTTTGCCGGAACCCGATCTGCCTTCGCACATTTACAGGTGCAGACCAAAAACAGTGGGAGGATCCAATGGATTGGAATCGTGTTGAAGGCAACTGGAAGCAGATGAAGGGCAAGGTCAAGGAGCAGTGGGGCAAACTCACCGACGACGACCTTGACGTCATCAACGGCAAGCGCGAACAGCTGGAAGGCAAGATTCAGGAGCGCTACGGTTACGAGAAGGACCGCACCCGAAAAGACATTGACGACTGGTATGGTCGCCAGACCTGGTAACGGAAACCCCGCTTCGGCGGGGTTTTTCTTTATGCTCCGTCGCGAATAGGCGCGATACGAGCGCGCGGCTCCGAGGCGTCGCGGGCGGACTGTCACGAAAGCGTTATGGAAAGACATTAGAACCGCCGCCGGCTGGTCCAAAAATGCACGGCTGTGCAACGACTGGCCTTCGCCTACCAGCCCCTCGGGCAGCGCTCGACAGTTCCACTCGCGCCGACAATATCGGAGACATAGATGAAACGCCGCACCTTTATGATGTCCGCCGCAGGCGCCGCCGCCGGTCTCGCCCTTGCACCGCGCATGAGCTTCGCCGCTGCGGGCACGATCGACTGGTACACCAGTTCGGATACAAACATCCTCGATTTCTGGTCCAACACGATCAAGCCCGCCTTTGAAGCCGCCAATCCTGGCCTGAAGCTCAATCTGGTCGACGCCGGCGACGGCGCCGGCATTATCGCCATCGGCGAGCGCGCCGTTGCCGCGAAGCAGACCGGTACCGATCCGCAGGCCGATTATTTCGAAACGGCCGATCCACTGCTGCCTGCCGGCGCCATCGAAGCCGGTATCTATGTGAACATGGCGAAGGCCGGCCTTTCCAACTATTCGCGTGTCAACCCGCTCGCTATCCAGAGCGAGTACAGCCTGCCCTATCGCGGCAGCCAGGTCCTGCTCGCCTATGACACGAGCAAGCTGAAGCCGGCGGATGCGCCGAAGACATGGGATCAGCTCGTCAGCTGGATCAAGGCCAATCCGGGTCAATTCGTTTACAACCGCCCCGACAAAGGCGGTTCGGGCGGCAATTTCGTTCGTCGCGCCATCCATCAGGCGAACGGCCTTGACCCCAAGGCATTCACTGTCGACAATTACACGCCGGAAGCAGGCGACAAGGCGCTCGGCAAGGCATGGGAACTGCTTAAGGACATCGCACCGTCGCTTTACGACAAGGGCGCCTACTCGTCCGGCAACACCCAGTCGTTGCAGCTTCTTTCCCAGGGCGTCGTCACCATGACCCCGGTCTGGTCCGACCAGGTGCTTCAGGCCATCGACCAGGGCGTTCTGCCGAAGGAAACCGGTCTGGTGCAGCTTCAGGATCTCGCGCTGTGCGGCAATTTTTCGCGTGCCGTCGTACTGGCGAACGGCGCCAATCGCGATGCCGCCCTGAAGCTCGCGAATTTCGTGCTGTCGGAAGAAATCCAGGGGGCAATCCTCACCGAACTTGGCGGCTTTCCTGGCGTTTCCTGGGACTTTGTGCCGGCAGAACTGCGCAAGCGTTTCGCCGACATCATCCCCCAGACTATTCCAACCTTCCCGGCCGGCAAATGGGAAACCGCCATCAATGATGGCTGGTATCGCAACGTCGCTCCCAACGTTGACCGCAAGTCGTGACCGAAGTCGCAGAAGGAGCGGCTCGCACGCTCATGGACAATACGTCAGGCAGGAGGCCAAGCGGCCTCCTGCTCGTTGCCATACCCGTATTCCTGATGATCTGGCTCGTTATATGGCCAGCGATCAACGCCATCGGCCGCACTGTCTGGCGCATCGACGCCAATGGTGAAACGCGTTTCGACCTTTCCAGCTACGCCTTTTTCTTCTCGGACCGCTACAGTCTCGACAATCTTGCCGTGACATTGTGGACGACGATGGTCTGCGCGATCCTCCTGCTGGTCATCTGCCTGCCTATCGCGCTTTACCTGCGCTTTTCGCAGGGCCGCCTCTCGGCCTACGTGCAGGCGCTGGCCATATTCCCGATGTTCGTGCCCTCCATCATCCTCGCCTTCGCCTTCATCCGCGTTCTCGGTCCGAACGGCATGGTTGACATATTGCTCAACGCCGTCGACCTGCCGAAAATCCGCACGCCCTATCTCACGCCCTGGGGACCCGTCATCGGTCTTGTCTGGGACAATATTCCGCTGACCGTGCTTATCCTGCTCGCGGGGCTGGGAAGCGTTGCCAACCAGTCGGTAGAGGCGGCGCGGGATGTCGGCGCAAACGCGCTGCAGGTTTTCTGTCACATCATCCTGCCACGCATTACCAATTCCATTCTCGTGGCGCTTTCCTTTTCGGTGCTCGGCATTTTTTCCTCCTTCACCCTTCCATATCTTCTCGGACCGGCCTCTCCCGAAATGCTTGGCCCTTTCATGCAGCGCACGCTGCGCGAAGTGCAGGATCCCATCGGCGCCATGACACAGGCCGTCATCGCTTTCGGTTTCTGCATTGCTTTCGGCCTGTTTTATGTGCGTTCGGTCGCGCGCAACCAGGGGAAATGACATGACGACGATGACGCGGGCTCGAGCCCGCATGGACTGGCCAGGCATTTTTTTTGCTACGCTTCTCACCATCGCCATCGTCGGGCCGCTGCTTGTTGTGGGCACATGGGCATTCACCGAGGTCTGGCGTTTCCCCAATGTCATCCCACAACAGTTCGGTTTCCGGTTCTGGGGCCAGACACTTGGCCGCGCTGACGTGTGGAACGCTTTGATGCTGAGCCTGCGGCTGACGACGGTTGTGACGCTGCTTTCGGCGGTGATCTGCCTTCCTGCCGCATACGCCTTCGCGCGTATGAGCTTTCCCGGCCGCAACCTCCTGTTCTTCTCCTTCCTCGCCGGCCACGCCTTTCCGAAATTCGGGCTTCTGGTGGCAATTGCCGCCATTTTCCTGCAGCTCAACCTCATCGGTACCTTCTGGGGCGTCGTTCTCATCCAGCTGGTCGGCACGCTGATGTTCATGATCTGGATTCCCGTGGCGGCCTTCCAGGCCGTCGATCGGCGCATGGAAGAAGCCGCCCGGGATGTCGGCGCCAGCCCGCTCAGGGTCTTCTGGTCAATTACCCTGCCACAGGCGGGACCGACTATTGCCGCCGCCGTTATGCTGAGCTTCGTTGGTACTTTTTATGAGACCGAAGGTGCATGGCTGATCGGGGCGCCCGGCATTCGCACGATGCCGGTCTTGATGATCAGCTACATCAACAACCAGATGGTCATCCAGTATGGTGCAGTTCTGTCCGTCCTGCTCTGGGTGCCATCCTTCATCGCCCTCATGTTCGCCCGCCGCGTCATCGGAGGCGGCGCATTTGCCCGCGGTTTCGGCGGTTAGGAAATCTACATGTCCGTACTCCACATTCGCCAGGTCACGAAAAGCTTTTCCGGTGGCACCAAGGCAGTCGACAGTTTCTCGCTCGATGTCGCTGATGGCGAACTCGTCTGCCTTCTCGGCCCCTCCGGTTCGGGAAAATCGACGCTGCTGCGCATGGTTGGCGGGTTCGAGCAACCGACAGGCGGGCAAATCACCATAGATGGCGAAGACGTCACCCGCCTGCCTCCGGAGCGGCGGCCGACCGGCATGGTATTCCAGAGCCACGCGCTCTGGAGCCACATGAATGTGTTCAAAAACCTTGCTTTCGGCCTCAAACTGCGCCGCATGCCGGCTGCCGTGATCAGGGAGAAAGTGGAGGCCGTGCTCGAACTCGTCGGTCTCTCCGGTTATGGCGAGCGAGCCACGAGCCAGCTTTCGGGCGGCCAGCAGCAGCGTGTGGCGCTTGCCCGCTCGCTGGTTCTGGAGCCGAAAATCCTGCTTCTCGACGAGCCCTTCGCCAGTCTCGACCAGCATCTGCGCGAAAGGCTGCGGGAAGAGGTTCGGGATATACAGCAGCGTCTCGGCATCACCACGCTGTTTGTTACCCACGGCCAGGATGAAGCGCTTTCCATGGCAGACCGCATCGTCGTGATGGCGAATGGCAAGACCGAACAGATCGACCGGCCGAATGTGATCTACCGGGAGCCGAAGACCCCGTTCGTCGCCGGCTTCATCGGCACCATGAACCTGATTGAGGGCATGGTTTCAGGTGGGAACTTCATGCGCGCTGGCTTCACCTTTCCGCTTCCCGTCTCTGATGGCCCGACCATTCTCGCCGTTCGCCCGGAAGCCATCGATCTGGCGACCTCCGAAACACCGGAGGGGAGTGTGCACCGGGTGACGGATTATGGCACCCATGGCCTTGTCGACCTTGATCTGACCGATGGTACCAGGATCAAATCCATGGTCTCCCATCCGGATATGTTCCGGGCGGGACAGGGGGTACGGATTTCGCCCCGTTCCATCACGGCCTATCGCGACAACCGCCCGATCTACCGGAGCTGACATGACCCATCCGATAGTCATCGACCGCAACGGCCACAAAACCTGGCTCAAATGGCACCGCGGCCGCCGCCGTGCTTCCGATCCGGTCTTTACGGGGGAGCGCATCATCGAAGCGATGCGGCTCGGTGCAAGCATCGAAGTCGATCTCGTCATTCATGCCGATCACGGTTGCGCCGTTTTGCATGACCGGACGCTGGAGCGGGAAACCACTGGCACCGGCCGGGTACGAGATACATCCGCCGCAACCCTGCGACAGCTTCACCTGCGCGATAATGACGGCCAGCCAATCGCTTCGAAAGTGATGTTGCTCGAAGACCTTTGCGCCCTGCTTGCGGACGACACCGTTCATCCCGACGCCCTGCTACAGCTCGATTTCAAGGAAAACCGGCAGGCGCTTGCCCCACAGGTAGTCGCCGGCTTCGGGATAAGCGTTTCACCCATCGCAAAGTCGGTGATCCTGTCAGGCGGCGATTTCGACGCTATTACCGCGCTGGCTCGCTCGGCCCCCGGCCTTCGCACTGGCTATGACCCCTGCCATCGCGGCACCCTTGCAGAGTTGAAGGCAAGCGGAAACTATCTGGGCTTCATCGAAGACGCCCTTGCCACAGCACCCGATGCGGACATGATCTACCTCGCGTACGAGATCGTGCTTGCAGCTGCGGATGCTGGTGTCGATATCATCGCCCCGATCCATGCCGCGGGCCGCCGTGTGGATGTTTGGACGATCAACAGCGTCACGCCGCAATCCACTGATGCAGTCGAGCGGCTCTTGAGGCTGAAGGTGGACCAGATCACCACCGATGACCCGGAAGGGCTCGCAGAGGTTTTCAGAAAATGACAGTCAATTACAGCGCCATCCTCGAGCACATGGTCGCCACCGCCCGCGAAGCCGGCGCACTGACGCTCGACCATTTCCGGCGCTTTCGCGACATCGAGATTGGCGTCAAGGGGCCGGGAGACTTCGTTTCCGACGCCGACAGGGATTCCGAGACGCTGATCCGAAAGCGTCTGCTCGGCCAATATCCCTGGGGACTAACCGGCGAGGAATTTGCGCCTGTGGAAGGAGCCGATCAGGATCATCGCTGGCTGGTCGATCCAATCGACGGCACCACCAATTTCCTCTTCGGCCAACATTACACGATCACCATCGCGCTCAGGCGCGGCAACGAGACCATATGCGGACTGGTCTACAATCCCGTCTCCGACGAAATGTTTACGACGATCAAGGGCGACGGCGCCTATCTCAACGGCGAGCGCCTGCAGGTCAATGCCAGCACGGATGTTGCCTTGATGTGCGTCGGCACCGGCCTGCCGACGCCCAATCTCCAGCTTTATACCGGCGCCTATCAGCGCCTCGACGCAATCCGCGCCCCCATCGGCGCGGTCCGTGTGGTCGGTAGCGCCGCCAATTCATGCGCTTACGTGGCCTGCGGCCGGCTGACCGGTTATTATGAGGAAACCGGTTTCGTCGACACCGCAGCCGGCATCCTGCTGGTGCAGGAGGCGGGCGGAATCGTGACCGACTGGTGGGGTCGCGGTCCGGAATTCTACGAAAAGACGGGCACGCTGATCGTCGCCAATCCCGCGACCCATGCTTACTTGATGGAGCACCTGCGAGGCGTTCCGCTCAAGAACCCGGCATAAAAGCTTCTTCTTCGAATCATTGATACCGCAGCACCCGCCTCAGGCCACCTGCACCAGATGGCCGGGCGATACCGTCCTGTAGTTTCGCGCAGGTGTTTCATATCCCATAGCCCGTATCGGGCTCTTCAGCTCGTCATTGGATATGCCACGCCTTATCCCCCGCCTCGACGGATCGGGCACTGGCACAGCCGCCATTAGCTTTTTTGTGTAGGGATGCTGCGGATTGTCAAAAACAGCGGCCCGCGGGCCTATCTCGACGATCTCCCCCAAATACATCACCGCGACACGATGGCTGACACGCTCCACCACTGCCATGTCATGCGAGATGAACAGAAAGGCGAGGTTGAGGCTCTGTTGCAGGTCGAGCAGCAGGTTGCACACCTGCGCCTTGATCGAGACATCGAGCGCCGACACACTTTCGTCGGCGACGATAACCTTCGGATCGAGGGCGAGCGCACGGGCAATGGCGATGCGCTGGCGCTGGCCGCCCGAAAATTCATGGGGGTAGCGATTGGCCATGTCGGCTGAAAGCCCGACCTTTTCGAGAAGATCGGCGGTCTTTTCCTTCGCCTGTTTCGCGGTGCCCAATTTATGCTTGATGAAGGGTTCGGAAATTGCCGTACCCACCGTCATGCGCGGATTGAGCGAGGAGAACGGGTCCTGAAAGATCATCTGCACGGATTTGCGCATGTTGCGGAGCCCGACCGTATCGAGACGCATCACATCATAACCATCGAGTGACACATCGCCGGACGACGGCTCCACAAGCCGCATGATCGAGCGGCCGGTGGTGGATTTGCCGCAGCCGGATTCGCCCACAAGCGACAACGTTTCACCCTGAAAGAGATCGAAGGAGACGTTTTCAACGGCGTGAACCGCACCCGTCTGGCGCGCCAGCAGGCCGGACCGGATGGGAAAACGCGTCACGAGGTTCTTCACCGACAGGACCGGCGTCTGACCGCTCGCAACGGTCTCCGCCACCTCCTGAGGCTCGGCCGAAAGACCGGTCTTCATGTCGAGCACGGGAAAACGCGTCGGCCATTGCCGGTCACGCATCGAGCCGAGCTTCGGCACCGCCGAAAGCAGCGCCCGTGTATAGGGATGCTTGCCGCGTTTGAATATCTCCTCGGTCGGCCCGGTCTCGACCTCGTCGCCGCGATACATCACGATCGTCCGGTCGGCGATTTCGGCCACGACGCCCATGTCATGCGTGATGAAGAGCACCGACATGCCCTCATCTTCCTGCAGCAGTTTTATCAGGTCGAGGATCTGGCCCTGGATGGTCACGTCGAGCGCCGTCGTCGGCTCGTCGGCGATCAGCAGTTTCGGTCGTGAGGCGAGCGCCATGGCGATCATCACGCGCTGGCGCATGCCGCCTGAAAACTGGTGCGGATATTCGTCGAAACGGCCCGCCGCGTTGGGAATTCGGACCTTTTCCAGAAGCCGCACCGTCTCGGCCCGCGCCTCGTGTTTCGAAAGCCCCTTATGGCGAATGAGAACTTCCGAAATCTGACGGCCGATGGTGAAGATCGGATTGAGCGACGTCATCGGCTCCTGAAAGATCATCGAGATATCGTTGCCGCGTACACCGCGCATTTCCTTTTCGGAAAGCGAAAGCAGATCGCGGCCGTTAAGGAGCACCTCGCCTTCTATCCGGCTGGAGGCCGGGGCAAGCAGGCGCATCAGCGACAGCGACGTCACGGATTTGCCGGAACCGGATTCCCCGACAATGGCGACGGTTTCACCGGGCGCGACATCAAAGGAGACATCACGCACGACACTCTTCCATGCGCCATCGACAAGGAAGGAGGTGGTGAGGTTGCGGACGGAGAGGACTGGTTTTGTCTCCATGGTTTCACCGTCCTACCGCATAGGCCTGCATCAACCGCGGTGTTGCGGCGGCGCGCAGCAGGCCGTCCGCATCGCGGCGCGCCGCGGTGAGCCGCCCCACCGACCAGGCATCGGCAACGGTAACCCGGTGGCCACGACGGCGAAGCTCGGCGAGCGTTGCCTCGCCCACTGTGCCCTCCACCATGATTTCACCCGGTGAACTGGTGCGCGGATAAAACGAACCCGGAAAATGCGAGGTATGGAACAAGGGCATGTCGATCGACGCCTGCAGGTTCTTGCCGTGGTGGGCATAACGCAGGAAGAAGGGCAGCTGCCACTGGTCCTGCTGGTCGCCACCCGGCGTACCGAAGACCATGGAAGGCCGGCCCTGATGCAGCGCAAGCGAGGGCGTCAATGTGGTGCGCGGGCGTTTACCCGGCGCAAGCGAGGTCGGCAGGCCTTCCTTCAGCCAGAACATCTGGGCGCGGGAATTGAGCGCGAAACCGAGGCCGGGCACTATGGGGGATGACTGCAGCCAGCCGCCCGATGGCGTGGTGGAAACCATGTTGCCCCAGCGGTCGATGACATCGATATGCACGGTGTCACCGCGCTTTTCGGTCAGATGCGACATGGTCGGCTCGTAGACGGTGCCCTTGCCGCTCATTTCCGCCAGCATCGCCATTGTCGCGTCCACCTGCTTTTCGTAACCCGGCACGATGCCTGGGCGCAGCTCCAGCGAGGCCTCGCTGCCAATCAGCGCGCGACGTCCGGCATTATAGCCTTCCGACAGGAGATATTCCGTCGGAATCTGCCCGAATTCCGGATCGCCGTAATAGACTTCGCGGTCAGCAAAGGCGAGCTTCATGGCTTCGACGATGGTGTGGATGAAATCGGGACCGGACGGGTCCATGGCCGCAATGTCGAAGCCCTTCAGCAGCGCAAGCGATTGCAGCAGAACCGGACCCTGCCCCCAGGCTGGCGTCTTGGCAATCGTCCAGTCGTGATAATCGAGCGTCTGCGGCGCTTCCACGGTAGCGCTCCACCCGGCCATATCCTGCGCGGTCAGCACACCCTTGTGCCTTGTGCCGCTGGCATCCATCACCTCTGAAGTGCTGACGTAACTGTCGATGGCTTCCGCAACGAAACCCCGGTAGAAGGCATCGCGCGCCGCCTCGATCTGGTTTTCGCGGCCAGAACGCGCTTCAGCTTCAGTGATGATCCGCTGATAGGTCGCCGCCAGAACAGGATTACGAAAATTGGCGTGGGGCTCCGGTGCGGCCCCGCCCGGCAGCCATGTTTCGTAGGAAGTCGGCCATTCCTTTTCGAAGAAATCGGCTAGCCCCTTGATGGTGGCAGAGACACGCGGCAGCGTCGGATGCCCTTGTTCGGCATAATAGATGGCCGGTTCCAGCACCTCACGAACGGTCATCGTGCCATAGTCGCGCAGCATCAGCATCCAGCCATCGAAGGCGCCGGGAATGACGGTGGCGAGCAGCCCGTCGCCCGGGATGAGTTTCAGACCTTCCGAAGTATAATGTTCAATCGTCGCACCGCTCGGAGCCGGGCCCTGGGCGCAGATGACCTCCACCTTGTCCTTCTGCTTCGAATAAAACACGGCGGGCATATCACCGCCCGGACCGCACAGATGCGGCTCGACGATCTGCAGCACGAAGCCGGTGGCGACGGCGGCGTCGAAGGCATTGCCGCCCTTCTCGAGGATTGCCATGCCAACCGCCGAGGCGATCCAGTGGGTTGAGGTGACGACGCCGAAGGTGCCAAGGATTTCAGGGCGTGTGGTGAAATCAGTCATTCCGATATTCCTTGTAAAAAATCATGCTTCGCGCGGATCGAGCGCATCGCGCAGGCCATCGCCCAGAAGATTGAAACCGATGACGACGAGGAAGATGGCAATGCCGGGCCACATCGTCATCCATGGCGCCTGGCTCAAGAAGTTCTTGGCGGTGTTCAGCATTGAACCCCAGGAAGGTGCGGGCGCCTGCTGGCCAAGGCCGAGGAAGGAAAGGCTCGCCTCCGCGATGATCGCGGTCGCCACCGTCAGCGTCGCCTGCACGATGATCGGGGCAAAGACATTCGGCAGGATGTAGCGGGTCATGATGTCGATGTGGTTGAGGCCGATAGACCTTGCACCCTCGACATAATCCTCCATCTTGACGGCCAGCACCTGCCCGCGCGTCAGCCGCACGAAGATCGGCATGGCGGAAAGGCCGATGGCGATCATCGCATTGGTAAGGCTCGGGCCGAGGAAGGCGGCAAGCGCAATCGCCATGATCAGGAACGGCATGGCCAGCAGCGCTTCGGTAATGCGGGAGATAACCATATCCACCCAGCCGCCAAAATAACCGGAGATCAATCCGAAGGGGACGCCGATCACCACGGCGATCATGACGGAGACGACGCCGGCCATCAGCGAAGCGCGGGCGCCATAGATCATGCGCGAGAGAATATCGCGGCCGAGATCATCCGTGCCGAGCCAATGGGCCGCCGACGGCGCCTTGCGGATGGCCGACCAGCTGGTCGCGACGGGGTCGGCAATCGGCAGTATCGGCGCGGCAATCGCCAGCACGGCGAAAAACACGACGATGATCAAGCCGGCGAGCGCCGACTTGTTGCGCTTCATCTTTTTCCAGGCGCGGCTTTCCTGCCGTGTCGCCGGTATCGAAAGGTTTTGATCCAGAACGGTCATGATATCAGGGCCTTAGATTGTCGCCCTGAGGCGGGGGTTGAGCAGGACATAGGCAATGTCGGCCAGCAGGTTCATGAGGATGAAACCGACGGCGGTGCAAAGCACGATGCCCTGCACGACGGCATAATCACGGGTGAAGACCGCATCCACGGTCATCTTGCCAAAGCCCGGGATCGTGAAAATTTGCTCCGTCAGAACCGCACCGGCCAGCAGTTCGCCGAAGAGCAGCGCCAAGAGCGTGATAACGGGCAGAAGCGCGTTGCGGAAACTGTGAGACAGGATGATTTCGCGCGGGGAAAGCCCCTTGGCGCGGGCGGTGCGGATGTAATCGGAGCTCAACACCGCCACCATCGCCGAACGTGTATGGCGCATCAGCGTCGCCGCCAGTGCATTGCCCAGCACGAAGGCGGGCATGATCATGGTTTCGATGGAGCGGACAGGGTCTACGAAGATCGATTCGTAACCCGATGCCGGCAGCCAGCCGAGTTTCACCGACACCAGCAGAATGAGCATGATGCCGAGCCAGAAATTCGGGATGGACAGGCCGGAAAGCGCCACGATATTGGCCGTGTAGTCAATCCACGTATTCTTCTTGACGGCGGCCAGAATGCCGATGGGAATGCCGATGATCATCGCAAAGAACATCGCCATGACAGCCAGCTGAATGGTCACCGGCAGCTTCTGGCCAATCAGTTCCAGAACCGGCTGGTTCCCGCGTAGCGAAATGCCGAAATCACCCGTCACCACGCCGCCGAGCCAGTTGAGATATTGCATCGGCACGGGGTCGTTGAGGCGATATTTTTCCCGCAGGAATTCAATCGTGGCGGGGTCGCGCTCTTCGCCAGCCATCGCCAGGATGGGATCGCCCGGCAGGAGTTTCTGCAGGGAAAAAACGAAAATGGAAATGATCAGAAGCGTCGGGATCGCGACCAGCAGTCGCTTGCCGATATAAACAGGCATGGCATTGCCCCCGTTTTGGTCCGGTCTTGGCGGCCGCACGGCAAGCCGTGCGGCCTATGCGAAGGGATCAGTCCTTGGAAACGCCGAGAAGACGGATCATGCCGTCAGGCGAAGGCGCCCAGCCCTTGACCTTTTTGGAGATGGCATAGGCATAAGGCTGGTGGCCGAGATAGATGATCGGCATGTCATCGTTGAGGATGACGCTTGCGGCGTCGTATTTTTCCTTGCGGACTGCGTCGTCGGTCGAAGCGCGGGCCTCGTTCAGCAGCTTGTCCACTTCAGCATTGCAATATTTCACATCGTTAATGCCGCCCTTGCAGGTGACGAACTGGTGCAGGTTGCCATCGGGATCGATACGTCCCGACCAGTCGGAGCGGCTGAGCTGATAATTGCCGGCAGTCTGTTCGGAAAGAAGCGTGGCAAATTCCGTGGCCTTCAGAGTGACGTTGAAGCCGGCCTCCGCCACCATGGACTGGATGACCTGCATCATCTGCGTCTGCGTGGTGTTGTTGGCATGCTGAAGCTCAACATCCAGGGTCTCGTAACCCGCCTCCTTCATCAACTGCTTGGCCTTGTCGATATCACGCGGCGGAACCGGCAGGTTCTGGTTGAACCAGGGGCTTGTGGGCGGATATGCCTGATTGCCGGCCTTGGAGGTGCCTTCAAAAACAATCTGGCCGATCGCTTCGCGATCGATCGCGTAGGAAAAGGCCTGACGCAGACGCTTGTCCTTGCCGAGCGGATTGTCAGCGCGTGCCCCATTGTTGATGTTGACATACATGGCCATGTAGCCCGGTCCGATGACATCGGCATAGTTCAATTTGGGATCATTCTTGACGGATTCCGCATCGGAAGCCGAAATGCGCTCGGCGATATCGAGATCGCCGGCACGAAGGTTCGCAAGCTTCACGGTCGTATCGGGGATCGGCAGATACACGACCTTGTCGACGAGGATTTTGTCCTTGTCCCAATAGTCAGCAAATTTTTCGAGTACGATGCGATCCTGCTGGATGCGCTCGACAAATTTGAACGGTCCGGCGCAGACTGGCTTGGAACCGAAATTAGCGCCCAATTCCTTCGCCGCTTTCGGTGCGACGATCATGCCGGCGCGGTCGGAAAGCTGTGCCAGCAGGGTAACGTCGGGCGTCTTCAGGGTGAATTTGACTTCCAGCGGCCCGGTCGCCTCGACTTTCTCGACAGACGACAACTCGCTCTTGCGGCGAGATTCCGGCAGCGTCATGTTGCGCTCGATGGTGGCGACAACCGCCGCCGCATCAAGTGTTTCGCCATCGTGGAACTTGACGCCATCGCGGATTTTCATGGTCAGAACCTTGCCGCCTTCGGACCAGGCCCATTCGGTGGCAAGCTGCGGCACGATCTTCATGTCCTGCGAGATATCAACCAGCTTGTCGCACATGGCGGTGTAAACGATGCGGCCGACAAAGGTGCGCGATTGCGCGGGGTCGAGCACATCGGCATCGTCATTGAGGCCGATGCGCAATTCGGACGATAGCGCCGGCGAGGCCAGAAATACGCTTGCCAACAGCGCCACAGTCAATGTCTGGATTTTCTTCATGTTCGTTCCTCTGGTCAGGTTATTTTGACTTTTTGTCATTGGCCGCCCGTAAGGGACGACAGTTTTCATCCGTGGCCTCAAGAGGCCTCAGTCATAGAACTAACAGCTTCGGCCGCATTGCCCTTCCCGACGCCTTCCTCCAGGAAGCCGAGAGACGTGGCGCGGATCAGCCTTTCCTGATGCATGAGAAGATGCTGACGCATGGCTTCACCGGCTCTGGCGGGATCACGGTCGGCGATGGCGTCGACAATGGCCATATGCTGTTCGAAAGACGCCCTGCCGTTTGCGCCGCTGCGCCGGGCAAGCTCCCGTATCGACTGCCAGGCATCATCCTGACGTACGCGGTTGATGACATCGAAGATGGACAGGAAAAGCTTGTTGCCAGCGCTCTGGGCAATCTGGCGATGGAGCGAGCCATCCCATAATTCCTTGGCATCGGCATCCGTGCTCTGGCCGGTTTTTTCGACAAGGGCGCGCATGCGCTCCACCTCGTCCGGCTTGGCGCGCATGGCCGCGAGCTGCGCCAGCTGCGGCTCGATGCGCAGGCGCACTTCCATGATTTCCATGAAATCCGTCCCGGCGACCAGTTCCGTGACCTGGGCGGACCAATCATCCGGTTTTTCACCCACAAAGGTTCCGGCCCCCTGCCGCCGCCATATGAGGCCTTCGGCTTCCAGAACCTCAAGGGCGCGACGAACCGCACGACGGCCGACATTGAAGGTTTCCGCGAAGGCCCGCTCCGTGGGCAGGCGACGGTCTTTCGCAAGATCCTGCGTCTGAACGTACTCCCGCAACTTCGCAAGCGCGTAGTTGGAGTTGTCGTTGGGGTTCACCGTCACGTCGCACCATTTACCGAACCAATCTTACATTGGTTCATTTGGTGAGAAATTTTCGCCGTCGTCAAGCTTATTTTTAAGCGGCAATAACTGACGCTCAAAATATGGGCATGTGGCGTTTTTGAAGGTGAACGGCGGGCGCTGGGCGATTGGGCGCTATAGACGCACCCGCCCCTCCTGAAGATCGATGGAGAGCCTGATGCGCCCCGACAGGCGCTCGCCGGGGCCGACGGTCATCAGACCCTGCCCTTCCCGCTGCGCCTGAGGCAGGCCAAGCGCTCCGGCGGCCATGGAAACGGGCTCAAGACAGAGATAACGTTCCATGCGGTGTACGGCGAGATGGCCGAAAACCGCATCGGCTTCGAGCCGTAGTGAAAACCTGTCGAAGTCGACCTGTGCGCTTGACCAATCGGTGAAATGCAATGTGTATCCCGCTGCGGCGGGAATGGCGGGTTTCGGGCGAGGTGCCGGCGGCTGGCCGGTTGGCACGTTCTGCGCGTCCAGCGGATATTGCAGTTTGGCGTCCGTCCGCGCATCGCAACCGAGCCCGGCCGCCAGATAGGGATGCCAGCCCAGCGACACCGGCGCAGGCACATTAGCGCGATTTGTTATCGACAATTCCACGGTCATGCTGTCGTCTTCCAGCAGGAAAGACTGCTCGGCGCGGAAGGAAAACGGCCACTCTCCGTCAGCCTCGTAGTCCAGTGCCAATGCGACCCGATCCGACGACAGGTCCGAAATCTCCCACGGCCGGCGGTGAGCCGGGCCATGCATGGCGTCAGGCGCAAGCGCCGGATGCGGCAGCAGGTCATGGCGGATACCCGTATGGACGAAGGACCCGCGATAGAGCCGGTTGTGATAGGGAAACAGCGGGTATGCGCCGGCCCTCGGCCAGTTGAACGGCTCGAAATCCTGCTCCGTTGTCGGCACCAGAATATCACCGTAGTCCGCGTGCCACAGATGGGTCATCCTACCACCCCAAGCAGGGCGCAGGCGGGCATAGAGCCGCCCGCAGGCAACCGTAACCATTTCAGGCGAAGGCATAGGAGCCGTCAGGCCGTTTCGGCACCCGTCTTTGCCAATGAACATAGCCATCTTCCTGCATGGCTTTTTCATCCATCTCGACACCCCAGCCCGGGCGGTCGGGCCTCAGCTCCAGATATCCGTCCTTCGGCAGATAGGGGTCGACGACATAGCGGGTTTCGTCCTCGCGTTTTTCGAGATCGGTGCCGCCATAGACGTAGCATTGCCCTTTCGGCAGCCGGTATTCGAGAATCCGGAAATTCTGCTGGGCAGCGGAAAAATGCACGTTGACGGCGGTGGCGAGCGGTCCCATCGGGTTATGCGGCGCGATGCTGACGAAGTGGGCTTCCGCGAGCGTGGCGATGCGGCGCATCTCCGAAATGCCGCCGACGACGCAGATATCGGGCTGGATGATATCCGCACCCTTTACCTGAAGAAGACGCAGGAACTCATTGCGATTATAAAGGCTTTCACCGGTTGCCAGCGTGCAGTTCAGCCCCTGTTTCAGGTCTCCCCACATCTCGATGTTTTCCGGGCGCAAAGGCTCTTCGAAGAAAAGCGGATCGTAAGGGGCAAGCGCATTGCCAAGCTGGCGGGCGGCCGCTGGCTCGAAAATCTTGGCATGGGCGTCAAAGGCGATGTCGTAGTCCGGCCGCACCGTTTCGCGAAGCGAACGGAAATACTCGGCGGAACTGCGCACCACCTCGCCCCAGCGATGGGCGTGGATATCGAGGCGCCACGGGCTGAGCTTGAAGGCCGTGAAGCCCCAATCCTCGTTGAGACGGTCGAATTCCTCCTTTGCCGCCGGCGCATCCGGAGCGGTGTAGACACCGGCATAGACCTTGATACGGTCGCGCACTTCGCCGCCCAGCAGCTTGTAGACCGGCACGCCCGCCGCCTTGGCCGCTAGGTCCCAGAGGCAATGATCGAGCGCCGAGATCGCCGACAGACCGAGCGCTCCAGGCGGAAAGCGGTTCTGCTGGAGCAGGAGATTATAGAGATACTCCACCCTTGTCGGATCCTGACCGGCGAGGAATCCGTAGAGGTAATCCAGCACCGGCGGCAGGGCGAGATCGGGGCCGTGATTGTAACATTCACCCCAGCCGGTCAAACCGTCATCGGTATCGAGAGCGACGATGACACGGGGGCGGTCCTTGTCGCGGGTGACGAATACCCGCATGCGATCGATTTTCATGCTTCAGTCTTCCTCATGAATTGCAGCGTGCGAGGCCCGGCATCATCGCGCGACGGCCCCGTTCTTGACTTCGGATGGTTCGACGTAGCGGAATCTGCGGGTACGGTCCCGGTCGCGTGGGTCCGGGCGCGGAATGGCGGAAAGAAGCGCCTGCGTATAGGGATGATCCGGCGCGTTGCAGACCTTTTCGGCGTCTCCCACTTCCACCAGCTTGCCGCGATACATCACACCTACGCGGTCACACATATAGCGGATGACGCCGATATCATGACTGATGAAGATATAGGCGAGCCCCAGCTCGTCCTGCAGCCGCATCAAAAGATCCAGCACCTGGAACCGCACCGAAACATCGAGCGCCGAAGTCGCCTCATCCGCCACAATGATACGCGGCTTCAGGGTTATGGCGCGGGCGATGCCGATGCGCTGGCGCTGGCCACCGGAAAAAGCGTGCGGGTAACGCTCACGTCCGGCCGGATCGAGACCCACCTGCTCCATCAGCGCGCAGACACGCTCATCCAACTCCCTGCCCCTGGCAATGCCGTTGACCAGCAACGGCTCGCCGATGACCTGTGCCACGGTCATGCGCGGATTGAGCGAGCCGAACGGGTCCTGGAAAACCATGCGCAGCTCACGCCGTGCGGCTTTCAGCTCGGCGCCTTCTATCCTGGCCAGATCGACCACGCTGCCATCTGCCCGGCGATAGAGCATCGCGCCGCCGGTCGGATCGTAAAGGCGCATGATGGAGCGGCCCATGGTGGTCTTGCCGGAGCCGCTTTCGCCGACGATGCCGAGCGTCTCGCCCGGCAATAGTTTGATCGACACGCCATCCAGCGCCTTCATCTCGCCGAAATGCATGGAAAGGTCATTCACTTCGAGCACCGGCGCGGCCGTGAGATCGAGCGGAGGTCGCGCAAGCCGGATTTCAGCCTTCCGCTCCAGCTTCAGCACGGAGCCGATCAACATGCGGGTATAGGGGTCCTGCGGATTGTGGAATATCTCATCCACGGTTCCATATTCCTTGGCGACCCCATGGTGCATGACCAGCACGTCGTCGGCAATCTGCGCCACCACACCCATATCGTGGGTGATGAACAGCACCGCCATGCCATGCGCCTTTTGCAGCCGCGATATCAGGTCGAGGATTTCGGCCTGTGTCGTCACATCGAGCGCCGTCGTCGGTTCGTCGGCGATCAGAAGCTGCGGTTTGCAGGCCAGCGCCATGGCGATCATCGCACGCTGGCGCATGCCTCCCGAATATTGGAAGGCGTAGCGATCCAGCGCCTTTTCGGGGTTGGGGATTTCCACCTGGCGCAACAGTTCGATGGCCTCGGCGCGCGCCTCACCCTTGCTCATCTTGAGATGCAGCCGCAGGACCTCGGTGATCTGGTCACCAACGGTATGCACGGGTGAAAGCGACGACATCGGCTCCTGAAAGATCATCGCGATATCAGCGCCGCGCACCGAGCGGATGGCACGGCTGCGCGGATCGAGCTTTGCCAGATCCAGAGAGGTGCCGTCGGCGCGGTTGAGGATGATCGACCCGGACGCAATGCGACCGGGACTGTCGATGATCTGCAGGATGGAGCGGGCGGTGACGGATTTGCCGGATCCGCTTTCGCCGACGACGCAGAGGGTCTTGCCGGGATCGATTGAGAAAGACAGGTCGTTGACGGCCCGGAAAACGCCGTTTCTGACCGGAAATTCAGTGACCAGATTGCGGACTTCAAGCAGCGGTTTGGCTGGCTTCATGGAAAGAATGTCGCTCATCCGGGGCCTCACTTGTTATAGGGGTCGGCTGCGTCGCGCAGGCCGTCGCCGAGCAGATTGAGAGCCATGACGGCAATAACGACAGCCACACCGGGCAGGAACAGCCAGGGTGCGGTTGCAATCGAGCGGATATTCTGCGCCTCGCGAAGCAAAACGCCCCAGGAAATCGTCGGCGGCTGCAGACCTAGACCGAGGAAGGACAGCGATGTTTCCGCAAGGATCATCGCCGGAACCGCAAGCGTGACCGAAGCGATAATATGGCTCGAAAAGCTCGGCAGCATATGGCGGAAGATGATGCGCCCTTCCGGCACGCCATCCAGCCGGGCCGCGGCCACGAACTCTTCGGTCCTGAGCGACAGGAACCGGCCGCGCACGACACGGGCGAGCTGCGCCCACCCGGTCAGGGACAGGATGATGGTGATCATCATATATTGCAGCGTGGCAGGCCAGCCCTGCGGAAGGGCGGCGGCCAGCGCCAGCCAGATGGGAATGGTGGGGAGCGACAGCACGAAGTCGATCACACGCTGCATGACGAAATCGATGCGGCCGCCGTAATAACCGGATATGCCACCGAGAACGACGCCGAGCAGCAGCGAGAAGAACACGCCAACAAGACCGATGGACAGGGAGACCTGCGCGCCCTGCACAACGCGACTGAAGACATCGCGCCCGAGACGATCCGCGCCGAAGAGGAACAACGGCCGCGTTTTGTCGGTGGATGCCAGCAGATGGAGGTCCGTGGTGAACAGGCCGAACACGGAATATTCGTAACCGCGACCGAAAAGCTGAACCGGGATTTTCTTCGCCGTATCCTCGACGAAGACCGCCGCAAGCGTCTCCGGATTGCGGGTCAGCTTCAGCGGATAATAGTGCAGCCCGAGCGAGAAACCCTCGGTCGTATCGATGAAGTGGACGCGCTGCGGCGGATGGAAGGTGGCGCGGGCATTCTGAAGCACCGGATCGTTAATGGCGAAGAAGCCCGGCACCAGCGCGACGATATACATGGCGATGGTGATGAACAGGGCGGCCATGGCCAGCTTGTGGCGTTTGAACGCCCACCAGATGAGCTGCCACTGCGAAGCGACGGCGGCGCGGTCCTGCCGGGCATTGGTGGTCATGGTAATATCGCTCATGGTGCCCTCCTATTCGAGCCGGATGCGCGGATCGACCAGCGCAAGCAGGATGTCGCTGATCAGCGAACCGATCAGCGTCAGCGCGCAGATCAGCAGCACGAAAGCGCCGGCGAGATACATGTCCTGCGCCATCAGCGACTGCAAAAGCAGCGGCGCGGCCGTCGGCAGATTGAGCACGATGGCGACAACCACGGAGCCCGAAATGAGATTGGGCAACAGCCATGCGATGGTAGAGATGAAGGGATTGAGCGCAATTCTGAGCGGATATTTCGTCAGCAGCTTGAACTC
The DNA here is from genome assembly GCF_037203725.1 of Agrobacterium sp. CMT1. Classification (NCBI taxonomy): domain Bacteria; kingdom Pseudomonadati; phylum Pseudomonadota; class Alphaproteobacteria; order Hyphomicrobiales; family Rhizobiaceae; genus Agrobacterium; species Agrobacterium sp. CMT1. The sequence goes on from NZ_JBBCAR010000014.1 coordinate 116,419, forward strand.
GGACAATCCCTTCGCCCGCGCCGTGGTTACATAGGGCTTGGGCAATTCATCCAGCATATTGGCGCGCATGACGCGGATGAGGCTTGCGGTGGAAGACACGGCAAGGATGGCGACCGGCAGCCAGATATGGGCCATCAGGTCCATCATCTTGGCGATGCTCCACGAGGCGGTCTCATATTCCGCGGAAAACAGCCCGCCAACATCGGCCCCGAACTCTACCGCCGCGACATACATCAGCACCAGCGCCAGCAGGAACGAGGGTATGGAAAGGCCGAAAAAAGAAAAGGCAGTGAAGAGATAGTCGCCTATCGAATATTTGCGCACGGCGGAGAAGACGCCAATGGGAAGCGCGATGGCCCAGGTTGCAAGAAGACTTGCGATGGCCAGAACCAGCGTCAGTGCCATGCGCTCCCAGATAAGTCCTGAAACCGGCTGCTGCCACTCGAACGAAATGCCGAAATCGCCGCGGCTGACGATGCCCCATATCCATTTCAGATATTGCACGATCATCGGGTCATCGAGGCCGAAACGTTCGCGCAGCTGCGCCGCCGTATTGTGGTCGATGACCTCGTTGGAGGCGGCCAGTGTGGCGATATAGGTCGTCACATAGTCGCCGGGCGGCAGCTGGATCAGGACAAAAGCAAGGAAACTGACGGCAAACAGGGACGGTATCATCCACAGCAGGCGTTTTACGATGAAAAGCAGCATGTCGTTCTCGCAATCACATTGTGTCGCACGCGCCGCCTTCCACTCAGGAGACGGGCTGTGGGTGGTCGAAACAACCTGAGAGGCGTCGCCGCGTTGCGGCAGCGACGCCCATGTGGCGTTATCAGCTTGTGAAGGTGAACTGTTGCGGCAGCGCCGGGCCGGGATTGGGCCAGGTCCAGCTGTCGGGTTCCGTTTCCGGCACGTTGCGCAGATTGTTGCGGATGATGCCGAAACCGCCCACCGCAAGGCAGAGGCCGATCGTTTCGAACTCTTCCGCCGCAATTTCGAAGATCTGCTTCATCTTCTCGCCGCGCTTGGCAAGGTCGGCCGTGGAGCGCGCCTCATCGAAAAGCTTGAAGCGCTTCTTCTGGCTTTCCGGCGGCTCCTCGCCCTTCTGGCCGTTGGATGTATACCAGAGCGCCCACGGAATGGCGTAACGCGACCCCTGCGGATGGAAGGCGAAGAAATCGCGCGGGTCGAGCATCGGATCGAGACCGCCGGGACCGGGCCAGACGGCGGCATCATGGGCGTTGTCATCGCCGCGTGTATAATAGAGCGCGCGTTCGATGGTATTGACCTTGATGTCGACGCCGATCTGCGCCCATTGCGCCTTCACCAGCTCTAGCGCATCGACCAGATCGGGATAGAGCGTCGGGATAACATCGATGGAGAAGAAGATCGGCTGGCCATCGGGACGAAGCCGCATGCCGTTGCCGTTCTTCTTGTCGTAACCGGCCCTATCGAGAAGGTCGTTCGCCTTGTCGGCGTCATATTCGGTGAATTGCCGTGCCAGCTTTTCATTGTACCAGGGATGTGTCGGGCGTGGCCCGGCCTGGTACCCTTCGCTTTGGCCGAAATAAACGATGTCGATGATTTCCTGCCGGTTGAGCGCAATGGACAATGCCTGACGGAAAGACTTGTCTGCAAACATCTTGCGCATTGCCGGGTCTTTGTGGGTGATGTTCAGGTAAATCTGGCACTGCTGCGCGGCAGACGGCACCAAAGTCAGCAGGCGGTAGTCACCCTTTTTCATGTTCTGCGACAGGGTCGGCTTGTTGGCGAGAACGCTGATATGGCGCTCCTGAATGTCGATCTTGCCGGAAATGACGTTCAGCATCAGCGATTCGACATCCTGCGAAATGCCGAAATTGATTTCGTTGATATAGGGTAACTGGTTACCTTCGGTATCGACCTGCCAGAAGTATGGGTTGCGGGTCATGACCACCCGTGTCGCACCGCCGGAGTAAGGCTCCTTCACCACCCATGGATCAAGCGTCGGCTTGTCGACATTCGACCAGCGGGAGGGAATTTCGATATCCCCGCATTTGGCGCGGAACAGTTCGGTCCAGCTGGAGACGCCCGCCGCCTTCACATCAGCATCAAGCGCCGTGTTGTATTTCGGCAGGAACTTGCTGCAATAGTGTTTGGGAAACAGCGTCGGATGCTGGCCGAGCGGCGTGGCGAGGTTTTCGAGATAAAGCGCATTCGGCGCGGCGAATTTGAACTTTACCGTGAAATCGTCGACTTTTTCGACATCAACCGCCTTGCCGGCCACGGAAAGCTGCGCCGGCGTGGCACTGTAAAGCTCCTTGTTCTTGATGCAGTCCTCGATGGCGAACACCACGTCATCTGCGGTGAAGGGGTGGCCGTCCGACCATTTTGCGCCCTCCAGCAAATGGAAGGTGAATTGCGAGGCATCGTCGTTGACCTCCCATTTCACCGCAAGGTTCGGCAGAACCTCGGTGAAATCCATGTTCCAGCGAACAAGGCCCTGATTGCCGACCATGCGCAGGATGCCGTTATGGTCCGACGAACCGCGCAGGCCACGGCGCAATGTGCCGCCATAGGTGCCGATTTTCTCGTGCGGCGTCACCACCATCGGATTTTTCGGCAGGCGTTCGGCCAAGGGCGGCAATTTGCCGTCCTTTACCAGCGCCTCCAGTTCCGGCGCCTGCTTGCCGGCAGCAGCCCGCGCCGAGGCTCCCATGACGGAAAGTGCGGCCACGCCGCCAACACCCGCCATAAAGGTTCGGCGCGTTACGCCCAGTGAAAATGCTTCGCCATCGCGCATCGACAATCCTCCCAAAAAATCACCGGCAGCGAGACGGCTTTCACCGAACCGCGACGGCCCTCCCGGCCAGCCAGCAAGCCGATCCTCCATCGGCAGGGGCAGACCATATGGGCGTTTGCAGATGATTACAAGTATTGACAGATTTTTACATCTTTTTTATCTGTAGGCCGGCTTTCAGGATCAGGCTTGAAGAAAAAATCGGCAGGACAGCCCCCTCGCGCACAAAAACTCCGGTATCTCTGTTGCGATTAAAATGCAGGAAACCCATTAACTTCAGCGATTTGCAACGAAAGGGCTGCTGATGGACAATCACACTGCATCTGCCGCCGCTCGAGGCGAAACTCGGCTGAGCGACATCATCTACGAAAAAATCGTCGGCATGATTTCGGACGGGCGGTTTCCTGTGAACGAGCGGCTGCCATCGGAACAGAATCTGGCGTCGCTGTTCGGTGCATCGCGACCGGTTGTGCGGGAAGCGCTGGAGCGGCTTCGGAACGACGAGCTTATCGTTTCGCAAAAGGGATCCGGCTCCTATGTACGTCAGCAGCCGGATTCTTCCGTGTTGCAACAGGTGCCGGTCGGCTCGCTGGCCGACGTGCAGCGTTTTTTTGAGTTCAGGGCCGGATTGGAGGCTTCCGCGGCTGAGCTTGCGGCGCGCAACTGGCAGGCCGCTGACAGGGTGCGGATCGAGCAGGCGATTGCCGCGCTGGAACAATGTCTCGAGCGCAACGATCTCGGTGCTGAGGAAGATTTCGCCCTGCACGAAGCCATCGCGAAGGCGAGCCACAACCAGTTCCACATCACGGTGCGGATCTGGTTCAAGCCGCATTTCGCAATCGGCCAGTCGGTGACACGCAGCCTCAGCCTCAAGCGGACGCCGCAGCATGTGCGCGAAGTCCAGAACGAGCACACGGCAATCGTGGAAGCGATTTTTGCGCGACGGGAGCAGGCTGCGCATGACGCGATGAAAGACCACATATTGAAGGCGCGCGCCCGCATGTTTCAGGGCGTTGGCAGTTAGGCCGCATCCTGCACTGTCGAAAATAGAATCATAAAGGGCGGATGAGGGAGAGGAACCAGTGAGCCAGCCGCATATCATAGAACCGAAGCTCCGTTCCTTGATCGATACCCCGTTGAAGGTCGGCGAATCGCCTGCCTGGGACGAGCGAACCGGCGATCTGTGGTTCGTCGATATTCTCGCGCCCGCCATTTTCCGCCTGCATCCCGGCGGAAAACTCGACAGATACGAGATGCCCGCCCAGGTCGGCTGTCTCGGCCTTTGCGACAATGGCTTGATAGTGGCGGGCCTCAGGACCGGCGTGCATCTTCTCGATCCCGCGAGCGGCAAGCTCGATCTTCTCTGCGATCCGGACGGCGGGCGGCCCGACAGCCGCCTCAACGACGGAAAAGTCGGCCCGGACGGCCATTTCTGGGTGGGGACCCGCGATGAGGCCGCGATACAGACGGGCAATGCACGCCTCTATCGCGTTGCCCCGGATGGTGGCATCGAACGCATCATCGATGGCGACATGTTCACTTCGAACGGACTTGCCTGGAGCCCGGACGGCAGACGCATGTACCATTCCGACAGCAGCGGCCTCATGCTTCAGGCGTTCGATTTCGACGCTGCGACCGGCAGGATCGGCCCGGCCGAACGTCTGCACGATTTCGCGCCGGATGAAGGCAGGCCGGACGGTGCGGCGACCGATTGCGAAGGCTGTTACTGGAGCGCCGGCGTTCAGGCGGGACGTCTCAACCGCTTTTCACCGGACGGCGAATTGTTCGAGGTCTACAGGCTGCCGTTCAAGGGACCGACCATGCCCTGTTTCGGCGGTCCCGATCTCAAGACGATCTACCTTACAAGTCTCGTCACCGAGACGGACGGAATAATCACAGCAGGTACGGTTGTTGCATTCGATGCCCCGGTAGCCGGCACGCCCGTTCACAAATTCTCCATCTGAAGATGACTTTTGATCTTAAGGAACACAGTTGATGACGACATTCGATTTTCGCCAGGCCCTGAAGGGCATCTCCGGCGTTCCGGTAACGGCTTACGATGCAAGCGGCGAAGTGGAGACCGGTGTTACCGCCGAGATTTACGCACGCGTTGCAAAGGCTGGAATCCATAATATCGTCGCGGCAGGCAATACCGGCGAATTCTACGCCTTGACGCCTGCAGAAATTCTGAAGGTCTATGAGGCCGCGATAGAAGGTGTCGGCGGGAAAGCCCCGGTCACGGCGGCTATTGGACGCTCTCAGCGCGAAGCGCTCTCCTTGGCGCGTCAGGCAAAAGAAATGGGCGCATCCGCCGTCATGTCGCATCAGCCAGTCGATCCTTTCGCGGCCCCGCAATCGCAAATCGACTACTTTACCGGCCTCGCTGAAGGCAGCGAACTGCCGCTGGTCGCTTATGTCCGGGCGGACGGCTTTTCGGTCGATGACATGGTACGGCTTGCGAGCCACCCGAATGTCGCCGGCATCAAGTTCGCGACGACCGACATCATGCTTCTGTCGCGCGCGATTGCCGCTTCCGATCCGGACGGCGCTCTATATGTCTGCGGACTGGCTGAAAGCTGGGCGGCTGCCTTCGCGGCGGTTGGTGCGCGCGGCTTCACCTCCGGCCTCGTTAACGTGGCGCCGCAATTTTCGCTGCAGGTTCATGAGGCACTGACCTCAGGCGATTTTACGGCTGCACGGAAGATTGTTCAAAAGATCGAATTGTTCGAGCGGCTGCGCACACGATATCGCAACGGCGCCAATGTGACCGTTGTGAAGGAAGCCATGGACATACTCGGGTTCAAAGTTGGCCCGGTGCGCGCACCGGGACTGGCGCGTCTGGATAAAGAGGACCGTGCGACCCTTGAGGGACTGCTTGCCAGCTGGTCTTGATGGCGCCGAACCGTCCAGCTGCAAATTACGCAAATGACGGGGCGCGGTTCATCTGACGTGATCCGAACCGCGCCGCCTCGCCTTGATCGATCATGTGCCGGCCAAGAGCCGGCACATGAGTTTTTGGCGGAACGCCTAGCCGAATAGCGCCAGACTGCTTTTTACCGTGACCCACACGCCCCAGAGAAGCGGAATACCAACCGCAGCCCAGGCAAGAGCGGCCTTGGCGTCCAGTCCACCGCGACCGATCCCGAAGGAGCCTGTCGGCCCGGCATTCGCGGCCGCGGTCTTCGCCTGAAGCGCCGCCACCTCCGAATCCGACATGAACCACTTGTCCGAGAGCGGCCGCACGAAGGCGTTGGCCACGAGGCCGATCGCCAGCATGCCTGCCAGAATATACATGGTGCTTGTGTAGAGTGCGGGTCCGGGTGCCACGCCCGCCGCGATCTGCGCCTCGCGGATGTAATTGACGACCACGGGACCGGCGATGCCGGCAGTCGCCCATGCCGTCAGGAGACGGCCGTGGATTGCGCCGACGAACTGCGTGCCGAAGATGTCCGCAAGATAGGCCGGGATGGTGGCGAAACCGCCGCCATACATGGACAGGATGATACCGAAGGCGAGAACGAAAAGCGCCTTGTTGCCCATCGTCGCGAGCGTCGGCGCCAGCGCGTAAAGAATGATGCCGAGAATGAAGAAGCAGAAATAAGTGTTCTTGCGGCCGATCTTGTCTGACATGGAGGCCCAGAAAAAGCGGCCGCCAATGTTAAAGAGCGAAAGAAGGCCGGTGAAGCCGGCAGCAATCGCCGCAATCTGCGCCTTCTGGCCGGCATCGAGATCAGCAAAACCGACACCCGGAAGGCCGATCAGAGAACCCGCAAAAATTTCCTGCAGCATTGGAGAGGCCATGCCGATGACACCGATGCCGGCCGAAACATTCAGGCAGAGCACCGCCCAGATCAGCCAGAACTGTTTCGTCTTATGCGCGTCGCGCAGATGGACGTGTCGCGTGGTGATCATCGCGCTTTTGGCCGCCGGTGCCGTCCATCCTTCCGGGCGCCAGCCCGCAGGCGGAATGCGATAACCGAAGGCGCCCGCCATCATGAAGACGAAGTATATCAACGCCATGACGACGAAGGTCTGCCAGACGCCGACAGACGTCTCGGTCTTGAAGCTGTTCATCAGCAGGTTGGCAAGTGGCGCGCCAATCATGGCACCGCCGCCAAACCCCATGATGGCCATGCCCGTGGCCATGCCGCGACGATCGGGGAACCATTTGATCAGGGTGGACACCGGCGAGATGTAGCCGAGGCCAAGCCCGACGCCACCGATGACGCCGGCACCCAGCCACATCAGCCAGAGTTGATGGGTGACGACGCCGGCGGCTGCCACCAGAATGCCGCCGCACCAGCAGCAGGCGGAAACGAAGCCCGCCTTGCGGGGTCCCACCCGTTCCAGCCAGCCGCCCCAGATAGCCGCCGAGCAGCCGAGAAGCACGAAGAAAAGCGTATAGATCCATCCAAGATCAGCCACACGCCAATTGCATTCGGTGGTAAACAGTGCGCCGACCAGCGTGAGGCTGGAGCAGCTCGGATCCGTCGCTGGCAACGCTTTCGACAGCGGCAGCCAAAATACGCTAAAGCCATAGGCCATGCCTATGCACAAATGAATGGCAAGCGCTGCCGGCGGCACCAGCCAGCGATTGAAACCCGGTCTTGCGATTATTCGTTCGCGGTCCAAAAACCCGGCTTGCGCCGCCTCTCCCGCCGTTGCGCCTGCTACTGCCATTGACACTACCTCCCTCGTGAATGTCTGGACATTTTTCATTCGCCCCGCCAGGCGAATAGCGATGCCGCCGAACGTCCTCCCATGCGGCGGCAAGCTTCATTCATCTCCGCACGCGTCAGACGCGCCTTGTTTCGGGCACGCTCGGCTCCGAAAGGGATTCTCCCGCAATCGGTCCCTTGCCGCCCGGTGCGCCCTTCGCGTCTTCGCCGAGCCCGACGGCATCGGCCGCTGGCGCGTCTGGCCTTCTGATCTCTCTGGATGCGGCAATCACGAGTGGCCGAAAATCACCGAGACCGGCGTCCACCATCTCAAAGAAGCGCCGCCGCATGCGCGGTTCCCAGAACTTGTTGATATGGGTGGCAACACCATCGATACGGATATCTTCCGGCTGTGACAGAAAAAACGTCGCAATCTGGTTCGCCATCCTCACCAGCTTTTCGTCCGTGTGATTGAGTAACATGATCTACTCCCCGCGCCAGTTCACGTCCCATGATAAAAAGGCCGGGACAAGCCCGGCCCCCGATTATTCCGCAGCTTCCAGCTTGCCGGCGATGCGGCGGGACTGACGCGAAAGCGCATCATATTCTTCCTGCCATTCCGTCGGCCCGTTGGAGGGAGAGACCTGAACCGCCGTCACCTTGTATTCCGGGCAGTTGGTCGCCCAGTCGGAAAAGTCTGTCGTGATGACGTTCGCCTGCGTGCCGGGATGGTGGAAGGTCGTATAGACCACGCCCGGCGCCACACGATCCGTAATCAGCGCTCGCAGCGTCGTATCGCCGGAGCGGCTCGCAAGCTTGATCCAGTCGCCATCCTTGACGCCGCGCTGTTCGGCGTCATGCGGATGGATTTCCAGACGATCCTCCTCGTGCCAGACGACGTTTTCGGTGCGCCGTGTCTGCGCCCCGACATTGTATTGCGACAGGATGCGGCCGGTGGTGAGCAGCAGCGGGAAACGCGGACCGGTGCGTTCGTCCGTCGCCACGTATTCGGTGCGGATGAACTTGCCCTTGCCGCGCACGAAGCCGTCCACATGCATGATCGGCGAACCCTCTGGGAATTTTTCGTTGCAGGGCCACTGCACCGAGCCCTTCTCTTCGAGGTAAGCATAGGAAACGCTGGCAAAGCTCGGCGTCGTTGCCGCGATTTCGTCCATGATCTCGGAGGGATGGGTGTAGTTCCACGTAAGGCCCATGGCCTGCGCCAGCTTCTGGGTTACTTCCCAGTCGGCATAACCGTTTTTCGGCGACATAACCTTGCGCACGCGGTTGATGCGGCGCTCGGCATTGGTAAAGGTGCCGTCTTTTTCGAGGAAAGTGGAACCCGGCAGGAACACATGCGCATAATTCGCCGTCTCGTTCAGGAAGAGATCGTGCACCACGACACATTCCATGGCGGCAAGGCCGGCGGAAACGTGCTTGGTATCGGGGTCCGACTGGAGAATGTCCTCGCCCTGAATATAGATGCCCTTGAAACTGCCATCGACAGCGGCATCCAGCATGTTGGGGATACGCAGCCCCGGTTCGTTGTTGAGCTTCACGCCCCAGAGTTTCTCGAACACATCGCGTGTCGCATCATCGGAGATATGGCGATAGCCCGGCAGTTCGTGCGGGAAAGACCCCATATCGCAGGAGCCCTGCACATTGTTCTGACCGCGCAGCGGATTGACGCCCACCCCGGGACGGCCGATGTTGCCGGTCGCCATGGCAAGATTGGCAATCGCCATGACGGTCGTTGAACCCTGGCTGTGTTCTGTGACACCCAGACCATAATAGATCGCGCCATTGCCGCCCTTGGCATAAAGCCGGGCCGCGCCGCGCAGATCTTCAGCCGGTACGCCCGTGAAACGTTCCGTCTCTTCCGGACTATGCTGCGGCTCGGCAACGAAGGCAGCCCAATCCTCGAACTCCGACCAGTCGCAGCGCTCGCGAATGAATGCCTCATTGAACAAACCTTCCGTGACGATCACATGGGCAAGCGCCGTCAGCACCGCAACGTTGGTTCCCGGCAGCAGCGGCAGGTGGAAAGCCGCCTCCACATTTGGCGTGCGGACAAGATCGATACGGCGGGGATCGATGACGATCAGCTTTGCGCCCTGACGTAGCCGTTTCTTCAGCCGTGAACCGAAAACGGGATGGCCGTCGGTCGGATTGGCGCCGATGACAAGCACGACATCGGAATGCTCCACGCTGTCGAAATTCTGCGTGCCGGCAGATGTGCCGAAGGCCTGGCCAAGACCATAACCCGTGGGCGAATGGCAGACGCGGGCGCAGGTATCAACGTTATTGTTGCCGAAACCGGCGCGAATGAGTTTCTGGACGAGGAATGTTTCCTCATTCGTACAGCGGGACGAGGTGATGCCGCCAATGGACTCTTTCCCATAGGTGCCCTGGATGCGCCGGAACTCGGACGCAACGTGGGAGAAGGCTTCCTCCCAGGTGACTTCCCGCCACGGATCGCTGATCTTTTCGCGAATCATCGGGTTGAGGATACGATCTCTGTGGGTCGCATATCCGTAAGCGAAGCGGCCCTTGACGCAGGAATGGCCACGGTTTGCCTGTCCATCCTTCCACGGCACCATGCGCACCAGCTCTTCACCACGCATTTCCGCCTTGAAGGAGCAACCGACGCCGCAATAGGCGCAGGTGGTGACCATCGAATGTTCCGGCTGGCCAATCTCGATCACCGATTTTTCGGTGAGCGTCGCGGTCGGACAGGCCTGCACGCAGGCACCGCAGGACACGCAGTCGGAATCGAGGAATGCCTCGTGCGCGCCGGGCGATACCCTGCTTTCAAAACCGCGGCCTTCGATCGTGAGCGCGAAGGTGCCCTGCACTTCCTCGCAGGCGCGCACGCAACGGGAACAGACGATGCATTTGGAAGGATCATAGGTGAAATAGGGATTGCTTTCGTCCTTCGGCATAAAGCGGGCATTAAGATCGCCCTCCCCGGTGCGGGCCTTGACGTGATTGTCGCCGTCGTAACCATAACGCACATCGCGAAGGCCCACCGCGCCCGCCATATCCTGCAACTCGCAATCGCCATTGGCGGCGCAGGTCAGGCAGTCGAGCGGGTGATCGGAGATGTAAAGCTCCATCACGCCCTTGCGGATCTGCTTCAGCCGCTCCGTCTGCGTATGCACGACGAGACCGGCGGCAACAGGCGTGGTGCAGGAGGCAGGAGTGCCATTGCGGCCCTCCACCTCAATCAGACAGAGCCGACAGGAGCCAAAGGCATCCACCATGTCGGTGGCACAGAGTTTCGGCACATCGATGCCCGCTTCACGCGAGGCGCGCATGATCGAGGTTCCAGCGGGAACAGTCACCTGGCGACCGTCGATTGTGAGCGTTACCATGTCCGTAGCGTTGGACTTGGGGGTGCCGTAGTCGAATTCAGTTACAAGGGCCATGGTCTTACTCCGCCGCTTCAACACATGGGATGGGGGCAAAATCAGCAGGGAAATGCCGGAGCGCGCTCATGACGGGATAGGGCGTGAAACCGCCGAGCGCACAGAGCGAACCGAATTTCATGGTTTCGCAGAGGTCTTCCAGCAACGCCGTGTTTTTCTCCCGCTCGATTCCGAGCGCGATCTTGTCAACCGTCTCGACACCACGCGTGGAGCCGATGCGACAGGGTGTGCACTTGCCGCAACTTTCGACGGCGCAGAACTCCAGCGCAAACCGGGCCTGATGCAGCATGTCTGCCGTATCATCGAACACCACGATGCCCGCATGGCCTATCAGGCCACCAGCCGCCGTAAACGCGTCGTAGTCAAAGACCGTGTCGAACAGCGACACCGGGAAATAAGCGCCGAGCGGACCTCCCACCTGCACCGCCTTGACAGGCCGGCCGCTGATCGTGCCGCCGCCGATATCGTTCACAAGCTGCCCGAGCGTCAGACCGAAGGCGGTTTCGTAAAGCCCACCATGCTTGAGGTTGCCAGCAAGCTGGATCGGGATGGTGCCGTGCGAGCGGCCGACGCCGAAATCGCGATAAAAAGCTGCGCCACGATCCATGATGACCGGAATGGAAGCGAGCGAAATCACGTTGTTCACGACGGTCGGCTTGCCGAACAGGCCCTGCAGGGCTGGTAACGGCGGCTTGGCGCGCACCGTTCCGCGTTTGCCTTCGAGGCTATTGAGAAGCGAGGTCTCCTCGCCACAGACATAGGCGCCGGCGCCCATGCGCACTTCCATGTCGAAAGCGCGGCCTGACCCGAGGACGGAGGACCCAAGAATACCCGCACGCCTTGCGATTTCGATCGCCTTTTCCATGACCCTGATGGCGTAGGGATATTCCGAGCGGGTATAGATGAAGCCCTTGGTCGCGCCGACGGCGAGGCCGGCAATCGCCATGCCTTCGATCAGCACGAAGGGGTCGCCTTCCATGATCATCCGGTCGGCGAAAGTGCCGCTGTCGCCCTCATCCGCATTGCAGACAATGTATTTCTGGTCCGCCACCGCATCGGCAACGGTCTTCCATTTGATGCCGGTGGGGAAACCAGCGCCGCCGCGTCCGCGCAGGCCGCTCTGGGTCACCTCCGCGACGATATCCAACGGGGTCATCGCAACAGCTTTTTCAAGACCCTTCATTCCCTGATAGGTGCGGTAATCCTCTAGCGACAATGGATCGGTGACGCCACATCGGGCAAATGTCAGACGCGTCTGGCTCTTCAGGAACGGAATGTCCTTTGTCAGCCCGAGACAGAGGCGATGGGTCCTACCTTTCAGAAAATCTGCGTCAAAAAGCGAGGCGACGTCGCTTGCCTTAACGGGGCCGTAGGCGATACGGCCATGCTCGGTGCGCACTTCGACCAGCACTTCCAGCCAGAGCATGCCACGCGAGCCGTTGCGGACAATCTCGACCTCAAGGTTACGGCCAGCGGCCTCGCGGGCGATGGCATCGGCAACACGGTTTGCGCCAACGGCAAGAGCGGCGGAATCGGCGGGAACAAAAACGGTGACACTCATCGGCGTGCCTCCGCCAGAATCTCGACAAGACAGTCCTCATCAAGACGGGCATGGACTTCGCCATCCAGCATCAGGGCCGGTGCCTGAGCGCAGAGCCCGAGACAGAAGACCGGCTCAAGCGTGACGGAACCGTCAGGCGCGGTTTCGTGCCAGTCGAGGCCGAGGCGGGACTTGATGGTTTCCGCAAGAGACTCGCCACCCATCGACTGGCAAGCCTCGGCGCGACAGAGCTTTAAGACATGGCGACCATGCGGATGATCACGGAAATCGGGGTAGAAGGTGACGACGCCATGAACCTCGGCGCGCGATATGTTCAGCGCGGATGCGATGATCTGCTTGGCGCTTTCCGGGATATAGCCGAATTCTTCCTGCATTGCGTGCAGGATGGGTAGCAAAGGCCCCTCCAGATGGAGAAATTCATCAATGATGGCGGAAACACGCGCCGCCTCATCTACGGCAACCGCTCGAATATTCATAAGCCAGTCCTCCCAAACCGACAGGGGCAGGGATGACGAGCGGGATATAGTCAATCCTTTCGCAGCCCTGCGGTGCTTGCAAGATGTCGAGATCGGCGGGATCAGGTCAATAATCAGTTTCCGTCATTTGATAGGAAATTCCTATCAAATGCCTTCTCGGCGGCCCTTTGGCGAGCCTCGTGAAGCAGCGCGGAGACAAGCGGAGTGTGTGGTTCCCGGTGCGTGGCAATCAGGCCCACGAGGTGTTCGGGGTCCGGATCAGTAATCGGGATTATCCTGATCTGCTTAGGAAAACCAAACGATTCCGCGAGGTTACGCGGCATTATTGAAGCCCATTGTCCGGTGCGGATATGAGAAAAAAGCACAATCATCGAGTTGGATTCGAGAGTCGGCTTGGCTTCCACGCCAGCCTCGGCCATGTGCCGGTTGATGATGCGCCTGTTCTGCATGTCCGGAGTTAATAGACAAAGCCTAAGACTGGAAACCTGTTGCCAGGTAACGCTTTCCTGATCAGCAAGTGGCGTTCCGGCAGCCGCGATGAGGTGATAACGCTCGGAATAGAGCGGCACGGTGGTCACGCGTCCGAGCGGCTCATTGTCGAGGTAACTGATTCCCGCGTCGATCTCGAGGTTTTCAATCTGGCTCAAAACCTGCAGCGAGGTGCGGGACGTGACGGAAAAAGTCACATCGGGATGGCGCGCCTGGAAGGATTCGGTCAATCGCGGCACCATTGCAAGCGCGGTCGGAATGACGGCCAGACGTATATGTCCGGCCAGGCCCCTACGGGCGGCGCGCATTTCCTCACGCATGGTGCGTGTATCGCCAACGATACGACGCGCCCATTCCAGCACACGCTGGCCTTCCGGCGTCAGCCCCTGATACCGCGCTGAACGCACCACGAGAACGACGCCCAACTGATCCTCCAACTGCCGGATTGCCGCCGACAGGCTGGGCTGGGAGACACCACATTCCTCCGCCGCCCGGCCGAAATGTTCAGCCCGCGCCAATGCAATGAAAAATTCCAGCTTGTCGATCATACGCTCTCCCCCGCGGCGCGCCCGGTTGACCGGTGTGCGCGGGAGAACACTAGAACGTGGCGCGAGCGCCCGCAAATGGCCGCGGGCATTTTCCTGCAAGCTAGGCGCAGGCGACGAGGGCCGGCCCCTTCACCCGCGGATAGTCGTAAGCATTGACCTTCGAGGTATTGTAACCGGCGCCAACAAGAGCTTCGGCAAGCTTGATCGCTGCCGTCACACCATCGATGACCGGAACACCTGTGGCGTCGCGCAGCCGGTCGCAGAGCGAGGACATGCCCGCGCAGCCGAGAATGATCGCTTCTGCCGCATCCTCCCGCTTGGCGACCTCGATTTCGCGCCGAAGCAGCGCTTCCGCAACCTCTGGATCCTCCTCAAGACCAAGAACCGGCAGGTTGATTGCCCGGACCTTCCGGCAATGCCGTTGCGCGCCGTAATCCTCCACCAGATCTTCGATGATCGCGATGGAACGCGGCAGCGTCGTGATGATCGAGAAGCGGCGGCTGATCGTCATCGCCACCTGCACGGCGGCCTGGCAGATGCCGATGACGGGTCCTCGCGCCACTTCGCGTGCGGCGTGAAGGCCCGGATCGTCGAAACAGGCGATCACATAGGCATCCACGCCCTGCGCCTCACCCTTGCGGATTTCCGCGAGCAGCCCGGGAAGGGCCATGGCCTCATCCGCCTGCCCTTCGATGCTGACGGGGGTATCGTCAGGATTTGCCGCGGAGACGTGGGTCTCCTTCTGCTTGACCCTTAGCGCGCTATCGAGAGCCTGCGCGGTCATGGAGGCGGTGGAATTGGGGTTTATCAAACGAATATGCATCGCACGCATCCTGATGAGCTGTCACTTGCCGTCAGGCGCGGTGAAATCGGTGATTGGTGGCGCCTTCAAAACAAACTGGCGGTCCGAGGTAATGTAGTTGTCGGCGTGAAGCCGGGCGATCGGCTGGTAGCGATCGGCATCGACATAACGTCCCTCCTCATCGAGGCATTCGTTATGGACATGCATATGAACCACTTCGCCCAGCACCAGCGTGCGGCGGGGGTAATCGATCAGTCGCTCCACCCGGCACTCGAAGGCGCAGGGCGATTGCGCGGCATAACTCGCATCGATCTTGCTGCAGGGCATGGCCGTAAGCTTGGCCATCGACATCTCGTCAACTTCATTGTCGAAGCCGAGACCGCAGATCAGCATCTGCTCCGAAAGCGACATATCGACCATATTGACGACGAACTCGCCAGTGCGGCGGATATTCACCATCGTATCCTTTTCCTCGCCGCTCACCTTCGGCTGAATGCCGAGGACCACGATGGGCGGATCATGCGAAAAGACGTTGAAGAAGCTCATCGGCGCTGCATTGTTATGGCCCGCTTCCGAGCGGGTCGTCACGAGTGCGATCGGCCGCGGACCGATAAAATTCGTCAGAAGGCGGTAGCGGCTCTGGGGCTCAAGCGCGCTGAAATCGAATTCCATGATCGGCATCCTAATTTAGTCTACAATTATCTCTCATATTGTTGACAATGTTGCAACCAAAATCCCGTTGATACGGTTGACTTTTTCATTCACATCACGCTTCTCTAGGGCGATTGGGGAGTATGTCGAATGAGCGAGCAGGCCGGCCCGTCCACGCAGCAGATTGTCGAGAAAGTATGGCTTTCGATCGCCGAACGCCGGCTGCGTCCGGGTGTGCAGCTGAAAGAAGAGCAACTGGCGACAATCTTTGGCGTCAGCCGTGCCAGAATCCGCCAGGCCTTGTCCGTTCTCGAACGTGACGGACTGGTGACCATCGTTCCCAATCGCGGTGCTTTCGTCTCCAAACCGTCGGTCGAGGAAGCCCGCGACGTCTTCTTCGTGCGCCGTACCGTCGAGCAATGCGTTGTCGAAAGACTTTGCAAATCCGCCACCAAGACCGATCTCAAAAAGCTACGCGACCACGTGGCAAAAGAGCGCGTGGCCAATGCCAAAAACGTCACGACCGACATCATCAAGCTTTCCGGCGGGTTCCACCTTCTGCTTGCGGAAACGCTCGGTTCCGACTTTCTCTTTACCACCATGCGCGACCTCATTTCCCGCTCGTCGCTGATAACAGCCGTTTACCGTAACACGGATCGCTTCAACTGCGGCCCGGACGAACATGCGGAAATCGTCGATGCGATCGCCAACAATGATCCGTCGCGGGCCATCCACCTGATGACCCACCACCTCGAGCATGTGGAAGCGGAGCTCGATCTCAGCGAAATCCGCGACCTTTCCCACGACCTGCGCGCCGCGCTCGGCTGATTTTTCCGCTCAGGCGCGATGTCGCTCGCCCGCCCATTGCCTGTCATCTTCGACCAGATGACAGGCGACCCGCGTGCCGTTGGCAAGGCTCTTCACCTTAGGCACTTCTGCCGAACATTGCGCCGTTGCGAGCGGACAACGCGGGTGAAACGCGCAACCCGAAGGCGGCTTCAGAGGGCTTGGCACTTCACCGGCAACAATCTCCCGGTCCCGCTGCGGCGCCTTGATATTAGGGATCGTCTGGAGAAGCAGCCGGGTATAGGGATGGCGCGGATTGGCGAAAAGCTCTTCCGTATCCCCCTCCTCCACAATCCGCCCGAGATACATCACCGCAATGCGGTCCGACATGTGACGAACAACGCTCATGTCGTGGCTGATGAAGAGATAGGTGAGGCCGAGTTCATCCTGCAGGCGGCGCATGAGGTTCAGCACCTGCGCCTGCACCGAAACGTCGAGCGCCGATGTCGGCTCATCGCAGACGAGGAATTCCGGTTCGCTTGCCAATGCACGGGCAATGGAGATGCGCTGGCGTTGGCCGCCGGAAAATTCATGCGGAAACTTTTCGCCGTCAGAGGCTGAAAGGCCCACGGTTTTGAGAAGCTCCTCCACCCTATCCATCGTCTCAGCCTTGGTCGCGCGCAGCTTCAATTCGCGGATCGGTTCGGCGATGATGTTCTTCACCCGCCAGCGCGGATTGAGCGAGGCATAGGGATCCTGAAAGATCATCTGTGCCGACAGCGGTTTACCCTTGCCGCCTGCCGCGAAACGAAACTCGCCGGCACTTGGCCGAAAAAGTCCCGTTACCAGGCGGGCGACAGTCGATTTGCCACAACCGCTTTCACCGACGATACTGAGACAGCCGCCGGCCGGAACGGAAAAATCGATATCGTTGACGGCCTGCACGAACTGCCGTGGTTTGCGCTCGATGATGCGATTGAGCAGCGGGGCCGAAACGTCGAAGGTTTTCGTCAGGCCCTTCACCGTCAAGGCCGGCTTGCTCAATGCTGCCTTTTGAGATGCGGATTGTGTCATGCTGTGCCTCCTGCATTCAGCCAGCACGCACTGGCGCCGTTGCCGACGGTTTCGAGTTCAGGCCTTTCCCGCCGACAGCGTGGCCCGGCGAGTCCACAGCGTGGATTAAACGCGCATCCGGGCGGGATCGCGTCGAGACGCGGCATTGCGCCGTCGATCTGGTTCAGCCGCTCCACCCGTGCGCCAAGTGACGGGATGGAGGCCATCAAGCCCTGCGTATAGGGGTGGCGCGGTTCGTGCAGCACCTGCTCGACCGGGCCCACCTCGATCAGCCGGCCGGCATAAAGCACCGCCACACGGTCGGCAGCCTCGGCAATGACGCCCATGTCGTGGGTGACGAGCATGACCGCCGTCTGCTTTTCCTTGCACAGCCGCCGCAGCAGGGAAATGATCTGCGCCTGGATCGAGACATCGAGCGCCGTCGTCGGCTCATCGGCAATGATGAGTTTCGGAGAGGCGGCGAGCGCCAGCGCAATGACGACACGCTGGCGCATGCCGCCAGAAAACTGGTGCGGATAATGATCGACACGATCCGCAGGTGATGGAATGCCGACATCCTTCAACAGTTGAACGGCCCGTGCGCGTGCATCCGCTTTCGACAGCGGCAGGTGCTGGCGGATCGTCTCGACAAGCTGCGCACCGACCGTAAAGAGTGGATTGAGCGAGGTGAGCGGGTCCTGAAAGATCGCACCGATCTCACGACCGCGAATGCTTTCCATCGCCCGGTCATCCAGTTGATCGATACGGCGCGACCCGAGCCATATTTCGCCATCGGCAATGTGGCCGGGCTTCTCGAGCAGGCCCTGTATGGCAAGGCCCGTCATGGATTTTCCAGCACCGGATTCACCGACAACACCCAGAATTTCACCGGGCCGGATCGAAAGGCTGATATCGGAAAGCGCAGTAACGGTGCCTCGACGGCCGGGAAACTCGACCTTGAGATTGCGGACATCGATAACCGATTGGTTCATGTCAACCATGCTGGGCGACCTCCACCGGATAGCTCGGAGGGAAGATTTCGGAGACGGGCGGATTTGCCCAGCTCCGTTCGGGATATTTTGCAATCAGGCGATCGAACTGCGCCTGCGCCTGTTCACGGGCACGCCGCATGTCGATACGGGCGACCTGCCTTTCACGCATGGAAAGACGGCCGTCGACAAAAACGGCCCGCGTGACCTTGCCCGAACCACCGGTCACCAGCGTGGTGATCGGATCGATGCTCGGCGCCATGACGGTATCGTCGAGGTCAAAGACAGCAATGTCTGCCCTTGCGCCCGGGGAAAGATGGCCAAGGTCAGACCGGCCAAGCGCGCGCGCGCCGCCAAGTGTGGCCGCATCGAAGAGATCGGCACAGCGGATCTGGTCCGGAGCACCGTCATTGATGCGGCAGGTGATCAGCCCTACGAGCAAATTCATCAGCATGTCCGCCGGGGCCGTATCCGTTCCCATCGCGATATTGATGCCGCGTTTGCGGCAGGAGGAGAAGGATGAGAGCGTGCTGCCACCACGGCTCGAAACCAGCGGACAGTGGACGATGGAGACGCCGTTTTCCGCATAGAGCGCCAGATCTTCTTCCGTCGCATTGGTGGCGTGCGGCGCAATTAGCCTTTCGCTGAGCAGCCCGGCCTTGGCGAGCCAGACTGGCGCGGTCGAACCGTGGAGCTTGCGAACCGTATCGACCTCCATGACGCCCTGCGCCATATGGAGACGGAACTTGCAGCCGAGCTCGCGGGCCGCTGCGTCGGTGCGCTCTATGAGCGCCAGGGTGGAGGTTTCCACGCGGTCCGGCGCGAGCATGCCGCGCACCAGATCGCCGTGCCTTCCACTCTGCTTTTCGATGAAGGCGATTGCGTCGGCGAGGCCCTGAAAACCGCGCTCCTCATCAAAAACAGGCACCATGCGGCCCGGTTCTTCCAGCACCATGCCGCCTGAACGGAAGGCGGGGCTGAGATAAACGCGCAAACCAAGTTCCCCGGCGGCATCGGCGGCCGCCTCGAATTCCGCCACGGTCTCCCCCCATTCGCGATAAAACAGCGATGCGATGGGGGCTGCCGTGGTGATGCCATTGAGGAGCAACTGCCCGAAGGCGAAACGCTTCTGGAAGGCAAGCTCTTCCGGGGAATACATTTCGTAGGGACCAGCCTCGACATAGGAGCGCGGCCAGACACGACCCTTCGCCCAGCCCGGATGATGATCAATGCCGAGGATCGTCGTATCGAGATCGGAAAGCGCATCGAGATCGATCAGGCCGGGGCTGACGAGCGCATTGCCAAAATCGATACGCCGGGCGATCTCGCCGGGAAATTCATGCCCGACAAAGATGATTTCGCCGTTTTCAAAGACAACGTCACCGTTTTTGAGGAGCCGGTGCGATCCGTCTCTGTGCCCGACAACCCAGCTGGCTGTGAGCAACGTCCGCCCTTGCGGCCTTTCGCCAAGTTGCAACGTATTGAGAACGTCGCTCATCACGGCGCCTCCACGATGGCTTTGCCATCTCTCGCGGTAACCCGGCCGCCTTTGACGACTAGCGGCCGCGGCGCGATATCGACAACAGCATGCGCCAGCGTTTCACCGGTCAGCAGCGTGAAGTCGGCAGCACAGCCGATCTCCACGCCGTAATCCTCAAGACCCATGACATCGGCGCCACCCTTGGAAACGACATGCAGCACATGCGCAAGTTCGATATCCGAACGCAGACCGTTTTTCATGCCGATGATCTTGGCGCGATCCAGCATGTCCGGCTGTCCCCACGGACCCCATGTGTCGCGGATGCCATCACAGCCGCCGCCAACGCGCACACCCGCCTCCTTGAGGCGCATGATCGACGGCACGCTTGCCGATGGCGCACCCGTGGTCAAGATGGCGACATCAAGCCGCGCAATCTCGTCGATCAGCCTACCGACACGCAGATAGTCGTTCATGCCAAGGGCAAAGGCGTGGCTGATGGCAACGTTGCCCTGCATGCCGTTCGCCCGGATGCGCTCGAAGATGAGCTCCATCGTGAAGGCGCCGAGGTCGGCGGCTTCGTGCAGATGGATATCGATCGGCACGCCGTGTTTCGTCGCCAGTTGAAAAAGAATGTCCAGCTGGCCCTTTGGATCGCGGTCAATTCCGCATGGATCGATGCCGCCAAGCACCTCGCAGCCTTGCTTCAACGCCTCATCGAGAAGCTCCACCGTGCCGGGCATGACCATGACGCCGGATTGCGGGAAGGCGACGACCTCGATGTCGATGATGCCAGCAAGCTTTTCCCGTGTTTCCCAGATGCCCTCGACCAGCGTCAGCCCGTGGGTCGGGTCGATATCGACATGGCTGCGAATATGGGTGCCGCCATTGGCCACAAGCCCGATGGCATGGCGCATGGACTGGCGATGCGGATCGATGCCGATCTGAACGCGGTTTTCCCGCTCGAAATCGATCCGTTCGCGCAGGATGGCAGCACGATTGTTGACATGCCAGGGCATGCCCCACGTCGTCTTGTCCAGATGCGTATGGGCATCGATAAGACCGGGAACGGCAATTGCTCCCTTGCCATCCTCAACCGGCATGCCGGGTTCGACGTCAAATGTTCCGAAACCTGAAATCTTGCCGTTCCTGATCAAAATATCGCAGGCCTCGCCCGCCATGGGCCGTACGTTGCGCAGAAGAAGATCGTGCATGGAGTTCACCTCAGTTTCGGGTTGAGCGCATCGCGCAGCCAGTCACCCAGAAGGTTGACGGTGACGACGAGCAGGCAGAGTTGGAAGACAGGGAACAGCACGATCCACCAGGAGCCGGAAAACAAGAACTGGTTGCCGATACGGATCAGCGTGCCGAGCGACGGCTGGCTAGGCGGCATGCCAATGCCAAGGAAGGACAGCGTCGCTTCCGTCAGGATCGCCATGCCGAAATTCAGCGTCGCGGCAACCATGATCGGCGTTAACGTATTGGGCAGGATATGCGCCGCCATGATGCGGCGGGCGGGCACGCCGATCAGCTTTGCGGCCTGAACATAGTCCTTGCCGGTTTCAACGATGGCCTGGGCGCGCACCGTGCGGGCATATTGCACCCAGGCGGAAAGGGCGATGGCGAGAATAAGCACGGCGGAAGCACCGACCTCACGCAGATTGTCAGGTAGCATCTGGCGGACGACCGTCGATACGAGGATGGCAACCAGAATGGTCGGGATCGAGAGCGTGATGTCACCGATGCGCATCAGGAGGCCATCGGCAAAACCGCCGAAGTACCCCGCCACCAGACCTGCCGTCATACCGATGACGAGCGAAAGCAGCACGGAGGCAACACCGATGACGATGGAGATGCGTGTGCCGTAGAGAATGGCCGAGAGCATGTCGCGTCCCTGCGTATCTGTTCCAAGCAGAAACGGCCATTCGCCGCCCTCCTGCCAGATCGGCGGAAGCTCGGCCTTCCACATGTCCAGCGATGCACCGTCATAGGGATTCTGGGGCGCAATCCACGGCGCGAAGACAGCTGCGAGGATCAGGATTGCGAGAATGAGCGCGCTGATCTTGGCCGATTTACTGCGGCTGAACGACCAGTAGAGGTCGCTATCGCGCATGCGGCTGAAAAGTGACCGACGGGCGGTTTTTTCCGTTTGCGAAAGGTCTGTCATGAAACTGGCTCCCTTCGGTCAGCGCGCGGTGCGCAGACGCGGATCGATGACGGCATAGGCGATATCGACGAACGTGTTGAGGACAACGAAGATGAAGGAGATGATGCAGAGATAGGCCGCCATGACGGGGATATCGAGGAAGGTAACCGCCTGAATGAACAGCATGCCCATGCCCGGCCACTGAAACACCGTTTCCGTGATGAGCGCGAAGGCGATGAGCGAACCCACATTCATCGTCGTCAGTGTCACCACCGGCATCAGACAGTTGCGCAGCGCATGACGGAAGTAGATCCGCCAGCGCGGAATGCCGCGGGCCCGTGCGAACTTCACGAAATCGGACCGCAGAACTTCAAGCATTTCAGCCCGCACCAGACGCATGACGAGGGTGATCTGATAAAGCGAAAGCGCGATAGCCGGGAGAATGAGCGCAGCACGCCCGGACGAGGTCAAAAGCCCGGTTGACCACCAGCCGAGCTGAACGACATCGCCACGGCCAAATGCCGGTGCCCAGCCGAGGGAAACGGAAAAGACAAGAATGAGAAGAATGCCGACAACGAAGCTTGGCAGGGACACCCCGACGATCGACAGGAACTGCAGACCTTCCGTGTACCACTTCCCGCGCCGGATCGCCGTCAGAACACCCAGAGGCAGGCCGACGACCAGAGAGATCACGGTGGCAACCAGCACCAGCTCAAGGGTCGCGGGGAACCTTTCCGCGATCAGCGGCAGCACCTGCTGGCCGTTGCGGTAGGAAACGCCGAAATTGCCCTCCGCCGCGTCTTTGACGAACCGCAGATATTGGGTCGGCAGGCTGTCATTGAGGCCGAGCCTCTCACGCAGGGCTGCACGATCCTCCTGCGAGGTCTGTTCGCCGACCATCAGCTCGACGGGATCACCCGCCAGCCGAAAGATGAGAAAGGCGATAAGCGCAACGGAAAGCATGACCAGCACGGCATTTCCCAAACGCTTGATGATGAATACCAGCATTGTTACCTCTCGGACGCGAGCCTGAGCCGCGCAGGCTTTCAGGTTCGATCATTCTCTTCCAGAGATGGGCAAAGGTTACGCGGCGTGTAGGAACCACGAACACAGTGCAACTTTGTCGACAATTTTTGACACGGTTTCGTCGGCTTCACATCCAGTCAAATGAACTGGTGCGTGCTCGAATGTCCGCTGAAACAGGTGAGGCGCTCGGTCCAGTGACCGGCGCCTCGCTTGCTGTCCGTCTTATTTGTCGAGCTGGGTCAGCCAATGGCGTGGCTTGTTGTCGGCGCGGAAGTCGACGCTTTTGACCTTGGCCAGCATAGCCCACGCAATCGGCTGCTGATGCAGCGGAACGAGCATGGTCTCGTCCTTGGCGATTTTCAGCGCAGCTTCTTCGAGCGCCAGGCGTTTCGTATTGTCCTGCTCCTGCGCCGCCTGCGCAACAAGCTTGTCGATCTCGGGATTGGACCAGCCGCCATAGTTGGAGACGCCCATCGCGCCCTTGCGGGTCGAGAGGATCTGCGACAGCATCGAGAAGGCGTCAAGAGTCGGCTCGTTTGCCCAGCTGAGGTTGAAGACGTCAGCCTTGCCGCCATTGCGCTTAGGTGACTGCACGGAACGTGGCGCAATATCGATGGTCGGCTGGAAACCGCCACGCTTCAACATGTTGGCAACGCCCGAGCAGATATCCTCTTCGTTGACGCTCTCGTCATTCATGCAGGTATAGGTGAAGGCAAGGTTCTTCATGCCCGCATCGGCAAGCAGCTTCTGCGCCTTGGCCGGATCGGCCGGCTCGAACGTGTCCAGCGATTTGGCATAACCAGCGATCTCAGGTGCGATCAGCGAGCCGGATGGTCTTGCAAGACCACGCATGACTTTTTTGTTGATCAGGTCACGATCGATGGAGGCTTCGAAGGCCTGACGAACGCGCAGATCATTAAAGGGGTTCGGCTGACCGTTTTCCAGTTTTTCGCGGCGGTTGAAGCCAATGAAAAGCGTGCGGAGCTCGGTGCGCTTCTTGACCGTGATATTGGGCGAGGATTCCAGACGCGGCAAATCCTGGATCGGGGCGGAGTCGATCAGGTCGATTTCACCTGACAGCAGTGCCGCGACGCGTGTTGCCGCAGATGCGATCGGCACGAATTCGATGCGGTCGAGATTGTGCTTCTTCTGGTCCCACCAGCCTTCATTGGCAACGAGAACAGTCTTGCTGTCGGGAACGCGGCTTTCGAGCTTGAACGGGCCTGTGCCATTGGTGTGCATGGTGGTGTAGCCATCGACCTTCGAGGCGAAGTCGGTAGGCTTCTCGCTATTGTTATCTTTCAACCACTTGGCGTTGAAAATGAAGATATTGGTTATGTCGTTCAGAAAGAGAGAAGTCGGTGCGTTGACATCGAGGTCCACCGTGTAGGCGTCAACTTTTTTGACGCCAGCGTAAATCGGGATATTGCCCCGCAGCGGCGACGTCGCGTCCGAAGCGCGCGTGAAGGATGCGACGACATCATCGGCGGTGAAGTCTGCACCATCATGAAATTTCACGCCCTTGCGAAGGGTAAAGCGCCAGGTCTTTCCATCAATCAGCTTCCACTCGGTGGCGAGTGCCGGCTCGATCTGGAAGTCCGGTCCGTAGCGGACGAGACCTTCGTAGATATGATTGAGAAAAGCGAGGTTGGATGTGGACGGGACCGAATAGGGATCGAGCGAATAGAGATCGGCGCGACCGCCCCAGCGAAGGGTCTCCGCGCTGGCGGGAACGGCAATGGCGGCAGCAGCCATGGCCGCCAGGACAAAACTTCTGATACGGGACATTTGATCCCCCCTTTTTATTGATCGTTGGAAACCGGCACGGGTCCGGTCAGGCAGAAGGAGTATTGTTTCGCTGAGGCTTATTGTCAATAATATTGTTGACAATTATCGTACTCAAAATCGCAAGTTTTTGAATACGAGTTTAAGCGAGGAGGAGAGAATATGACAGGCTTTCTGCTGCGGCACGGAACGATCGTTACGGTCGACAAGGAGCGGCGCATTATTGAGAGCGGGGCACTGGCGATAGAAGGCGACAGAATTGTCGACATCGGCACTGTGGATGAACTTGACCCCCGCCACAGTGATAAGGCGGTTATCGACTGCAGGGGAAAGCTTCTCATTCCTGGCCTGATCGATGCCCATGGCCACGCGGGCCACGCCCTTCTTCGCAGCATCGCAGCGGACACCAATGCGATGTGGATGAAAATCATCACCCCGACCTATTACCACTACGTCACCCGCGACTACTGGTATGCCGACGGGCTGATTTCCGGCATTGAACGGCTGCGCGCCGGGGTGACGACCGGGGCCAGCATCATCACTTCGATGCCACGCGCGGATGACCCCGTCTTCGCCATCAACCACGCCCGCGCCTATAGCGAACTCGGCCTTCGCGAAATCATCTGCGTCGGGCCGTCAGGCCTCCCATGGCCTCATCCGGTCACACGGTGGGAGAGCGGTCTACCGGAACGTCGCGACGTTAGCTTCGACGAGATGATGGATGGCAGCGAAGCGGTGATCGAAGCATTGCACGGCAGCGCCGATGGCCGCATCAGCGTTTTCCTGACGCCTTTCACCATCGCACCGTCGGTCGAACCCTCCAATGCATCTACGCCGGACCAGGCGGTGAAACTGACAGAGGGTGACAGAATGCAGGCCCGCCGGATACGCGAGATGGCGCGCAAGACCGGTGTCAGGCTTCATTCCGACGCTTTTGCCGGGCAAATCCGCATGGCGTTTCAGGACAAGGAAAATGCCCTGCTTGGCCCTGACATTCACCTTCAGCATTGCTGGGGTATCTCCCACGACGAAATAGACATACTGGCCGAGACAGGCACACGCGTGACCCATGCGCCGCCGGGCCGCGCAACTCCCATCATGGAAATGATGTCAAAAGGGATTCGTGTCGCCATCACCACCGATGGCGCAGCTCCAAGCCGCCATTTCGACATGTTGCAGACGGCTCGCCTCGCGCAATTTACGCAACATCTCCTGCACAATCACGACCGCTACCTGCTTCCGCCGGGCAAGATCTTAGAGATGATCACGATCGATGCCGCCCACGCTATCGGCATGGAGGACGAGATCGGTTCGCTCGAGATCCGCAAGAAGGCTGACGTCGTCATCATCGACATGCGGAAGCCGCATCTCATGCCCATGTGGATGCCGGTCCACCGTCTGGTACATCAGGTTCTTGGCAGCGATGTAGATACCGTCTTCGTGGACGGTAGATTGCTGATGGAAAATGGCCGGGTACTGACATCAGATGTAGACGCCGCCATTTCCTTCGGTCAACAGGAAGCCATGGCACTGGCAGAACGGGCGGGTCTGAAAGCACACATGCACGATCCGGGCTGGGGCTGCCTGCTGCGCACGTTCGACGAACCCGTGCTCCCTCCCCGTCCGCCGGCGGATGCGAGATTCCGCGCCGCTGACCAAGGGCCTGTTCAGGATCACAAATCGACGCGGGATCACTAATCGACTGGGGTCGGCAAGGTCCCCTGGCACTTCTTGCCAAGATCACGACAAAGACTCCCCGGCCAGGAGAGGACCGGGGAGCAAACCTGACATCATGTCAGGAACTTTGACTGGAGCTAGCACTCACCCGTTCAAGAAACGGGGTGGATCTGAGTTGTCTAACCCGGTTATGCTTTTTGTCAGGCTCTGTTAGAACGAACGCTCAAGACGAACGAAACCGGTCCAGCTGTCGCCACCACCGTTTACGCCCTTCTTGCCATCGACGTCCTGATAGGTAACCGCAACCTTGGTGGAGAGACCAGAGGTGATCTTGTAACCAGCAGCGACGCCAGCGCGCCATGCATCGCGGCTGCCAACGAAGTCGTTGTTAGCGCCGATGTCGATCGTGCCGAAATACTGGAAGCCGGGGGTGATGGTCAGCTTGTCAGTTGCCTTGATGGCGTATTCAGCAGCAACAGTCCACTCGGACTCTTCGTAGTAGTAGTTGGCGCCGGAAGCCCAAGCACCGGAGATGCCGAGCGTGCCGGGACCGATGTCAGCAGTGATGATTGCACGGATTGCACCGTTTTCCTGGTTCGTGTCGTAACCGCCAAGCAGGTTGGCCTTAACGCCGCCGATCTTTGCGCCGATGATGGCGCTGATGCCAACATCGTTCGTGTTGGTCTGGAACTTGCCGCCCTTCGTAACGCCGAGTTCGGAAGTGCCCTTACGCGAACCTTCGAGCTCTTCAACAGCGGCACCGACGTAGAATGAGCCGGCGTCGTAGGTG
This sequence comes from Agrobacterium sp. CMT1, assembly GCF_037203725.1. NCBI lineage: Bacteria > Pseudomonadati > Pseudomonadota > Alphaproteobacteria > Hyphomicrobiales > Rhizobiaceae > Agrobacterium > Agrobacterium sp. CMT1. The sequence goes on from NZ_JBBCAR010000014.1 coordinate 143,537, forward strand.
TAACGGATAGCGTTCAGACGGGTGCGGTTGGAGCTGAGCTGGTCATACTCACCGGAGAGACCGTCGTCCCACCAGTTGTAGTAGAAACCGACTTTCAGGCCGCTGAGTTCGATGAAAGCCTGATCAAGAACGAAGTTGCGGTCAGTATCGTTGTCGGCCTGACCGCGCAGACCGATGTAGCCACGCAGGGCGCCGAGTTCTGTGTCGGTGCGGGTGTCAATGTTGAACTGGGCGCGGGTGAAAGAGTCCCAGTCAGATGTACCGGACTGGTTGCGACCGAAGTCGGTCTGGAAACGAACGTAACCGTCGAACTTCAGGCAGGTTTCGGTGCCGGGGATGTAAAAGAAGCCGGTGCCGAAAGCATCGCAGACGCGAACATATTCCATGGGCTCGGGCTCAGCGGCGACGATGGCGTCAGCGGCCTGTGCGCCGGATACTGCTGCGAGAGCCGCAGCGGAGCCGATCAAAAGGCTCTTGATGTTCATTTGTAATCTCCAGTCAAAAATTTTTCAACGAATGCGCAAATTTGTGGGCTGGTCTTTTCCCTGCCGCCCGCTTCCCTGCGCTGATCAGCAAATGACAGAAATCGCAGGGGAGTCGCAATTCAAATCTCCGGATTTAAAATACAACACGATGACGCAATCACATTACGTAGTAAAATTACAACAAATATAAAGTTTAAAATATAAAAATACACTTATATACACTGGGAAAGTAAGCTTTATTGGATATTTAATTTACGATAATATTCTAATATGGCGAAATTATCAACAATATTGCTGCAACAGGAGCCCAACAGCTCACCTTGAATAACAACGGTGATGTGACAATGGCAGAGGCTGGTGCAGTGACTGCGCAAGGCGGCGATACCCGACCTGGAACTCGCGCGTGGTGCTTCAATTCCGTTCGGATGACGCAGCGGGCGGTGGATCGGCGATTACAGCGGTTGGCTGGAAGAACCGGTTGCAAACGTGGACATCGCCTTCAGCATGCCCTCGATCTCGCCAGCCGCCACGGGGCGGCCAAAATAATAACCTTGCCCGTAGGGACAACCGGCAGCCCGCAAAAAATCAGCCTGCTCGGCCGTTTCCACGCCTTCGGCAATGACATCGATGCCCAGTGAACCGGCAAGCTGGATCATGATCGAAACAATGGCGCTGTCTTTGGTTTTTGCCGGCAGATGCGTGAGGAACGACCGGTCGATCTTCATGCACGAGAGAGGGAATGTCTTGAGCATGCCAAGACAGGAATAGCCGATGCCGAAGTCATCCAGTGCCAGGCTGACGCCCATCTGCTTGATGGCGCGCATGATGCGCACTGACGTGTCGACATCCTGAATGATGAGCGTCTCGGTAATCTCGATTTCCAGCAGCGAAGGTGCAAGGCCGGTTTCCTTCAGCACCGAACTGATCTGGTCCGCCAAGCCGGCCTGGAACTGCCGGGGGGAGATATTGACTGCCATTTTGACAGGCGACAATCCAGCAGCCATCCAGTCTCGCGCCTGACGGCACGCTTTTTTCAGAATGCTCTCCCCAAGCTCCACGATGAGGCCGGTTTCTTCCGCAAGGCCGATGAATTCCGCAGGCCCAAGCAGTCCCTCCGCCGGGTGCTGCCAGCGCACCAGCGCCTCCACCCCACTGATGCCGCCGGTAAGTAGATCGACCTGCGGCTGGAAATGAAGGATGAATTCATCCCGTTCCACGGCCCTGCGCAATTCCTCGATACGCGTGACCTTCTTTCTCAAATCGTCTGCCATTCGCGGCGAGAAGGTGGCGATACCGTCCCGACCATTATGTTTCGCTTGATACATGGCAAGATCGGCAGCGGCGACGATCTCCGCCGTGGTTTCCCCATGTTCCGGAAAAAACGCCACGCCGATGCTGGAAGTCGCCTTGATATCATAATTGCCGATGCGCAGCGGCTGTGAGACCGCAGCCTGGATGCCCCGAAGCCGGGATTCAAAACCGTCACGCTGCTTCTGCAGAATGACGACGAACTCATCCCCACCCACCCGCAACACGAGATCGTTTCGACCCAGGGTCCCTGCGATGCGCGCCGCCGTCTTCGAAAGCAGCGCATCGCCGACGCTGTGGCCCAGCGTGTCGTTGATCTGCTTGAAATTGTCGAGGTCGAGAAAGCAGACGGCGATCGTTCGCCTGGCTTTTGCCGCGGCCGCAAGAACTTCCGGCAGTCGTGTATCGAGAAAACGGCGATTGGGGAGCCGGGTCAGCATGTCGTGATCAGCCAGAAAGGCGATATGTTCGGCCGCACGTTTGCGGTCGATCGCGAGCCCCGCCATGCGTGCAGCCGCACCGATAAATTCCACCAGTGCCGGATCTGGCTGGCGGGCCGCGAGCATGCACCAGACAAAACCGTGCGCCTTGCCGTCGCTGGCGGGAATATCGAAGCTGAAGGCCGTGTTATCGGCAGGGGAAGTGATGATGTCAGGATCGCTGACCGAGGAAATCAGCGCCGTCAGCCCCGCATGCGGAGCGAGTGCCGGCGATGCATAAACCGAAGGTTCACCCGTAGCGGCGTCGAACACCCGTACGGCACAGGCAAGCCCCGTGGCGAGATTTTCAATCGCCTTGACGAATTCCTCGAGGAAATCCTCGATACGCGCCGCTGCGACAATCATTTCGAGAATGCGCGCCTGCGTCTGCAGCAGTCTTTCGGAAGCCTTTTTCTGGGTTATGTCCCTAGAAGCGCCGACCACCCCGATGATGTTGCCGGACTTGTCCCGCAGCGGCACGCGCGACATCATCAGCCAGCGGTCGATATCGCCACGCATGGCCCGCTCTTCGTAACCGAGATCCGGTTCTCCCGTGCGCATCACCCGTGCCTCGGTGTCGGGAATGCCCGCCCGCCGTGCTGCTTCGCCGTGAATATCGTAATCGGTGAGGCCAATCAGCTCCTCCACCGTGTCAAAACCATTTTCCTTGACGATTGCGCGGTTCGCAAACAGGAACCGACCTTCCAGATCCTTGGCATAGATAAAATCCGGCACGTGGTCGATCATCGCTTCCAACAACACATGCCGGTCGGATGGATTACTATTTTCATCTGTTGGGGTAGAGGCAGATGGCCCTGTTTCGCGCTTTTTCCGCGATATCCGGTTCTGCACGGGTGTCTTCGGGCCCTTGGAACGCACCTATCCGCCTCATCACTTTATAAGAGAGCAGAATAGTAGGATTATACATATTATATAAATATGAACGAGGGGCGGAGATAGGGTGGCCGGTGGCCGTCTGTACGCTTGCGGCGATGAAATAGCGCCTGTCTCAGGGAAAACGGCGCGGATAGAAGCCGCGCCGCCAGAATTCCGGCATCCAGCAAGGCCCCCTCACGCCACCGGCGTCGGCAGCTCCCTGCCGGCAAAATGCGCGTCGAGATTGGCAAGAACGAGGTCTGCCATGGCCCGTCGCGTCTGATGCGTGCCGCTGCCGATATGTGGGGCGATCGTGACGGTTTCGAAAGCAAACAGCGCTTCCGGCACACGCGGTTCATCCTCGAAGACATCAAGCGCAGCACCTGCGATCACGCCATTCGAAAGTGCCTCAATGAGCGCCTTCTCATCCACCAACGAGCCGCGAGCCACGTTGACAAGCACACCCTGCGGGCCAAGCGCGTTCAGAACCTCGGCACTGACGATATGACGCGTTTCGGCGGTGGCCGCTGCGGCGATGATCAACACGTCACAATTAGCGGCCAGAGCTTCGATGCTGTCATAATAATCATAGGCGACATCGCGACGATTTCTCGTGGTGTAGGAGATATGCGCATCGAAACCTTCGAGCCTCCTGGCAATCGCCTGACCGATGCGGCCGAAACCGAATATGCCATAGCGACGACCGGCCACGCGGGTGGAAAGGCCCATGTCGCCCTTCAGCCATTGCCCGGTGCGGACATATTGGTCTGCCTGCGGCAGCCTGCGTGCCTGCGCCAGAATAAGGCCCAGAGCAAGATCCGCGACATCGGCCGTCAACACGTCAGGCGTATTGGAAACACGAAAGCCGCGCCGCTTCGCTTCAGCCAGATCAACCTTGTCGAAGCCGACGCCGTTGATGGCAACGATTTCAAGCTTTGGTAACGCTGCACCAATATCCGCCGGCAGGCCGATATGACCGCCGGTGACGACGCCGCGGATCGCGCCGCCTTTTTCAGCAAGGAAGGCGGCCCTGTCTGACACTTCGAACAGGCGATGCACGGTGAAGCGCTGCGCAAGTTCTTCCTCCAGTGCCGGAATGAGCGGGCACAGTTGCACGATTTCAGTGGTCATGGATTTTCCTTTGTGCCGGTGAACTACTTTACATCGGCCTTGACGAATTGCCGGAGTTCCGGCGTTTGCGGATTGGCGAAGAGTTCGGACGAGCGGCCCTGCTCCCAGATCTTGCCCTTGTGCATGAAGATCGTTTCGGTCGCCACGCGCCGCGCAAAAGCCATCTCATGCGTCACGAGGATCATGGTCATGCCGTCTCTGGCGAGGTTTTCCATGACAGTCAGCACTTCCTCGGTGAGTTCCGGATCGAGCGCAGACGTCACCTCGTCGAACAGCATTACCTTCGGCCGCATGGCAAGCGAGCGCGCAATCGCCACACGCTGCTGCTGGCCGCCGGACAGCTGGTCCGGATAGGAATCGAATTTCTCCGAAAGACCGACGAGCTGCAGAACCTCACGGGCGATATCCTTGGTTTCCGATTTTGCCACGTCCTTGACGATGCGCGGCGCAAGCATGATGTTTTCGCCGACCGTCAGATGCGGGAACAGATTATAGCTCTGAAACACGATGCCGACATCGGTGCGCAGCTTCCGCAGGGCCTTGGCGTCTTCACCAATCGCATGACCGGCAATTTCGATGCGCCCGGAATTGATCTTTTCCAGCCCGTTCATGCAACGCAAAAGCGTGCTCTTGCCCGAGCCCGAGCGGCCGATGAGGGCGAAGACTTCACCACGGCCGACCGTCAGCGACACGCCTTTGAGGACTTCCAGAGCGCCAAAGCTCTTGTGAACGTTTTCAACGATTACTTCCGGCATGAAGCCTCCTTTCCAGCCAACGCGACAGCTGGGATAACGGGTAGCAGACGATGAAATAAAGTACGGCCACCGCCACGAAGACGCGGAACGGCTGGAACGTGGCATTGTTGATGAGCTGCCCCGCTCTCGCAAGTTCGACGAAACCGATGATCGATGCGATGGACGTGTTCTTGACTACCTGGACGGCAAAACCGACGGTCGGCGGTAGCGAAATTCGGATCGCCTGCGGCAGGATGACGTAGCGATATTGCTGGGCGCGGGTGAGAGCGAGCGATTCCGACGCTTCCCATTGCTGCTTCGGCACCGCCTGGATGCAACCGCGCCAGATTTCCGCAAGATAACCCGATGTATAGATGGTCATCGAGGCACCGGCGGCAAAAAGTGGCGGCAGTTCCAGCCCGGCAAGGCTGAGACCGTAATAGGACAGGAACAGGATCATCAGCACCGGAATGCCCTGGATCACCTGAATATAGGTGCCGGCGGCAATGCGCAGCGCCTTGAAATTCGAGGTGCGGGCGAGCGCCACGAAGAAGCCGACGATGCCGCCGCCGATTAGTGCAATGATCGTCAGAAGCACGGTCCATTGCAGGGCGGTCAGAAGGAAGCCGAATTCGTTCCAGCCGAAAGTTCTAAGGGTCATGACTGCACCTCCGGCAAAGCGGTCATCGTCTTGCGGGCTACGCGGCGACCGAACAGCCACATGCCGACAAGGGCAAGGATGAGCCGCAGGCTGAGCGCCAGCGCCAGATAGATGAGCGTGACGACGATGTAGACCTCGAAGGAGCGATAGGTCTGCGATTCCACGAAGGCTGCGGCCGCCGCAAGCTCATGGGTGGAGATGGCCGAGCATATGCTCGATGCGAGCATCATCAGCACGAACTGGCTGCAGAGCGATGGATAGACCTTGGCGATGGCGGGCACGATAATGACGTGACGATAAATCTGGTACTTGGTGAAGCCCAGAGCCTCACCCGCCTCGATCTGCGACTTGTGCACCGCCCCGATGCCGGCGCGGATGATCTCCGTGGAATAGGCGGCAAGATTGATCGTCATGCCGATCAGCGCCGCCGTATCCGCCCCGACGCGAAAGCCGAGACCCGGCAGGCCGAAATAGACGATGAACAGCTGCACGAGGAACGGCGTGTTGCGGATGACTTCGACATAAGCATCCACGATGATGCGGACGATGCCACCATTGATGGAGCGCAATGAAGCGAGAAGAATGCCGAAAGCGCAGCCGAGCACGATGGAGAGGACCGACAGCTTGATGGTCAGCCATATGCCGTTCAGAATTTCATTCTGATATTGGGCGAGCGCGCCGAATTGGAAGGTATAGGACATGCGTCACTCCGTTGACATTTCCCGGCCCGCCGAACGTATTCCCGGCGGGCGCGTTGAAAGGCTCAATCAGAAGCTTGGCAATTGCGGCAGCGGGCGACCGGTCCACTTGACCGAGATGCGGTCGAGATCGCCGGACATCTTCATCAGGTAAATGGAGGTGTTCAGCCACTGGCGCAGCTCGAAATCCTCAAGCTTGGTCGCCATGGAATTGCCCTGCTGGAAGAAGGTGAATCCGACCTGGAGACCGGCTTCCGGGCGCTGCTTGATGATTGCTTCACCAACCGTGGACGGCAGGGCGACGGCATCCACCTGACCCGCAAGCAAAGCTTGGGCGCTGGTGGAATCGTCTTCGTAAACGACGATTTCGAGACCTTCGACGTTAGCCTTGCGCAGCGCGGTTTCCTGTGAGGAACCGCGGTTGACCGACACGCGCTTACCCTTGAGGGTGTCGAGATTTTCGAATTTCTGGTCCTTGCCGGAGATGATATCCATGTTGAAGGCGCTGTATGGCTGCGTGAACATCACAGTCTTGGCGCGTTCGCCGGTCGGCGCGAGCGTCGCAACGAGGAAATCGACCTTGCCGGTCTGAAGGGCCGGAATACGCGCTGGAGGCGTCAGCGGCACCAGTTCCACCGGCAGCGACAGGTAGGAACCGATGAGATTGGCAACATCGACGTCATAACCGGAAGGGTTGCCCTTTTCATCCACCATGCCCATCGGCGGCGCGCCCGTGAGGACACCGATCTTGACCTTGCCGCGCGCCGTGATCTCGCTGAGCGAGACGGCATGGGCGGACGTTGTAGCCGCAAGCGAAGCTGCGGCAACGCCAACAGCAACGGTCATGTTTTTCAGAAATCTGGATATGCTCATGGTTTCTCCTCCAACCCAAATAGTAGCTGCCCAATGCAGAACAGCGGCCTTCGCAAACCGAAAAATGTTCTCGATAACATTTCTAGGCGCTTGACTGAAAACTCCTCTCAAGAAACTGTGAAAACACAGAACCAGATGAATTTCTTATGAAACTCAATCAGTTAGGATGATTATCGATTTTCCTCTCTTCGACATCGCTTCACGTTCTTGGCAGGATCAATAATGCATGTTATCGGTATCATTGCAAGTCCGATCTACAGAACTGTTTCGGTCGGCATTCATTTCGGGAGGAAACATGTACACACGCTCGGCAATTTTCGAAGGCAGGATTCACGCAGGCCGGGAGGAGGAGTTTTTTCGCATCGTCGAGGAAAAATTACTGCCTGTCTGGAAGCGCATGCCGAATGCGCAGGCGGTGCGAGTGATGCGTACGGAGCGCACGGACCCGGACGCGGCCCAGATCATCATGGTGCAGGAAATCGACTATCCGTCGATGGAGGCCGTGGAGGAAGCGCTGGTGTCTCCGGTCCGGCTGGAAGGCCGGGTACTGACGGATGAGATGATGAGCATGTGTGACGGGCGTTTCTACCATCTGGTCTATAGCCGCGTCGCGTAAATCCGGTGCACGTCGCATTGATCTGCAATCATACGGCGTGTTTTCCCTTGGTATCTTCGTGTATGTCTTGTCGTGAACCGGTCTTCATTCAGCCGGATTGTAACTGGGGAGACATGCTTTGGTGGAGCGCACGCCTTTGGCCGCAGCGTTAGTCACGTCAAAAAAAGCAACCATGAGCGACGTTTCAAAACTTGCGGGCGTCTCCAAGATGACCGTCTCGCGGGTGCTGGCCGATCCCGCTCTGGTGTCCGAGGAGACGCGCCAGAGGGTGATGAAGGCCATTGAGAAGCTTGGTTATGTGCCTGACCGAATCGCCGGTTCGCTTTCCTCTCGCCGCACCAATTTCATCACCGCCATCCTGCCGACTCTCACCAACTCAAACTTCGCCGACAGCGCTCAAGGCCTCGCCAATGCGCTACGCGCCGCCGATTACCAATTGCTGATCGGTTACACCATGTACGACCTGCAGGAAGAAGAGCGCGTCATCCGCACCATGATGGAGCGCCGTCCCGACGCGATTGTCGTCGCCGGCACGGTTCATACCAAGATGGCAAGCGAAGTGTTGATGCGCGCCGGTATCCCGATCGTTGAAATATGGGACGTACCCGAACATCCGATCGACCATGCGGTCGGCTTTTCCAATTACGAAGTGGGAAGAACCGCCGCCAAACACCTGATATCGCTTGGATTCACGCGCATAGGCGCACTTGGCTCCCGAGCCGATGGCGACGTTAAGGACTGGCGCGGCGAAAGCCGCCTGCTCGGTTTTGGGGCTGCCCTGCGCGAAGCCGGCATCGCCGATGATCTCATCATCCGCGAGGGCAGCGCGCCGGTCTCATACGATCACGGCGCGAAAACGCTGGGCTCCCTGTTGGCCAAGGCGCCCGATGTCGAAGCCATCTTCGCCGTGTCGGATATTTCCGCTGTCGGTGCGCTGATGGAATGTCATCGCCGCGGCATTCATGTACCAGATCAGATTTCCATTCTCGGCTTCGGTGATTTTGACATTGGCAGACAATGCTATCCGGCGATTTCAACGATACGGGTCGACGCGCAGATGATCGGCCGCAAGGCGGGCGAGTTGCTGCTTTCGATATTGGAGGCAGAAAAGGATGCCGCTGTTCCCGAGGGTGCGCGGGTGGATGTCGGCTTCGAGCTGATCGTGCGGGAGACGACGAAGCGGTTGGGCCGGTGAAGCTTTAGCCTCGTTGGAACGAGCGTGTACCGCTTCTTTCTTCTCCCCGCCGGGGAGAAGTCCGCGGCAGCGGGATGAGGGGGCAAGCTCTTCGTCTCTCGCGGAGTTACCCCCTCATCCGACCCTTCGGGCCACCTTCTCCCCGGCGGGGAGAAGAAATATGCCGCACCGCTGTGGCGTACTCACCATTCCACCCGAGTGACCTGTAACGCCCTTACCTCGCACCCCAGGTATCCGTCAGCCGATACCCCTCCGGCCATGGATCCGACGGATCGAGCATGTGCTGGTGTATTCCGGTGATCCAGCCGCGGCCGGATATTTCCGGCAGGATGGCCGGGCGGTCGCCGACTGTTGTGGTTCCGAGGATACGGCCCGTGAAGGTAGAGCCGATCAGCGACACCGCCGTCAGCGTTTCCCCTTCCTTCATTTCGCCGCGTGCATGCAGCACGGCCATACGGGCCGAAAGCGCCGTGCCGGTAGGCGAGCGGTCCACCTTGCCCGGCTGGATGGCGACGGCCGCCCCTGCCCGCAGGCCTTCGGCCGTGCGTTCCACCTTGCCGGCGAACAGGCAGAAGGAAAAATGCCGCCAGTCCGGGTTTTCGGGATGATCGAAACCCAGAGTCTTGTTGGCGGCGTTGGTGATGCGCACGCCGAGGCGGGCAATCTCGTGCGCCTCTTCCGGTTTAAGGCTGAAACCCATTGCTTCGGCATCTACGATGACGAAACTGTCGCCGCCGTAGGCCGTGTCCACTTTGAGCTTTCCAAGGCCTTCGACCTCGAGTTCGGCATCAAGCTTCGCGGCGAAGCTTGGCAGGTTCTGCACGAAAATACGCTCGGCCTTGCCGTTGCGGCATTCGGCCCGCACCTTCACCAGCCCGCCGGGAGCTTCCAGCAGCATATGGGTTTCCGGCTCCTGCATCGGCACGATACCGCCATCGAGAAGGACGGTGGACACGCAGATGGAGTTAGAGCCGGACATGGGCGGCGTATCCTCCGGCTCCATGATGATGAAGGCGGCATCCGCATCAGGATGTTTCGGCGGAACCAGCAGATTGACGTGGCGGAATACGCCGCCGCGCGGCTCATTCAGCACGAAGTTGCGAAGCGTCTCGTCACGGGCGATGAAACGGCTCTGTTCCCAGATCGTTTCGCCTGGTGGCGGCTTGACACCACCGACAATCACATCCCCCACCTCGCCTTCCGCATGGGCGGAAATGACATGAACGGTCTTTATACTGCGCATTGAATTCTCCTCAGGAAAGCCAGGCGGGACGACGGGAAGCGGCACGGCCGGTCAACGCGCTCTCGACGCAATCGGCAAGGCTGCCGAAGCGCACCGCGCGGCCGCTGAGACCGGGTCCGTAATGGGCGTATTTGCCGGAATTGGTCATCAAGGCGCGCGTCTTCGTCGGAAAGACCGGCTCGGAAATAGAACACCAGCAGAGGTCAGGCAGTACCTGTACACCGCTATCCTTCAGGCTTTTCAACGTGCCGTCGTGGGCAGCTGCATCGATGACCTGCTGGCCGGCTGTGACGATGACGGCAACATCCGCGCGGCGCCTGCGACCGTCGAAAACAGCCGCGAGGGCACGGCACTCCTCCAGCGACGCGTGGGGACTACCGATGGCGACCAGTTGCACCTCCTCCGGTCCCTCGTTGAGCAGCGACCACCCGGCCGCCATATCGGCAAGCGAAATGCTGACCGTGTCGGCCGTTTCCAGAGGCGCAATGCCGGCTTCCGGCGTAACGCCCTCGATATGTAGCATGGGCGCTGCGGAGGTGGTGCCGAAGGCAGCGCAGAGCGCTTTCAAATCATCCCGCGAGGGTTTCGCAGCCCCAAGCCCGCGCAGCAGCGGTATGCAATCGGGGGCCGCCTTGCCGGCGAGATAACCGACGAGCGGCCAGAACGCATCGTCTATCCCTTGCGGCAGCACCACGTCCACGATGCGCTGCGGCCGGCGATTTTCCTCCAGGTAAACACCCGAAAGCGGGGCCCTGCCCGTCATCGCGATACATAGATCGAGGAAATCGGGATGTTTGGCAGTGCGTGCACCAAGCACCGTATTGGCAAAAATCACCGCGTTCGATTCCGCCCAGGCAATCGATTCACCCGCGCCCGGCGCGCTGTCGAGCAGGTAAGGCGAACAGGTGAAGGTGGGCCGACAGCCCATGCGCACATAAGCATCCGCCAGTCTCGCCGCCGGATCGCCGAAATCATCCGGCACGCCCTGTGCCCGCCAGTTGGCCTTGTCCACCGAAATGGCGTTCATGGTCGTCGGCACCCGGACCTTGCCACCCATCTCAGCCATTTTTTCCGCGAAGGTGAGATTGGCGGGACTGGCATAGATGCAGCCGTCAATATGGCCCTGTGTGACGTTAACGAGCGCGGAAGCGCCCTGCTGGGCTGCCATGGCGACGATGATGCGCATGGCCTGGCGCACGGCGATGCCGTCGCGCCCTTGCAGCATCGCGCGGTCGTCACCCGTGAGATCGAGACGGGCAGTCGCGGGATGCGCTATGGCAAGCGAAAGGCCATCGGCCTCGATGCTGTTTTCATCGATGCGAACATGGGCCGCGCGGGAAAAGCGGGCAAAACTTTCGGCGTCGAGACGGACGACCGGCAGCGCCCGCTCGAACATTTCCGCCGCGACAAGTGCGCCCAAGGTCAGCACATCCTCCGCCTCGCAGAAAACGAGAGCGGATGGCGCCCGGCCCGTTAGAATAAGGTCGAGCAGAACGCCAGACCCGGTGCACGAGCCCCGGCTGGTCGGCATGAAGAGCACGCCGCCGGTTAGACTGACGCCGTGCAGCGGGTGATGCACGTCGATCACCCTGCCGGTGGCGGGATCGACACCGCCCCAGAAACTCAGCGCTTCCGTCGTGGCGATCACGGGGCCTTCGGCCGCACCGGTAAGAATGCTGCGGGCTTGCGGAACGGCAGAAGACATCGAAAATCTCCCTAAGGCATTTCCAGTAAAAGCGCGTCGCGCTTTGCGCCCCGGTAAATGCGTGAAAAAGTGCTAGAGAATTTTTGCGTTTCGGGGAAAAGCCGAAATCCTCTAGAAACGTTGCGGCGAAAAAGCGCTCGTGTCGATGGCGGGTTTTTGCCCCGTCAGAATGTCGGCGACGATGCGCGCCGTACCCGCAGATTGCGTCAGTCCCAGATGTCCGTGGCCAAAGGCGTAGACCACCCGCGCCGTGTGTCGCGCGTGCCCAATGGCCGGCAGGCTGTCCGGCAGCGAGGGGCGAAAGCCCATCCACTGCTTGCCGCCTTCGGTTTTCAGGCCCGGCAGGAAGGCTTTCGCCTTGGCCAGCAGCGCTTCGGATCGGGCAAAATTGGCCGGAAGCTCCAGCCCGCCCAACTCGACCGCACCGCCGACGCGGATGCCGGAGGAAAGCCGGGTAACGACGAAACCATGGCCGCCGAAGGTCACCTGCGTCCGCAGATCGAATGCGCCTGAGGGCAGGGTTGTATTATAGCCCCGTTCCGTTTCCAGCGGAATTTTTTCCCCGAGCGAACGGGCAATGCGGTGGGAAAATGCGCCTGCCGCCAGTACCACCCGGCCTGCCTTGCGCGTGCGGCCGTCATGGCTAACCACCTCGACCCCATCCTCCAACGGCCGGAGCGACGCAATATCGAGGCATTCGATACGCCCGCCCATGGTGCGAAAATGGTCGGCCAGCGCCAGCGTGTAAAGCCTGGGATCGGCAATGGAATACCAGCCAGGCGTGAACGTGCCGCAGGTGAAGCGCGGTGCGATGCCGGGCTGTATCTCGGCCATCTGCTCTGCGTTCAGATGCCGGAACTCGATACCGTGTCGCTCACGCGCCTTCCAGCCGCCGAGTGACGCTTCGAATTCCGCATCGCTTTCATAGACCTGGAGGTTGCCTTCCTTGCGCAGCATGGCAATGGTGTCGGTCCTTTTGAGGAACGGCTCCAGTTCGGCCCTGGAAAGGTCCATCAGTGCCGTCTGCGCTGCAGTTGAGTGCTCCACCTTCGAGGCGGCGCAGGCCCGCCAGAACCGGAACATCCAAGGCGCGATCTTCAGCGCATAGGCCGGCGGCACGCTGAGCGGCCCAAGCGGATCGAGCAGCCACTTCGGCGCCTTCCAGAGAATGCCGGGCGACGCGAGCGGCAGGATATCGGTGAAGGCGAAGGCGCCGGCATTGCCAGCCGAAGCGCCCGCCGCCGGTCCCTCACGGTCGATCATCGTGACCGAAAGACCGCGGCCCTGTGCCGCGATTGCCGCCGAGAGGCCGACAACGCCGGCCCCGATGACGATGACATCATTTGCAGGCATTACCGAACGCTCGCCAGGAACTTCTGCGTCTCGGGATGCTGTGGTGCGCCGAACAGCTGGTCTGGCGTGCCGATCTCGGCCATCACGCCCTGATGGAAGAAGGCGACGCGGTTCGAGACATCACGGGCGAAGGCCATTTCATGCGTGACGCAGATCATCGTCATGCCCTCATCCGCCAGCATCTTCAGCGTGTCGAGCACCTCGCCGACCAGCATCGGATCAAGCGCGGAGGTGACTTCGTCAAACAGCATGTATTCCGGCGACATGGCGAGCGCGCGGGCGATCGCCATGCGCTGCTGCTGACCGCCTGACATGCGGTTCGGATAGACCTTCAGCTTTTCGGCAAGGCCGACGTGGGTCAATTGCTTGACCGCAATTTCTTCGGCCTTCTCTTTCGAAATACCGAGCACCTTGCGCGGCGCCAGCATGACGTTTTCAAGCACCGTCAGATGCGGAAAGGCGTTCCATTGCTGGAAGACGATTCCGACCTTGCGGCGCAGCTTGTTGAGATCGGTCGACTTTGCATGCACCTCGGTGCCATCGATGACGATCTTGCCGCTGTCGATCGGCTCAAGGCCGTTGATGCAGGTGAGCAGCGTCGACTTGCCGGAACCGGAGCCGCCGATGATGGTGACGACCTCGCCCTTGTTGACGGTGAGGTTGATCCCTTTCAGAACCTCCAGCGGGCCGAAGGATTTGCGGACGTTTTCGATCTCAATCATTGGGGGACCACCGTCTTTCGAGATACCCGCCAAAACGGGCGATGGGGAAGCTGATAAGGAAGTAGATGGCGCCGCAGATCATCAGGATGGTCAGCGGTTCCTGCAGGCGGGTCACGAGAATCTGCGAGGCACGCAGAAGCTCAATGAGCCCGAGCCAAAGGACGAGCGCTGAATCCTTCATGACACCCAGCGTCAGGCCGATCCAGGCAGGCAGCGACACGCGCGTGGCAAGCGGCAGAACGATGTACCGCATGTCCTGCGACCAGGTCATACCGAGCGACCGGCAGGCGCGGCGGGTGTTCGAGGGCACCGCTTCGATGCCGCCACGCACGATTTCCGTGCAATAGGCCGCGGTATAAAGCGACAGAACCACGCAGGAGGTCGTAAAGGGTGGCCAGCCGAGCTTTGCGATCGACTGGAAGGCATTGCCGAGAACCAGCTGGATAAGCAGCGGCACGGAACGGAAGACATCCAGAACGAAGGTGAGCGGCAGGGCCCAGTAAGGCCCGAGCTGGAAGCGGAGGACGCCGAAGATGATCCCCATGATGGTGCCTGCCGTGACGGCGACGGCGGTGACGGCAAGCGTCATGCCGGCACCCTTGGCCAGGAAGGCGAGATCACTCCAGGTGAGAGCGGTTTCAAACATGGCTCACCTCTCTCAGTAACGGAAAAGACGCGCGGCCAGCAATCTGGCGGCGAGCGTGACGATCTTGGCGATCACGTAATAGATGACCGCGGCGAGCGCGAAAAATTCGAAGGTGCGGAACGAACGGGCGTTCAAGGCCTGCGTGACACCGGCGAGATCCGTGTTCATGCCGACCGTGACGCCGAGCGAGGTCATGAGGATTGCCCAGACCATCTGGTTCGTGGCAGGCAGGAAGGCAACCCGCAGCATCTGCGGCAGGATGATCAGCCTGAAGGTCTGCATCGAGGTCATGCCGAGCGAGCGGCCCGAACGCGTCTGCGTATCCGGAATGGCCTTCAGCGCGCCACGGAAATTTTCCGCGAGATAACCGGCATTATTGAAGGCGATGCCAACCAGAAGCGCGGTATAGGGGCTCAGATGAATGCCGAAATTGCCGAGCCCGAAATGGGCCATGTAGATCTGGAACAGCGCCGGCGTATTGCGGGCGATTTCCACCCAGACCGAGGCGAAGGCGCCGAGGATACGGTTGCCCGAAAGCCGGAACAACGTCAGCACGATGGCGCAGGACACGCCGATGACCATCGACAGGATGGCGATCTGCAGCGTCACCACCGCACCGTCCAGAAGCTGCGGCAAAGCCTTCAGCGCCTGATTCCAGTGAAATGTGTAGTTGAACATAACCGTCTCACCTTTCAGAAACGATCGACGGCGCGATCATTCGACCGCGCCGTTTTCGAAAAGTCCTGATCAGCGATAAACGCCGTTGACGGTGAGCGAAGGCACTTCCCCGCCAACCCATTTTTTGTAGAGCTCGGCGTAGCGGCCGGTGCGAACCTGCTGATTGATGAAGAGGTTCAGGTAGTTGATGAAGCCGTATTCATCCCGGTTGGTGAAGAGCGCGACGTAATCGATGTCGTAAGGCGCCTTGCCGACCACCGAGATACCGGCGAACTTGCCGCTCTTGACGTTGGACTGCGCAACGGTCGACGTGGAAACGGTGGCATCGATCTGCCCCTGGCTCAGGGCAAGAAACACATCAGCCTGGGTCTGGTAAGGACGGAATTCGCCGACGCCCCACTCCTTGACCGACTTTTCAAGCGCAATGGCTTCGAACGTGCCGGCGGTTGCGCCGACCGTCTTGCCCTTCATGTCCTCGAAGGACTTGACGCCGGACTTGTCGTTGGCGGTAACGGCCATTTCGAAGGCAAAGTAAGGCACGGTCATGCCAACCGTTTTGGCGCGCTCCAGCGTATCGGAGGTCGAAGCGACACCGACGTCGACGCGGCCGGACATCAGTGCCGGAATACGCTCGGGGAACGGCGTCTCGACGATTTCAGCCGTGACGCCGAGCGCCTTGGCGAGGTCGTTGCAATAATCGACGTCGAAACCGATAGGATTGTTGGCGTCATCGCGCGCGCCCATGGGCGGGAAGTCGAGCACAACCGCGCAACGCAGCGTGCCAGACGAGATGATGTCGTCAAGCTTGTCGGCCTTGGCCGGGGTGATAGCGGAAGTGGCGGCCAGCAGGCCGGCGAAAATGACCGATTTTTTCATTCTTGATTTGCTCCCAGAATTGGTCTGCCCTTGAAGGCGCGGTCACTATTTCCCTGTGGGGCTGAGAAATCAATAGAAAAATACAATGAGTATACAAAAAGAATTTTTTG
This sequence comes from Agrobacterium sp. CMT1, assembly GCF_037203725.1. Lineage (NCBI taxonomy): Bacteria > Pseudomonadati > Pseudomonadota > Alphaproteobacteria > Hyphomicrobiales > Rhizobiaceae > Agrobacterium > Agrobacterium sp. CMT1. The sequence continues at coordinate 159,926 of NZ_JBBCAR010000014.1, forward strand.
CATCTGCGAACTGATGAGGTGTCGCGGATGATTACGCAAGCCGGCGCGGGGGAGCGGACAAGGTGGGCGAAACATTCAGCCTCCTTCATGCCGTTGCTTTTCACAGGAATCTAGCCAGCCCAAATCTTTGGGCTGAAAGAGGCTTTCCGATGCGCGCACGCGCGTCGACTGCAATCCTATGACAAGCACAGGAATGAGGGCTTAAGGTATCTTCGTGTTTGAGACGGTGGCCTTCTGCTGTGACTGAGCTTCATCGAAAAGACACGTTGCAATACTCACACCTTTGTATACTTTATGTATTCAAAATGTGCGAGCCCGACATCGGAGGATAATGATGAGCGACACCACCACCTTGACCATTGAAGAGCTTTCGACGCGGGTCGAGGCGATTTTCAGCAAGGCGGGCCTCAATAAGGTGCAGTCGGGCGCATTGGCACGCGTCATCACCGCCGGTGAGCGCGACGCCTGCAAATCGCACGGCATTTACCGTATCGAAGGCGCGCTCCGCACCGTCAAGGCCGGCAAGGTAAATCCGGATGCGATACCTGAAGTGGCCGAAGACGACGGCACGGCCGTCGTCAAGGTCAATGCGCATGGCGGCTTTGCCAACCCCGCCTTCGAACTTGGTCTGCCGGTTCTGGTGGAGCGGGCGAGACGCTCGGGCATCGCAGCACTCGTCGTCAATGACTGCACGCATTTCTCGGCGCTCTGGCCGGAAGTCGAAGGGCTGACCGAAAACGGTCTCGCCGGGCTGGTCATGTGCCCGAGCTATTCCACCGTCGCGCCCACCGGCGGAACCAAGCCTCTGCTTGGCACCAACCCCTTCGCCTTCGGCTGGCCGCGCAAGGGCACCTCCCCTTATGTCTTCGATTTTGCGACGTCGGTTGCGGCCCGCGGTGAAATCGAACTACACCGGCGGGCCGGAAAGCCCCTGCCGGACGGCTGGGCTCTGGACGCCGACGGCAAGCCGACGACCGACCCGGAGGCGGCCCTTGCCGGTTCCATGCTGCCATTTGGCGGCCACAAGGGATCGGCCATCGGCACCATGATCGAGCTTCTCGCCGGCATCATGATCGGCGATCTCACCAGCCCCGAAGCGCTCGAATTTCTCGGCACCACCACGCTTGCCCCCACCCATGGCGAATTGATCGTCGCTTTTTCACCTGAAGCCTTTGCCAAGGGCCGCCCAGGCGATCCCTTCCAGCGCGCGGAAGTGCTGTTCGACGCCATTATCGGCCAGGGCGCCCGCCTGCCCTCGGGCCGCCGCTTCACTGCCCGCGCCAAATCCGAAAGCGAAGGCATCACGCTTACCGCCGCCGAAATGGCCGGGCTCGACCGGCTGCTGGAAAAGGGGCTGGACGCGGTTTCCTGACCATTTGGATGGGGAAATGGAAAAAAGGCCCGCAATTGCGGGCCTTCATAACGACAACGTCACTCAGCGTTTTTTGCGACTTCATAGCATCCCCGCCATGTCAGCCCGCACTAGATCCGGGGTCCAGCGCGATCAAGTCCTTGACCGCGGAAGAGACCTTTCATGACGCAGACGCGCCCTGGCTGGATGCCGGATCTAGTCCGGCATGACGGAGGAGAGACATCAAACCTCATCACATGCAAAAAAGGCCCGCAGTTGCGGGCCTTTTTTACACAGCAGCAATATCTCAGGCGGCCTTGCAGGCCTGCACTGCGCCCGGCAGCTTGCTCCAGTCGGCGTACCAGCTGTTGAACAGCTTGAACTGTGCTTCGACATAACCCCGCTGGCTGTCCGTCAGTGCATCTGTTTCGTTGAAGTGCAGCGTGTATTCCTTGTCGCCCTTCAGCACCATCATGTGCTTGAAATAGAGAACCAGATCCGGGCCCTCGTCGAAGGACGAAAGAACGGCCAGCGCCTGTTCCAGTTCCAAGGCGCGTGCGCGGGCATCGGCGTCACCCTTGGCGGCAGCCTGCGACAGCTTGCAGAGGTGGATGACTTCCTTCGGCAGCACGTTGCCGATGCCGGTGATGGCGCCGGTTGCGCCGCAATTGACGAAGCCGTGGAAGACAGCGGTGTCGACACCGATCATCAGCGTGACTTCATCGTCGCGGCTGGTGATGTTTTCAGCCGCATAACGCATATCGGCCGGGCCGCCGAATTCCTTGAAACCAACGAGGTTCTTGTGCTCGGCGCGCAGCGCGAAGAAGAGATCGGCGCGGGTCGCAAAACCATAATAGGGGCTGTTATAGATGACGGCAGGGATTTCCGGTGCAGCCGAGAGGATTGCCTTGAAGTGAGCCTTCTGGGCGGCGATGACCGAACCGCGCGACAGAACGCGGGGAATGACCATCAGGCCCTTGGCGCCAACCTTCTGGGCGTGGGCGGCATGGGCAACGGCAGACGCCGTGTTGACCGCTCCGGTGCCGACGATGACGGGAACACCGGCCTTCACCAGACGCTCCACGCCTTCCATGCGCTGCTCGTCCGTCAGGAGCGGCCAGTCGCCCATGGAGCCGCAATAGACCACGGCGGACATGCCATCGGCGATCAGTTCCTTGCCCTTGCGAACAAGCGCATCGAAATCGGGGGTGCGATCATCCTTGCAGGGGGTCATCAAGGCGGGAATCACGCCGGAAAAAATGCTGGCCGTCATTACTAGCTCCTAAGGGACATGTTTTTCGGGAATGGACGCACGTCCGCGCCACCCTTTCGAGAGGGACATTACTATCTTGTATTTTATTTGTCGACAAGAATCGACAAGCTACAGATTTATTTCCAGCCGTTCGTTTCGCACCAGCAGTTTCTGCACCTGCCGGACGATCTGTTCAGCGTGCTCCCGCGCCAGTCTTTCGGAAAGAGCGATATCGCGTGCGGCAATCGCCTCGATCATCTCTTCATGATCATCGACAAAGCGCTTCGGCAGACGATCGTCATAGGACTGGTAATAAAGCCTGAGAATGCGCCGCCCCTCGTCCAGCAGCCGCTTGAACAGGCTGGTGAAATAGGGGTTGCGCCCGGCCTCCGCGATGGAAAGATGAAGGGCGGCGTTGGTGGAAATCATCGCCAGCGCATCCTGCTCCTCCACCGCAACGGCGAATTCCGCATTATGGGCGCGAATGCCAGCCAGATCTTCCGGGCGGTGATATTGCGCGGCAAGCTGGGTCGTTACCCGGTACATCAAGACCAGCGCATCGAAATAGGTGTGCATGTTGAGGAAATCGATGTTCGACACCATGGTGGAGCGGTTCGGCAGCGTATCGATCAGCCCCTCGCCCGAAAGCCGTACCAGCGCCTCACGGATCGGCGTTCGCGACATCTTGAACCGTTCGGCAAGCTGCACTTCATCGATGGGACTGCCGGGTGGCAGGACCAGATCAAGAATCTCGTCGCGCAGCAGATCGTAGACCATCTTCACACCGGAGCCGCGCTTGCGCTCGGCAGAAGCAATTATATCCGTCATAATCAAATCCTTCTTGTCGACATAAAGAGTACTATTATATTTTTTCGTTATCAACGACGTGTCACCGGGTCGCTGGCTTGCATGACGGAATAATTGTTCAAAAACAACAAAAAGCCGTCGCGAAAATTGCCCGCGACGGCTTTCGATCGTTCGGTTTGTGGGGCAGACGTCTTCATCGCGCTTTCACGGCCGGAGCGGCGAATAGCGGCTTCCAGCGGCGATGCGACGCCTTAGTCGGAGATTAGTTCCGCAGGCCGGTGGCCACGACGGAAATCTTGAAAGCGCCGTCCAGCGTTGGGTCGAACGAAGCGCCCATCACCACATCGGTTTCCTCGCTGACAGCCTCACGTACCAGCGTCATCGCTTCATCAATCTCGTAAAGCGTCAGGTCGTTGCCGCCGGAAATGGAGACCAGCGCGCCACGGGCTTCCTTCAGCGAGGGCTCGCCGAGCAGCGGATTGGCAATGGCCGCTGCCGCTGCTTCCGAAGCACGCTTTTCGCCCTTGGCCTGTGCGGTGCCCATGAGCGCCCGGCCGCCATTCTTCATGACGTATCGCACATCGGCGAAATCGAGATTGACCAGACCTTCACGCAAAATGAGATCGGTGATGCAGCGCACGCCGAGCGACAGTACCTTGTCGGCGGTTTTGAGCGCATTTTCGAAGGTGGTGCCGGCATCGGCAATGCGCAGCAGGTTCTGGTTGGGAATGACGATGACGGTATCGGCCGTGTTGAGCAGATTGGCAAAACCGTACTCAGCAGCCCGCATGCGGCGCACGCCCTCAAAGCTGAAAGGAAGCGTGACGACACCAACTGTGAGAATGTTCTTTGCACGGCAGGCTTCGGCAATAACGGGTGCCGCACCCGTCCCGGTGCCGCCGCCCATGCCGGCGGTGATGAAACACATATCATAGCCGCTCAGGTGATCCATGATCTCGTCGAGGGAATCGATCGCAGCCTGCCGGCCGACCTCGGGATCAGCACCCGCACCAAGCCCGCCCGTCAGTTCTGAGCTGAGCTGCACGAGCCGTGGCGCATTGGTCTTCTTCAGCGCCTGCGCATCCGTATTGGCCGCGATGAAATCGACGCCGCCGATACCCTCGGCAATCATGTTGTTGATCGCGTTTCCGCCACCGCCACCAACTCCGACGACGGCGATGTTGGGAGTGTTGCGGGCAATGGTAGCGCGCGGAGACTGTGTCATCGTCTAATTCTCTTTCCAAATTCATAGGGTCCCGCGCCGGTTTTGACCGCAACACGCGATTGATCGGTGGCGTTCCCGCTCTTCCTTCCTGGCGCGCGAAGGAGGCCGTAACGTCTTGAATTTCCATGTAAGCCTTAAGGACCGATTGCGGCCAAAAGACTGGTGCTCCAGCGGCGAAAGATGCGCTACGGCGACGTTCCTCCACCCTTCCCCCGGATGAAAACCAAACCGAATCAACTGCTTCGCTATCAAGAGGTGATAGCCCAAAAGGCACGTTGTTTACACTCCATTCACTATGTTTATCTCACTTTGGAACGAGTTGGCCCGCCGGGTGTTTGCTTGCCGACCGTGCTGAGGCGGCGGGTGATGAGATCAAACAGTCCCGACGCTCCAGATATTGTCGAAGCACCAGACGACCCCAAACCGCGGCGTATTTTTTCAGTTCGGTGCTTGGTAGCGTACTCAATGGAGGCAGGCATATGTTGGCAGACGTTTTGCAGAGTGAACCCGGCTTCCGCATGGAGCAGCCGCGGGTACTGATCGTGGAAGACGAGTTCCTCATCGCCATGGACATAGAGGATTCCATTCTTCAGGCGGATGAAGAGGCAGACGTCATCGGTATCGCCAACAAGCTGGATGATGCCGTGGCACTTGGCCGCCGCGCCGATATTGCATTTGTCGACGTCAATCTTGCCGATGGACAAACCGGGCCGGAAATCGGGCGACGGCTTTCCGAAGAGCACGGTGTGGTGGTCATCTTCATGACCGCAAACCCCGAGGTCGTGGTCAATCTCGGCATCGGCGCTGGCGTCATCGCCAAGCCCGTTCCGCAAGATGCAGTCGAACAATGCCTCACTTATGCACTCGCCAGACGCGCAGGCACCCGTGCCGTGACGCCCATCGGCATGATGGCATTCGACTGAGATATACCAACAAGGAAAACGGCCAAAAACAAAAAAGCCTGCCGCGGGAGGAGGTGCGGCAGGCTTTCTGAAAAGATGAACAGCGATATGGGAGGAGGAAAACCGCTGTCCCCGGGGCAATCCTTTGGGAGGAGGAGTAGGATCACCCGCTTTACGAAAAGGATGTGGGAGGAGGTACATCCGTTTCGATGAGAGGAACATACCATTTCCCTGCGCATTTGACAGGCACAAGGTTGCAGCACAGATATGCGCTGAGCGCATGGCGTCCGTCACGAAGGACGATACCGGGCATTTACCCGCTTCTCGCGGATCCGGCCTTTACCGAGTTCCCAACCTGCACCGAACATCGACAGCAATCGAGAAGAATGCGGCGCATCCGGTGAGAGCACCGCCTCGCTGTCAGACACTCCCAATGAAGTGCCTTCATTTTCAAACCAAACAAAAACGCCCGCAAAGCGGGCGTTGAAGCATTCAGAATGAGGCGGTATCGCCCTATTTACTTGCCAACAGCGGCGCGAGCGACACTGGTGATCTGGCTGCGATCGATACCGAGATCGTGCAGTTCACGGGTGCTCATGCGGCCGAGTTCGGTGATGGTCTGACGATATTTGCGCCAATTGTTGAAGCTGCGTGCTACGTTCATGACATTACCCTTTCTGAGGTCTAGGTGACGTCAGTAACGTTTTCGTTCCGGCGTCCTTCGATGACCTCTATATGCGCTTTCCAATGGGGATTTAACAGGCAAAATAAGGCAATCCACCCATGCATCAGACGCAAGGGTTGCTGGCGCCAGTTTGCGTTGAAAAAGAAACGTGGCTGAAATCCAGACAGTTCGCAGGACCTTATAACGTAGCGGCGGCTTAGAACTTGTAGCGGACTCCGAACACGTTGGCGTTTGTGGCGCCCTTCATGTTGCCAAGTGTTTTGCCGCCACCGGAACGGTGGTGGAGGCGCCAGAAGAACTCCGTCGAGGAACCCTCGCTGAAAGACACGTTGATTTCCGGCCCCAGATAAAAAAGGACATTGGCGTTGCCGTCGTCCTTGATTTCCTGTTCGCGCTCGCGGCCCGGCTGCGCATCCGTAACAAGGCTGAGCCCTGCTGTAAAACTTGGGGTGATGAACAGTCGCTCTCCAAGCCTGATCTGTTCATACCGCGCGACCGGGCCCGCCCACACCTCGCCGGTGAAGCCCTTGCCGAACCTGACGGCCATGCCGACCTCACCGCCCAGTTTTATATTGCCGATACGGTAAGGATAGAACTGATAGCCGCCGCCGATGACAGCGTTTCTTTCATAGTCCACGGGAATAAGCGCCGCGCTTTTCAGCATGTCTTCTTTTGTCAGGGCGCCAGCGAAGCCGAATATCGCCTCACTCGTCTCAGAGGTCATATCCTCCGACGCGAAAGATGACGTGGCAGCCAGTGCGACCATGGCTGCCGTCGACAGACGTGCTGCAATATTCATCGTGCTACTCCTGAACAAAGCCCGCTTTACCCAGCCGTCCTCATAGGCATAATCGCGGAAGGCGAACATACCGTTACCGAACACAATTAATTCAACTTACGTGGAATCGGCTGAAACATGCGCGTGATCCCGATGCTGTCAGCGCAGGAAACGCCTGAACCGGCGAAGCGCAAAAACGAAAAGAGCCGAGCCGATGGCCAGCAGCGCCAGCAGTTGCGGCCAGACCACATCCAGCCCCGCCCCTCTGAAAAGCACCGATTGCGCCAGGATGATGAAATGGGTGTTTGGCGCAAGAAGCATGATGTACTGGATGATATCAGGCATGCTTTCGCGAGGCGTCATGGCGCCGGACAGCACCTGCAACGGCAACAAAAACAGGATCAGCAACATGCCGAATTGCGGCATGGACCCGGCGACTGTCGCGAGAAAAATTCCCATGGAAGTCATGGCGAAGAGTTGCAATGCCGTTCCGAGCAGGAAAAGAGAAAGCGAGCCTTCGATGGGAATGGCAAGCAGGCCCCTCACCACCACGAACAGGGAAAATGCAGAGGCCACCAGCACGACCAGCCCCATGGACCACACCTTGCTGAGCATGATTTCCAGCGGCGTCACCGGCATGACCAGCAGATGCTCGACCGTTCCGTGTTCTCGCTCGCGAATGAGCGCCGCGCCCGTCAACACGATGGATAGCATGGTAATGGCGGTGATGATGTTGTTGATCGAGCCGAACCAGGACTTGTCCAGTTCCGGATTGAAGCGGGAACGTAGCGTGAGGTCCACCGGCACCGAGGTCGCGCCGCGATAGCGGTCGACATACTCCTGTATTTCGCTCGTCACGATGCTCTGCACATAACCGCCACCGCTGAAAGCCTGGCTCATGCGGGTAGCGTCGATATTGAGCTGGATGGCCGGCTGCTGTCCGGCCATCAGCCGGCGCTGGAAATCCGGGGGAATGTTGAGCGCGAAGGTATCGAGGCCCGCATCCATGCGCTTGTCCATTTCAGCGATGGAAATCTGCTTCGGCGGGGAGAAATAGGGCGGATAAAACGCCGTGCTGATGCGGCTGGAAAGCGGCGACTGATCCTCATCGACAATGGCGATGGCCGCGTTGTTCAGCGTCTCCGGCAGCGCGCTGGAACCGGTATAGATCTGCAGCGTGAAGGCATAGACGATAAGCAGCATCAGCATTCCGTCTCGCGCGAGACCGCGCAGTTCCTTTATGCCGAGCTGGAAGATGTTGGACGAAAAAAGCCTCATGACGCCTGCTTTCTCAAAAGTGCAGCGCCGGCAATGAGGAGCAGTGGAATGGCGATGAGAAGCGGTAGAAACGAGCCGGAAAGTCCGGCGAAATCCAGGCCCTTGGAGAAAGTTCCGCGCGAAATGGTCATGAAATAGGTGGCAGGATAGACGTTGCCGATAAAGGCGCCCGCCCCTTGCAGCGACGAGACGGGATCGATCATGCCCGAATATTGCGTCGCCGGAATGAGCGTCAGAAGAGCCGTGCCGAAGATTGCCGCAATCTGGCTCTTCATGAAGGAAGACATGAGGAGGCCGATGGATGTGGCGATGATGACATAGAGCAGCGCGCCCGTCGCATAAGCGAGATAACTTCCGGTGAACGGCACCTGAAAGATGAAGACCGCAAATGCCGTCAGAAGCACGAAATTGAGCATGCCAAGGGCGACATAGGGAAGCTGCTTGCCGATCAGGAATTCCAGCCGCGTGGTCGGCGTCACGTATAGATTGACGATCGAACCGAGCTCTTTTTCCCTGACGACGCTGAGGGCCGCCAGCATTGCGGGGATGAGCATGAGAAGCAGCGGAATGACCGCCGGCACCATGGCGACAAGGCTCTTGACGTCGGGATTGTAACGATAGCGCGTTTCGATGCTGAAGCTGCTTTGCGTGGCCGCGCTGCCGTAAATCTCGGCGGCCTTCCGCGCCAGCCATGTCTGATGCATGCCCTGCACGTAACCGCGAACGGTCTCCGCCCGCTGCGGCATGGCGCCGTCTATCCAGGCCCCTACCTCCACAGTCTTGCCGCGCAACACATCGCGGCCAAAGCCAGGAGGAATTTCTATGGCAAGGCTCAGTTCGCCATCACGCATCCGCCGGTCCATATCGGCATAGTCCCGGATAGGTTCCTTCTCGATGAAATAACGGGAGCCGGCAATGTCGAGCACGTAATCGCGGCTGATGGTGGAATCGTCGCGATCCAGCACCGCGAAAGTCAGGTCCTCGACATCGAGATTGATGCCGTATCCGATGACGAACATCAGGATGACGCTGCCGAGCACGGCCAGCGTGCCGCGAATGGGATCGCGCTGCAGTTCCAGTGCCTCGCGGCGCGTATAGCTGAACATGCGCCTGAAATCGAAAAATCTCTTGCGGGTGGGCGCCGCATGTTGCGTCACCTGCACGTCCGCTGCTGCCACAGATGCTGTCGCAGGCGCGTCCCTCGTAACCCCGGAAGCATCTTCCAGATAGGCGACGAAAGCCTCTTCAAGTGTTGCGGCATTACGGCTTCTGGTGATCGCATCGGGCGTATCGCTGATCAACACCTTGCCAGCATGCATCAGCGAAATCCGGTCGCAGCGCTCCGCCTCATTCATGAAATGGGTGGAGATGAAGATGGTGACATTATCGTTGCGCGAGAGATCGGCGAGGATTTGCCAGAAGCCGTCACGCGCCACCGGGTCGACACCAGAGGTCGGCTCATCTAGGATGAGAATATCGGGCGAATGGATCATCGCCACCGCCAGCGACAGCCTCTGCCGGATGCCAAGCGGCAGGTCGTCCGGCAGCGTGTCCATGACCGCGCCAAGATCGAAACGTTCCGCCATTTCGGCGATACGCGGTTGAATTGCCTCTTCCGGCAGCTTGAACAGGCGGGCGTGCAGATCAAGGTTCTGCCGCACCGTCAGTTCGGAATAGAGCGAGAAGGCCTGGCTCATGTAACCGACGCGGTGGCGGATCGCCATGTCGCTCGCATCCACCTTGTGTCCGAAGAGCTTCGCTTCTCCTTCGCTGGCGGCCAGAAGGCCCGTCAGCATCTTCATGGTGGTGGATTTTCCGCAGCCATTGGAGCCGAGAAAGCCAAAAATCTCGCCGCGCGGAATCTTGAAGCTGACATTGTCGACGGCGGTGAAATCGCCGAAACGCATGCTAAGGTGCGATGCCTCGATGGCATAATCACCCTCAGCGGTCGGCTTTCGTGGCGCGATATGGACTTCGTGGTAATCCTTGCGCTTTTCTTCGGGAAGAAGCGCGATGAAGGCGGCGTCGAGATTGGGTGCCGCGGTGCGGTCGAGAAGTTCGGCGGGCGAGCCGGTGGCAAGAATCTTGCCGCCATCCATGGCAACCAGCCAGTCGAAACCGGCGGCCTCCTCCATATAGGCCGTTGCGACGATGACGCTCATGCCCGGACGCCCGGCACGGATAGAGTCGATCAGTTCCCAGAACTGCCGCCGCGACAAAGGATCAACGCCTGTCGTCGGCTCGTCCAGGATCAGCAGGTCCGGGTCGTGGATGAGCGCGCAGCAGAGCCCCAGCTTCTGTTTCATACCGCCGGAGAGCTTCATCGCGGGACGATCGGCAAAAGGTTCGAGGCCGGTACTCTTCAGCAATTCGGCGATACGCGCCTGCCGTTCCCTTCCGTCCTGTCCGAACAGCCGCCCGAAAAAGTCGATGTTTTCAAAGACCGACAGGGTGGGATAGAGGTTCTTGCCAAGGCCTTGCGGCATATAGGCAATACGCGGGCAGGTATCCTCGCGGTGGCGCGGATTGGACATGTCGCCACCCAGAACCTCCACCTTGCCCTTCTGGATGGCGCGCGCGCCCGAAACCAGCGACAACAGGCTCGATTTGCCGACGCCGTCAGGCCCGATGAGCCCTATCATCAGCCCGGCGGGTATCTCGACCGATATGTCGTCCAGCGCAACCGTGCTTCCGAAGGTCAACCGCACATCGGTCAATCGCGCAACGGGTGAGTTCCTGTCATTCGTTTCGGGAGGCGCGACCATAGCGGCCACCCTCACTTGACGAGATTGCGTTCGAGATTCTCCGGCCAGGCGGCCTCCGGATCAAGCCGGACATAGGCCATGCCGGGCAGCCCGGTTTTCACATATTGAATATATTTCTGCAGAAGTTCCTGGGGGATTTGCGCCCTTACCCGGAATGTCAGCTTCTGGCGTTCCTCTTCGGTCTCCACCGTTTTCGGCGTGAACTGCGCGACATCCGCGACGAAGGACACTTTTGCCGGAATGGTGTATTGGGGGGCGGCATCCAGTATCAGTCGAACATCAGACCCCATGGACGTGCGGCCAGCCTCGGCCGTCGGCAGGAAAAACGTCATATAGACGTCGCCGAGATCGACGAGGTTCAGAACCCTTCCACCGGCGGAAAGCACTTCTCCGGGCTGGGCGATGCGATATTGCACGCGACCGTCGCGAGGCGATTTCAGCGTCGCATCGGCTATGTCAGTCTCGATGCTCTCGATGTCAGCCTGTGCGGCGTCTACCGCCGCTTCGGCGTCGACGATCTGCGCCTTGGCGGCGTTGATCGCGGCGTCGGAAGCCGCAAGCGAGGCCTGCGCAGAGGCGAGCGTTGCGCGGGCGGACTGCTCGGCGGCCTCGCTGTCATCGACGATCTGCTGCGAGACCGCATTGCCCGTCAGCAATTGTTTCGAGCGTGCATTGGTCTTGGAGGCGGAATCGAGCTGGGCCTTTCGCTGTTCCACCACCGCAAGCGCCGACGTCTTTTCCGCTTCACGCTGGGCGACAAGACTGTGGGCCGTGTCGATTGCTATTTTCGCACGGCGAAGCTGTGCTTCCGCCTGGCGTTTCCTCGCCTCCAGCTGGGCCGTATCCATCTGCGCCAGAACCTGTCCGGCCTTCACGAAATCACCCTCACGGACCATAATATCCTGAAGGCGGCCGGCGGTCTTGGTGGAGATATCGATCTCGACGGCCTCGATGCGACCGTTACTGGCCACGAAACCCGAAGGCAGGCCCTCGGCTGTCAGCTTCGACCAGGCGAAATAGGCGGCCACGGCCAGAACCACAACCGCCAGACCAATGAGCAAGCCCTTTTTAGACATCCGTCTTCCCCATGAACCCTTCAGGTTTCAACCGTAGTACGATAAAACCGAAGAAGCCAGCCACCATCACGTTCATAATTCGTACCTGGTATTTCCCGCACTGAAAGCGGAATAACCGGTTTCGGGGACTGTCTACGCCAGAGAGCGGCCTGCAACCTTGACACAAGTCAAGCGGCGAAAGGATTTAATGGAGAGCGTCATCAAGGCGCCCCCCGTTCGCCGGCAGTTAACCGGCTCACCTTTGAGAACACCGACGGTACCAAACGATCATACCGATGCCGCGCCATCCCGTCGACAATCGGATGTCATCCTCGAGCTTGTCCCGAGGATGACAGAGTAGGGTCTTCTATAGCGCTTGCGAAAGGATGATGTGGGCTCGCTGCACACCTCCGATCCGTTATTGAGGGCGATGATGTTTACACAGCCCGCGCCCGTTTCACCTCCGCCTGCGTCCATTCCGGCAGCCAGTCACTATGGGCCAGCAGCAGATCGTCCACCAGCGACCAAATCTGATCGAGATCGAGTTCCGCCGCAGTATGCGGGTCCATCATGGCAGCGTGAAAGATGTGATCGCGGTTTTCGCTCATCAACGCCCGCACGGTCAGCTCCTGAACATTGATGTTGGTGCGCATCAGCGCGGTGAGCTGCGGTGGCAACTCGCCGATGAAGGTGGGCTGCACGCCGTTATGATCGACCAGGCAGGGCACTTCCGCCGCGCAATCCGATGGCAGCGAGGTGATGCATCCATTATTGCGCTGGTTGCCGTAGATGACGGAGGGCTCGCCGGTCCAGACCGAATTGATGATCGAGGAGGCATATTCCTTCGACTGCTTGACCTCGATTTTTTCGGCCGAGCGATAGGCGGCCGCCTGGCCCTTCCAGCGCTCGATCTGTTCGATGCAGCGCTTTGGATATTCGTCGAGCGGAATGCCGAATTTCTCGATCAGGTCTTCGCGCCCCTCCTTGATGAAATAGGGCGTGTATTCCGCGAAATGCTCGGAGCTTTCGGTGACGAAATAACCGAGCCTCGTCAGCATCTCGTACCGCACCTTGTTGGGGCAGCGTGGGTTCCAGCCGGGTTTTGGCGCGCGGCCTTCGCGATAGGCGCGCACGAGATCGGGGTAGAGGCTCCTGTAGCTGCCATCGGGCTGGCGATGCTCGAATTCCAGGAAAAACGCCATATGGTTGATACCGGCCGAACGGTAGCGGATTTCCTCATAGGGAATATCGAGATCATGGGCGAGTTCCATCGCCGTGCCCTGCACGGAATGGCAAAGACCCACCTGCCGGATCGTCGGGTATTTTTCGGCAATCGCCCAGGTGTTTATCGCCATGGGGTTCACATATTGCAACATAATGGCATTCGGGCAGACGGCCAGCATGTCCTCGCAAATCTTCCAGAGGTGAGGCACTGTGCGCAAGCCGCGCATGATGCCGCCGACGCCAAGTGTGTCAGCAATGGTCTGGCGCAGCCCGTACTTACGCGGCACTTCGAAATCAGTGACCGTGCACGGCTCGTATCCGCCGATCTGGAACGCCACGACAACAAAATCCGCGCCGGAAAGCGCCTTTTTCTGGTCGGTATAAGTCTCGGCCTTCGCCTTTGCACCGAGCGTCGAAATCAGCTTGTTGACGACGATGGCGCTTTCTTCCAGCCTTTCACGGTTGATATCCATCAGCGCGATTGTGGCGCCGGAAAGGGCCGGACGCTGCAGCACGTCCCCGATGATGTTCTTCATGAACACCGTGGAACCTGCGCCGATGAATGCAATCTTGGGATCTCTTGCCATGTCTACCTCCGGCAATTGGGAATTCAAGCGATTTCGAAGGCGGCTCGTACAAGCCGCTGTGTATATTCAGTTTTTGGCTGACTGAGCACGTCCTCGACAGGCCCCTCTTCGACAATCCGCCCGCGCTGCATGACGATGACGCGGTGGCAAAGGGCGCGGACCACTTTCAGGTCGTGGGAGATGAACAGGTAGCTCAAGCCACGCTCATCCTGCAGCTTGCGCAGGAGATCGATGATCTGCGCCTGCACGGAAAGATCGAGTGCGGAGGTCGGCTCATCGAGCAGGATGAATTCCGGCTCCAGCGCGACGGCACGCGCAATCGCGATGCGCTGTCTTTGGCCGCCGGAGAACTCATGCGGGAAACGCGAGAGGATGTTGCCGGGCATACCCGCCGCCTCCAGCGCGTCGCGTACCCGGTCCAGCCTCTCGGCCTTCGTTTTGCCGAGACCGTTGATGATGAGGCCTTCCTCGATAATCTGGCCAATGGTCATGCGGGGGTTGAGCGAGGCAAAGGGATCCTGAAAGACGATCTGCATACGCGACCGCAGGGGCCGCATTTCGGCGCGGGAACGGCCATCGACCCTCTGACCGTCAAAAACAACCTCGCCTCCGACAGGCTCGTTCAACCGGAGCAGGGACTGGCCGAAGGTCGTCTTGCCGGAGCCGGATTCACCCACGAGCCCCAGTGTCTCGTGCCGCCTGAGCGTCAAGCCGAGGCTGTCGACCGCTATCAGCTCCTTGAGTTCTGGTTTGAACAGGCCGCCATATCGCATCATGAAGGAAACGCGCACGCCGCTTGCCGTCAGGAGGACGCCGGAGTTCTCCGGCAGCGGCTTTGCCGTGCCCCGAGGTTCGGAAGCAAGCAGCCTTTTCGTGTAGGGATGCTGCGGCGCTGCAAACAGCCGCTCCGTGGTATTGTGCTCACGCATCTCGCCGTGCTGCATGACATAGACGTAATCGGAAAACTGCTTCACGATCGTCAGGTCATGGGTGATGAGGACCACGGCCATGCCGCGCTTCTTCTGCAGGTCGCGGATGAGGTTGAGGATCTGCGCCTGCACCGTCACATCGAGCGCAGTGGTGGGTTCATCGGCAATCAGCACGTCGGGATCGTTGGAGAGCGCCATGGCGATCATCACACGCTGGCGCTGGCCGCCGGACAGCTGGTGCGGATATTGTTTGAGCCGCGCTTCCGGCTCCGGTATCTGCACCTGCCGCAGCAGATCGAGCGCCCTCGCCTCCGCTTGCTTCTTGCTCAATTTCGAGTGGACGCGGATTGCCTCTACAATCTGGCTGCCGATCGTATAGATCGGGTTCAGCGAACTCATCGGCTCTTGAAAGATCATCGAGATGCGATTGCCGCGCAGCGCCCGGCGCTTGCGCGACGAGAATTTCAGGATGTCGTCGCCGTTGAACCGGACGACTGCCGATTTCGCGACTGTGGCGCGCTTGGTCAACAAGCCCATGACGGTGCGGGCGGTGACCGATTTTCCCGAACCGGATTCGCCGACGATGGCAATGGTCTCACCCCGGTAAAGCTGGAAGGAAATGTCCTTCACTGCCTCCACCATTCCGTGTTCCACCTTGAAAGTGACGGCAATATTGCGGGCATCGATGATGGCGTTATCCTGACGATCATCGGCGTCGAAGCGGATGGCGGGGGCGTAGGTGTTTTGTGCAGCTACCATTGGCGCGCTCCTCTCAATAGGGATCGACGGCATCGCGCAGGCCGTCGCCCAGCGCGTTGAAGGCAAAGACGGTGACCAGCACGAAACCAACCGGTGCAAGAATCCAGGGATAGGAACCGATGACCGAATAGGTAGCGGTATCCTGCAGCATCAGCCCCCAGGAGATCAGCGGCGGCTTTACCGCAAAGCCGAGGAAACCGAGGAAGGATTCGAGCAGCACGACGCTTGGAATATGCAAGGTCACCGCGACGATCACATGGCTCATCACATTCGGCAGGATGTGCTGGAAGATGATACGCCTGTCGGTGGCGCCAACTGCAATCGCCGCCCGGACATAATCGATCCGCGCCAGTGCCAGCGTCTTGCCGCGCACCTCCCTCGACATCTGCGCCCAGCCAAGCGCCGACATGACGCCGACCACAAAGACGAGGAACACGGTTGTTGGTGCGGTGACGGGAATAAGGGAAGTCAGCGCGAGATAGAGCGGCAATTGCGGGAAGGCGAGCACCACCTCCACGAAACGCTGCACCCAGGCATCCAGCGGCCCGCCGAAATAGCCTGAGATCAGCCCAACGCTGGTGCCGATGACGGTAACGATGGCGACAACACTAAGTGCAATGGCAAGCGAGATGCGCGAGCCATAAATGGCGCGCGACAGCACGTCGCGCCCGAATTTATCGGTTCCTAGGAAATGCACCGGCTGGCCATCGGTAGAGCCGAAGAAATGCCGGCTCATCGGAATGAGACCCAGAAGTTTGTATTCCGCACCCTTCACAAAGAAGCCGAGATAGACGGGATTATCGTAATCCGGGCCGACGATAGGCTGGAAGGTGACCGGATCGAGCTCTTCCGTCTCCGCAATGGCATAGACGCGCGGCGCCAGGCTGAAATTGCCGTCCTTGTCGGTGAACCGAACCACCTGCGGCGGTGAAAAACTGCCATGGGTTTCAAGCGGGTTCATCGGCGCGAAGAAGTCCGCAAAAATGGAGATGAGGATCAGCAGCACCACCAGTACCAACCCGACCATACCCGTGAAGGATCGTCTGAGACGCCGCCAGACAAGCGCCAGATAGGTCTCGTTGCCATTGGCGGAGCGGTCGGGTTTTGCCGCGGCGGCCGTTTCGGTTTTCATCTCGTCAAACGCCATCATCTCAGGCCCTCCCGAATTCGCGGACGCGCGGGTCGAGCATGGCGAGCAGCATATCGGCGATGATGTTGCCGACGATCAGCGTGGCAGCCAGCACCATCATGAAGGTCGCGGTGACATAGACGTCCCCCACCGCCATGGAGCCGACGATGGCCGGGCCGACGGTCGGCAACGCGAAGATGATCGCGGTCTCGATCTCGCCGCTCAGCATGTAGGGCAGCACCACGCCCTGATACATGACGAGCGGGTGCACGGCATTCGGCACCGCATGGCGCATGATGACGGCGCCTTCCGAAAGGCCCTTGGCACGCGCCGTCTCGACATATTGCGCATTCAGCGTATCGAGCAGATTGCCGCGCATCACCCGCATATTATAGGCCAGCCCCCCGAAGACGGCGATAGCGACCACCGGCCAGACGTGGCTGACCAGATCGACGAATTTCGCCCATGACCACGGCGCACCGCCATATTGCGGTGAAAAGAAACTGCCGATCTCCGACACATCGAAATGAAATACCATGAGGTAGACGAGGATCAACGCCATCAGGAAGCGCGGGATCGTCATGCCCAGGAAGGCAATGGTGGAGAGCAGGTTGTCGACCCAGGAATATTGCCGAGTGGCGGCCCATATGCCGAAGGCGATGCCAAGTACCGATGCGAAGATGTGGCAGACCAGCGCCAGAGCGATAGTGCGCGGCAGGCGTTCGCCAACCACATCGGCGACCGGCTTGTTGTAATAAAAACTGTAGCCGAAATCGCCGCGGGCGAGGATGCCGCCCATCCAGTTGAAATATTGAATGACAAGCGGCTTATCGAGCCCGTGTTCGATACGGTATGCCTGCGCCTGCGCTTCCGCCTGTTCGAAGGACGCTCCGCCCTGGTTCATCAGCTGCGAGCGGATGTAGTCGGCGTAATCGCCGGGCGGCGCCTGGATGATGGCGAAAGTCACCACGCTCAGGATCAACAGCACCGGAATGGCGGATGCCACGCGTATCGTCAGAAATCTCAGCATCGAACGGTCTTCCTCGGTTTGGATTGGCCGTGTGTTGCCGGCCGCGCTTCACGCGCGACCGGGACCGGGTGTGCTCCGGGAGGAGTTCTTCAGGTTTTCGTACTTCCGGACATAATGGCGTTACGCACCTTTACCGGAAGCTTCAGTTGATCGGCCCGCCCTCGCCCGGCTTGCCGGGAAGCTGCTCAGGGAAAAGTTCATATTTGCCCTGCTTGTCGGCCGCGACCCACAGGCGTTCGCGGATGATGGCGTCTTCGGCCCAGTTGAACATGAAGATCGGCGTACCCTGCGGCACATTGGAGAACCGTTTGTTGACGATGAGCGCACCGGGATATTCGGTGAGGCCAATCGTGTAGAGGTTCTGCGTATAGACCTTCTGGTACTGCTTCATCAGATCGGCCCGCTCGGCATTGTCCTGCGAAGATATGAACTTGCGCACAATGTCGGCCATGTCCTTCTCGAACGGCATCAGGTCCAGTTCCTTGCCTTCGGGTGCGCGGTGGTTCCAGCTGGTGCGCGGCCCGACAGGGGCCAGTTGCTCGGTATTCTGCACCACGGATGAAAGCTCGGTGGAATTGCGCCGCACCAGCCAGTCAAACTGCCCGCCATAATGGGCGGCGTCACGCTGGTTTGAATCGAGGCTATTGATGACGACGCGCAGGCCGAGTTTCGCCATCTGGCCGACGAGACCTTCCGCTAGGCTCTTGTCTGTCGCGTAACCGTTGTTGACGAGAAGGGTAATCTCGACATTACGGCCGCCAAGCTTTTCCTTGGGGAAATTCAGGAAACCATCGCCGTCAGTGTCTTTCAGGCCAATCGAAGCCAGTGCAGCCTTGGCAGCCTCGAGGTTGAAGGGGTAATAGACCGTGGAAGCGCGATCATAGAAGCTCGTTCCCGACGAAATACCACCCGGATAGATCGCCGTGAAAGGCCCCTTGACGAGCGAGTCACCGATCGCTTTGCGATCAAGAGCAGAGGTGACGGCCTGGCGGAACACCTCGTTACGGTTCAGCTCACGGATGGCCTGTCCGCGCTCATCCGGATTGCCCCAGCCATTGGCGGAAAAATTCATCTGCAGATTATAGCCGATAAGGCGCGGTCCAAAGGCAAGGCGGGCTGGCGCATTGGGGTCAGCGGCGCGTTTCAGCGAGGCGACGAAATTCTCCGGCTGCTCGAGATTGGAGAAATCGCCCGATCCCGCCACGGCCTGCACGTCACGGTCCGCCCAGGTGGAGAGCTTGTAATGGACTTCATTGAGATAGGGCAACTGCTGGCCTTTCTCGTCCACTTTCCAGTAATAGGGGTTGCGCCGCAGCACGATGAGATCATCCGGCCGGTATGACACCGGCACCCATGCGCCCATGACCGGCATGTTCATATATTCCGGCGGGAACGCGTTCTTGAACTGGTTATAGGTGTTCTTGGAATACTTCGGATGCTGCGGTTTCAGAATATGCGACGGCCCGGGGCAGAAGCTCGGATAGGCCATGGTGTAGAGATATTGCTTGGGGAATGCCGCCTTGAAGGTCCATTCGACGGTGTAGTCATCGACCTTCTTGAGCGTCGTTCCCTCACCGAAAGCCTCAGGCGATGCACCACCGCCAAGCGGTGAGACATTGGGATCGATGACGGCCTCTTCCCAGTAGAACATCACGTCATCGGCGTTGAAGGGCTCGCCATCCGACCATTTCGCACCCTTGACGAGATGCATCGTCAGCTTGTGGCCATCTTCCGACCACTCCCAGCTTTTCGCCAGATTGGGCAGCGGCTCGGTATCCTTGGCATCTACCTGGAACAGCGGCGCGGTGCGCGTCAGGCACTCGGAAAGGGCGATATCGATGCCGCCCCAGCCCTGGCTCTGGCCGGCAATATAGTTCCAGCCCTCCGGCCTGCCGCCGACCACATGGCGCATCGTATCGCCGTAGACGCCCATGCCGTCGGGCATATTGCCTGTTTTGTAGACTAGCGGCTCCTCGGGCAGGCGCTCTTTCAGCGGCGGCAGCTTGCCGGTCTTTTCGAATTTCTCGGTAATCCAGTCGGGTTCGCTGTAGCTTGGCAGCGCCTTGAATTCGAGGATCGAGTCGCGCGCCACATAGTTGATCTTGCCTTCGGCCGGAAATTGCGGCGGCTCGGGCGGCGTCGTGGTCTCGAAGGCATTCGCATTGAGTGCGATCATCGAAACACCGAACCCCAGTGCCGAGATGATACCAATCCTGCGTTGAAGTAACATCGTCATTCCTCCCAAATGGCAGCTCTTCGACCGCCGACCCTCTCTCATCGTTGAGACCGGACGGCGAACTCCCTTCCGCCGCCGGCCTTTTCCCATGTCTTTTCCTTCAAACGGCCTTTTTCAGTGCCGATTTCTCGGCCCGCAATTCCTCGATGGAACGCACGTTGCGGCGCGCGGCACCCGCCCAGTCACGGGTCTTGACGCTGGACTTCGCAAGTCGCTCCTTCGCCGCCGGAACGGCATCGGCATATTGCGGCAGCCAGCGCGCCTGAGCGACAACCATCTCGTCAACCATCTGCCAGACCTCCTCCGGCGTGGCGACGGCGCCGACCAGCGGATCATGCAGCACGGCGAGTTTCAAAAGATCGATATCGCCAGTGACTGCCGCATGGACCGACATGCGCTGCACGTTGATGGACGCCATGCAGGTGGCCGCGCAGGCTTCCGGCAACGTGATGCCGGAAACCATGTTGATGCCGAAACGGTCGACAAAACCGGGCGATTCGATGATGGCGTCCGCCGGCAGATTGCTGATGACGCCATTGTTCTTGACGTTGAAGTGGCCGCGATAGACACGCCCGGTCTCCAGCGCCTCAAGAATATGGCTTGCATGTTCGTTGGAACGCTTGGCCGGATCGATCGGCTTGTCGGCCGAGGCGAGAAACTGCGGGAATTCCGTTTCGAACCAGTTGCGCGTTTCGGTGGAGTGGCGGAGATAACCGCCGGTTTCCCCGTGAATCCAGTCGGACATGTCGATCCAGCGGGCGATTTCCTCTGGCCGCTTACGATACCACGGCAGATATTCGGAGAGATGGCCGTTGCTTTCGGTCGAATAGACGCCGAAGCGCTTCAGCACGTCGATGCGAAGCTTCTCCTGCTGCGAGAAGACCGGATGCGCCTCAAACGCGGCAACCAGCTCCTCCTTACCGATCTTGCGGCCATTGAGTCGCAGATCGATGAACCATGTCTGGTGGTTGATGCCGGAGCAGATGTAATCGAGTTCTGCCGGGGATTTCGCACCGAGGATTTCGGCAATCTGTTCCGCCCCGTGCTGAACGCCATGGCAGAGACCGACCGTGTCCACCTTGCCATATTCGATGGCTGCCCAGGTATTCATGGCCATGGGGTTGGCATAGTTCAGGAACTTTGCGCCGGGTGCCGCAACCTCGCGGATATCCTTGCAGAAATCGAGAATGACGGGAATGTTGCGCTGACCGTAGAGAATGCCGCCGGCGCAGATTGTATCGCCTACGCACTGGTCGATGCCGTATTTCAGCGGAATGCGGATATCGTCCGCATAGGCTTCGAGCCCGCCGACCCGCACGCAGCTGATGATGTATTTCGCGCCCTCCAGCGCCCGGCGGCGGTCGGTATGGGCGGTCACCTTCACGGGGAAACCATTTGCCTCAACGATCTTGTCAAGGATTGCCCTGATCATATCGAGATTGTGCTGGCTGATATCCGTGAGCGCGACTTCAATATCGCGAAACTCCGGCACACACAGGAGATCGGTGAACAGTTTTTTCGTGAAACCGACGCTGCCAGCGCCAATAATAGCGATTTTGAAACTCATAACGCCACCTCTGTTGCAAATCGAACGGGTGAAACGGGCCGACGGATCGTGAAATGGCATTGCAGAAAAATACCCGTGAGAATCCCGGAAAACCGGCCTTCCTCTCCAATTTTTCAGCAACAATATCCTGCTGGCTGTCTCCTCGGATCGGGATTATGCGTATAATACCGGCGAGGACCAGAGAAGGATTATGCTTTCATGGGTAATTTTGTGCTGCAGGATTTGATCGATCAGGGACCCGGCATGCGAACCGTCTCGCTGCCGCGCGGCCGCCAGACGCTGCACACCATGCCGACCAGCAGCGGTTATGAAATCCGCCGTGGCGGCAATTATGATTGGGATGGGCGCAAGCGCGGCCAGACGCCCTTTACCGTCCTGCAATATTGCATCGGCGGTCAGGGTAACCTGCGCTATGAGAACCGCCATTACGTGGTGAGGCCCGGCGAAACCCTGCTGCTGCTCATTCCACACAATCACCGCTACTGGCTGGAAGATGGCAAGGAGTGGGAGTTCTTCTGGATTTCAATGAATGGCGAGGAAGCGCTCCGCATCCACCGCAACATTCTCTCCGTCACCGGCCCGATCCTCAAGCTGCAGCCGGAAACGGTGGATCATCTCGCCGGATGCTGCTCACGTCTCGTCAATGGTGCCGAGACACCGGGGGCGGCGTCGGCTGTCGCCTATGAGGCGGCGATGACGCTTTATGACGATGTCTTCGGCTCGCATCCTTCCTTTGGCGGCGAATATCGCACGATGCAGCAGGTGCTGAGCTATATAGACAGCCACCTCGGCGATCGACTTTCCGTCAGCGACCTGGCCGCCGTGGCGGGTCTCAGCCGCGCGCATTTTTCCCGAATCTTCACCGCAAGCGAAGGCCTGCCGCCGGCGGAATTCGTCTTGCAAAGACGCCTGAGACGGGCAGCCAAGCTATTGACCACCGCAGCCAACATTCCAATCAAGGAAGTCTCGGTGCTATGCGGTTTCGAGGATCCGAACTATTTCTCGAAGGTGTTCCGCAGGCTTTACGGCACCAATCCGAGCGAATTCCGCACCACCGGCATGTATGCCAGTGTCAGGCAGGGCTGACGCGAAACAGGACTTGGTTTTGACATGTTTCAGGCGATTAAGAATAGGCGTTACACCTTCTTTGGAGGCTGGCAGAGGTGAACAGCAAAATCCGGACGATTCTCGTCTTTCCGCTCAGGGCGATCATCGTTTTCGCCATGGTCCTCGACGGCATTTTCCGCCCGCTCTACCGGCCGGTCATCAGGGCCCTGTCGAACCTGAAAATCATCCAGCGGCTGGAAAGCCGGATAGCGCAGCTGCCGCGCCTTGTCATTCTACTCTGTCTCGCCGTTCCCTTCGCGATTGCGGAACCGATGAAGATCATCGGCCTCGTCCTCTTCGCCCATGGGGCTTTCAAGTCGGGGGTAGTTCTGACGATCATTGCCCATCTTTCCACCTTCCTGATTGTCGAACGCATCTACCATGCCGGCCGGGAAAAGCTTCTCACCTATGGCTGGCTCGCCTGGATCATGCGCTATGTTCGTTTTGCCCGTTCGTTTTACGACCGTTTGAAACTTGCGGCGCTGAGCTGGATTAAGCTTCGGGTCCTTGCACAATCGCGATAGAACCTGCCCGTCATCTTTTGCGGCGCAGCCTTTTCAAGAGATATTCCGCAAGCGCAGTCGATTGCAGCGACACGAGAATGATGATGATGCCGAACACAACGCGGGCTTCAGGCACTTCGTCGAACAGAAAATATCCGACCGCAGTCACAAACAGGATCGACAGATAGCTGACCGGCGCAAGGACGCTTGCATCCGCGATACGATAGGCCCGCAGGAAGCAATATTGTCCCATCTGCGCCAGCAATCCGATGCCGAGCAACGGAACCCAGTCAAATGACGCAACCGGCTTCCATGTCCAGATTGCCGGAATGGCGGTGATGACGGCGAGGCCCACCGTGTAGAACACCATCATGACAGTGGTGTTCTCCCGCCGCAGCGCTCGTGTCTGGATAACCGCAAGCGCACCGAACACCACCGATATCAGCACAACGATCACGCCCACGCCAAATTCCGCGCCGCCCGGCCCAATGACGACCAGAACGCCGACAAACGCAAGACAGGCTCCCGCCCAGCGAAAGCGGCTCACGCTTTCGCCAAGAAAGGCGACAGCCAGCGCCATCGTCACCAATGGCCGGGAAAAACCAACGGCATTGACGGTCGCAAGCGGCAACAGGGTGATGGCGATGAAATTGCTGGTGAGTGCGATGGCATTGCAGCAGATGCGGAAAATGTTACGCCAGGGATATTGGATGCGCGCCATTTCTCCCCGGTGCCGCCAGATGAGTGGCAGGATGAACATCAGGCCAATCATCGCCCTGATGAAGACGAGCTGGAAGGCGGGATAGGTGACGCCTTGCGCCTTGACGAGCGCGGTCATACCGCCCGCAACAAGGGTCATGTCCAGCAACAGCCAGCCTATGCCCGCGCGGGTGTCCGTTTCGCGAGGGCCTTGCTGTTCTTCGCTTTGATCGTCGCCATTCACGCCGGTTGCACAAGATTGGCCATGAGGCGGAAAGCGCCAGGCACAAGCTTGTCCATCTGGTGATGCAGCACGAGGCTGGTATGGGTATGCCTACCCTTGCCGATGACGCCCGAAACCAGCGCACCCTTCAGCGGCTGCTCATCGACATCATGCATGGCGAGCAATGGCTCGTAGACATCATCCCAGCGCGAGGCGAAATAAAGCCCGCGCTCCTTGTCCCAGCCCCCCCAGTCGGCGGCATCAATCCTGTTCGGCCCGGCAAGCAGCGGATGGTCGGGCAAGAGCACCGTTACCTCCGCCTGCGGATCGGTCACACGCCAGCGCAGGGAAGGCTTGCCGATCTCAAGACGCCGAACTGGTGTCGTTTCCGGATTCCATCCGTCAGTCGGCCGGTGATAGAGCGTGACCAGATGACCGCCGTTTTCGACGAAGCGGTGAAGTTTCTCCGTCTCGGCAGCGAGATCCCCGCGGATGCCGAAGGCGAAGATGCCGATAACGATCGTCGTAAAGGATGACAGGTCCCCGCCAAGCGCCTGAGCGTCGAGGTCGGTGACATCGAGTCCCATTCGCGACAGCCAAAGACCCACCCTGTCAGCACCACCACCGACATAGCCGATCCGCGCCTTTTCGGGCAGCTTCAGGTCCAGCGAGAGGATTTTCAGAACGGACGGCGCCAAAAACCTTGCCCGACCGATGTGCGGATAAGCGATCGGCGTTATCTGAAAAGCGGGTTGCGCACCGACAAGCGCCTCGATCTGGGCAAGGCCCACCCGGGCCTCGCCGTTACGTTCGGCAATCCAGTCGCCGCCGTTCTTGCGCAGGTTCCAGCCGCCCGTATTCCTGAACGACAGCGACGCATCGGCGCCCTTTATATGCGCCTGAAAGACATGCGCCTCCTGCCCCTGTCCGAGCGGAACCAGAAGAGCGTCCGGCGCAATGGTCAGCGACTGCGCCGGCGTCACGAAAAACGGTTCCTCAAGGTCGAAGGCGGCCGAAACCGTTCTGCCTTCAATCGTTGCGGAAAGCCGCACTGAGGCATGGCCATTGCCGCCCATGGCTTTCCAGTCAGGCTGATACAGTCCGGAAACAGGTGCATCCTGATCCGCGACAAGCGTAAAGACCCGCGTCTCGCCAAGTGACTGGACGGATGACGATACACCTGATGGCAGGACCGGGGTGACCTCGACATCAATGTGAGCCGCCTTGTCTGAAAGCTCCACGGAAAGAACCGACGTTCCACCTGGTACGATCTCCGCCGGCGCGGCGTAGGCCCGCTCGAAAACATCAAGCGCCGTCAGGATGGCGGCATCGACCTGCGCCCGTTTGCGCCTGATCCGATGTCCGTGCAGTTCCGTGAAATCCGTCGTGGCAGATTCGTCCACCGTCTGCAAAAGCGCTGCAGCCGCAAGAAGTGACGCCGTGATCCGCTGCCTGTCGGGAAAGGCCGATATCGCTTCGCTTATCGCCTGTTCCGCCTTGACCAGCGCCTTTGCCAATTCGGTATCCAGGCCCGGGAACAGCGCAAGGTCGGACAACGAAGACGGCAGCCCGTCGAGGATCGAGTGCTCTTGGCCCCCTGCATCACTGGCGAGTTCAAGATGCAGCGGCCAGACCTCCTGCGCCAGCTTAGGCCAATGTCCCATTCCCTGAGAAGCGTGATAATAACGCGACCATTCGCCGATCCGGTCATATTGCGCGCCAGTCGCCTGCTCCCTGCCGCGAGCGTTTACCGTTACGGTCGTCTCCGGCGGCGGCACTTCGTCATCATAGGTGTCACCACCGCCCGACCACGCGGGAAGGTAATATTTCGCCACCTGCCACGGCTTCAGCCCCTCTGCAAGATGTTCAGGATAGGCCGCAGGGTCCGCCGCCAGCGCGATGGCGCTCTTTGCCGCACGCGTCATGGCGCGGTGGTGCCCATGTTGTCCCGGCACATCGAGAAAGGTCGGGATGACGATATCCGGCCGCTCCTTGCGATAGGCGCGCACCAGCCGCTCAATGATGCGCTGCTGCCCCCAGCGGCCAAAGGTCTGGTCGCCATCCTTGGAGAACCCGAAGTCGTGAATGAGATCCGCCGGCCCATGGCCGAGCCAGCTGATATCCGCATCGATGACGCGGGCCGCCGCCTCCAGTTCCCGCGAGCGGATTACGCCGAGCGCGCCGAGCCTTTCCGGCCCCAGCGCATTCTGACCGCCCTCGCCACGTGTCGAGCAGGCGATGATGGTACGCATGCCAAGCTCCATGCGGAAATAGGCAAGCAACCCGTTCTGCTCGTCGTCCGGATGCGCGCCGGTATGCATGACGGTCACCGTGGACTTCAGCGCGCTCAGCCTGCGATGCAGGCGTATGAGCCACGGATCGGCCATTTGCCGTTCGATGCGCTCCCGGGGGGTAAGCATGGGCGGTCTCCTCCAATATTCAGCCGGGTGCCTGCGCTGCGGCTCCCATGGATGTCTCAAGTTTTGGCGTGACGATATCGAAAAGCGGCAAGGCGGCAGCGCCGAGGGCAGCGGTCAACTGCCCGGACTTGCCATGGATGACACGCGGAAGTTCCCGCTGCCTGCGACTTGCGACCGAGGTCGGCAAAGGCCCCATCCGTGCAATGATTTCACTGATGATGACCTCAGGCAGAGCGCCGCCGAGAATGACTGTCTGCGGATCGAGAATATTCTCGAGCATCGCCACCATGGGCGCCAGATGCGCCGCAGCTTCGTCGATCCATTCCCTCACCACGGGATGGCCTGCCTTGAACAGGGCCTCCAGATCATCAAGTTCCGTATCCGCAACACCGGCGCATACAAGCTTTTCCTTCAGTACATAGACTGAGGCATAAGCCTCCAGGCACCCTCTCTGCCCGCAGGAAGGACAAGGCCTTCCCCTCGGCGAAACAGTCACATGGCCGATTTCGCCGGCATTCCCGAATGCACCGCGATAGGGCGCGCCATCCTGGATGATGCCGAGGCCGATACCGACGCCGAAATAGATCATGCAGAAATTCGGGATCGCCAGACCAGCACCAAACAGCCGTTCCCCGACTGCTGCGGCCGTGGCATCGTTTTCAACCACGACCGGCTGGCCGCAGGCTTCGCCCAGCATCTGCCGGGCATCAATGCCGCCCCAGCCGGAAAGCGTCGTCGGTCCCACCGAAGTCATGCCATCGATCTCGAAGGGACCGGGCATGACGACCCCGGTGCCAAGAAGCCTGCAGCCTAGATTTTTGGCAACGGCGTCATGCTCGGCGGCAAAGGTCTTGAATATGGCTTCCGGTGTCGTGTCCGAGAGCGGCGTGATGCGCTGCGTGCGAAGAACGCCGGCGAGATCAAGACCGACGGTGACCATATGGTCGGCGGCGATTTCCACGCCGATCGTCGCCCCCCCATCCGGGTTGACCGAAAACTGGATCGGCGGCTGGCCGCGACCGGAGCGACGACGGCCGAGCTCCTTCAGCAACTCCTCGCCCATGAGTTCATCGACGATATTGGCGACCGCCTGCGGCGTCAGATGCGTGATCTTGGCGATCTGGGCGCGGCCGAGGGAGCCGTGCCGCCGGACAATATCGAGGACGACTCGCCTGTTATGTTCGCGGCTCCGCTCAGGGTTTTTTCCGATTGCTACGGGATAAGCGTCCACCGTGTGCACCGTCATCTCTTCAACTTCCCGTCTGTTAGAAAATTAATAGCGTCGAACCGACGATAAGCGCAATATAATAATTCAAGTAAATTATCTTATTGACAAATGCCTGCCTTCAGAGAACCGTAAGAGCGACCGGGGGTCAGGCTTGTCCAGGCGGAAGAGGAAACTCCGCCACCGGCAAATCGATGAGCGCGCGCGAAAGCGCGGAAAAGGGAACGATCGCTCCGCATCCGGAAGACCGGGCGGAGGAAAAGGAGGCTTACATGCGCAGGGCAACTCTGTTCGCCGGCTTGGTTGCCGGTTTCAGCACATTTGCATTCAACGCCGCGCAGGCGGTTGAAATCGAATATTGGCAATATGTCTTCGACACCCGCGTGAAGGCCATGGACGAGCTGATCGCACAGTTCCAGAAGGCCAATCCCGACATCACCGTCAAGCAGGTAACCTTCCCTTATGCCGATTACCAGACGCGCGTGATTGCCGCCAATATGTCCGGCAAGGGCCCGGACGTGATGCAGCTGTTTTACGGCTGGCTCGACAAGTTCGCGGCGGGCGGGATTTTGCAGCCACTGCCAACAGACGCTTTCCCGCATGACAAGATCGAAAGCGAATTTTTCCCGATCGTCAGCGCCATGAAACGCGGCGAGGACTATTACGGCCTGCCGACCGCGGTTCGTTCGCTTGCACTGTTCTACAACAAGAAGCTCTTTACCGAGGCGGGTCTCGATCCCGCAAATCCGCCGAAGACGCTCGATGAATTCGTCGCCGCCGCGCAAAAGATCGCTAAGCACGATGCCGCCGGCAATCTCACCGTCGCCGGTTCCACGCTCGATATGGGCGGACAGGATCACCAGTGGTGGCGTGAGGTGCTCATCCGCCAATATGGTGGCGAGCCCTATACCGACAACGACCAGAAGGTCGCATATAATAGCGAGCCCGGCATCCAGGCTCTGAAATTCTACACCAGTCTGCAGCTCGAAAAAAAGATCGGTCAGGCGGGTTTCATGGATGAAGGCCAGGCCGCCTTCCGTGCGGGCAAGGCGGGCATGACCATCGACGGCACTTTCCGGCTGGGCTCGTTCCGCACCATCAAGGATTTCGAGTGGGGCGTGACCGAACTTCCGACCAATGACAAGAATATCCGCTCCAACTATGCGAGCTATTTCGCCAACGGCATCAGCGCCAAGACAACGGGTGAAGAGCTTGAGGCGTCCAAGAAGTTCCTCGCCTATATCTCTTCACCGGAAGCCATGGCGATCTGGCTGAAGACAGTGGGCGAACTGCCGGCGAGACGCTCCGCAGCGCTGACCGAAGAAAACCTGAAGGACCCGATCTACGCGCCGTTCCTGAAGGGTCTGGAATATGCCCACACGACACTGTTCATGGATGAGGCCGCCCAGCGCCAGAACGCCATTGACATGACCAACCGGGTCCTGCTCGAGGGCCAGTCGGTTGAAGATTCCATCAAGCAGGCCGCCGAGGCCGAGCAGGAAATCATCGACGCGGCGAAACCCTGAAAACCGCAGGTCCAACCATGACAGCGACAGATCAACAGGGGGCGGTATCCGGCCGCCCCGGCGGCTCCTTTGGGGACCGTCTTTCCATGCGCACGAAACGGCTCTTATGGATATGGAGCTTTCTGGCGATCCCTATCCTGTTTTACAGCATCATCCGTTTTTACCCGACGCTGCAGGCTTTCTACCTGTCCTTCACCAACTGGGACCTGCTGAGGCCGGCAAAGTTCATTGGCGTCGCCAATTACGTCAAGCTCTTCAAGGACCCGCAATTCTGGAAGGTGTTCAAGAACACCTTTGCGTATCTCATCGTCGGCACGCCGATCAGCCTCGTGCTCGCCTTCGTCATCGCCTTTTATCTCGACCGCGTACGCATCCTGCACGGTTTCATCCGCGCGCTTTATTTCCTGCCCTATCTGACGACGGCGGCCGCGATGGCCTGGGTCTGGCGCTGGTTCTATCAACCGCCGCCCATCGGAATCATCAACGACGTCTTCGCAATTCTCGGCATTCCGCAGCAACCCTTCATCCGCTCTACGGACCAGGCGCTTTATTCGATCATGGTGACAGCCATCTGGGCAGGCCTTGGCTTCCAGATCATCATCTTCATGGCCGGGCTTCGCGCCATTCCAACGACATTTTACGAAGCCGCCCGCATCGACGGGCTGGGCGAATGGGCGATCCTGCGCAAGATCACGCTTCCGCTTCTGAAACCCACCACGGTCTTCCTCGTGGTCTTCTCGTCCATCGGTTTCCTGCGCATCTTCGACCAGGTCTACAACATGACGACCAATGATCCGGGCGGACCGCTCGGCTCAACGAAACCGCTGGTGCTGATGATCTATCAGACGGCGTTCAATTCCTATGCCATGGGTTATGCCGCAGCGCAGACGGTCGTCCTGTTTACCATTCTTCTCGTCGTATCGCTGATCCAGCTCTGGGTCCTGAGGGAAAAGAAATGAGCGAAGCAAAGCCACTTTCCCACGCCCGTATCCGCCCCGGTCGCATTCTCGCCTGGACGTTGCTGTTCATAGGCGGCCTGATCATGGTTTCGCCGCTACTATTCATGTTCTCGACCTCGTTCAAGACGGCGGACCAAGTCTATGATCTCAGGCTCATTCCCGCAGCACCGACGCTTGCCAACTATATCACGGTCATGGCCGACGGCCGTTTCCTGCGCTGGTTCTTCAACTCAATGCTGGTTGC
The DNA here is from genome assembly GCF_037203725.1 of Agrobacterium sp. CMT1. Taxonomy (NCBI): domain Bacteria; kingdom Pseudomonadati; phylum Pseudomonadota; class Alphaproteobacteria; order Hyphomicrobiales; family Rhizobiaceae; genus Agrobacterium; species Agrobacterium sp. CMT1. The sequence goes on from NZ_JBBCAR010000014.1 coordinate 190,391, forward strand.
GGTCATCGTTACCGTCTCCAACTGCTTCTTTGACAGTCTGGTCGGGTACACGCTAGCGAAGTTCGAGTTTCGCGGCCGCTATTTCATCTTCCTCGCCATCCTGTCGACGCTGATGATCCCGACCGAAATGCTCGTCATTCCCTGGTATCTGATGTCCAGCCAGCTGGGCTGGCTCGACAGCTACTGGGGCATCATGTTCCCGGGCATGATGACGGCCTTCGGCACCTTCCTGATGAAGCAGTTCTTCGAGACGGTTCCGAACGACTTCATCGAGGCCGCGCGCGTCGACGGGCTGAACGAATTCCAGATCTGGTGGAAAGTCGCCCTGCCGCTGGTGACGCCCGCGCTCTCCGCGCTCGCGATCTTCACCTTCCTAGGGAACTGGACAGCATTCTTCTGGCCGTTGATCGTCACGACAAGCAAGGAGCTCTACACCCTGCCGGTCGGCCTTTCGAGCTTTGCCGTGGAACAGCAGATCCAGTGGGAAATGATCATGACGGGCGCAGCCATTGCGACCATCCCCACCCTCATCGTCTTCATCGTCCTGCAACGCTACATCGTTCGCGGTGTGATGCTGGCGGGCCTGAAAGGATAACATCATGGCCGATATCAACCCGCGCCAGTCGGATACCAGCAAGTTTCCCGACCCTGTCTACAAGGAAACCGTGCTGCGCCCGCTTTTCGACGGCGCCAAGAACCACCACGTAGATGGGTTCCGCCGCATAGACCGCGCCCACCTTGTCATGCTGCGCGAGACCGGCATTCTCGATGCCGAGACGGCGGCCAAGATCGCCGGCGCACTCGAAGACATCGACAAAACCATCGAACCCGCGGAGCTTGTTTATACCGGCGAAGTCGAGGATTTCTTCTTCCTGATCGAAAAAGAGCTGAAAGCCCGCATCGGCGTCGATGTCGCCGGCCGCCTGCACACGGCCCGTTCGCGCAACGATATCGATCACACGCTGTTCAAGATCGGCCTCAAGGAAAAGATCGACACGCTCACCGTCAAGGCGCGTGTCCTGCTGAAAGCGCTGATCGATGCCGCCGAACGCAATCAAGCCACGCTGATCGTGGCTTACACCCATGGGCAGCCGGCCCAGCCCACCACCTTCGGCCACTACCTTTCCGCCGCGATCGAGGTGCTGATCCGGGATATCGAACGTTTTGCAGAGGCGCGCCGCATCGTCGATCTTTCGCCGATGGGCGCTGCCGCCATCACCACCTCGGGCTTTCCCATCGATCGGGCGCGGGTCGCCGAATTGCTGGGTTTTGCTGCACCCTTACGCAATTCCTATTCCTGCATCGCCGCCGTGGATTACACGACCGCGACCTATGGCGCGATCGAGCTGATGTTCCTGCATCTCGGACGGCTCATCCAGGATTTCCAGTTCTGGACGAGTTTCGAGGTTGGCCAGATCTACGTGCCGAATGCGCTGGTGCAGATTTCCTCGATCATGCCGCAGAAGCGAAACCCGGTGCCGATTGAACATCTGCGCCACCTCGCCAGCCAGACATTCGGGCGGGCGCGCACGGTGCTGGATGTGATGCATAATACGCCCTTCACCGACATGAATGACAGTGAGGGCGAAACGCAGGGCATGGGTTATGAGGCCTTCGCCTCTGCGGGCCGGGTTCTCGATCTTCTTGCCAGCCTCGTTGGCCAGATCAGCATCGATCCCGAAAGGGTCGACCAGAACATCCGCCGGTCGTGTATCACCATCACGGAACTGGCGGATTCGCTTGTCCGCATCGAAGACCTGTCTTTCCGCCAGGCCCATGAGATTGCCGCGACTGTTGCCAAGAGCGTCGTCGCGCTGAAAGGCGATCTGCCGAACGACGGTTACCAGCCGTTCCTCAAGGCGTTCCATGAGCTGACAGGGCGGCAAACCGGGATCGATGAGGAAAAATTCATGCAGATCGTCTCGCCCGAGCACTTCGTTGCCGTACGCAGCCGTTTCGGCGGCCCTGCGCCCGAGCCGATGCGGGAGGCGATTGCCACCTATCGCAACACGCTTGCTGCATTCGAGGCGGAAGCACGGCGATCCGCCGATCACGAAGCGGCAAAGGCCGCGGAACTCACAGAGAAATTCACCGCCCTGACGGGAGCCCGATGATGGCGACAATCGAACTCAATAAACTCGTGAAGCGCTACGGCAAGGTCGAGGCGGTCAAGGGCATCGATCTTGCCATTGAAGACGGCGAATTCGTCGTTTTTGTCGGCCCGTCCGGCTGCGGCAAATCCACCACCCTCAGAATGATCGCCGGGCTGGAAGAAATCTCCGACGGAGCGCTGAAGATCGGCGGCGACATCGTCAATGAGAAGGAACCGAAACAGCGAAACATCGCGATGGTCTTCCAGAACTATGCGATCTATCCGCATATGACGGTTCGCCAGAACATCGGCTTTGGCCTCTACACCTCGAAGCTTGACCGCGAGGAAAAGAACCGCCGCATCGAGGAGGCCGGCCGGGTGCTCGGTCTGGAGGCCCTGCTCGACCGGCGGCCGGCGGCCCTGTCAGGCGGCCAGCGGCAGCGTGTCGCCATCGGCCGCGCCATGGTGCGCGATCCCGCCGCCTTCCTGTTCGATGAGCCACTGTCTAACCTAGACGCCCAGCTGCGCGCACAGATGCGTATTGAAATCAAGCGCTTGCATCAGCGTCTTAAGACGACAACCGTTTACGTCACCCACGATCAGGTGGAAGCCATGACCATGGCCGACAGGATCGTCGTCATGAAGGACGGCCACATCCTGCAGGTCGGCACGCCAACGGAACTTTATGAAACACCCGTCGATATCTTTACCGCACGCTTCATCGGCAGCCCCTCGATGAACCTGCTGCGCGGAACCAGAGCCGGCGACAGCGTCGCGCCGTCCGCCACGGGTGAGCTTCTGATCGGCGTCCGGCCGCATGATCTGCTTGTTGGGGAGTCTGGGTCCGCTCAGGGGACGTTTACCCTGGAAGGAACGGTAACGGCAGTCGAGCCGCTCGGGCCGGAGACGCTTGTCCATCTGGACACCGACACCAGTTCGGTAATCGCCACGGCGAGAAGCAAAACCATTCCGGCCGTCGGCGGCAGGCTGCAATGCCAGGCGGCGCGAGGTTCGCTTTATCTTTTCGACGCCAAGACGGAAAAGCTTCTGGGCCGCGCATGATGACAACGGAAAAAACTGCCGTCATCAGCGTCGGCCGGATCTATTGTGACCTCATTTTCACCGGTCTTAATGAACTGCCAGTGCTCGGCCGGGAACTGTTTGCCCGAGACATGGAAATCGCCCCCGGCGGCGGAGCCTTCATTGCCGCCGCCCATTTTGCCCACGTCGGACGCCCGGTTGCTCTGCTCGCAAGGCTCGGCACCGATACATTTTCGCGCGACATCGGTGAGAAAATGGCGCAAAGCGGCGTCGACCTGCGGTTTCTGGAACATGCAGCAGATGCCGGACCGCAGGTGACGGTGGCGACGGTGGTTGGCCAGGACCGGGCATTTTTGACGCGCCGTGCCGGCGCCGCCCGTCCCTCGACGCTCGATGCCGCCTTCGCGTGGGATAACGCCCGGCATCTGCACATCGCCGAGTTCGCCACGCTGCATGAGATGCCTGATCTGGTTTCACGCGCCAAGGCAAGCGGATTGTCAGTATCGCTCGATCCAAGCTGGGATGCTTCGCTGATCTACGACAAGGGGCTGCTGAAGGCCTGTGCCGGTGTCGACGTGTTTTTGCCCAATCTTGAAGAGGCGGGAGCAATCACGGGGCATTCTGACCCGGAAAGAGCCACCCACGCCCTGTCAGAGGCCTTTCCCGTCGTGGCGCTGAAAGGCGGCGCGCAGGGCGCTTGGGTATCTTGTCGAAGGGGCTTGCAGCATCTGGCAGCCCAGGAAGTACCCGTGATCGATACGACCGGCGCCGGCGACGCCTTTAATGCCGGTTTTCTTGATGCCTGGCTTCAAGGCAGGGACGAACAGCAATGCCTCACAGCCGGGGTTGCCGCGGGCAGTCTTGCCGTGCAGGCGGCGGGCGGCGCTCCGAGGGTGTCGACCACCGCTTGAGGCACCTTGCCCGCCTCACTCGCCGCGCGGAAAACGCTGGTTTTCTTCCAGCACGTTGAGGTCCATGTGGTTACGCATGTAGCGTTCCGAAGCCTTCTGCAAGGGTTGGTAGTCCCACGGGTAATAGGCGCCGTTGCGCAGCGCCTTGTAGACCACCCAGCGCCGCGCCTGACTTTCGCGAACGGCGGCGTCGAACACCGGCAACTGCCACCGCCGGCCAATTTCGGCGGAAAGCAACGAGAGCACGTCGCTGAAAGCGGGATCGCCAGCGAGATTGGTGCGCTCTTCGGGATCGGCGTCCAGATCGTAAAGCAGCGGCGGATCGGCCTCACAGACGGACAATTTGTACCGACCGTCCCTGATGGCGACGAGCGGCGAGATCGAGCCTTCGGCCGCATATTCCATCGGCACCGGGCCGCGCCCGCCGGTGCCAGCAGCCAACGGCGCCAGATCCTCGCCATCCGTCCAGCGTTTAAGCGAGGTGATATCAAGCCCTGCCAGACCGCACAGCGTCGGCGTCACATCCAGTGTCGAGGCCGGCGTATCGATCAATGCCGGCTGCCAGCCCGGCGCGGCGATCATCAGCGGTACGCGGGCCGAGCCCTCGAAGAAGCACATCTTGAACCACAGGCCGCGCTCACCCAACATATCGCCATGGTCTGAAAGGAAGAGGACGATGGTGTCCTCCTCCATCCGCGTCGCCTTCAGGACGCCAAGGATTTCGCCGATCTTCTCGTCGATATAGGAGACGTTGGCGAAGTAACCGCGGCGTGCCCGGCGTATCTGCTCCGGCGAAATATCGAAGGCATTGTGGTCACAGGCTTCCAGCAACCGTTTCGAATGCGGGTCCTGCTGATCGAAAGCAATGGCCTCCGACTGCGGATCGAGCGCCGGGCAATCCTCATAGAGATCCCAGAATTTCCGCCGCGCCACATAGGGATCGTGCGGATGGGTGAAGCTGACCGTCAGACACCACGGCCGGTCATCGAGCCGACGAGACAGGTCATAGAGCTTGCGGGTGGCGTGGTAGGCTACCTCGTCGTCATACTCCATCTGGTTGGTGATTTCGGCAACCCCTGCACCCGTCACCGAACCCAGATTGTGATACCACCAGTCGATCCGCTCGCCCGGCTTGGTATAATCGGGCGTCCAGCCAAAATCCGCGGGATAGATGTCGGTCGTCAGACGCTCTTCGAAGCCGTGCAGCTGGTCAGGCCCGACGAAATGCATCTTGCCTGAGAGACCGGTGTAATAACCGGCTGCCCGCAGATGGTGCGCATAGGTCGGAATGTCGGAGGCGAACTCGGCGGCATTGTCGTAAACCCGCGTCCGGCTTGGCAATTGCCCGGACATTAGGGAGGCGCGGGCCGGCGCACAAAGCGGGCTGGCCGTATAGGTATTGGCGAAGCGTACAGACCGCTCCGCCAAGGCTTTCAGATGCGGTGCATGGAGAAAATCGGCCGGTCCATCGGGAAACAACGTCCCGTTGAACTGGTCGACCATCAGAATGAGGATATTGGAACGCGGCATTTCCACTTTCCGGCTCAGAGACCAAGCTTGCCCTTAACGGCATCCGCACCCGGTTTTCCATCCAGCGTGGTAACGCCCTGCAGCCAGCCATCCAGCGCTTTGGGGTTGGCCTTCACCCAGGCCGCTGCCGCGGCTTTGGAATCCTCTCCGCCGAGAATCGAACCCATGAGGGCATTTTCCATGCCGATATCGAACTTCAGGTTTTTGAAGAGCGCCGCCGCGTTGGGGCATTTTTCCGGCCAGCCGGTGCGGGCAAGCGTATAAACCTCTGCGCCGCCGAAATTCGGGCCGAAATAGGCGTCACCGCCGGAGAGATAGGCGATATCGATCTTCTCGTTCATCGGATGCGGCGCCCAGGCAAGGAAGACCACGGCCTTCTTATCCCGGCCCGCCCGTTCCACCTGCGCCAGCATGGCCTGCTCACCGGATTCGACGAGCTGCCAGCCTTTAAGGCCGAAATCATTGGCGTCTATGATCTTCTGGATATTCTGGTTGGCGGGTGCGCCGGGCTCGATGCCGTAAATCTTGCTCTCGAATTCATCGGCATGTTTGGCGAGATCGGCAAAATCCTTCACGCCCTTCTCCGCCATATAGGACGGCACCGCCAGCGTGAACTTGGCGCCCTCGAGATTCTTCGTCAAGACCTCGGCAGCTTTCGCCGAATTGAGGTCATCTACGAAGGATTTCTGCGCCGGCATCCAGTTCCCGAGGAAAACGTCAATTTCGCCGTTCTTCATCGCCTGATAGCCGATGGGCACGGAAAGCGTCTTGACGTCGGCTTCATAACCCAATGCATCGAGCAGTACCGAGGCGACGCCGTTGGTTGCGGTAATATCCGTCCAGCCGGGATCGCTTAGACGTACCAGCTTGCAGGACGCGTCATCGGCCGCCTGAAGCGGGGTGGAGAAGGCAGCCACGGACAGGAACAGGCCGGCGGCGATGCGGTGCAGATGAGAAACGGTTTTCATTGCGGCTCCCCTTGTATTAGTCCAGTTTATTGAACACCACATTGTTTTTGCCTGTGAAGCGGGTATTTTTCGATAAGTGATATAAGGAAATTTAATGTCAGACCGGCCGCTCGATCTCGGATGGATGCGCATCTTTACCGAGGTTGCCCGCCAGGGCAGCTTGACGGCGGCGGCGGGCTCCCTGCGGCTCACCCAGCCTGCCGTCAGCTATCAGATGCGCAGGCTCGAAGAGGAGCTTGGGGTGGCGCTCATCCGCCGCAAACATCGCGGCATCGATCTGACGGCAGAGGGACAAAGGCTGTTCGAGATCGTCTCCCGTAATGTCGATGCCATTGATCTCCTCGCGCAGCAGCTTCGGCGGACGGAGGAACGCCAGACCATCCGCCTGCATACGGACTATGCCTTTTCGTCATTGTGGCTCATTCCGCGGATGCACGGATTTCGAGCGCTCAACCCTGACATCAACATCCAGATCGTTGCCACGCAGGACCCGTTGGGTCAGGGCAAGCATGACAGCGACGTGATGATCATTTTCGGCACCCGGCAGGAGGCGGGTGACGGGGCCGTACTGCTGCTTTCGGAAAAAGTCACGCCGGTCTGTTCACCTGCGTTTCTGGCAGCAACGCCAGCGCCCGCAGGCGTTGCTGATTTTTCGCGGCGGAAACTCATCCACCTCGAAAATACCTCATCAGCGCACTGGTTCGACTGGCCTTCCTATTTCAAGCATTTCGGCGTTCAGAGAGGCCCCGAAAACGACGGCGGCGACATCAGCTTCAACAATTACACCATGGTGGTTCAGGCGACCATCGGAGAACAGGGCTTTGCGCTCGGCTGGGCCGGGCTCGTCGATCCACTGCTCGAGGCTGGCGTACTGGTCACGGCAGGCCCTAGCCTCGATGCACCGGGGCGCGGCTACTGGTTGATGCGGCCGAAAAGCAGCGACAGCGCGGTGAGAAAACTCACCGGCTGGCTGATTGACGAGCGGCGGTGAGGCCGCCGCAGCCGCCCCCGGCGTCCGGTTCAGATCGGATAATGCAGCGGCCCGTCCTGCAGCGTGACCCAGCGTAATTCGGTGAATTCCGCAATGCCCGCCGTGCCGCCGAAGCGGCCGTAACCGGAGGCCTTGACCCCGCCGAAGGGCATCTGCGCCTCATCGTGAACAGTCGGCCCGTTGATGTGGCATATGCCGCTTTCGATCCGCGCGGCAATGGCAAGCGCCCGCGCCTGGTCCCTGCCGAAAATCGCGGCGGAAAGACCAAACTCTGTTTCATTGGCGATGCTTACCGCCTCATCGACGCTGCCGGCCCTGATGATGGAAACGACCGGACCGAAACTCTCCTCGGAATAAAGCCGCATGGCGGGAGTGACGCCATCGATGGCGATGGCATCGAGCATGGTGCCGGTGCCGCCACCACCCGCGACCAGCTTTGCGCCTTTGGACACGGCGTCGTCCACCAGCGCCCTTATGCGTGACGTCGCTTCGGCGCTGACCAGTGAGCCGAGCGGTGTTTTTCCCTCGCGTGGGTCCCCGGCCGTGAGGTTGGACGCTTTTTTGGCGAAGGCCTGAACGAATGTATCGGCAACGCTGTCAAGCACGATGATGCGCTCTGTCGACATGCAGATCTGGCCCTGGTTCATGTAGGCGCCGAAAGCGGCAGCCGCGACCGCCGCATCGATATCGGCATCGTCAAGCACGATGAACGGCGCCTTGCCGCCCAGCTCCAGCAGAGCGGGTTTCAGGTAACGGCCGGCCGTTTCGGCAATCACACGGCCAACGCGGGTCGAGCCGGTGAAATTCACCCGTCTGACGGCGGGGTGCGCGATCAGCGTATCGACGATCTTTGCCGCATCTTCCGGCGCATTGGAGACGGCGTTGAGCACGCCCTTCGGCAGACCTGCCGATGAGACCGCCTCGATGATCAGCGCATGGGTACGCGGGCAAAGTTCCGAGGTTTTCATCACCACCGTATTGCCGCAGGCGAGCGGCGTGGCGATGGAACGTACGCCGAGAATGACGGGAGCATTCCAAGGGGCGATGGACAGCACAACGCCTGCCGGCTGGCGCAGCGCCATCGCCATGGTGCCGGGACGGTTGGAGGGAATGATCTCGCCCTTGATCTGGGTGGTCAGGCTTGCGGCCTCCACCAGCATATCGCTTGCGAGCTTTACATTGAAACCAGCCCAGGCATCGGTCGCGCCGATTTCTTCCTTCATCGCCTGGGTAATGTCAGGCCCGGCGGCGAGTAGCGCCTGAGCCGCCGCCAGCAGCAGGCGGCGGCGCTCGCCGGGCGATGTGGCCGACCAGACGGGAAAGGCGGCAGCGGCAGCATCGGCCGCACGGGTAGCGTCCTCCACCGTTGCCGCCGCCGCGCTGGTCGCAACGTCGCCGGTGATCGGATTGTGACGCTCGAAGCGCTTTCCGCTCGCGGCCGGGCAATGGTCGCCACCGATGAAAAGATTGACAGTCTGCATGGTCTTCCTCCTGAATTCAGACAATGGCGGCGGTGGTGCCGCCGAGAAACGCCCGTTGCACGGCGGCATCGGCGGAGAGGGCCTCAGCTGAACCTGCCCCGACGATACGCCCCGCTTCCAGCAAATAACCCCGGTCGGCCAGCGCCAGGCTTTCGCGCACATTCTGCTCCACGAGCAGAAGGGAAAGGCCGCTTTTCTTGATCTCGGCCAGGGCGGCAAAAAGTTCCTGCGTGACGATGGGCGCAAGACCCAGGCTCGGCTCGTCCAGCAAGAGATAATCCGGTGCCGACATCAGCGCCCGCCCGATGGCGACCATCTGCTGTTCGCCGCCGGACATGGTGCCAGCAAGCTGCTGCCGGCGTTCGGCGAGACGCGGAAACAGCGAGAAAATATGCTCCCGTGTCACTTTCTCTGCTGAACGGGCATGGCGGGGATTAGCGCCGAGGCGAAGATTATCCTCCACCGTCAGCGCCGGGAAAATTCCGCGTCCTTCTGGCACCAGCGCCACGCCGCGGTCCACGATCCCATGAGGAGGGACAGCGGCAAGCGACGCACCGTCGACGCGCACTTCGCCGGACGCCGGCACAACCATGCCGCCGACGGCTTTCAGCAGCGACGACTTGCCCGCACCATTGGCGCCGAGCAGCACCACGGTTTCGCCCTTGGCAACATTGAGCGATATGCCGTCAACCGCGAGATGTTTGCCATAGCGGATTGTCAGTGCATCTATTTCAAGCATGTGCCGCTCCCAGATAGGCGGAAATGACCTGCGGATCGTCAAGCACCGCTGCCGTCGGCCCGTCGGCGATCTTGCAGCCGGCGGCCATGACCACGGAGCGCGGGCAAAGCGCGCGCACGGCGGCCATGATCTGTTCCACCAGCAGGATCGTCGTTCCCTGCGATGCCAGCCGCCGGATCAGCGCTATTCCTTCCTGAAGTTCGGTGGGGTTGAGGCCGGCGAGCCATTCATCCAACAACAGAAGCTTCGGCTCGCCAGCCAGCGCACGCGCCAGTTCAAGGCGTTTCTGATCGATGTAGGTGAGGTCGCCGGCCGGCATGGTTTCCCGCCCGGCAAGGCCTATTCTTTCGAGGCAGGCGCGCGCGACCTTCTCCGCCGCTGGGCGGGACAACCGCTGCGGGCCGAACATGGCCGATACGGCAACGTTTTCGAGCAGGGAAAGCGACGGCAAAAGCCGCACGAGCTGGAAGGTGCGCGCCACGCCGGCGCGCGCAATCGCATCCGGCCGCCGGCCGGCAATCTCCTGCCCTTTCAGCCGGATCGACCCTTCGGTCGGCTTCAGCGCTCCGGAGATCAGATTCATTAGCGTCGTCTTGCCGGAGCCGTTCGGCCCGAGCAGCCCGACGACCTCGCCGGCCTCGATGGTGAGACCAAGGCCATCCACCGCCTTCAGCCCGCCGAAGGTCTTGCGGATATTGGTGATTTCGAGAACGGCGCTCATGCGGCTTTCTCCTTTTTGCGCAACTTCTCCAGCGCCGCCAGCACGCCATCCGGCAGCACGAAGACGATGAGGATGAAGAGAGCGCCGAGGATGATGGAAAAATGGTTGGGGAAGTTCGCGCCCAGCCATTCGAACAGCAGGAAAAGCGGCACTGCACCGAGAATGGGTCCCCAGCGGCGCGTGGCTCCGCCGAGCAGGGCCATGATGACGGTGAGGAACGATACCTGCGGATTAAACACGATGGCCGGCTCGATATAGACCCAGCGCGGGGCCTGAATGGCGCCGACCAGCGTGATGATCGTGGCGGACAGCACGAAGAGCGCCAGCTTGGTGCGGGCAAGATTAATTCCTGCGTGGGCGGCCACCACCTCATCATCGCCGATTGCCTTCAGCGCCAGGCCGAGCTTTCTGCGGTCGATGAGCGACGACAGGACAAGAGTAACGGCGGCCAGCACCAGCAATTGCCAGAGGACATGCTGCGGCTCCAGCGGCAGGAAGATATAGCGCCCGAGCGTTCCGGTCACATTCACTTCATACCAGGTGATGAGCTGTCGGATGAGTTCGGCAAGGCCGAAAGAAAAGATCACGAAATAAATGCCGGCAACGCGCAGCGTGGAAAGCCCGACGACGAAGGCAAGCGCCGCGCCGACAAGGGCGGAGCACAGGAGGACGAGCGGCCAGGGCAAGACCTCGCTCAGCACCGCGACCGTATAGGCCCCGACACCGAAAAAGGCGACGGTGGCGAGCGATATATAGCGGGTCGGACCGGAGAACATGGCCCAGGCGGAAGCAAGCGTGGCATAACCGAGAAGGCCGATGATGACGCCGACACCATAGGCATCGAAGAAGAAGGGGGAAAGCGCCAGCAGCGCGGCTGAGGCGAGGCCGATCAGAAGCGGAATCATTTGCCCCTCCTTGCGAAGATGCCTTCCGGACGCCAAAGCAGGACCATGAGAAAGAGCAGGTAGGTGGCGGCAAGTGTGAGGCCGGGATCGACATAAACCAGCACAAAGGTTTCCACGAGACCGAGCAGCAGCCCGGCGACCAGCGCGCCGAGCAGATTGCCGACACCGCCCATGATGACGACGACAAGCGCCTTCATGGTGAAGACCACGCCATAGGAAGCGGAGAAGGTCTGGTACATCGAGATCATCACCCCGCCCGCCACGGCGAGTGCGCCACCGAGAGCAAAGCCAAGGGAAGCCACACGGTTCACATCGATGCCGACCAGCGGCGCGGAACGGGGCGACAGCGCCACTGCCCGCAGGTTAAGACCCCAGCGGCTGTGGGTGAGCGCCAGATAAAGCCCGCTGCCGATCACAACCGACAGGCCGAAGGACAGCAGCCGGTTGAGCGCCACGGTCGTGCCGAAGATGTCGACGCCATCGGAGAGATAGGAATAGGAATGGTAGTTGCCGCCGAACGCCACGAGCATGATGCCCTGGATAACGAAGAGCAGTCCGAAGGTTGCCAGAATGGAATCGACTTCCAGACGGCCAGAGCCGCCCGAACGGCGCACCAGCGGCCGCATCATGACGCGGTAGATCGCGAAAGAAAGGCCGTAACCGAGCGGTACGATGATGAAAAGCGACCAGAGCGGCGAAAGCCCGTAACCGGAAAACAGAACGAAGGTGATGAAGGCAGCCGCGATCAGCACTTCGCCATAAGCGAGGTTCATGATGCGGGCGATGCCATATTGCAGCGAAAGTCCAAGCGCGATCAGCGCATAGGTCCCTCCCAGCATCAAGCCGAAGATGAGGGTGGATAAGAACAAGGAAATGTCTCCAGTCTGGAACATGGCCGAAGCCTTCCGGCCGGGTTCACGGCCCCGGCCGGAAAGGGCTTACCATTGCGGCTTCGGGACAACGGGCTTGGCCGCACCTGGACGTTCCGCAGGCGCAATCGCGACGAAACGCTCGCCCTGCCATTGCCCCGCCCACCACAGCTGACGAAGCTGGTTGTCTTCAAGTTTGACCGGGCCGATAACGGTGTCGAAGCTTCCCGTCGAAAGCTCGCCCGCCACCGCTGCCCTGTCGAGCCCGACACGCTGGATTGACTGGGCCAGCATTTCGAGGCTCGCATAGGTGATGGCGCTTGCCCAGCTGTCCGGCTTGGTGCCGATGAAGGCTTCGTGACGCTTGAAATAATCCTCGATCCTGTCGCTGCTTCCATCGACGCCGCCGATGCTGATGACACCTTCCTGCTTGCCATCGGAAACCTTCGGGAAAATCGGGAAAGCACCGCCGACACCGACGTAGAACACCTTCGGATTATATCGTGAGGTCTGCGCCTGCTTCGTTACCGCGAAACTGTCCGGCGGATAGGAAAAGGCGATGAAGCTGTCGGCACCGCTTGCCGCGGCCTCGTTCACAAGCGCGGCAAAATCCGAGGTGCCGACCGGATAGGTCTTGTCATAAGCAAGCGTAAAACCTGCTTCCTTCAGCGCGGGTCGCGCGGCCTTGATGAGATCGATGCCGAAACCGTCCGCGACAGATATCACTGCCACCTTGTCATTGATCTGGCCTGCTTCGCGGGCGGCTTTCAAAACATCGGCCAGTGCAACGGCGTAGTCGTGCCCGCCGCCCAGCATCCAGAAGCTCTTCTTCCAGCGCGCGGCGAAATCGGGCGCCTTGTCGGTGACGCCGGTGACCGCGAGCTGCGGATAACCGAAACGGTCATAAAGCGGCGCAACCGCCAGATTAAACCCCGTGCCCCAGGGCGGCAGGATGAAATCCACCTTGTCCTGGCTGGCCAGCCGCTCGGTGAACCGCACCGCGTCCTCGGCCGAGGAACGGTCGTCATATTCGACCACGTCAACTGGCAAGCGCTTGCCATCTGGCAAAGTGAGGCCGCCGGCATCGTTGACTTCCTTTACCCATAATTTGTAGTTCGGAATGGTCGTGATACCCGCGCCGGTGGCATTGGCGCCGCTTTTTGACACGGCATAGCCAATCTTTACGGAAGTGCGGTCCTGCGCAGTGGCATGACTGAAAGACACTGCAGACAGGGCAGCACCGGAGAGCAGGCAGAACAGTGTTCTGCGCTTCAAATTGTTCATGATGTTCCTCCCAAAGCGCTCGATCGGGCAGCCCTTCTCCTCAAGACTCCCCACGCGCTGATCGAAGTTTAGCAATGACAGTTGCATATAAAATGCACTAACGTAGTGCATTATTGCACTTTTGGAGGTTGAATGCCGCTGCACAGCCAGTTTGCCGCCAATCGCGTGGAGATCACGGCACGTACCTTCGCCTCCTCGCTGCGCGTATCGGAATTCCGGCTGGAAGCAGACAGCGCCCACCTGCTTTTGCTTTCTGTCGGGGAAGCGGAGATCACGCAGGGCGATAAGAGGCTGGATGTCCCTTCGCCGGGACTCATCTGGCTGCCCATAGGCCCGGCCGGCCGCGTGAGACTGAGCGCCGGAAGCCGCGGATCGCTGTTGACGACCACCGAAATCGGGCTGGCTCACGCGATGCCGACGGGCACGAGCGCAAACGCCGTACGCGCGATACTGCAGCGTATTCTGGTACAGACACCCGAAGAACAGGGCCAAAAGGAACTGGAGGCTTATCTCCAGACAATCGCGAGCGAAAATGTCCGCGCAGCGACCGGTTCCGACACGATCATCGCCAGCCTGCTCTGCGTCACCCTTGTCCGCATCTGCCAGCACGCCATCGCCGATGTTGCTGCCGCCGTCTCCACCCCGGGCGGCCTCACCGAACGTTTCGTCCTTCTGGTGAGCCAGCACAAGCACGATCAATGGGCCGTGGAAGATTATGCACACCATCTCGGCGTTACCCGCGAGCGACTGGGATTTGCGGTCCGCAAGGCCACGGGGCTTTCGCCACAGGCCTATATCCACCGGGAACTCATGTCAGATGCGCGCGACCTTCTTCTGAACTCTTCGCTGCAAGTTGCTGAAATCGCGTTTCGACTGGGGTTTCAGGACCCCGGTTATTTCAATCGCTTCTTCACCCGCAACGAGGGGACCTCTCCTGGCCGTTTCAGAAGAACGGCAAGGCAGAAGCAGAACATGCCGCCGCCATCCTATGCGGCCTGGCCGTGACGGGACAGGAGGCTGACAACTACGCGGCTTCCAGTTCCTTGATATTCGCAAGGTCCGTTTCCAGCCTCGCTGCAGCCGCCTTAATGTCAAAAGCGTTCTGCAAGTTCAGCCAATATTCCGGGGTGGTCTTGAAAAACTTTGCCAGACGCAAGGCGGTGTCCGCGGTGATACCAAGTTTCTCTCCCGCAATCCGTTCTATGCGGGTGCGCGGAACATTGAGGTGCCTTGCGAGCGCGTATGCCGACATCCCCAGCGGCTCAAGATAGAGTTCCCGCAGGATTTCGCCCGGATGGATCGGAGGCGATTTACTGATTGTCATGCTCGCTGGCCCTCCTTGGCCGATTTGTCATGAGCCTTTCCACGAGAATTCCAGACTAGTGATAGTCGGTTATTTCCACGTTCTCCGGCCCTGCTTGCGTCCAGACGAAGCAGATACGCCACTGCTTGTTGATCCGGATCGAATATTGTCCCTCACGGTCGCCGGAAAGCTTTTCCAAACGATTGCCGGGCGGTGAGCGAAGGTCTTCTACCGTGGTCGCCGCATCCAGGACCGTGAGCAGTTGCTGGGCGCGGCGTAGCATATCGGAGGGAAATCCCTTCTTCACAGATCCGTCGTCAATCGAAGCAGTCAGCTTGTTTTTAAAAGAACGGATCATTGCCTGCCTCTTGATGTTCGTATCATAAACAGATACGCGCAGAAGTCAACAGAACCGTATCTTAAAGAGATACGTTATTATTTCCCCTGGACGGTCCGATGCCGCCCGATCGGCAGCATCATCGGCTTGCCCGATGTCGGATCCGTGATGACACGGCTTTCAATACCAAAAACGTGGCGGACATTCTCTTCCGTCAAAACGCCTTCCGGCGTGCCGAAGACATGCAGCTTTCCGCCCCTCATGGCGACGAGATGATCGGCATAACGGGCTGCGAGATTGAGATCGTGCAACACCATGACGATGGTGGTCCCACGCGACTGGTTGAGGTCTGTGAGAAGGTCCAGCACCTCGACCTGATGGCTGATATCGAGGAAGGTGGTCGGCTCATCCAAGAGCAATATGTCGGTCTGCTGGGCAAGCGCCATGGCGATCCACACGCGTTGCCGCTGACCGCCCGACAATTCATCCACCGGCCGTTCGGCAAGCTCGACCGTGTCGGTGGCGACGAGTGCTGCGGCAACCGCTTCGTCATCCTCACGTGTCCAGCGTGCGAACAGGCCGTGATGCGGATGTCGCCCGCGGCTGACGAGATCCGCAACCACGATACCTTCAGGCGCTATCGGCGATTGCGGCAGGAGACCCATCCGCTGAGCCAGTTCCCGGGAAGGCAGGCGATGGATCGACTTGCCGTCAAGCAGGACCTGACCGGCGCGCGGTGTGATGAGCCGCGACATGCTGCGTAGCAGAGTGGACTTGCCGCAGGCATTCGCGCCGACGATAACCGTGATCTTCCCGCGCGGGACGGTGAGGTCCAGCTCTTCTATGATGAGGCTGTCGCCATAGCCGGCCGAGAGGCCGCTTACGGAAAGAGAGTGGCCGGTCATAACGAGCCTCCGCTGCGGTTGACCCGCACGATCAGATAAATCAGATAGGGCGCACCGAGCGCACCGGTGACGACGCCGACCGGGTAACGGCCGGGCAGCAGGAACTGGCCGCAATAGTCACCCGCCAGCACCAGCACCGCCCCGACCAGTGCGGCGGGAAGGAGCAGCGATCCATTGCTGCCGACGATACGCGCTGCAATTGGTCCGGACAGGAACGCAACGAAGGCGATCGGCCCCGAGACGGCCGTAGCAAAGGCGATCATGCCAACGGCTGCGACGATGACGATGATGCGTGTCGCCCCGACCCGAACGCCGAGTGCCGCGGCGGCATCATCACCAAGCCTGAGCGTCTCGAGATCCCGTGCACGGCTGAGAAGCAGGCCGCCGAAGAAAACCAGCGCGATGGCAAGCGGCAGTGTCTGGGCAAGTTTGGCGCCATTGACACTGCCGGTCAGCCAGCGCATCGCCTCCTGCAATGTCCAGGCTGGCGCGACGGAGAGAATATAGGCGATGATGCTTTCCAGCATGGCGGAAACACCGATGCCGACAAGGATCAGACGCGTTCCGGCCACGCCGTTGCGGAAGGAGAGGAGATAGACCAGTAGGGCGATGCCAAGGCCGGCGACGACGGCGACAACCGAGACCAGCGGTCCGTTCATCTGCAATACGACGATGGCAAAGACGGCGGCGGCGCTGGCGCCGGAGCTGATGCCGATAATGTCGGGGCTGGCAAGCGGGTTGCGTAACATGATCTGAAAGGCGACGCCGCCAAGCCCGAAGCTCAGCCCCGCCAGCACCGAGAGCAGCGCGCGTGGCAGGCGCAATTGTCCGACGGTAAAGCTGACGCCGGCGATGTCCTCGCCAAGGAGCACGCGGATCACCTGACCGGGCGGGGTGAATGATTGGCCGAGCGTCAGCGTAAGCCCAAAAGCCGCGACGAGAAGCGTCAGCAGGCAAAAGATGACGACACGGCGCCGGCCTTGCCGAAGATGGCGGTTGAAACCCAGCGTTTCGACGACTGACGGAAACATGCTCACAGCTCACGCACCCTCTGCCGTCTGACGATCCAGATGAAAAACGGCGCGCCGACCAGCGCCGTGACGATACCGACATCGAGTTCGGAGGGCCGCGCGACGATGCGGCCGACAATATCGGCGGCCAGCAGCAGGCAGGCGCCTCCAAGCGCTGAGAACGGAAGAAGCCAGCGATTGTCCACCCCGACCAGCGAGCGGCAGAGGTGAGGCACCACCAGACCGACAAAACCGATCGGGCCGCAAATGGCGGTGGCAGCGCCGCACAGAAGAATGGCGCCGAAGGATGCCATGGCTCTGGCGACGGCAACGTTTTCTCCAAGGCCGGCGGCCAGCTCGTCGCCAAGCGCCAGTGAATTCAACTTCCGCGCCGAAAGCAGGCTTATGACGAAACCGGCAGCCAGAAAGGGCAATACGGTCTCGATACGTTCGAAGGTCGCCCCGCCGACACCACCGATCTGCCAGGCGCGGACGCCGCCGGCGATATCGCTGCGCGGCAACACCACGGCGATGACGAGCGACGAGAAGGCGACGGAGGTGGCGGCACCCGCAAGTGCGAGTTTCAGCGGCGTGGCACCACCTCGCCCAAGCGAACCGACAACATAAACGAAGATCGCGGATGCGCCCGCCCCGGCAATTGCCGTGACGATGAAGGCCTGAGCCGAGGCGATGCCGAACCAGACGATACCGATGACAACGGCAAGCGACGCCCCCATGTTCACGCCGAGAATACCGGGATCAGCAAGCGGATTGCGTGTGACCCCCTGCATGATCGCGCCGGCCAGCCCCAGCGCGGCACCCGCTATAAGCGCAAGCACGGTGCGCGGCAGGCGCACAGCAACCGCCGCTTCTGCAACCGTTTCGACACGGCCACTCACCCCACCAAGAATATCCGCAAATGAGACCTCACGCGTGCCGATGGCAACCGACAACGCACATAGCAGCCCGAGAAGCGCCAGCACCGCGCCAAGCCACGCCATCCGCACGCGGTTCGAGCGCCCGGCCAAAAGCACGGCAGCCGCTTTGCCGGATCCGGACATTGTCACTGTGATTTCCCGGACTTGCCGGCGGCCCTTGCCAGAAGATCGGCATAGTCCTTCAACACCCATGAAATCGACAGGGGCGTTGGATTAGAAGCCGTGCCGAGCGGATCGCGCCCCAGCATAACGACAGCATCGTTTGAGACGGCAGGCATCCGGGCGAGAAGCGGATCAGCGCGCATGGCATTCAGCAGCGGCTCGCTACCATAGGTCACGATGATATCGACATCGTCGAAGGCATCGACGCGCTCGGCGCTGATACCGGCAGCGAATTGCCCAGGCCTCGTTGCCTCCACAACGCTTTTGGGGGACGCAAGGCCAAGATCTTTGAAGAACTTCACTCTGGTATCATTGGCCGTATAGAAATTGACAACGCTGAGATTGGTGGCGTCGAGATGGGTGACAAACATGGCCGACTTGCCCTTCAGTTGCGGGTGGCCGGCAACGACCTCGGCTATTTCACCCTCGATGCGCTTGATGAGCGCCTCCCCTTCTGCGGCCATTCCAAGACCGGCGCTATTCAGCCGGATCATGTCGCGCCAGTCCGTTGCCCATGGCGAGACAGGATAAGCGACCACCGGCGCGATCTGGCTGAGCGTGTCGTAGTCGGACTGGCTGAGGCCGGAATAGGCCGCGAGGATGACATCCGGTTGCGTTGCCGCCACAGCCTCGAAATCGATGCCGTCACCCTCATCGAACAGCACAGGCTTTGGCGCGTCGAGCTCGGCTAGCCGCTTTGCCACCCAGGGCAGCAGCCCGTCGCCGTCATCATCGCCGAAGTTGGCGGCGGCAAAGCCGACGGGCACGATGCCGAGCGCCAGCGGCACCTCATGGTTGGCCCAGGCGACAGTGGCGACCCGCTCGGGCTTCTTCGCAATCGTCGTCGTGCCGAAAGCATGTTTGATGGTGACGGGATAGGGTGCCGTCTCCTCCGCCACAGCTGTATTCTGTGCGATCACGGACAGAAAAAACACGAAGACCGGTAGAAGACCACAAAACAGGCGGGGCATGAGCGAGGCTTTCAAAGTTCAAAAGTGGACTTGAATTCTCAGCTTCAATTGCCCCCGTCAAGTCCGGTGAGGAAATGGTTCCGCAACAGCGGTGAAATTTCCGGGGTTTTGTACAAAACCGCAAAAATCTACAATACCGGACAAACTTTCTCAAGTTATTGGGCGCATTGAGAGTGGTCCGTGAAAACGGCGATCGGGGCATTAATTTCTGGAACCTACCAATGAATATCGAAATCCAAGGCAGAAACCGCAAAACCGCGCGACGTCTCCACGGGAAAGCGGCCCTGCTGACCTGCACGGCGCTTGCCGCATCCATGCCCGGCCTTCTCGTGGCGCAGGAGGCTGCCAACACGGGCGGCAGCACGGTTCTGGAGACCATCACCATCGACAGCGGCGACAATGATCAGAAATCGATCGTCGCCACCCGCACGACGAGCGGCAGCAAGATGGCGACCGATATTCTCGACACACCTGCCTCTGTATCTGTCATCACCGCCAAGGAAATGCAGCAGCGCGGCGTGCAGACGGTAGAAGAAGCACTGCAATACACCGCTGGCGTCACCACGGATTTTTACGGCTCCGACGACCGTTTCGACTATTTCAAGATTCGCGGTTTCGACGCTTACATGTACCGCGACGGCTTGACGCTCGGCCGCCCCTTCGGCGCGCTGCGCGAAGAAACCTATGCCTATGAGCGCGTCGAAGTGATAAAGGGCGGCAATTCTACCACCTTCGGCGTTTCGGACCCCGGCGGTTCGGTAAATTACTCCACAAAAGTGCCGAAACATGCGCGCTTCGGCGAAGCCTATGTGACCGGCGGTTCTTATGGCCGCGCCGAGACCGGCTTCGATTTCGGCGACAACATCACCGGGGACGACACTCTGTCCTATCGTCTGACCGGCAAGCTTCGCAACGCCGATGCGGAATATGACTATTCCCGCGACGACGAGAAATTCTTCATGGGCGGTCTTACCTGGCGTCCGACCGACGCCACCAGCCTGACTGTCGTTTACGACCACCTTAACAAGGATGGCGTTCCCGGTGGCGGCGGCCATCCCGTCGGCTCGCATTTCGACCGGAGCCGCTTCTTCGGAGAACCCGACTACAACTATCGTGGCACGAACCGCAACTCGCTGAGCGTGATGTTCGATCACGATTTCGGATCCGGCCTGACGCTGAGTTCCAACGCCCGCTACAGCAAGGCGAATACGGACTTCGGTTATGCCTATATATCGTCGACGCCGACCAACGGTTCGACCATCGCCAATCGTTCCTATTTCGGCAACGACACCGAGACCGAAAACTTCCTGATCGACACGCGCCTGCAATATGACACGCGGTTCGACAACGTCGAAAGCCGCAGCCTGGTCGGTGTTTTCTATAATGACTACACCTCCGGCAGCAAAAGCTACTTTGGCGCTGCACCGAGCATCAACTGGATGAACCCGATCTATACCGGCGCGCCCTCTTCCGTGCCGCTCTATGCGGACTCCCTGACGGACCAGAAGACAAGAGCGCTCTATCTGCAGCAGGACCTGACCTTCTTCGACAGGCTCACCATCAGCGCCGGCCTTAGAAACGATTGGATCGACACCGACCAGACAAACCGGCTGAACCGCACGACGGCGAGCGGCGACATCAGCGAACTCACGAAGCGCATTGGTGTGTCCTACAAGATAACCAACGAGATCGCGCCCTATATCAGCTATGCTGAATCGGTAGTGCCCGCGTCCGGTCTCACCGTCGAGCCGGAGCGCGGCGAACAGATCGAACTCGGCGTAAAGTACCGTCCGGACGCTTTCCCGGCTCTCTTCACCGCCTCGATCTACGATCTGAAAAAGAACAACATCACCGTCACAAGCCCGATCACCAGCCTGCCCACAACGATCGGCGAGGTGCGTGTGCGTGGTCTTGACCTCGAGGCCAAGGCTGAGGTCACAGACAGTCTCAGCCTGACGGCAGCCTATTCCTATCTCGATGCGGAAATCACCGAAAACGGCACTGGCGGCAATGTCGGCAACAGGCCGCAGTTTGTGCCCGAACATCAGGCCTCACTATGGGTCAACTATACGCTTGCGGGCAACGACCATTTCGGTGACATGACGTTCGGTCTCGGCGGCCGCTATACCGGCGCCTATTATTTCGACAACGCCAACAAGGTCGAAACCGGAAGCAGTGTGACCGTGGATGCGGCATTCAGCTACAAGATCCAGGAAACCGCCTCGCTGGATGTCAATGTCTCCAACCTTTTTAACGAAAAACACGTTTCTTATGGCGGGTTCGGAGCAGACTTCTACAATCCAGGCAGGGCGTTTTCGGTTACCCTGCGCAAGACATGGTGATGTAAGATATCCACAATACTTCAATATATTGTGGATATTTCCTGATGCACGATGTCATGCTCTGGCTTGCCCGAGATTCAAACAGGCGGTCGCCCACCACGGCCTACGCATCAGGACGCAAATCCCGCCTTTTCAAAGCAGCCTGTGCAGACGTCGCCAGGCAGCAGGCGTGTTACCCACGGACTGACGGAAAGCCTTGGTGAGATGAGCCTGATCGGAAAAACCCAGCTGGGCAGCAATATCGGCCACCGTCAGATCGCCTTCCAGCAGAAGTTTCTGTGCGGCATCGATACGCCGCTCAAGTTGCCATTGCAGAGGCGTTTTGCCGGTTGTCTGGCGAAACACCGTGGCGAACCAGCTTTCCGACAGCCCGACAATATCGGCCATCTCGGCGACCGTCATGCGGTCATCACCGCGCTTTTCCACGCGGGCGAGTAACCGGTTCATCTGCGCCTGCGTCAGCCTGCCATTTGCCTGCTCGGGCGTTGGTCCGGGAATATCCAGCAAGCCGGCAACAATACTGCCGACGAGGCTTTCGGCATAAAGCGGATGTTTCTGCGGCTCGGCCAGTTCATCCACCAGCAGGCCCGCCAGGGTTTCCACTCCGCCGATATCCTGTATCTCGACCGGACGGCGTAACGCGGTCATGGCCGCCGAACCGCCGACCGCCGGGGACAGGAAGCGCAGAAGCCGGTCCTTGTGGATATGCAGGTTGAGATGGGAAAAACGATGCGTGGCGTTGCTGCCCGTCCACATGGGCACGCCTGCCGGCACGTAAACCGCCCTCGTCATCGGCCGCGAATGTTGCGAAAGCTCGCCGTCGCGATTTGATATGCGGATCCGTGACGAGACGTCGTTGAAGAAAATCATGATGCGCGGATCGGCGGCGAGATAATACCCTTTCGCCCCCACTTGGCTCTCCGCCTCCCAGAAAGCGCTGACCAGCCCGTCGAACTGGCGCCACTTGACCGGCGCGGTGACGCTGATCCCTTCCGTGTACCAGGTCATGGAATGCCAGAAACCCAATGCAATTACCGTCCGGTTGTCGAGCCGAGGCCGAGGCGTGGAAACAAACGTGGCCCAGGGCAATCGTGGCAATCACCCTGCACGCCGCCATAACATGACTTATCTATTCATGTTAATAGCAAAGATCATTATGAATAGAAACATTCTCCCCCGCGAAAAGGCTGGAACCTCTGCCCGGGACGACCGTTGAATTCCTGGCAGCAACCTAACGAGGGAGATTATTCATGGACCGCAACAAGGAACCCGGCGACTTCGCAGAGAAGAAGCGCGAGGAACAGGGTCGCGGCGTCATCGTCGCCGGACCGGATGCCCACGAGAATGAAAAGAGCGGCAGAACCCCGTCGCAAGGGGCGGAGAAATCATCCCCGGAGCGTCCTGTACCGTCTTCCGACCGTCGGTGAGCCGCCGCCGCGTCCAGCACATTTGCGCAACGCGTGTGAGAGCGCCTAGCCGATCTACGAGAAGCCGAAAACAAAAGCGCCTCCCCGATCTCTCAGGGAGGCGCTTTTTAATGGCAAACAGGCTCGTTACAGAAGATCGAAACGGTCGGCGTTCATCACCTTCGTCCAGGCGGCGATGAAGTCGCGGACGAATTTTTCCCTGTTGTCGTCCTGTGCGTAGACTTCCGCATAGGCACGCAGGATCGAGTTCGAGCCGATCACGAGATCGACACGAGTGGCGGTATATCGTGCCACGCCAGTCCTGCGATCACGAATCTCATAGAGATTGTTGCCGGTCGGGACCCAGGAATAGGCCATATCCGTCAGCGTCGTGAAGAAGTCGGTCGTCAGGGCGCCGGGCTTGTCAGTGAACACGCCATGTGTCGCACCGCCGTAATTGGCGCCAATGACGCGCAGACCGCCGATAAGTACTGTCAGTTCCGGCGCAGTCAGGCCGAGAAGCTGGGCGCGGTCCAGCAGCAGTTCTTCGGGGCTGACAACATAGTCCTTCTTGATCCAGTTGCGGAAACCATCCGCCAGCGGCTCGAGCGGAGCGAAGCTGTCGGCATCCGTCTGCTCGGCGGAAGCGTCGCCGCGGCCCGGTGCAAACGGCACGGCGATATCGAAGCCGGCCGCTTTCGCGGCCTGTTCCACGCCGTAATTGCCGGCCAGAACGATGACATCCGCGATGCTCGCACCGGTTTCACGGGCAATCGGCTCGAGA
Organism: Agrobacterium sp. CMT1; assembly: GCF_037203725.1. NCBI lineage: Bacteria > Pseudomonadati > Pseudomonadota > Alphaproteobacteria > Hyphomicrobiales > Rhizobiaceae > Agrobacterium > Agrobacterium sp. CMT1. The sequence goes on from NZ_JBBCAR010000014.1 coordinate 214,081, forward strand.
ACCGAAAGCACATGGGAAAGACGGGCGGGCTCGTTGCCTTCCCAGTCCTTCTGCGGAGCAAGGCGGATACGTGCGCCATTGGCGCCGCCGCGCTTGTCTGAACCGCGGAAGGTGCGGGCGCTGTCCCAGGCGGTGGCAACCAGATCTGCGACCGGAAGGCCCGAAGCGGCGATCTTGGCCTGTACGGCAGCCACATTGTAGCTCGTCGAGCCTTCAGGCACCGGGTCCTGCCAGATCAGGTCTTCTGCGGGAACATCCGGTCCGAAATAACGGGATTTCGGCCCCATGTCACGGTGCGTCAGCTTGAACCAGGCGCGGGCGAAGACTTCGGAGAAATGATCCTGATCATCCTTGAACTTCAGCGAAATCTCACGGTAGATCGGATCGACCTTCAGTGCCATGTCCGCATCCGTCATCATCGGGATGGTGCGGATCGAGGCATCCTCGACGTCAACAGGCTTGTCTTCTTCGGCGATGGTGATCGGCGCCCATTGCGATGCACCGGCGGGGCTGTGCGTCAACGTCCACTCATGCTTGAACAGCATGTCGAAGAAGCCGTTGTCCCACTTGGTCGGATGGCTCGTCCACGCGCCTTCGATACCCGAGACGACGGTATCACGACCGATGCCGCGGCCCTTGGTGTTGATCCAGCCAAGGCCCTGATATTCCGGGCCTGCGGCTTCCGGATCGGGGCTGAGATTGGCCGCGCTGCCATTGCCGTGCGACTTGCCGATCGTGTGGCCGCCGGCGGTGAGCGCCACGGTTTCCTCGTCGTTCATGCCCATGCGCGCGAAGGTCTCGCGCATCTGCGCCGCCGTCGCCAGCGGATCGGATTTGCCGTTCACGCCTTCCGGATTGACGTAAATGAGACCCATCTGCACGGCGGCAAGCGGGTTTTCCAGCGTTTCCGGCTTCGTCACGTCGCCGTAACGACCGTCGCTCGGCGCCAGCCATTCCTTTTCATCACCCCAATAGGTGTCCTTTTCCGGAGCCCATATGTCTTCACGGCCGAAGGCGAAGCCGAAGGTCTTCAGGCCCGCAACGTCGTAGGCAATGGTGCCGGCGAGCGCGATCAGGTCTGCCCAGGAAATCTTGTTGCCGTATTTCTTCTTGATTGGCCACAGCAGGCGGCGACCCTTGTCGGTGTTGACGTTATCAGGCCAGGAATTCAGCGGTGCAAAACGCTGGTTGCCGGTGTTGGCGCCGCCGCGGCCGTCCGTTACGCGATAAGAGCCGGCGGCATGCCAGGTGACACGGGCCATCATACCCACATAGCTGCCCCAGTCGGCCGGCCACCAGTCCTGGCTATCGGTCATCAGGGCCCGAAGATCGGCCTTGAGGGCCTCGACATCAAGCGTCTTCAGCGCTTCGCGATAGTTGAAGGAGGTGCCTAGCGGATTGGTCTTGGTGTCGTGCTGATGAAGAATATCGAGGTTCAGCGCGTTCGGCCACCAGTCGGTCACCGATTTGCCGGAAGCCGTATTGCCTCCGTGCATGACGGGACATTTGCCAGCCGGTTTTGAAGTTGCGTCCATTTCGCCCTCCGATGGGTTTAGCAATTAAACAAAATAAGTTCGACACGGGCAGCGGTATGAATCAGCGTTCGCAACGGGTTACTGCCAATCGCAACGACACTGACGGCCTTTCACAGCTACAGCCTCTTTCTGTCATGATGATGACTAACAGGCGGGTTCCATAATTTCCAATTGTATATTCTAAAGGCTGCGATATGCTGAGCTTATGATTGCGCTCTCCATGAAACATCTCCGCTATTTTGACGCTCTGGCGAAGATTGGCCATTTCGGGCGTGCTGCCGAGGCCTGCGCCATTTCGCAGCCCGCCCTTTCGCTTCAGATCCGTGAACTGGAAGAACTGATCGGTGCGCCGCTGGTCGAAAGAGGCAGCCGGCAGATCAGGTTGACCGCTCTTGGCGAGGAGTTTGCCGAGCGCACCCGCGCGATCCTTCAATCGGTCGATGAGCTGCAGGATCTGGCGCGGGCTCGGCACGGCCCGCTCAGCGGCCGCCTGCGCATCGGCGTCATTCCGACCGTTGCTCCCTATCTCCTGCCGCAGGTCATCAAGACGCTTACGAGACATTACCCCGGGCTGGAAGCACGTCCGCGAGAGGCGGTAACGCAAAAACTGATCGAGGACCTTCTGGAGGCCCGGCTGGACATGGCCATCGTCGCCCTCCCCGTCTCGGAACCGTCGCTGGAGGAAATCCCGCTATTTTCCGAGGAATTCATCCTGGTGCGGCCGATGGAGGATGCGGGCATACCGGTGCCGAGCGCCGACAAGCTCGGCGAAATGCGCCTGCTGCTTCTGGAGGAAGGCCACTGTTTCCGCAATCAGGCGCTATCCTTCTGCAGCACTACGAATGCGCCACCCCGCGTGCTGATGGAGGGGAGTTCACTATCCACCCTGGTGCAAATGGTCGGCGCCGGCATCGGCGTCACACTCATTCCACAGATGGCCGTCGACATGGAGACCCGGCAGTCCACGGTCTCGGTCTTCCGTCTGGCGGAACCGCGACCGTCCCGCACCATCGGTATCGTGTGGCGGAAGAGTAACCCGCTTTCGGCGCAGTTCGCTCATATCTCGGAGATCATCCGAGACTGTGGCCTGCAAAAAATTCAGGGCGGTAACGTTTCCACCAGATAGAGGTCAGGCGCACAGGGTGCGCAAAGTCGGGCCGAAGCCTCGAAAAAAGCCTTCTTGATGCGGCTGCGCTTGTCACTGCCATCCATTGTGGAAATGGGCACTTCGAACCCGAACATGCTCTCCGGCATTGCAAGCCGCTCGTTCCAGAAAGCGTCAATGTCCGAAAGCAGCATCTTCTGGCGCCGTCTTCGCCGATGGTTTATCGGATGCCGGGCCTGCGAGATCGCAAAGAAGCTATGCGCACCCTTTCCCAGATAGGCCTGCATAACCATCAACACCGCCTCTTTGGGGCGCAGACCACAAAGATCACGCGTTACGGCCACCATTTCCTGCTTCGCCGCGTGCGGCCCCTGCATTCCGCCAACCACGATCGTCCTGACATCGCCCCGGTTTACGAACATGAACTTTGCTGTCCAAACTGTCGCCTCATCCCGGCATCGGATCAACCGGACGGCAAACGCGCCCTCGTGCCGGCCCCCAAAGCGGTCCGCAAGCGCCAGGCTACACCGGTAATCGTCGGAACGGCCGGAAATCACTGACATCTGGACGGCATCCCCAGCCCAGATCGCTGCCATCACACTGCGCGAAAAGCACTCCCTGGCGAGGTGAAAATTCGTGGTCAGAAGTGCGAGACGTTTCTGAGAGCCCAGATTGGCGATAAGGAATTTCGAGAAAGGTTTTTGCAGCAGATCGTCGTGCGGAAGCGCCAATTGCTCCATTGCCGAAAACCGCATGAGAAAACGCCACCATCGCAGCGTCACGATGGGATTGCCCGCAAAACGCATCCATAAAAGAAAACCGCGCTTCCAGTGTGCCCGCCGGGTGAACCCCGCGAGCCTTGTCATAAGCGGCAAAAAAGACACTCCCGCCCCCTCAGCGGCTGGGAGACCTTCCGGGTAAGCCGGCAGCGGATCAAGCGCACCGGGGTCATGAGCACGGCGGAGGGCAGACGTTTCAGCGCGCCACATTTTGACACCTGCAGAGAGAATGAGAGCAAAGGGAAAAGAGGGAGGAGGACATCTCGATAATAGCAATCACCTGCGAATCCGGATTTTGCCGCGCCAATCCAATTAGGCCCGTCAAGCTGACATGACTGTGAAACCAAACGGGCGGTGCGTGATAAAAACGAAGACTTTCCAGAAAGGGAGTTTTCACGTGGCGGCACGGCACCGGCGTCTTCCAGAAGGGACACACTGCGCCATCCCGGCCCATAGCGCCTTTGCCATCAGTCACGATCCGTCTCCACACCACAAACCAACTCAGTTCGGTCAGTCTGACGGGCGTTCTGCACCGGTAACGTTACGTCAACATTATGCCGCCGGGCATTCGGGCCGGGTAATGCTGCTGCAATTATGAATGCCTATCCCTTGGCCATCGGCCTGAGCGCAGGCGACGTGACCCGGCGGTTACCGGATTGGTTTTATCTGGAGAAACAATGTTATGTGGATGAAGAGAACGATAAAGGCGGGGGGCGCGCTTGCTGGCTGCGTTCTCGTCGTCACCGCTCTCGGTCCGGTACGCGGAAGCGCGGATGCGAATGAGCGCGTCAAGGGTGTCGTGGCGGCGGCTACTATGAGCCCTGCCGGCATTCCTTTCGAGCTCACAGAGCAGGAAACGGCAAAGATCGGTACACGCTCCATGGCGGAACGCCTCAGCATTAGCGGTGAGCTTCAGCCAATCAGCCGCGTTGTGATCCGCGCCCGCGAAGCCGGAAAGATACTTGAGATGACGGTCCGGGAGGGGCAGCCGGTCAAGGCGGGCGACCTGCTTGCGCGTTTTGAAACCGACGAGTTGCAATCAACGCTGCTGCTCCGGCAAAGCGACCGGAATGCGGCCGAGGCTGAGCTGACACTGGCGATGCAGGCGCTGGCGAGAACCGAACAGCTGGCTGCAAAAAACATTGCCTCGGCAGAGCAACTCGACAAGGCGAAAAGCGATGTCGTGGTGAAGACGGCAAGGGTTCAGAGCCTGTCGGCACAGGTGGATATTGCCCGTCTCGCCGTCCGCAACGCCGAAATCCGTGCACCATTTGACGGAACCGTTACCAGACGTGTGGCAGAGACGGGGTCGCGGATCAGCGCCGATGGCGAACTTCTGACGCTGGTGGACAGCAGCATGCTGGAAGCAAAAGTCCTCGTAGCCACCCGCGATGTTCCCCGCATCGCACTCGGCCAGACGGCCGACCTGGAGATCGACGGGCTAAGTGGGGACGTCGTCAGGAGCACCGTCGACCGCATCAATCCTCTTGCCGAAGAGGGGACGCGTTTCGTCGCGGTCTATCTGCGGCTTGCCAACCTTGACGGCAGGTTATGGGGCGGAATGTTCGCAAGCGGATCGATCCTTCTGCGGGAAAAAAACGACGCGCTGGTAGTTCCCGCCATCGCGCTTCGCAAGGATGAGACAGGCTATCATGTTCTCAAGGTGCTGAACGGCCATCTCCGCCGCCAGGCCGTTGCGCTTGGAGCGCGCTGGAACGGTGGAAGCTCCGTCGAGATCGCCGCCGGCCTGAACGGAGGCGAGACGATCCTCACCGCGCCGTTGCCGGAGTTACAGCCTGATATGGCGGTGACGATAGACAGGGCGGGCTGACATGGTTCTGACCCGCATATCCGTTACTCATCCCGTTTTCACCACCATGATGATGGTGGCGCTGCTGGTCCTGGGCTTCTTTTCACTGCAGAGACTGGGGCTGGACCAGTATCCCAAGGTCGACGTGCCCGTCGTCGTGGTGGCCATTACCTATCCAGGCGCGACACCGGAGACGGTGGAGACCGACGTGACACGTCCGGTCGAGGAGGCCCTGAACACCGTCGGCGGTCTGGATGAAATCACCTCTACCTCCTATGAGGGGCGATCCGTCGTGGTCGCGAAATTCAAGCTGGAGGTTGAAGGCGCGACCGCCGCACAGGATGTGCGTGACAGGGTGGCGGCCATTGAGGCAAATCTGCCGGAAGACACGAAAAAGCCGGTCATCTCTCGCTTCGACCCCGCTGCGGAACCGATCCTTTCGATCGCGATCAGCTCCACGGCACTCGATGTGCCTGCCCTCACCACACTTGCCGACCAGAAGGTGTTGCGGCAACTGACCAGCGTCTCAGGCGTCGGCCAGGCGACACTCGTCGGCGGCCGAAAGCGGCAGATCGATGTTGCAATGGACGAGACGCGCATGCGCGCGCTCGCGATTGGCGTCAACGAGGTGGCGAATGCGCTGCGCAGTGGCAACGGTAACAGCCCGGCAGGCAGCATCGTGGAGCCAACCTCCGAACGTACCATTCAGGTTCAGGGCCGCATCGACACCCCACAGGCACTGCTGGATATGGTCGTGGCGCGGCGCGGCAGAGCGCCGATCCTGCTTTGCGACGTGGCAACAGTTTTCGAAGGGGCGGCCGACGCGGAAAGCCGCGCCCTTTACAACGGCCAGACGGCACTGGCGATCGATATCGTCAAGATACAGGATGCCAACACCGTTCAGGTCGTAAGGGACGTGAAGAGCCGCCTTGACGACCTCAATAGAGAACTCGCCCCGCAGAACGTGCAACTGCGCATCGTCACGGATTCGTCTATCCCGATCCGGGAATCCGTCACTCAGGTGCAGACAACCCTGATCGAGGGCGCGGCACTTGCAATCGCCATCGTTTTTCTCTTCCTCAATTCATGGCGCAGCACGGTCATTACCGGATTGACCCTGCCCGTCGCCATCATTGGCACGCTTTCAGTAATCGATTTCCTCGGCTTCACGCTCAATACGCTCAGCCTGCTGGCGCTGACGTTGTCCATCGGCATTCTGGTGGATGACGCGATCGTGGTACGCGAAAACATCACCCGCCATCTTCACATGGGCAAATCCCATATCCGCGCAGCACTTGATGGAACGAACGAGATCGGGCTTGCGGTTATCGCCACCACCGCGACCATCGTGACAGTCTTCCTGCCGGTCGCCTTCATGGGCGGAATTGTGGGTCGGTTCTTCTACGAATTCGGCGTCACCGTCTCGGCCGCCGTGCTCATTTCCCTCTTCGTCGCCTTTACGCTCGATCCGATGCTGTCGAGCGTCTGGTACGATCCTGATTCACAGCCTGACGCGAAACGTGGGCGCATCGGTCGCCTGATTGCACGTTTTGATCATGGCTTCGGACGTTTCGCCGGCAGGTACCAACGCGTGATCGGCTGGACCCTCCGACATCGGCTCGTTACATTGCTTGCCACCATCGCCATTTTCATCGGTAGCCTCTTCATGGTGCCGCTGCTCGGCGCGGAATTCGTGCCGACCGCCGACGGGGGCCGCTTCCAGATAGCCGTTACCGCACCGGCCGGCTCTTCGCTGGATTACACCACGGCGAAGGTCCGGCAGGTCGAAAAGGCGCTCAGGCAGTTTCCAGAAGTCGAGACGCTTTATTCCACGATCAATACCGGCGGCGCCGCCGGCAAACATCGCGCCATCATTCAGGTGGCGCTCGTGCCGCTGGAGATGCGGAGCAGGACGCCGCTGGCGCTTACCGACCCGATCCGCCAACGCCTGACGGCCATACCCGGCATTGAGTTCTCGATCCTGCAGGACGGCCTTGGCGGCGAGGAAAGCCCGGTGCAGCTCAGCGTTCTCGGCGACGACAGGGAGGTACTCGACAAAATCTCATCCGCCCTGATGGAAGACATGAAGAAAATCCAGGGCCTTGTGGATGTGACCTCCAGCGCCCGCAACGTGAGACCCATCCTTTCCGTACGCCTGAAATCCGCAGCCGCGAGCGATCTCGGTGTCAGCAGGTCCGAACTCGCTGCAGCACTCTCGCCGCTCATCGGCGGCGAAGACGTATCGAAATGGACGGACAGGAACGGCAACAGCTACGACATCGTCCTGCGCCTGCCTGCCGAGCGGCGTTCCGATGTCATGGCGATCAGCGACCTCATGATCGCAACCGGACGGACCACGTCAAACGGCGCCCCCGTCATGGTGCGTCTCGATCAGGTCGCCGAGATCAACGTCGTTCCGGCACCGGCGGAAATCCGCCGTATCGACAATCGCCGCGAGGTGCTGGTCACGGCCGATATTGCCGGCCTCACGCTAGGCGATCTGACGGAAGCGTTGCAGAACCTCACAGCGCATCGCGATCTGCCGGATGGTTACCGCATACGCTTCGGCGGCGAGGCCCAAACAATGGAGGAAACCGTGGGCCATATGGTGACAGCGCTGACCATGGCGGTCATCTTCATCTACATCGTCCTTGCCTCGCAGTTCGGCAGCTTCATGCAACCACTCGCCATCATGGCGTCGCTGCCGCTCTCGCTTGTCGGCGCCCTCGCCGGCCTTATGGTGGCCGGCAGTACGATCAACATGTTCTCGCTGATAGGCTTCATCATGCTGATGGGCCTCGTGACCAAGAATGGCATATTGCTGGTCGATTTCGCCAATCGTGAACGGCGGCGCGGCCTTTCGCTGAACGAGGCGCTGGAAAATGCGGGTGTGATCCGCTTCAGGCCGATCATCATGACGACGCTCGCGATGATCTTCGGCATGATCCCTCTCGGGCTCGCCATAGGTGGAGGCGGCGCGCAGCGCGCGCCGATGGCCCATGCGGTGGTGGGCGGCCTCATCAGTTCCACCTTTCTCACCCTGATCGTCGTGCCGACCATCCTGTCCTATATCGACAGCATCAGCACGCGTTTCGCCCGACTGCTGCCGAAACCGCTGGACGAGGCGGATGAGCAAGACGTGTCGGATCGACAGATGCAGTTTCTTCAGCATGAGCTTCACCTGCCGAAAGATATCCGGCAGATTTGAGCCTGTCGTTTTACGCCCACATTAGTCGTCGGTTCAGCCAGGCGATGCGGCAGATATTCATCCCCCTTCGCCCGTGCGGCCCTTCCGTTTGCCCTTTGGCCTGAAATCGACCAGCAGCGATTTCAGCTCGATATCCCTGACCCTTCTTGCCGCCTCGTCCGGGCGAACCCATTCCACCAAGCGCTCGCCACGCTCCTTGAATTTGGCTTCCGCGCCCGTCACCTCGATCTGAAACACGTCCACGACGCAGGGCACGACTTCGCCATTATCCAGCATCTTGAGATAGGTATAGCGGCCGACCGCTTCCTTTCTGACCCGGCCACGAACACCGGCCTCTTCCCAAGCCTCGATTGCCGCGGCCTCATGGGGCTTCTTGCGCTTCATCGGCCAGCCGCGCGGAATGATCCAGCGGCCGCTGGTGCGTGACGTGACAAGCAGGATTTCGACATTGTCATCGCCCCCGCCATATCGAAAGCACAGCGCGGCATATTGCTGCCGGAAAGCGCCTGTGAAGAGCTTTTCCGGAACCGCAGCAAGCTGCTGAAGCAATGTCAGGGGGCGGGCCGGGCGGGATTTCCGGCTTTTTTTCGTCGATTTCATATCCGTTGATAGTGCTGATTTTCCGGGTTGCATCAATGCCCCGCGTGCATTTATGACAGTTTTATGACAATTACCCCCCACAACATAAAAAGCGCCACCGAGGGCCAATTCGCATGATGAGCATTTTCCGCAAACTGATGCCGCGCGAGGATCGTTTCTTCGATCTGTTCAGCAAACATTCCGAAACCGTCATCAAAGCGGCCGAAGCCCTGGACAGCCTGTTGAGCGGCGTCGATGTCGAAAAGAACTGCGATCTCATCGTTGCCCTCGAACATCAGGCGGACGACATCACCCGCGACGTGTTGCTTGCAGTGCGACGCAGTTTCATTACGCCTTTCGACCGCGGCGATATCAAGGACCTTATCCAGTCCATGGATGACGCCATCGACATGATGCACAAAACGGTCAAAACCATCCGTCTCTTCGAGCAGAGCGAATTCGACCCGCTGATGAAGGAGATGGGCCATGAGATCGTGCGCGCGGCGAGCCTGATCGCAGAGGCCATTCCGCTTCTGGAAAAGGTCGGCACCAATGCCCAGCGCCTGTCATCCATCGCCGAAGAGATCACCCGCGTCGAGGGGCGCTCCGACGACCTGCACGACCAGGGACTGAAAGACCTGTTCCGCCGCCATGGCGCCGCCGGCAATGCCATGGCCTACATGATCGGCAGCGAGATCTACGGCGAACTCGAAAAGGTGGTTGACCGCTTCGAGGATGTGGCCAACGAGATCAGCGGCATCGTTATCGAGAACGTCTGATGGATGTCGCACTTGCACTGCCGCTGCTTGTCGGCCTCATCGCCATTGCACTGTTCTTCGATTTTCTGAACGGTCTTCACGACGCCGCAAATTCCATTGCCACGATCGTTTCCACCCGGGTGCTGCGGCCGCAATATGCCGTTGCGTGGGCTGCCTTCTTCAATTTCATAGCCTTCCTCTTCTTCGGCCTGCATGTGGCGGAAACGCTCGGCACCGGCATCATCGATCCGGCCATCGTATCTCCGCAGGTGATTTTCGCGGCGCTGATCGGCGCGATCGTCTGGAACATCGTCACCTGGATTTTCGGCATCCCCTCCAGTTCGTCGCACGCCTTGATCGGCGGCCTCGTTGGCGCAGGTCTGGCAAAGGTCGGCTTCAATTCCATCGTCTGGTCGGGTCTGCTGAAGACAGTCGGCGCCATCTTCATGTCACCGGCGATCGGATTTTTCCTCGCGCTGCTTCTGGTGCTTGCGGTATCGTGGCTTTTCGTGCGGCAGACGCCCTTTGCAGTCGATCGCACCTTCCGCGTCATGCAGTTCATCTCCGCCTCGCTTTATTCGCTGGGCCACGGCGGCAATGACGCGCAGAAGACCATGGGCATCATCGCCGTGCTGCTGTTCAGCCAGGGACATCTCGGGGAGAGTTTCTACGTGCCCTTCTGGGTGGTGATTTCCTGCCAGTCTGCCATGGCGCTCGGCACCTTGTTCGGCGGCTGGCGCATCGTGCATACGATGGGTTCAAAGATCACGCGGCTCAACCCGATGCAGGGTTTCTGCGCTGAAACCGGCGGCGCATTGACGCTGTTCGGCGCCACCTGGCTCGGCATCCCGGTCTCCACCACGCACACCATCACCGGCGCCATCGTCGGCGTCGGGGCCGCACGCCGCGTCTCCGCGGTGCGTTGGGGACTGGCCGGCAACATCGTCATCGCCTGGATCGTGACCATGCCGGCAGCGGCACTGATTTCCGCTTCCGTTTACTGGCTGACGTCGCTGTTCGGCTGACACTCCCCTGCCCCATCGGCCCCTCCCGGAACAAAAACCACACCGTGGATGTTTGATCCGGGAGATCAACGGGCAAGCGGATCGCGGGAAATGGCACGTCAGGTTTTCTGGAAGGGTTATCTGAAGCTGTCGCTGGTGACGGCCTCCGTATCGCTGACACCTGCAACGACAGAAGGCAACAAATACCGCTTCCACGTTCTCAATCGCAAGACCGGCAATCGCGTCGAAAGCCGTTACGTCGACAGCGTCACACACCGCCCCGTTGCAGCGAAAAACCAGGTGAAGGGTTTTCCCCGTGGCGAGGGCGATTATGTGCTGCTCGAGGATGACGAGATCGATGCGGTGGCGCTCGAAAGTACCCGCACGATCGATATCAAGACCTTCGTGCCAAAAGGCTCCATAGACTGGATCTGGTACGACCGACCGCACTTTCTTCGCCCGGAAGACAAGATCGGCGCCGAAGCCTTCAGCGTCATTCGCGAGGCCATGACGGCAAACGGCGTTTTCGGCATTGCCCGGCTTGTGCTCTACCGGCGGGAACGGGCCGTGCTGCTGGAACCTTCCGGCAAGGGTATCATCCTGTGGACATTGCACTACGGCGAGGAGGTGCGCGAAAGCATTGACGCTCTCGATCCGAAGATGAAACTTGAAAAGCCGCTGCTGCAGGCCATGGAAAAACGCATTTCCAGCCAGATGACGGAGTGGAAACCAACGTTGGTTCAGGACCCGATCCAGAAAAAGATCAGGTCGCTGCTCAAGAGCAAAGGCAATGAGGCGCCCGCCTCGAACAAGAAGGCCGGCACCAAGGCCCGAACCGGCGGCAACGTCATCAACATCATGGACGCCTTGAAGAAAAGCATCGCGGCCGAAAAGAAGCGCTGAGACGCTGTCTTAGCGTGCCTTTTTCGGCAAAGCCTCCGCGGCGGCAAAAAAGCCCTCCCAGGGATCTTTCTTCAATGCGGCAAGACGTGCCCCGATATTGTTGACCGTGAAGTGGGCAGGACCGATATCGGCCGTGAGTTCGGACCATTCGAGGGGGGCGGAGACCGCCGCACCCGGCCGCGCCCGGGTCGAATAAGGCGCCACCGCGGTATTGCCGCGACCGTTGCGCAGATAGTCGATGAAAATGCGGCCTTTGCGTTTTGCCTTGGTTGCAACCGAGAGATACCTGTCCGGCTCGGCCTTCGACATGTCTGCGGCCATGGCTTTGGCAAATGCCTTGACGGCCGTCCAGCCCGCCTGCGGCTTCAGCGGGGCAACCACATGAAGCCCCTTGCCGCCTGATGTCTTGACGAAAGCTGCCAGACCCGCCGCTTCAAAACGTTGCTTCAGTTCAAGCGCCGCCTCTATCACATCCTCCCAGGAGACATCCTCGGCGGGATCGATATCCATGGTGATCATATCCGGCTTTTCCCAGCTCGCGGTGGTCGCTCCCCATGGGTGGATTTCAAGCGCCGCAGACTGCACGAGCGCCATCATGCCATCAAAATCGGTGATGCGGATCAGTGGTTCGCCGGCCTTGTCCTTGGGATCCCTGATCTGTTCGATGGCCTTGTTGATGCCGCGCCAGGCGTGTTTCTGGAAAAACCGCTGCCCTTCTATACCCTCCGGGCAGCGCAGCAGCGCCAGCGGCCTGTTTACCACGAAGGGCGCCATCTGCTTCCAGACCTGGGCATAATAATCGGCAAGACCTTCCTTCGTCACGCCGTCATCCGGCCAGTAAAGGCGGTCCGGGTGAGTGAATTGGATGGCAGACTGCGGCGGTCTGGTGTCGTTCACGGCCTTCTCCTCGCGTTCGATTTCTTGAGCAGGCTTATCCTCGCGCAGTCCTCGGAATGAGGCGTGCCGCAGATTGCCATCGCCCGACCACGCCCGGAATTCGACCTCCGCCACGAGTTCCGGTTTGACGTAGTGAAGGTCGCGACGTGCAAGCGCGGTCAGCTTTTCTCCGAAGGGGCTTTCCTTTTGCGCGAGCGGCTTCAGGCGTCCGAGCAGCATCTCAGCCACCTCGCCGGTGTAACCCGTACCGACAAGGCCCACATGGCGCAGCTTGCCCTTTTCATAGACGCCGAGGGCCAGTGAACCGATGGCATGATCCGAAGTGGAAGAAACCGTATAACCACCGATGACGAATTCCTGCCGCATCGAACATTTCGATTTCACCCACTCACCCTTGCGGCCGGAGACATATTTGCTGTCCTTGACCTTGGAGATCACCCCTTCGAGGCTGAGACGACAGGCGTGGTCCAAGACCAGCGCGCCGCTCTCCTCGAAATGTTCGCTGTAACGCAGCTGCGGATTGCCCGCCGGAAGGAGTTTTTCGAGGAGAGCCTTGCGTTCAGTGAGCGCTGCGCCGCGCAGGTCGGACCCATCGAGATACAGAAGATCGAAGGCGTAGAAGACGAAACGGTCGCTGCGCCCTTCACTTAAATCCTGTTGCAGGGCTGAAAAGTCGGATGCGCCGCTGTCCCGTTCCACGACGATTTCACCGTCGATCAGGGCTGTTCCGGCGGGCAAGGCCTTCAACGCGCGGGCCACCGCATCCCCAAATTTCTCTGTCCAGTCCAGGCCACTACGGGTCAGGAGCTGGAGTTTGCCGTGGTCGAGCCGGACCTGCAGTCGGTATCCGTCGAACTTGATTTCGTGCAGCCAGCGATCGCCGCCAGGCGGTTTCGGCTTCAGCGTGGCAAGCGCCGGCGGCACGAAGGACAGAAGCGCCTGTTTACGCGCCCCTGGGTAAGTCATGCGCCTGCTTCCGGCCTGAAGAGGATGCCGTGGCCTTTTTCGAAACGGGTTTGGAATTCCACGTGTCCTTGGGTTTTGAAGCGACATCTTCGACGCTGCGACCGGTTTTCACCGATTCCGGCCGCTCTTCCAGAATATCGGCACCGCCGTCGTGCCGCGCCTCGTCATCATCGCCCTTGATCAGCAGCCAGTTTTCCCGCTTTTCGCCAGGCTTTCCGTGCATACGCACGAGATGCCAGCGGCCTCTCAGCTTCTCGCCTTCCAGCTCGAATTCGAGATGGCCTTTTCGATAGCCCTTTCTGGCGTCGCCGATCGGCCGCCAGACGCCGCGATCCCAAACGATGACGGTTCCGCCACCATATTGTCCTTTTGGGATGACACCCTCGAAATCGCCATAACTGAGCGGATGGTCTTCCACGTGCACGGCAAGGCGTTTTTCTTCCGGATCAAGGCTTGGGCCTCGCGTGACCGCCCAGCTCTTCAGCACCCCATCCATTTCCAGACGAAAATCGTAATGCAGCCTGCGGGCATCATGTTTCTGGATGACGAAGCTCGACCCTTCGGCGTCGGCCTTCGTCCCTTTGGGCTCAGGGGTCTTGTCGAAGCTGCGTTTGGCGTTATAGGTTTGCAATCCCATGGATCAGCTCGCTTTCCGCGACGTCTTGCGGCCTGACGGCTTCGCTGTTTTTCCGGTGTCTTCCCTTGCGCTGCGACGAAGCGCCTCCTTGAGATCAATCACATTGTCCTGTTTCTGCGGTGCCCGCTTGCGGATTTCCCGGCCTTCAATCTTGGCTTTCACCAGCTCCGCAAGGGCATCGTTGTAACGGTCGCTATAATCGGAGGGATCGAAGGTGCCGGCCCGCGTTTCGATGATATGACCGGCAAGTTCCAGCATTTCATCATCGAACTCGATGTCCGGGATGGATTTGAAGACCGTGTTCTCTGCCCGCACCTCGTAACCGAAGTTCAGCGTGGTTGCGACGAGCGCCCTGCCGCTCGGGCGAATGAGCACCACGCGGTTGCGACGGAACAGCACGGCCTCTCCGAGAGCAGCAACATTTTCGTCTTCCATCGCTCTGGCGAGAAGGGTCAGCGCCTCCTCGCCACCTTCCTGTGTCGGCGCTAGATAATAGGACCTGTCGAAATAAAGCTTGTCTATGTCGTCGCACTGGAGGAAATGCCGGATACGGATGACCTTGTCATTTTCCGGCATCAGCTTTGAGATTTCGTCACCCTCGATGACGATGTAATCGCCATTATCGCGTTCGTAGCCCTTGACCTGCTCGTCCCGTTCGACCGCCTCGCCGGTATCACTATCCACATATTGCCGCTCTACGCGGTGACCCGTCTTGCGGTTGACGATGTTGAACGAGATTTTCTCCGACGAGGTCAGCGCGGAATAAAGACCGATTTCACAATTCAAATCACCAAAGACCAGATGGCCTTTCCAGCTCGCCCTCCTGTTCATGACGCCCGCCCGTGATTGTCGTTACGCGACGAGCGGCCGCCATTCCGGTCTGCGGCAAGAATGCGCTCGATGGCAGGAACGTCAGCTTCCGCAAGAACCGGCACAGGGTCGGACGCCATGGCTTCCAGCACTTCAGGGGAAAGGCCGCCATTGCGAATGACCCATTCCATGGCCTCTCTCGTCTGCCTTTCCGCCTTAAGCTGCGCGTAAAGGGCCAGTATAAGCCGGTCGCGCACATCGAAGGGTTTTGCGTCCGTTTGTGAACGTCGTTCGTGCCTTTTCATGTCTGCTCCTCGAACAGCCAGCTGGCGCCTGAGTCATTGTCTCAGGCAATACCCTTGCCGCCGGTCACGCCGTAAACCTCACCATTGATAAAACTGCCGTCCTGCGATGCGAGCAGGACATAGACCGGCGCAAGCTCCACCGGCTGGCCGGGGCGGCCAAAATCGCTATCCTTGCCAAAATTGCGCACCTTTTCGGTGGGCTGGCCGCCGCTCGGTTGCAGCGCCGTCCAGAACGGGCCCGGTGCGACAGCGTTGGCGCGCACCCCCTTGTCTATCAGCTGCTTCGCCAGCGCTTTGGTGTAGGCCACGATGCCCGCTTTTGTGGTCGCATAATCCAAGAGGATTGCAGAAGGCTCGTAGGCCTGTATCGAGGCCGTGGTGATAACGGAAGCGCCTGGCTTGAGATGGGGAACGGCGGCCTGCGCAATCCAGTGAAGAGCATAGAGATTGGTCTTCATCGTGCGGTCGAAATCTTCGGTCGACAGTTCCTCGATGCCCTCGCGATATTGCTGTCTTGCGGCATTGATTACCAGAATATCCAGGCCGTTGAGATCGCCAGCCGCTTTTTCGACCAGCTCGCGACACCAGCCTTCATCGGTAATGTCGCCGGGTAACGCCACCGCCAGACGGCCTTCCGCCTCGATGAGCGCGACCACCTCCTCGGCGTCGGATTCCTCTTCAGGAAGGTAGGAGATCGCGACATCCGCTCCTTCTCGTGCGAAAGCGATCGCCACCGCACGGCCGATGCCGGAATCGCCGCCCGTTATCAGCGCCTTGCGACCGGCAAGCTTGCCCGAGCCCCTGTAGGTCTTCTCCCCATGATCCGGCAGGGGCGTCATGTTGGTCACGAGACCCGGCATCTCCTGCTCCGGCGTCGAAAAAGGCGGGCGCGGATACTGGCTGCGCGGATCCTGGGGCTCGAGGCGGTCTGTCATTGCGGGCTCTCCCAACAAAAGGTGTCCATTCGTCGCGCGCGGCCCGGGAAAAGCTGATCCGACAGCTTTGTCCGAGCGGTTGTTCGGCGCCGGAAGTGGCACGGACAACACGGCGCGCCACACGCAATCCTAACGATCTGCGCAGGCTCTCGTTCCATGAAATCAGGCTGGGAGGATGAATGGCCGAGCGTGGATGGCCGACATGGAGATGGCCGGCAGCGCGCCCCACGCGCTGCCTCGCCTTCCTCAAACGGTATATTTCTTCCGGGTGGTTGTGCCCGCGGCCTGTGCCGGCGCCACATCCGGCTTGCCAAAGAGATAGCCCTGAGCCTGCGCGCATCCTTCATCGACAACCATGCGATATTGCGCATCGGTTTCGATTCCTTCCGCCGTTACCGGCAGATCGAGGCTGCGACCAAGGCCGATAACCGCGCGCACGATAGCGCGGGCATTGTCGTCATCGCTCATGGCGGCAATGAAGCTGCGATCGATCTTGATCTTGTCGAAAGGGAAGCTCTGCAGGTTGCTAAGTGAAGAATAACCCGTACCGAAATCATCCATGACAATGGCAACGCCAAGCGCTTTGAGCTGGGTCAGAATTGTCAGCGTCGCCTTGCGGTCTTTCAGCAGGGCAGCTTCGGTGATCTCCAGTTCCAGCCGGTTGGGCGAAAGGCCGGTCTGCATCAGGATGGTGCAGACGACATGGCCCAGATTGGCCAGTGAAAATTGCAGCGGCGACACATTGACCGCGATTTTCAGATGCGGCGCCCAGGTGTTCGCCTGACGGCAGGCCTCGCGCAGCACCCATTCGCCGAGCGAGATGATGATACCACTTTCCTCGGCGATCGGGATGAACACGTCCGGCGGCACCACGCCTCTTGTGGGATGCTGCCAGCGTACCAGCGCCTCATAACCGACGACCTCACCGCATTCGACGGAAAGGACCGGCTGGTAATTCAGCACGAGTTCATCACGATTGATTGCCAGCCTCAGATCAGTCTCGAGCTGGCGACGCTCGCGCGCCTCCTGATCCATCAGTGGGTCATAAAAGGCCAATATGCCACGGCCGCCCATCTTGGCCCGATAAAGCGCGAGATCGGCGGCATGCAGGATGCTTTCGTCATCTTTTCCGTCGCGTGGAAAGACGGCAATACCGATGCTGACACCGACGGCGGTCGGATCATTGGCGGCATTCATTTTCAGGGCGAACATGGCGAGGATCGTCTCGGCAAGCAGGCGCGCTTCTTCCGCCTTGGTATGCCGCGCGGTCAGAATGACGAACTCATCACCACCGAGCCGGGCGACCACATCTCCAGATCTCGCGCATTCATCGAGAATCGCCGCGACTTTCTTGAGAACCCTGTCGCCTTCGGCGTGGCCGAATATATCGTTGACCGCCTTGAAGCGGTCGAGATCGAGCGCCAGCAACGCAAATTCGTCGCCCTCGCCGCAATGTTCGATCTGCTGGCGCAGCCGCGTCTGGAACATGGTGCGATTGGAAAGGCCGGTCAGCACATCGTGGCGGGCAAGATATTCGATCTCCCGCTGCGCCTCACGCTTCTCCGTCAGGTCGCGAATGGCCATGACCTCGCAGGGACGACCTCGGTATTCGATGGTGCGCACGGCGAGTTCGAACACCTGCGCGCGGTCGGCGCGCTCACGTATGGCCTCTACGGGCGCATTACGGGGTACATAGACGGGTTGCCCATCCGTGGCCCGGAAAAGTTCATCGGGATTCTTTCCAACCAGCGACGTTTCATCGCGCCCCAGCAGGCCTGCGAAACGCGTATTCAGCTCGACGATGCGGCCATCGCGCACGACCGCAAGACCGTCCAGTGTCGCGTCGACGAGACCCTTGAGGTCGACGAGATACCGGTCCACGAGCGCCGCGGTCGCGGTTGCGGAAAGGATCAGGAATGTCACGCCGGAAACCGCGCCGATCATGATCAGCCGGCCGAAATTGTCGGGGTCTGGTCCGGAAATGGACGGATCGGGCGAGAGAACGGTGGCTGACACGGCAGTGAAATGCAGCGCGCAGATTGCAAGGATCGACGCGGCGGTGGGAAAAACGATACGTTTCCAGGAGCCGAGGCGGTGAAACAGCCAGGAGGACAGAAGAAAAAACGCCCAGGCGACGGCAAAACCGCCAAGAACAGCCCCCCAATCGTAGCTGACCGTGGCGGCGACATCTATTCCCGCCATTCCGACGAAATGCATGACGGCAACGGAGAGCGTCACCAGGGTGGCGGCGATGACCGGGCCGAAAATTGCCTGCGTGCGGGCGGTAAGCGCCAGCCAGAAGCCGAGCACGGCAAGAACCGCCGAAAGCGCGGTGAAGTAAAAATCGAAGCCGATGGGAACAGTGCCCTTATAGGCAAGCATGGCGACAAAATGGGTGGCCCAGACGCTGAGCCCCGCCGCGAAGGCGGCAACCAGGATCCAATAGGGCTTTCGGCTGGAGGGACTTTCCTCAGCGCGCAACAGGAGGTGAAAAAAGGCGAGCATTCCCAGCAGACAGATCAATGCCGCAAGAAGCACGATCTCCCGATCGTGTTGGACGGCAACGCATTCCAGCACCGTGAACATGATGCACTCTCCCAGCCTCTGAAGAACCGCTCACGATGGCACTATGAAAGTGGTTTATTTATAAATCTCTAATGCAACTACTGATAACGGCCTCTTCTCGTCCAGAATCCTGAGTAGAGCCCGGGCCGGTGTGCCAGGCTGTAACGCTTTTGGCAAACCAACCCGACGGTAAAAAGGAAAACCCTTTATTTCCAGCTTTGATAATCCGCAGCGGCGCAGCCAAACGGAGCCCGGCCGTCAGAGAAGCGTTCTTGCAGGCGGGCGCAGCCCCACTCGTTGAGTGCCGCCGGCAGCATGTTGTTGATGTCCATGCCGGGGGAGTTGAATTGCGACGGAGCGCTTGTGACATACCACAGCCAGTAGCCCATGACCGCCACGATGATGACGGCGAGAATGGCGACGAAAGTCCCGAGCCTGCGCAGGAGGCCGGGCCCCTTGTTCATCGACGCGGCCTGGGCGGCGGCAGCCTCCTGTGTCTCGTGCGCGACCATCGGGGCAAGCGATGCGAGAGCTTCCGCGCGCTCCTGTTCCGTCAGGTCGATCCGCTCCAGCTGATCGTCAAGCAGGACAGGCAAGGCGCCGTTACCATGCAGGACTGCAAGCGCCACATCCTGTTTGCCGGTATTGCCTATGACAACGGGAATGCGACCCCGTTCCAGATGCGTGAAGGATTGCCGCTTGGTTTTATCGTCTCTGACCGTATCGGCATAGGTCACGAAAAGACGGCTGCGTTTTTCGGCAACGGCCGTCAGCGCCACCGGAATAACGGTCAAGGGCGCCGGGTTGCGTAGCTGCAGGCGGACCCGCAGCATGCGGACAAGTGTGAACAGCATGGCGAGACTGCCGAAACCAAGCAGAAAGACGAACACGCCGAGTGTAATGATGCGGTTCCAGAGCATGTCCAGACCCAGCGAAATCGTTGCGAGTTCCGGGTTCTTCGCGGAGATGACCAGCCCGGTTTCGTAATCGCCGGAATGGAGATCGACGAACATGACCTCGACATCCTTCTTGTAGCTCACGCCCGCATGGTCGTAGGAAAGATCGGCCTTGCAGGTCGTGAAGATCGCTTTGCGTGTCTTGCAGCTGCCGCTGATATCGCCGTTTTCAATCTCCAGCGGATCCTGGCTGATCTTGTAGTCACGCACGACGCCCGGGCCTTCGGCTACCAGCATGACAATCGTGATTACGAGAAGCACGGGAACGGAGAAGTAATAGGCAGCCGGCACCGAAATGACGCCACGTTTGAGGCTGAGTGGCCGAGACGGAAGTTTTATCTGTGCAAGGTTCATAGTCGTCAACGCATTCTTCGGGAGGTAGGTGAGCGGAGTTCGCGACTCTCGCCCGACGGAAGGAAAAGTTGCCGCACGGTCTAAACCGATGAAGTCCTTGAGAAAACCCCCTGAAATTACGGGATGGTGCGCGGCTATCTCCCGTCCCGGCGCTGTATTCCTGGTCAACGTGCGGGAGAAGACTCTGGCGCATTGGCCCAGTCACGCATAAAAACGGGCGGTAAAACCGCCCGTCACCTGTTTCGCAAACTATGCTTTGCCGTCAGTCCTTCGTGACCTTTTCAAGCCGGGTCGTCTGGCTGGGGTGGCCCACATAATCCTTGACGCGTGCATTCAGCACGATCGGCTCGAATCTTTCGAACATCGGCAGCACCGCAGGCTTCTGCGCGACGAACATTTCCTGCATCTGGGTGTAGATTCCGCCGCGCTTCTTGGCATCAGGCTCGAGTGACGCCTTTGCCGTGAGCGCGGTCAGTTCCGGAATATCCCAGGCCGAGCGCCAGACGAAATTGCCGGCGTTGTTGGCGGCAAGCGAGTTGTCCGGGTTGCTGGAGAACTGCTCCATCGAGCCCAGAACATTCGGCATGTAGGCTCCGGTCTGCGGAATGAGCAGATCAAAATCCCGCGCGCGGTGCGCGGCAATCACGTCCGAGCCGTTACCCTGCTGGATATTGACCTTGATACCAAGCTGGCTGAGCGTGGCCTGAATGGCAGTGGCGAGGTCGATGCGCGGCGTCTGCGCGATCGTCTTCAGATTGAGCGTGAAACCGTTCTCGTAGCCGGCCTCCTTGAGGAGCGCTTTTCCCTTCTCCACGTCGAGCTTCCAATCCGGGCTCGGAATGGCATATTCGAAATTCTCTGGTACCGGCACCGTGCGCGCCCGCCCGTAGGGACCCATGATGGTTTTTTCCATGCCCTTGTAGTCGATGCCGTAGGCGATCGCTTCGCGGACCTTGGGGTTGGACAGGGGCTCCTTGCCGGCATTCATGGACAGGACGTAAAAACCGCCCGTCGGCACACGCTGGATCTGGAAACCGTCCTTGTTGTTGAAGGTCGCGAGATCCGCAGCCGTCAGCGCGCTGGCGATGTCGATATCGCCGCGCTCCAGCATCAGGCGCTCAACCTGGCTTTCCGGCACATGCCGCACGATGACGCGGCGCATTTTGGGGCTACCGGCCACATAGTCCTTATTCGCCTCCAGAATGATGATCTCATTCGGCGACCAGCGGTTCAGGGTGAACGGGCCAGAGCCGGCCGAATTCGTTCTCAGCCATGCATTCCCCCAGTCATCATTGACCTCGTGGGACTTCAGTTCCTTGCTGTCGACCACGCTGGCAATGACCATGGCGAGGCGATAGAGCAGCAATTCCGAAGTCGTTTCACCCGAAAGATCGACGCGAACCGTTTTTTCATCAGGAGCACTTACCAGCTTGTCGATGTTGTCGGCATTGTAGCCCACGCGCTTGAGGTTCGCTGCGGCCGCCTGGTTCATCTTCAGAAGGCGGCTGAGCGAATAAACCACATCGGCCGAGGTCACCGGGTTACCGGAGGCGAAATTCGCCTCGCGAAGATGAAAGGTGATGCCTTTCTCATCCGTTTCCCAGCGCTCGGCGAGCTGCGGCGAAACCTTGCCGGAACCGTCCACCGAGATCAGGCGATCATAAAGATTGGCCATGATTTCGTTGGCTTTTGCCTCGGTGGCCTGATGGGGGTCGAGTGACAGCACCTGGGCCAGCGACGTGCCGATAACCAGCTGGTCGTTGGGGGTTTTGGCCGCGACGGGCGATCCCTGCACGAGCATAGCGCCAAGAACGGTGGTGAATGCGAGACGGATCAATGTTTTTTTCATACCTGCTCCTCCTACAGATCGGTAATTGATGTTCGGGAAAAGCCGCGACGCAGCGGGGCGTCGCGGGCCAAAACGGTCAAAGATGTTTGTTATCAAGTGCTTCGATCAAGGCTGCGATGTAGCCGTAGCAGAAGGCGAAAGCGACGCCGACGGGATCGCGTCCGGCGATCGTCGGCACATGGTCCGGCATGATCATGTAGCGATAACCGAGTTCGTGATAGAGTTTCAGCGAGCGCACCATGTCCATGTCCCCCTCATCGGGGAAAGTCTCCATGAAGGACAATTTCCCGCCGCTGATGTTGCGGAAGTGGACGTTGAAAATCTTGTCGCGGCTGCCGAACCAGCGGATGATGTCGTCGATCTCCTCGCGCGGATCATCAAGCATCTCGCCGATTGACCCCTGGCAGAAATTCAGGCCGTGATAGGGGCTCTCGCGCATCTGCACGAACTTCTTCAGCCCATCGACTGTGCCGAGCACACGGGTGACGCCCCTGTAGCCTGGCGGTGTATAGGGATCATGGGGGTGGCAGGCGAGACGCACCCTGTTGCTTTCAGCAACCGGCACGACGCGTTCGAGGAAGTAGTCGATGCGTTCCCAGTTCTCGTCTTCGGACAGAACGCCGGCGAGGCCCGGTGCGGCATCATGGTCCGCCTTGTCCCAGCGCCATGCCTCGTTGAGCGAACCGCCACGGCCGCGCTCCATCTCCGTGCGCGGAATGCCAATGAGGTTGAGATTGTATTTCGCGGCAGGAATTCCGGCCCTCGCGATATTTTCGATCATCGCGCAGACGGCATCGATCTGCCGGTCGCGATCCGGGCCGGCAAGCAGGATATCGGGATATGACGCCTGCTCGATGGGCCGGGACGGCAACGGCAGTTGCACCATATCGAGGACAAGGCCAAAGCTTTCGACCTTGTCACGGTGGCGCTCGAAATCCTCGAAAGTCCAGCTCGCGGGTGCTCCGGGCGGATCCGCGCTGATGTTTTTGACGCCGAGCTGCGCCCAGACCTTGTAATCCTCGTCATCGCGCGCAGCAACCTGGGTGCCGACATACATCGATTCTCTCCTCTCTCCATGCAAGTCATCATATGACATCGCATGAAATAAGATGAGTGTCGAGATGCTATTGCGCCTCCGAGAGCAGCCTGTATCGCCGCTGGCTTGCCAGCATGTGTTCACGCATGGCTTTTCGGGCCGCATCGGGATCCTGCTCGACGATGGCGCGCAGGATTGCCTCGTGCTCGGCCTGGACTTTGCGAAGATAATTCGCGTCGCCGGTTTCAGGCAGCGTTGGGAACTGCCCACGCGGTATCGAGCGTGAACCGAACTGGCGCAATGCCTCCAGATAGAAGCGGTTATTGGTTGCGGTCGCGATGGCCGAATGGAATTCGTAATCCGCATCGACGGTTGATTCGCCAGCGTCGATGGCACGGGCCATTTTCCGGTGCGCCGCCGAGATTGCCGCTTCCTGCTGGGCCGTCCGGCGATAGGCTGCGATCGCCGCCGCCTCCCCTTCCGTTGCCAGGCGGAACTCCAGCATTTCCAGCGTCTCGGCAATGGTGCCAACTTCAGACTGCGTCAGTTTCACGCCGGCCCATTCACTGTCGCTACTGACAAAAACCCCCTTGCCCTGGATAGGGACGACGTAACCGGCAGAACGCAAATCGGCAATCGCTTCGCGGACCACCGTCCGGCTCACGCCATAAGCGCGTTCCAATTGCGGCTCCGTGGGAAGCTGGTCGCCATTTTTCAGTTTTCCACTGCGAATTTCTGCGCTGAGATTATCGATGATCTGTTGCGCCCGCCTCTCCCGCGGCCTCGCTTTGTCGCCAATCATGCCAGTCTTCCCTCTTGCAGAATACGAATCCCTTCGTTACTCATATGATGACGTGGCGGCACGTCATATGTTTTCATGTTAACTCAGGGAGGGGTTGGGATGAAGTACCATCAAGAGTTTTTACAAAAGAGAATTGCGCGTCTGCGGCGAGCAGCGGGCAAAGGGCCGGCCCCTGACGGATTTCTCTCAAGGAAGTGCGGCCAGCAATGACGGAGATTTCACTGCGCGGGCTTGGGCATCGTTTTCTGCAACTGATCGTCAGCCTCTTCATCCTGCTCTGCATCACCTTCATCATAGGCCGTGTGATGCCGACCGATCCGGTCGGAGCAATCGTCGGCGAGCTTGCCGATCCAAAGGCCTATGAGGCCATGAGGGCGCGGCTTGGCCTTGATCTGCCACTTTATCAGCAGTTCTTCATTTACTTGCGTGGTCTGCTGCATGGGGATTTCGGTATCGCGATCCTGACGGGCAATCCCGTGACGCGCGATCTGGCGCAGGCCTTCCCCGCAACCTTCGAACTTGCGACGCTGGCGATCATCATCTCGACGATCATCGGCGTTCCCCTCGGTCTTGCCGCAGCCCTGTTTCGCGATACGTTCATCGACAAGTTCGCGCGTGTCTTTGCGCTGGTTGGACATTCGATACCTGTCTTCTGGTTCGGCATTGTCGGGCTCGTCATTTTTTATGCCAGTCTCAATCTTGTCGGAGGGCCCGGCCGGGTGGACGTGTTCTACGAGGGTCTTGTGGAACCCAGAACCGGCCTGATGCTGGTCGACAGCCTGCTTGCGGGCGAGACGGAAATCTTCTGGAACGCGCTCGGACACATCATCCTGCCGGCCGTAATCCTTGCCTATATGGCCATGGCCTATATCACCCGCATGACGAGGGCCTTCACCCTCGAACAGCTGAGCCAGGACTATGTTATCGCGGCGCGGGCCAAAGGTGTCAGCCCCGCACGCACCATAACCCGCCATGTACTGCCCAATATCGCCGTGCAGCTCATCACCGTTCTGGCAATTTCCTACGGCAATCTGCTGGAAGGCGCCGTGGTGACCGAGATCGTCTTTTCCTGGCCGGGCATCGGCCAATATATGACCAATGCGCTGCTCATCGGCGACATGAATGCAATCCTCGCCGCCACGATCGTCATCGGCTTCATATTCATGTTGCTCAACTTCCTCGCCGATCTGGCCTACACCACGCTTGATCCCCGTACACGGGAGGCCGCACGATGACCGATATCGCGCAAAACAATACCGTCGATCGCCCCGGCGTCCTGTCGCGCCTGTCGACCACAACCGTGCGGACACTTAGGAAGCTCGCAGATGAGCCACTTGGGATGTTCGGCTTCGCCATCCTGGCGGTTCTGGTTCTGGTCGCCATTTTCGCTCCGCTCATTGCGCCTTACGATCCTGCCCGTCAGGCGCTCGAAAACGCGCTTCAGCCGCCAAGCTGGGCGCATCTGGCCGGAACCGACGAATTTGGCCGCGATATTTTCAGCCGGCTCGTCTACGGCACCCGCATCACCATCCAGACCGTCCTGTCGGTCTCGGTCATCGTTGGTCCGATCGGCCTTGCGATTGGCGTCATGGCGGGTTTCTTCGGCGGGCGCACCGATGCCATCTTAATGCGCGCGACCGATATCGTCCTCTCCTTCCCCTCGCTCGTGCTCGCACTTGCCTTTGCGGCAGCGATGGGAGCCGGTCTCGGAACAGCGATCATCGCGATCTCGCTGACGGCGTGGCCACCGATTGCGCGTCTCGCCCGCGCGGAAGCACTGGTGGTGCGAAACACCGATTATGTGGCCGCCGCCCGCCTCTACGGTGCCTCGCCGCTGCGCATCCTGTTTCTCTATATCGCGCCGATGTGCATTCCCTCGGTCATCGTTCGCCTCACGCTGAACATGGCGGGCATCATCCTGACGGCTGCTTCGCTCGGCTTTCTCGGCCTTGGGGCGCAGCCGCCGCTGCCTGAATGGGGTGCGATGATCTCCAGCGGCCGCAAATTCATGCTCGATTACTGGTGGGTCGCCGTCATGCCCGGCATTGCCATCCTCCTGACGAGCCTTGCCTTCAACATCGCCGGCGATACGCTGCGCGACCTTCTGGATCCGCGTCATGCCCGTTCCTGACAGCACTCCCATACTCTCGGTACGCGACCTCAATGTCCGTTTTGGGCGCAATGCCATTTCCGCCGTTTCCAACGTCAATTTCGACGTCGGCCGCGAAAGGGTCGGTATCGTCGGTGAGTCCGGTTCCGGCAAATCCACCACCGGCCGGGCCGCCATGCGCCTTTTGCCAAAGAGCGCGACGGTGACGGCGGAGAAAATGGATTTTCTCGGCAAACCGCTGCTCACAAAAACCGAACGGCAGATGGGCGCGATCCGCGGCAGCGAGATGGCGCTGATCATGCAGGACCCGCGTTATTCGCTGAACCCGGTGCTGCCCATCGGCAAACAGGTGGCGGAAGCCGCCGAACTGCATCTGGCGCTTACCGGCCAGGGGGCAAGGGCTGCGGCGCGCGACATGCTGCTGCGCGTACGTATCAACGATCCCGACCGCGTCATGGCGCTTTATCCACACCAGATATCGGGTGGCATGGGGCAGCGGGTGATGATCGCCATGATGCTGCTCGCCAAGCCGAAGCTTGTCATCGCCGACGAACCGACCTCGGCCCTCGATGTCAGCGTGCGCAAGGATGTACTTCTGCTTCTGGACGAGATGGTGCGCGAGAACAATTCCGGCCTGATCCTCATCAGCCACGACATCCGCATGGTGGCGGCGTTCTGCGAACGCGTGCTGGTCATGTATGGCGGGCGCGTCGTGGAAACGCTGACGAAGCTTGAAGATGCGCGGCATCCCTATACGCGCGGCCTGATCGCGGCCATGCCCGATCCCCGCAATCCGGTCAGGCGCCTCAAGGTGTTGGATCGTCAGGCAATCGATGCGGAGGTGATGCGATGATCACGGTAGACAAGCTCGACGTCGTCTACGGCGCCAAGGAAAAACGTAACCACGTCGTACGCGGCGTCAGCCTTACGGTCAACAAAGGCGAAACCCTCGGAATTGTCGGCGAAAGCGGCTGCGGCAAATCGACCTTGCTGCGCTCGCTGGCAGGTCTGGAGGGTGGCTGGACCGGCTCGATAAGCTTTAATGGAAAACCGGTCGGCAAGACCCGCAGCCGCGACGAACTGAAACTGGCCCAGATGGTGTTTCAGGATCCCTACGGTTCGCTGCATCCTCGCCACCGCATCGGTCGGGCTCTGGCCGAGCCCATCCGCGCCATGGGGCTTGGCGACGGCTGGTCGAAGGTTCCCGCCGCCCTGCAACAGGTTGGCCTGCCTGCGCATTTTGCCGAGCGGTTCCCGCATGAACTTTCCGGCGGTCAGCGCCAGCGCGTGGCAATCGCCCGCGCGCTGATCCTCGAACCACCTATCCTGCTGCTCGATGAACCGACATCCGCGCTCGACGTTTCCATCCAGGCCGAAATCCTCAACCTTCTTGCCGACCAGCGCGAAGAACGCGATCTGACCTTTGTTCTCGTCAGCCATGATCTGGCTGTCATCGCCCATATGTGCGATCGCGTGCTGGTGATGCAGAACGGCGTTTTTGTGGATGAGCTGACCAAGGCCGACCTTGAAGCAGGCGTTACCCATGCCGCCTATTCAGGCGAGCTGTTCGAAAGCAGCTTTCTTTGAGATGATCGGTCGCGGAGATGGCTGAAGCGCGGCCGGACCTTTCTGGACGCGCGCCGGGGCTCAGTTCAGCCGATTGCCGTTCTCGTCCGAAAACAGATGAATGCCATCCAAAGACGGGGATATCCTTATCTCCTCGCCGACCGCTTGGACTATGCGTTCGCGAAAAACGCCGAGCACCCGCGAACCACCCAGTGTCATGGTGACCTGCGTTTCCGATCCCAGCGGTTCGACGAGCAGGATCTCGGCCGGCACGCCCGCGGGATCAAGGGCGAAATGCTCGGGCCGGATGCCATAAGTCGCCCCTTTTCCCGCAAGAGCGGCGGCAGCGGCCGGCAATGGCAAGACCACACCGCCGGTTTCAAAACCGGCTTGCGATATCACGCCGGGCAGAAAATTCATGGAAGGTGAGCCTATGAAGCCGGCAACGAACTGGTTTGCCGGACGGTCGTAAAGTTCGAGCGGCGTGCCGACCTGCTCGACACGGCCGCCGTTCAGCACGACGACCCTGTCAGCCATCGTCATCGCCTCCACCTGGTCATGCGTCACATAGATCGTGGTGGTCCTGAGTTTCTGATGCAAAGCCTTGATCTCGCCACGCATCACGACGCGCAGTTTGGCATCAAGGTTTGAGAGGGGTTCGTCGAAGAGGAACACCTGCGGATTGCGAACGATGGCGCGGCCCATTGCAACGCGCTGGCGCTGACCGCCGGAGAGCTGGCGGGGATAACGGTCGAGCAATGCGGTGAGACCAAGGATCTCCGCCGCCCAGTTCACCTTCTCGGCGATTTCCTGTTTGCTTGAGCCGCGATGCTCCAGCGAAAAGCCCATATTGGTTGCGACCGTCATATGCGGGTAAAGAGCGTATGACTGGAACACCATGGCGATGTCGCGGTCCTTGGGATCGAGATCGTTGACGATCCGCTCGCCGATCTTGAGTTCACCACCCGTGATCGTTTCGAGACCGGCGACCATCCGCAGCAGGGTGGACTTGCCGCAGCCGGAGGGGCCGACGAGGACGACAAATTCGCCATCCCTGATATCGAGATCGACGCCGTGAATGGTTTTTACCGCGCCATAGCTTTTGCGGATGTCGGACAGGGTTACGTTAGCCATCGATTAAATCCGGTTCTTCAGCCCTTGAGGCCGGTATGGGCGAGGCCTTCGACGAACTGCTTCTGGGCAATCACGAAGACGATGAGCACGGGCAGCGCCGTCAGCGTCGCTGCGGCAAGCTGGATATTCCACATCGGTCCGCCATAGGCGTCGGTATATTGGGTCAGCGCCTGCGGCAGCGTGAACATCTCTGCGCTGGAGAGAAAGACGATGGGCTCAAGGAACAGGTTCCAGGAGTGCAGGAAGGTGAAGATCGCAACCGAAGCCAGGGCCGGTTTTGCCAGCGGCAGCGCGATCTTGCGGAATATCTTGAAGCGCCCGAGACCATCGACACGCGCCGCCTCTTCGAGCTCGGCGGGCAGCGTCACGAAGAACTGCCGCATGACGAAAGTGGCAAAAACACTAGGCGCGCCGAAGATCGGCACAAGAATGAGCGGCCAGTGTGTGTTGACCATGCCCGCCTTCAGAAACATCTGAAACAGCGGCACGATCGTGACTTCCGACGGAATGAGCAGGCCAAGCAGCACGACCATGAAAATGAGATTTGCGCCCGGAAACCGGATCCGCGCAAAAGCATAGCCTGCCATGGACGATATGATCATCGTTCCTGCCGTCACCACAGCGGCAATATAGGCGGAGTTCCAGTATTGCCGCACGAAAGGCTGCAACTCGAAGACCTTGGAATAGCTCGTCCAGTCCTGGTTTTGCGGGAAGAATTGCGGCGGGAAGGCGAAGATATCACTGATCGGCTTGATCGATGACGTCACCATCCACCAGGTCGGAAAGACGAACGGGACCAGGAGCACGCACAACACCCCGTAAAGAGCGACCTGCATGCGTGGGGAAAGGTCAGCTTTCATAAAAGACGATCCTCTTGCGCATCTGCCACTGGGCGAAGGTCAGTACGGCGACGATCACAAACAGCAGGATGGACAGCGTCGAGCCGTAGCCAAAGAAATGAAACTGGAAGGCCTGCTGATAGAGGTAATAGACCAGCACCGTGGTCGAGAGACCCGGCCCCCCCTGGGTCAGAACTGCGATCTGCGCAAAAACCTGCAGCGAGCCAACAATCGTAATGATCGAGGTTAACAGGATCGTCGGGCTGATCAGCGGCAGGGTAATGCGACGAAACTGCTTGAAGGCGGGCGCGCCATCGATGCGGGCGGCTTCGTAAAGTTCTTTCGGCACACCCTGAAGTGCTGCCAGAAACAGGATCATGTTAAGCCCGACATTCTTGAAGACCTGCACGACGATGACTGAAATCATCGCGGTCGTTTCCTCGCGCAGCCAGTTGGGGCCTTCGATGCCGACCATCAGCAACATGCCGTTGATGCCGCCATTTTTCTGCAACAGGAACCCCCAGACGATCGTCCAGGCAACCAGCGAAACGACAACCGGCGAGAAGAACAGCGTCCTGAATATCGCAATGCCAGCCAGTTTCTGGTTCAGCAATACGGCCAGAAGCAACGCCAGTGACAGGTTGAACACGACGAGCCCGGCCGAAAAAATCGCCGTCGCGCCAAGGACGTCGCGAAGATTGTCGTCCTCGACCAACATCCGGTAGTTCTGCGCACCCGTATAGGTGAAGGTGTTGGCAAGCACATTCCATTCATGCAGCGAATACCAGAACACCAGCCCGAGCGGGATCAGAACAAAGATGACGATGCCGATCAGCTGCGGGGCGATGAACAGGAATCCCGCAAGGCTGTCGCGCCGCGCGATGGTCCAGAACGCCGGGGCCGGACGATCCTGAGTACGGGCAATATCCTGCGCGACAGCCATGGTTTTCTCCTCAGCGCTTCAAGAGCGGCCCGATCTGGCCGCAGATTTTCTGAAGCGCACCGGCCACATCGGCCTGCGGCCGCCAGACGGCGTCGAGGTTCGAACGCACGATCTGCTGGATCTGCGCAAACCCGGTGTGGCCGGGCATGACCTTGCCGGTCGAGATGCCGGAGATGACAACCTTTTCGATCTGCTCCTCGCTGAGCAGCGGGTTCGTCTTTTTCAGCACCTGCGCATTCAGCAAAGACTTGCGCGCTGAAGGGAAGAACTGGCTGAGTTTGGCGGAATTTTCCGGATTGGTCATGTAAGCCACGAATTGCGCCGCGGTCTCGGCATTCTTGCCTGATTGCATGACGCCGATACCCGCCTGGCCGATCAGCGCATAATCGCCCGCAGGGCCCTTCGGAAGAGGCACGAGGTCCCAGCCAAATGGCTTGTCCTTCGGCAGAAGCGAGGCGCGGCTGATCTGCGTAATCGTCATCGCCGCATTGCCAGCGAAGAAATCGACCGTCTCGCCGGGGCCCGGAATGGCCTTCTTGTCGAAGATGGCGTCGTGGATGAACGAAATGGCATCCGCCATCGGCTTTTCCGCCATGGTGCAGGTGGCGCCGTCAGCACTCCAGGGTGAAGCCCCCCAGCCATTCCAGACGGAAGTGAGATATTGCCAGTTCTGGTAATTGAAATCGCGGACGACAAGCCCGCCCTTTCCGGTCTTGGCGACAGCCGACGCCGTGGCGATGGCGTTGTCCCACGTCCATTCGCCGGCAGCGATCATGTCGGCAGGGGTTTTGGCACCGGCAGCCTTGATAAGATCGTTATTGACGAAGACGGCGAAGGGCGAGGTCGAAAACGGATAGGCGTAAAGCGTACCGTCCTGCGACCAGCGTTCCGTGGCGCCGGCACCGACCTCCTCAAGATTATATCCCGGCGCAGCCTTCAGTGTGTCCGTCAGCGGGTAGAGCGCCCCGGACTTGACGAAATCATAAGCCGACGTCTCGAAAATCCAGGCCATGTCAGGTGCGTTGCCGCCCGCGATCTGTGTGGTGAGTGCAGTCGTGTAGGTATCGAAAGGCAGGGACTCATAAGTCACGCTGACATTTGGATGATCCTTCTTGAAACCGGCTGCGATCTCGTTGAAGAGCTTGAGATGCGCCTCGTTGGCGCTCCAGATCGTCATGCGCAGATTAACCGCATCCTGCGCAATCGCTCCGCCCGCAAACGCAAGCGAGCCAATCAGGGCAAGCGCACAGGCCGTGGATTTCAGTTTAAAATGATTGTTCATTCCCGGTCCTCCTCCAAAGATGGGTTCGATGAGACGGCAAACCGCCGTCCTAATAGGCCGCGATATCAGGCCAGCGTATTTCGATGCCCTGACGGGTCAGCTGCGTCTGGAAGGCTTCCAGGCGGTCATCGTCTTCCTGCACCTGATGTGGCGTGAGGCCATTTTCCAGGCAGTGCGCCGCAAGCATCCCGGCCACTTCGCCGATGTTCCATTCGACCGGATGCAGGCGGTAGCAACCATTGGTAATATGCGTCGTGCCGATGTTCTTGCCGGCCGGGATCAGGTTTCTCACCCGCTGCGGGATCAGCGCACCGAGCGGTATTTCAAACGGGCAGGATGGCACGTCGATATAGTTGTCGCCGCCGGTGGATGGATGCAGGTCGATGCGGTACATGCCGATACCGATGCTGTCGCGATAGCGGACCGCGCCTCTTTCGCCGCGAACCGTATAGGAAAGATCCTGCTCGACGATGCGCGTCACCGGCTTGATACGGCGGCTTTCGCGAATGTAGGGTGCCATGGCAAGCCCATGTTCGGTGCCGGTGATATCGCCACGCAGCCGAAGCCCGCGAAACCCCTGCCCGCCATCAAGGCGCGGCGCTTCCGTCTGCAGCCAGTAAAAGACCGAATAAGAAAGATCTGCCGCCGCCTTCAGGTGGCGCGCCTTTTCTTCCTCGGTCACATCGATGATCGTGCCATCCATGTAATCGATCATCGGCCAATTCACGAGGCAGATATCCGATTGGTAGAAGCCGGGCGCAAAGTTTTTCCGTGCCGCGATGCGCCGGAAAATCCAGAGATTCTCATCACCGCCGCCCTTGCGCTGATCGGCATCGACCAGCAGCGGATTATCATCGGGATTTGGCGTGAAGGAGCGGGTGGTATGCTCCAGCGTGCGCGGATGGGGCGCGGTGAAGCCGAGGAGCGGCCCGCCCCAGAAATGCGGCTGGTAAGAGCGCCAATAGTCGTAGTTTTCAGGCTTGTCGATCGTCTGGTCGCCATCGACATGGTCAATGGCAAAGCAGATTGAGACAGCCTGCACATTGTCCGGTTGAGCGTGCTCAGGCGCGCTCGGTTCCCCCGTGTCAGACTGCGCCTCAAAACCCTTGGCATATTCCGTGCCGGTCATCGGCAGCAGATCGCCAAGTTCGGTGGCGTCGAGTACGTAATCGGCGGATATGACGATTTCAGCGCCGCCGTCGCGATGGCGGAGGGTCACGGAGCGAACCAAGTCGCCGTCCACATCGGCCCCGACGGGACGCCAGGGCTTGAGTATCGTCAGGCGACCTGCGCCAATATAGGGCACCAGCATGCTTTCCATGACCGCGAGGCTGACACGCGGCTCGGCGCAGATGCGGCTCACCCATCCGCCGCCCGGATTAAGGTCGCCCCAAGCGCGCGCGCCTTCCGTCAGCGGATAATGGTCTCGATAATATTGCCGCACACCGTTGCGCAGCGCCCGGTAGGACCGGGTGATGCCGAACTGTTCAACCCATGTATGCTCGTCCGAGGGAACGGCCTGACTGGTCAATTGGCCGCCGATCCAGTCGTATTCTTCGGTCATGATCACGCGTTTGCCCGCTCGTGCGGCCGCCAGTGCCGCCGCTACGCCGCCAAGGCCGCCACCGACCACGAGAATATCTGCTTTCATGTCTTTCACGACGTCACATCCGTTTTGTTGACTGAGGACTTGTTTGCCGAGCCGGTCGGGGCCGGCCCCAACGTCTCTCCCTTGACGGGTTCACATTTGAGAAGGATCTGCCCACCGGCGCTGCCGGTCTCGATGCGGTTGACCAGCATGGCGGTTGCCTGCCGCCCCATCTCCTCGCGCGGAATTTCATAGGAGGTGAAACGCACGGGACTGCGTGCGGCCCTGATATGGCTGCCAAGCACGATCATCGAAAATGCGTCCGGCACGACAAGCCCCCTCGCCCGCGCCAGCGCCTCGACGCGCACGGCATCGGCCAATTCTATGAAGAAGGCGACTGTGGCCCCGCTCTCAATGATGGCATCAAGTATTTTCTCGGCCGGGCGGTTGACCGCCTTGATATGCAGGGCAATCGTGGCCGCATCTGCGAGCGCCGCGCTGAAACCTTGCCAGCGATCGGCAATCGATTCTGCCGGACCCTGAGGGCCGATATAGGCGAGCCTGGTGTGTCCCAGCGCGATGGCGTCTTCGACGAGCTGACGCGTTCCCGCGGCGTAGTCACCGCCGACATAGGGAACCGGCCCACCGGCATCTTCACGCCGGCCGATCGCGACGAAGGGATAGTCTTCCGAAACCAGCCGGGCGAGTTCCTTGCGATCGAACTCGCGGCCGAGAACCAGACAGCCGTCCGCAATCCGAAGCCTGTTGCCTTCCGAGAAAATCTTGCGGTTATCGCCGACACCGGCGCTCGTCAGCAGCAGAAGATCATAAGCCTGCTGCTGCGCCTCTTCTTCGATACCCAGCAGAAAGGGCGTGAAGAAGTCAGCCTGAGCGCTGGGGAATGCTGGCTCATAGGTGAAAACGCCGAGGATCCGGTTCAGCCCCTTGGCCATGCGCCGCGCAATCGGATCGGCAACATAACCGGTCTGGCGAATGACGGCCTGCACCCTTTCCCGGGTTTCGTCCGGGATGCGCGCGACCGCTGCCGGCGCGCCGTTCAGAACAAGCGACACCGTTGCCTGGCTGACACCGGCAAGCTTGGCGATATCGTTCTGCGTGAGACGTCTGTGACTGGACACGCCATGCCCTCCTCCGGCATTCGTTCCGTGCTAATACGCATTAGCTGCTAATGCGTATTAGCACCATCTTAGCGTAGGGAGTCAAGCGATAAAGTGCATTCGCTGAAAGGGTTGCAGATTATCGCAAGCCTGCGCTGCAATGGCAAAACGCGGCAGAAACGGCAATGTCAGCTGTAAAAAACAGCGGTCGGCCCGGATTTACGGATTCGAGGATGCTTTTTCGCCCGCAAGCTTCTGCTCAAGCAACCAAGTCCACATCGCCTCGTCGTTCAGCACTTTTCCCTCGACCGCCTGATGGTCAGTGTCCTCAAGCACATTGAGCCGAACATTGCGCTTCAGCTCCTTAAGACGTTGCACGAGCACCACTGTATCGGACAGCGGGATCACCTCGTCATCTGCACCATGAAAGGCCCAGAAAGCCGCCTTCTCGTTCGTTCGATTGAGGTAGTGCCGAATGCCGCCGCCGGCAATCGGAACCACCGCGGCGAAAGTTTGAGGAAACTGTTCTGCCATGGACCATGCGCCGAACCCTCCCCGGCTATAGCCGATCAGATAGATGCGCTCCCGGTCGACCCGATGGTTGGCCACCACCGCCTCAAGAACGCTTGCGACACGCTCGATCGGATAAAGTAGTTCCTCACTCGGATTTTGGGGTGAAAACACCAGGAAGGGAAACTCACGTCCGTCCTCTATCATTTTCGGCAAGCCGCTCGACCGTAGCTTTTCGACGTCGCTACCGCCCTGATCGCCGCCATGCAGCCAGACGACAAGAGGATAGGTCTTGTTCGAGCCGGCGTAATCCTTGGGCGTATAAAGCAGGTAGTTGAGGTCAGAAGCGATGGTGACATCGGATTTCATCGCTTTCTGTTCGGCCTGTGCAAATGTCGAGGCAGTGATTGCAGCCAGAGCGATCAGGCAGGATTTAAGTCGTCTCATGATTTTTTCCTCCCAGTGAATAAGCCTCTTCGGGGTAATGACCGTTAAATCCGATCGGGTTCAACGCTCCCGGAAAAAGCAGGAAAAGCGCCTCGGAAAACATGAAATATTTCTTTATTTCAAACCAATGAGACAACTGCCTCATCTGATTTCCGGCGATGCGACGACAGCATATCCGCTTCCACTCCTGAGGCAACATTCGAGGAAGAGACTTCAGAAATCGAGCTGTCAGGTGATGGCGCCAATCGGACTTGTGAAGCAAGGCTTTTACGTTCAGCATTTGTTCTGGCTTGCTGTTTGAGTCTTTGCTAATCATTGCGGCACGAAGGCGAAATGGCGGCGCGGGCTCAGCCGCCCGCCGTTTTCGGGGAGGCAACTTCGCCTAGGGCAAGTATCAAGGATTAGTGCAGGATGGCGGTTGCCTATCTGGAAAAACTGAACGAGCAGCAACGCAAGGCCGTGGAACATGGTGTTGGACTGGTGGATGGACATGTCGCCGGTCCGCTTCTGATCATCGCCGGCGCCGGCTCTGGAAAGACCAACACGCTGGCTCACCGTGTTGCGCATCTGATCGTGAATGGCGCCGATCCCCGCCGCATCCTGCTGATGACATTCTCACGGCGCGCAGCTTCCGAGATGGCGCGCCGTGTCGAACGGATATGCAAACAGGTCCTCGGGGCAAATTCGGCAATCATGACAGATGCATTGGCCTGGTCCGGCACGTTTCACGGCATTGGTGCACGGCTGTTGCGCATCTATGCCGAGCAGATCGGCCTCAACATCGATTTCACCATCCACGACCGCGAAGACAGCGCCGACCTCATGAACCTTGCCCGGCACGAGCTGGGGTTTTCCAAAACCGAAAGCCGCTTTCCGACAAAGGGCACCTGTCTTGCGATCTATTCGCGCGTCGTGAATTCCCAGACGCCACTCAAGGACATCTTGCGCCAGCATTATCCCTGGGTTGCCAACTGGGAAAGCGAACTCAAGGAACTGTTCGCGGCCTATGTCGAGGCCAAACAGGTCCAGAACGTGCTCGATTACGACGATCTTCTGCTCTACTGGGCCCAGATGGTCAGCGACCCCGTTCTGGCCAACGATATAGGCAACCGCTTCGACCATGTGATGGTCGATGAATATCAGGATACCAACCGGCTGCAGGCTTCGGTGCTGATGGCGCTGAAGCCCGGTGGCCGCGGCTTGACCGTGGTGGGCGACGACGCGCAGTCTATTTATTCTTTCCGGGCGGCGACCGTGCGCAACATCCTCGATTTCCCGGCTTCCTTCAGCCCGGCGGCCGATATCATCACGCTGGATCGCAACTATCGCTCGACGCAGCCGATCCTTGCAGCCGCCAACGGGGTCATCGATCTCGCGCGCGAGCGCTTCACCAAGAATCTCTGGACCGAGCGGCAGTCGCTGGAGCGCCCGAAACTCGTGACGGTGAAAGACGAGACCGAGCAGGCGAACTTCATCATCGACCAGATCCTCGCCAATCGCGAAACCGGCATGACTTTGAAACAGCAGGCCGTGCTGTTCCGCACCTCCAGCCATAGCGGCCCGCTCGAGGTGGAACTGACCCGCCGCAACATACCCTTCGTCAAATTCGGCGGCCTGAAATTCCTGGACAGCGCCCATGTGAAAGATATGCTGGCCGTGCTGCGTTTCGCACAGAACCCGCGCGACCGCGTCGCCGGTTTCCGGCTGCTGCAGATGCTGCCAGGCATCGGACCAAAAAAGGCTGGCAATATTCTCGAGACAATCGCGAGGGATCCCGAACCCTTGCTTGCGCTCGCCGAAATTCCGTCGCCGCCGAAGACCGGTGATGACTGGGCAGCCTTTACACAAATGCTGGTGGGCCTGCGACACGCGCCGAATGACTGGCCGGGCCAGATCGGGCAGGCGCGGCTGTGGTACGAACCGCATCTGGAACGCCTGCATGAGGATGCGGACACCCGCAAGGCCGATCTGCTGCAGCTAGAGCAGATCGCTGGCGGCTACCCTTCACGCGAACGCTTCCTGACCGAACTGACACTCGATCCGCCCGACGCCACCAGCGATCAGGCCGGCGTGCCGCTGCTCGACGAGGATTATCTCAGCCTCTCGACCATCCATTCGGCAAAAGGCCAAGAGTGGCGCTCCGTCTTCATCCTCAATGTGGTCGACGGCTGCATCCCCTCGGACCTCGGCGTCGGCACCACCCAGGAACTGGAGGAGGAACGCCGGCTGCTCTACGTCGCCATGACGCGCGCCAAGGACAGCCTGTCGCTGATCACGCCGCAACGTTTCTTCACCGGCGGCCAGAGTTCTCAGGGCGACCGGCATGTTTACGCCGCCAGAACTCGCTTCATACCGGCGACGCTGTTGCAATTTTTCGAAACGATGAGCTGGCCACTGGTTTCAGCCGCCGCTTCGGAACGCAGCGCGCAGCAGATCCGGATTGATGTGGGTGCCCGGATGCGGGCGATGTGGAAATGAAAAGCGGGGCGTTCACCCCGCTGTAACTGACGATTATTTTCCGATCAACGCCGTCATCATAACGTCAGGATGCGCCGCGACTGGTCGGCACCTATCGCGTAGCGCGCTTCGGAAGAGTGAGGCGACGACGCCTAAATATTCAACAGCAAGAGGTCAGTATGCGGGGAAGCGCCGTTGCTCTCGCTTTCAATCATTCTAGCGTACATTTCATCGAGGTCCTGGCTGTCAACTCTTACTGGACCGCCCCTTTCCTGAGAGGCGCGGATATCAATGATGGCCTTTCGTTTGGCTGCTAGTTCTTTGAAAACCGCAAACCCTCCCGATCGCTCGAGCCCATAGGGCCAAAACTCCGTCACTATTGGTGCGTCCGCCTCAATGAGCGAGCGCGCACCAGATAGAACCTGCCCTTCGTGCCCTTGGGTGTCAATCCACACCAACCCAATATCGCTATACTCAACGCCCGAGGAAGCTATGATGTCATCAAGAGGCCTAGTAGCGATAACATGGGTTTCCCAAGTTTCCTCACCGTGCACAGATCGCGCTTCGTTTTTGTGTCCGACGCGATGGTCTCCGAAATTATAAGGCGAAATCTGGATTTCGATCTGCCCTTCGGCGTTGGATGCAGCAACCAGATGGTTGACGCAGGCCGTATCGACGTCGTGAAGAATTTGGTTCACGCGCAGCAAACGGAAATTGTTCCGGTCAGCCTCAACACATACAGCTTTTGAAAACCCCGATGTGAGGGCGAAAATCGAGTGGGTGCCTATGTTTGCACCGACATCAACAAATACATTGCGACGGACGACCAAACCGCAACTTTCGGCAATTTCTATAGCGCCACTTATGGCCCGTTCCTCAAAGCCACCAGAGGATCGAATGCTGTGGCCAATCACCTTGTCCGCAGTGTAGGTAACAAAGGCGCCCGATGTCGTGTCAGTTATCGAAAACCTATGCCTATCCATTTCCTGAGCCGCAACATAACGGTTGTGCTCTTCAGAGATAGCTACCCCCATAACAAATTCGTAGGTGTCGGCGCCCTGCCCAATGTCGTCGTTCTCTGGATCTCGACCTAGAAGATTGTTGTAGGCTTTGACGACCTGATCCCTGTTAATCACGCTTCCCGACATCTCTCCCCTCTTTCCCCTGCGAAGACTGAGCCCTATACGATCTAGCGGCGGAATCACACGCTAAATCGGCGTGGGATGAAGCATCATAGACCCTTCTACCTGCCACTGAACTTTAATCCAACGGCGATTAGTGCCCCGGCGGTTCAGATCACCGGAAATGGGCGGTTTTTCATCGCCGCCGATGCCGCGAGGCTGTTCCAGCGCTCGGGCGTCCGCTCCTACGCGCTCAACGCCACTGGCATCACGCTTGCCGAACAATTGCTCGAGCTTGAAAACGGCCACGTCCTCATTATGCTCCTGCACGGCCGCGCCCACCGCGAAGCGAACACCGCCATAGCCGAAGCCGCCTCGATACTCCGATCGTCATGCTGCTCAGCCACGAAGACAGCGTGCTCAAAAAACACCCCAACGCCAGTCTCTTCCTGCCCCGCGCCAAAAACGAAGGCGCGGCGCTGCACGCCCCGACCTTCATCGCCATAGAAACCATCGCGCTTACCCTCTCCGCCGCCTGCCCCGAGCGAAGCCTTGAGACGCTCGAGCTCCTGGTGGAGCTGAGGACGTCGATCAGGCCGCATAAGCGAGTGTGATTTTCCTTGAGCACGGCATACATAAGAATTTTCTAGATGTTGTTCGGCGAATGGTCTAGGTGGTAAAAGGTGCGAACGCCACCTTTGATGCTTTGAATGACGTGCAGTTTAAAACTTCAGGCAACTGTTACGCGATCAGCATAACGCCATGGTAGGCGCATATAATGGAGATATCCAATTTATTGAATCGAGTATCAGCCCACCTTTTTTTAAAAATCTAAGCTGATGCACCCTCTTCAAGACTCTAACTGCGCGAAAAAATCAATGAACAACTCTGTTCCACAGTCGGAAAAAATAGAGCACATCTTGAAACAGCCTGTGGAATACGCGGATATCGATATCGATCGGTATCAAGGCGTGTTGCTCGATCTGGATGACACGCTGTACCTCTATGAACCCTGCCATCAAATAGCTCTGGCTCACTGTTTCGCCGAAAATAGCTTAGGTCTGTCGGAACGGGATTTTAATCATTCGTATCGCGAAGCTAGAAATTTGGTGACTGCTCGACTATATCCACAGGGTGTATGCCGTTCACGTCTCCTCGCCTTCCAGTTGATGTGCGAAGATGCAAAGGTTCCACGACCGTTTTCGGCAGCCCTCGACCTCGATGAAGTCTATTGGACGACATTTCTAGCAAACATGAAGATTGATCCGTCGGCGGACGCGTTTCTCACTCGTTGTGCTGCAAAAAATTTGCCTGTTTGTGTCGTCACAGATATGACCGCGCATATTCAAATTAAAAAGTTGCATGCACTTGGAATAGATGGAGCAATTTCTTCACTCGTAACGTCTGAAGAAATCGGAGCCGAAAAACCGGATCCAAGGATGTTCTTTAAAGGATTGGAAAAGTTGGGGACTTCCACTAAGCACACTATCATGTTGGGTGATAGTTTTAGTAAAGACGTCCAGGGAGCGCTTGCAGCAGGCATCCAGGCTCGACTGATCAAGCTGCAAGACCAATGAGCGCGATGATTTCGAACCGAATAACCAATAGCCCTGTTTTCAAGTTCCTGATCGTTGGCGGCATCTCAACTCTCGTTAACTACTCCGCCTACGTTCTTCTGTTCACCGTTTTTGGCTACACGTATTCCATTGCTTTCGTAGCTGGATTTCTCTCCGGCGTAGCATTTGGATACTATTTTAACAAAAGGTGGGCTTTCGGAAAGCGGGAGGCGTCCAACCTTCGATTGGTGCTGAGCTATTTTGTCGTTTATGCACTATCAATGATAGCGGGAATTTTGGTTTTGAAGTTTCTTGTAACAGGAATGGAGGTTCATCCTTTAATTGCAAATTTCTTTACCATCGTATTGACGACATGCACTAATTTCGTGGGTCTACGCTATTTGGTGTTCCGATGATTAGTCATATCCAGAAAACCCGGGATAATCTGAGAATTCGAGTGTTGGGATGGACAGCAACCATCACTCATTCAAAGGCTTTCTGGCTCATACTAGCCTTGAAAATCATTGCGTCGTGTTTCTTTGGTTCTGAATACCTGACAAAGCTATTTATTCCATTTCTTGACAGTTTCGCCTCATCTCCATCAGTAAATCCGTATGATTTGTTTTGGAGCTCAGGAAACACTACCAATTTTCCGTACCCCGCAGCGATGCTATACATTATGGCATTTCCGCATTGGCTATTGAGCCAAATCGGCTTAAATTCCAATCTGCTAAATATTGAACTTTTTATATATCGAATTCCAATTCTGTTGGCAGATATAGCTATATTTCTAACACTGAGCCGCTGGCATCGGCGACGGGTTGAATTGGTCTTATGGCTGTACTGGGCATCACCGGCACTATTTTATATTAACTATCTGCATGGTCAACTGGATGCAGTTCCAGTGGCTCTCGCTATTCTGTCCACCTATTTTCTGTTTTCAAACCGCCCATTCATTTCAGCACTCATTCTCGGGTTGGCCATCTCCACAAAAATGCACATGCTGCTCATGGCCCCTTTCGTGCTGGTTTATCTTTGGCAAGATTACACACGATTTGCACCGGTACTGAAATATGGCGTGACCATGTGTCTCTCCTTCTTGATTATAAACGCACCATATTTGTTAAGCGATGGCTTCATTCATATGGTTTTTATGAACGCACAGCAAAACAAGGTTGGGCTTGCCGCATTTTCACTGAACAATGGGATCGAATTCTACCTCATCCCCGCCCTTCTTATGGCGCTCATCATATATGCCACACACATCCAGATAAGGAATCGAGATGTATTCCTGATATTTATTGGATTTTCATTTGGAATAATACTCTTGTTCATCCCGCCGTCTCAAGGATGGTATTACTGGGTATTGCCGTTTTTCATCTATTTCTACGTAAGATCACCAAGATCATACTTTCCGGTTATAATTGCCTTGCAGGCTGCGTACTTTTTATATTTCGCTCTCATTACCGATTCGGATTTCACGACACTCTTGCAGGTTGGAGATTTTGTCACTCGCGAATCTCTGTACGCGACTTTATCCCGCCTGGGAATTGATGCGCCCATCGCACTCAATTCCGCATTCACAGGCTTGCAGACCCTGCTGCTTCTCAATTGTGTCGTCGTCTTTTACCAGGGCGTGTATATCCCGCAGCGCCGCAGCATCATGGCGCGCCCGTTTATGCTTGGGATTGCAGGCGACTCCGGAGCTGGAAAGTCAACCATCTCCTCCTGTATCCAAGATTTGTTTGGGGTCTCACAGCTTGCCGTCATCTGCGGCGACGACATGCATAAGTGGCAACGCGGACATTCCCAATGGCATGAACTGACGCATTTGGACCCACGTGCAAACGAGCTTCACAACGAACTTCAATACCTCAAGCTTCTTCGCGAAAACAAGCTGATCTGGCGCAGGCACTACGACCACAATACCGGAAAATTTACCAACGAGTTGCCGATAAGCCCTCGTCCGGTGATGGTCATGGAAGGGCTTCACTCGTTTTATCTAAAACCTGCCCGAGACCTATTTGACCTGAAAATATTCGTTAAGCCGGATCCCACTTTGCTTCTCCATCGCAAAGTCGTCCGCGACATGAAAAAGCGGAACTATACCAAGGAAAAAGTTATCCGATCCATTGAAGAGAGAAGGAAGGATTCCGAGAAATATATCGTCACTCAGGAGCGGTATGCAGACATAATCGTTTCCCACATGTTGCGCCAACCCATAGCGACAGAAGACATAGGAAACCCTGAGATCGCGGCTGAAGAATGGCTGCGCGTCACGCTGTCCAATGAATATTTCCTTGACCCCATCATCACAGATCTCCTGGAAATGCTGCCAGGCGCAGTCAGCCACTATTATGACGAGAACGACTTACAGGTTCTGGACTTTGATCGCCCTCCGGAAGTCGAGGATATTCTCGCGCTCGGCGAAAAATATGTTGAGGGTCTTCAGCAGTTCGGTATCTACGATCCGAAGTGGCGTGGCGGCTGGCAGGGCCTAATGCAACTTTTAATTGGTTATTGCATCTTTCACGGCTGGGAATCAGAATATGGTAGCTGACCTTCAAACGCTGGTAACAATTTCTCGCCAATTAGGAAGCGAGGTCGGATATATCCAAGGTGGCGGCGGAAACACGTCACTCAAGGTGAATGATGATGAAATGTACATCAAGGCGTCTGGTCGCTCGCTTGCCGAAGTCGACGCAGAAAACGGCTTTTTGGCAGTCAATTGGCGTCAGGTGAAGGCGGGCTTGTCGACATGCGAAACTGAAGGAACTTATAGCGAACTGCTAGCCGAAAGCTCTTTCAGCGCCGACAAGACGGTTAGGCCATCCATCGAGACCGGCTTTCACGCGCTTCTCGGTCGATGTGTGGTACACAGCCATTCTGTATGGTCGAACATCCTCAATTGTTCGGAGGAAGGTCCAGCGATCATTGGGAAGCTCTTCCCAAATGCTTTATGGATCGAGTACGAAACACCAGGTTTGCATTTGACGAAGGCCATAATGGCGCGCACCAATAAATTGGATCAGCAGATTCTATTTTTGCAAAATCATGGGCTGATCGTATGGGCCGACGATGAAAAAAATGCATCGATCCTGCATCAATCAGTAAACGATAAGATACGAGAACATTTCAATGGAGGACTTCAGTTCCCGGCTGCGGATGTCGCGGTTCCTCTCTCATTTCGCGACGGGCTTCTTTTCCCCGATCAAGCGGTT
Source organism: Agrobacterium sp. CMT1 (assembly GCF_037203725.1). Classification (NCBI taxonomy): domain Bacteria; kingdom Pseudomonadati; phylum Pseudomonadota; class Alphaproteobacteria; order Hyphomicrobiales; family Rhizobiaceae; genus Agrobacterium; species Agrobacterium sp. CMT1. Next base: position 257,766 of record NZ_JBBCAR010000014.1, read on the forward strand.
TATCAGAGCAATATAGACTTGGCGCATAGTCGTGCCGGACGAGAAACAATGCTCGCCTGTGATTTTATACTTCACAATATTATAAAATTAGGATTGACGGTCAATTTCATTAGAAGCTCAGAGAAAGACGTGTTGCTGAACCTTGAGACGGAAAAGTATAGACAGAGGCTGATAACCGAATGAAACTACAGTTAGTGATCCCCATGTCTGGTCTTGGGTCTAGGTTTGCAAGGGTTGGGTACACGGACCCAAAACCCCTGATTAAGGTTCACGGACGACCTATGATAGAATGGGTCCTGCGCATGTTTCCAGGTGAAGAAACTCCACTCTTCATCTGCAGGGAGGAACATATTGAACAGACGCCCATGGCGTCCGTTCTGAAAGAATTGAAGCCGAAGGGTGAGATTGCGACTATCAAGGGCGAAAAACTCGGACCGGTGGCAGCGTTGATGGCCGCTGCGGATAAAATAGATGATAATTCCCCAGTTTTGGTCAGTTATTGCGACTACTACATGAGTTGGGATTATGCTGCGTTTCTGCAGTACCTCGACGCCGGAAACTTCGCCGGCGCGATACCATGCTACACCGGTTTCCACCCTCACCTTCTGCCAGCAAAAAATCTTTATGCGAGTTGCCGCATCAACGACAGCGGACTTTTATCTGAAATCAGGGAAAAACACTCCTTCGAAGCCGACAAAACCAAAACCCTTCATTCGCCAGGCGTTTATTTCTTCGGTTCGGGGCGACTTTTGAAGGACTATGGGAATCGCCTGATGGCCGCGGACGACTCACTCAATGGAGAATATTACGTCAGCATGATCTACAATCATCTTGTAAGAGACGGGCTGCGTGTAGGCGTGCCGGCGAACATCGACTATTTTTGCCAGTGGGGAACACCTGAGGATCTAGATGAATATCTCTATTGGAATTCCGTCGCACGGAGGCGTTTGCCGTGAACATCCTCATCCCCATGGCTGGCGCCGGTTCACGCTTCTCCGTTGCTGGATACACCCAGCATAAACCCGTCATTCCTGTATCCAGCAGGTTCCGCAACGAAACAGTCCCGATGGTGGTCGCGGCCGTTGACGATTTGCCTGTCAATTCTGCCGGAAGAGATACAAAGCTGATTTTCATTGTCCGCGACTTCCACCTTCAAGATGGTGTCGATGTCATTTTGAAAAAAAGGTTTCCCCACGCTCAATTCATTTCAATCGACAGTCTCACCGAGGGGCAGGCGAGCACCTGCCTTCTAGCGCGCGAAGTAATTGATAATGATGAACCCCTGCTAATCGCCGCATGCGACAACGGCATGGACGTGTCGCGGGAATATTTCGAAGAGCAAGCCCAATCAGCCGATGCCCTTATATTCACCTTTCGTAATAATGAAGCCGTTCTTCAAAATCCGAAATCCTATGGTTGGATCAGGGTGCAAGGAGACAAGGTTACGGGGGTTTCAATAAAACAGCCAATTAGCGACAACCCGGTAAACGACCATGCCGTGGTGGGCACTTTCTGGTTTCGTCGAGGCAGCGACTTTGTGAAAACTGCCGACGAGATGATTGCTGCAAATGACCGCATCAACAATGAATTTTATGTCGATCAGGTATTCAAATATATGGTGAACGCCGATGCAGATGTCCGTGTAACAGAAATATCGCGATACATTTGTTGGGGTACGCCAGAGGACTATGAGGCCTATGAGAATACTTTGTCCTACTGGACGGAGTTCACGGCAAGGGAGCCTTGGACACGATGAGGCTCGCGATCATAATTCCCTGCTACAACGAGCGAGACAATATTCCTCTGATTATCTCCCGCTTGAGGGAAACGATTGGAGAGCGAAACGATGTAGACGTCGTCTTGGTCGACAACGGCTCCACCGACGGGTCCGATGCCGTTCTCGCAAACACACTTGAAGCTGGTTCGCCAATTCGCTCTGTAAAGGTCCCAAAAAATCAGGGATATGGTTACGGAATCCTCTTTGGACTTGCTTCCACAGATGCAGATGTTCTTGCCTGGACTCACGCGGATATGCAAACCGACCCCAATGATGTTCTGGTTGGCTTTGACCGACTGCGTCAATATGGAAACCCGAAGGTCATTGTAAAAGGCCGACGAAAGGACAGACGCTTTCTGGAAGCCTTCTTCACGTTCGGCATGCAGATTCTAGCAGCCTTCGCTCTGCGTATCCGGCTTAGCGATGTGAACGCCCAACCCAAGATTTTCCCTCGTAGCTTCTACGAAAATTTCATCAGGGAAAAGGCGCCTCACGACTTCTCCTTAGACCTGTTCCTGCTCTATCAGGCCCAAGTGAACGAATATTCCGTTGTGGAAATACCTGTTACTTTCGCACAGCGGGTACATGGCGTTGCCAAAGGCGGCGGCAGTTGGAAAACCAGGATGAAGCTAATTCGCCGAACGGTAGCATATATTTTCTCCCTGCGCAGATCATTAATATTAAAACGGGGTAATCAAGTATGATCATAATAAAGCATCGTCAAAATCTCGTTGAAGAACTCGCTGCTGCACCGAATACATACGGAGTAGAAGTTGATCTACGCAACCATGGGGACAGGATTGTTGTATTCCATGACCCTTTCAATAACGATGCCGTAACACTGGACGATTGGCTCCGAGAGTACAAACATTCATTCCTAATTGCGAATGTGAAAGAGGAAGGCCTAGAGCCCAGGTTAATACCCATTTTGGAAAAGCATAACGTCCAAGAATACTTTATCCTCGATGAAAGCCTTCCTTACATCCGAAAATTTGCCCTTAGTGGGTTATCAAAATTTGCTGTTCGCGTGTCCGAGATTGAAAGTGTCGAGACTGCTTTGAACTTGGTGTCTCATCTCCGCCAACATGACAAGAAGATCGATTGGGTTTGGTTGGATTCATTTAGTGGCAATCCGTTGCCTCAGGCATCACTCAACGTGCTCAAAGCCAGCGGTTTGAAATTGTGTCAAGTGTCGCCGGAGTTGCATCATGTTGATAGACCGGATGTGTGGGAGAGTATGGTTGAACGCTTCATTCGCCAATGGGGAAATGCGCCAGCAGATCATGTCGATATGGTCTGCACGAAACTGCCGGACATCTGGCGTAACTACGCCAATGCCTAACCCAGAAAAGTGAGATTATTTTGTCACAAATATTCTGAGCAATTGGCAGACATGCTTCTCCACTCCATCAAATTCGAGTTCTAGATTTTCGAGTTTGCACACCTCGGAAGCCAATGCCGCCCTCAAAGAGAACCTAAACATGAATTCAAATCATCAAGAAAAAGAAACCACGAGATACTTTTTTGATGTATCCGCTCTGCACGAATATGTCAGAGCTTTTGAACGTTACTCGGGAATTCAGCGGGTGGTCGCAACGATAATTGAGAATTATCTGCGCGTTCTCGGCGGAGAAAATGTGCACATCTCGTTTCTCGAAAGAGGCTTCGGAAAGTATAAGTGTATAAAACTGACAGATATTGACCCACTTTGCTTCCGATCACCAGCATCTCTCGCAGCGGCGATGGGCAAAAAGGGCGTCGCTGGATCGTATCTTGCGCCGATAGAGAAATACAAGTCGAAAAAACACAAATACCTGTTCCATCGTTTGAAGTTTGATTTTTTTGCCGTGATGAACATGGACCGTCGCTTTACGAAATATAGCCTAACCGCTGAAACTTGGAGAGAACTGCGGCGGCCGATCCCGCGACCTGTAGAAACCGTCGAGTTTTTGGATTTCTTTGACTTGGCTAGGCCAGGAGATCACCTGATTGTCATCGACAGTTCGTGGCTTCCAAAACATTCCGAAATATTCAGGAAAGCGAAAATCCTTGGCCTCAAAGTCCACACTTTCGTATACGATCTGGTTCCTGTGGTTATGCCGCATGTAACGGCAGGAAATATGCCAAATATGTTCTACAATGCACTTGTGGACAGCTTCGACTATACAACCTGTTACATTACAATATCGGATTCGACGAAGACCGATCTCGACAAGTTCCTGCAAAAAAAAGGCATCAACATACCAACTCGATCCCTACCGTTGGCTCAGGAAGGTTTACCTTCGAAAACAACCGCGTTCCCGAGCGGCACGGATGACCATATCATCAATGAACGAAATGCCGATTATGCTCATATCGAGGAAGTTGGTGCTTTACGGGACGAAATACGCAGTGTCGCTACAATCCCCTTTGTCCTTTGCGTGGGCTCCATCGAACCACGTAAAAATGGCTGGAGAATTGCCAACGCCTGGGCCAGATTGTCCGAATTGAAGGGAGTAGAAGTTCCTCGTCTAGTATTCGCAGGCGGACCCGGCTGGTTGAGATACGAATTCGACACATTTCTCAAGGGAACAGGAAATCTTAATGGCTGGGTTCAAGTGGTAGATCGGCCGTCGGATGCTGAACTAGCCTTTCTTTACCGCAATTGCTGCTTCACTATTATGGCCAGTATCTATGAAGGTTGGGGGTTGCCCGTTGGAGAATCCCTTGCTTACGGAAAGACCGCGGTCGTATCCAACACGACATCATTACCAGAGGTCGGTGGCGACTTGGTAAAATACTGCGATCCGAATTCGATCGACAGTATCGAGGCCGCATGTAGGGAGCTTATTTGCCAGCCTGAGCTTAGAGTCGCCCTCGAAGAAAAAATTAAAGCAAGCAATTTAAGAAGCTGGGGCAACGTCGCAGAAGACTTGATTAAAATCCTGGCGAGCTGATGCGTAAGCCCACGGTGAAGGCCGTCATGTGATGACGGCCTTTTGACCCCCAGTCCTAGTGGTAACACTAGGAGTAGTGACGAAGCATCCAATTGAGGTGATCACGTCCGTAGAGCGCCGTCGGCGCTGGTCACGAGAAGACAAAGAGCGCCTAGTCGCTGCCTGCTTTGAGCCAGAGGCGGTCATCTCCGAGATTGCCCATGCGGTTGGTATCCATGCCAGCCAGCTGTTTCGTTGTGACCTTACTCCGTCGAAATAATCCAATTTGCACTAAGGTCTGGCCCATTGAGAAGACCAGGGAAAGAAGCGCAATCGTTTTACAGAAGAACAGATCATCGGCATTCTGAAGGAGCACGAGTGACGTGCCCCCGTTCAATTAGGCCATTTGGAACTGGAATTTCCACTTATGATCCCTGTTGGGAAGAAGAGGAGAATTCGATGAAGGCCTCGAAGTTCTCGGAAGCGCAGATCGCATTCGTGTTGAAGCAGGCAGAGTATGGAACGCTGATCGGCCAGGTCTGCCGCAAGGCAGGAATTTCGGACGCGACGTTTTACAATTGGCGCAAAAAATACGCGGGCTTGATGCCCTCGGAGATGAAGCGGCTGCGACAGCTTGCAGAAGAGAATGCCAAGCTGAAGCGAATTGTTCCCGACCTGGCGCTGGACAAGGCCATGCTACAGGATGTCCTTTCAAAAAAGCTTTGAGGCCTGCCCGCAAGCGCAAGCTTATCGACACCATCAAGGCGGACTGGAAGGTTTCGATCCGGCGTGCATGCTCGGTGTTGAAAGTCGACCAGTCGCTCTATGTCTACAAGTCCAGGCGTAGCGAGCAGGCCGAGTTGAAGCTGAAGATCATGGACATCTGCCAGACGCGGGTACGCTACGGCTAAAGGCGTGTGCATATCCTTATCAAGCGTGAAGGCTGGCCCGTGAACCCGAAGCGAATCTATTTACAAGGAGATGGACCTCCAGCTCCGCAACAAGGTTCCCAAGCGCCGGGTCAAGGCGAAGCTGCGGGCTGACAGCACGGAGCCGACCCATTCCAACCATGTCTGGGCGATGGATTTCGTTTATGACCAACTGGCCACTGGTCGCAAGATCAGAGTTCTGACGGTCGTCGACACTTATTCGCGCTTTCCGCCGGCAGTCGATGCCCGCTTCAGTTACATGGGCGAGGATGTCGTTCCGACACTGGAGCGGGTCTGCCTGCAGGGAGGATATCCGACGACCATTCGCGTCGATAACGGCAGCGAGTTCATCTCTCGAGACCTTGATCTTTGGGCCTATCACAAGGGTGTCGTGCTCGACTTCTTCCGGCCAGGCAAGCCGACCGACAACAGCTACATCGAGAGTTTCAATGGCAAGTTCCGCGCCGAGTGCCTGAACGCCCACTGGTTTATGACCCTTGACGACGCGCGGGCAAAGATAGAGGGTTGGCGTAGAGACTATAACGAATTCCGGCCACACAGCGCGATCGGCAACAAGGTGCCGATTTCGCTTATGGACAGCTCATCGGCACCAACGCCGACATGAGCCATAACCCCGGAAAATTCCAGTTCCCGCTGCCCAAATTCGGGGAGCACGTCACAAAATCGCTGGAGCAAACTGAAAACTGGATAAAACTCGGGGGCAACGTCAATCCGAATCTGAAGTTCAATTCATTGTCTTTTGGCATCGACTTGCCACTAGGAATTTCCTCCAAAATTGCATCAAATTCGAGCCTATCGAGGACAAACTCTAATCCAATTTGGAGGAAATTCCCGGCGCCATGTCAACAGCTAGTCCAGATCATCGGTTTTATATTTGGAGCTAAAACGCCCAATTTTTTTTATTTAAGAAGAACATCTTTCGTAGATCGATATGTTTGTGGAAACGGAATTTCTGAAGAACCACGAGCCATTGAGACGATTAGGCTCAAAAAGGTCGTCGTCATCGTATACGGTGCCTTTGATAACGCGTTTCAAGCACATCGAGCGCTTAAATGCTTCAATCTCCTCAATGCGCTGGCGGTAGTCGGGTACGAATTTGTACATTTCAACGTCGCCCTCATCCAAAACCAAAATTTCAAGATCGGGAGTAAGCGGTTGTTTAAAAGTCACTATTGGCCGCTGAACCCAATTTTGTGAAACGGGAAGGTAACGCTCTGGGATCGCGATCGGTTTAAAATCCATATCGGCTATATAGCTGCGGATCTCTTCCTCGACTCCGAAGTACGTCGCTTCTCCGTGGTTGAATACCCTCGTAGTCAAAAATGACATTCCATTAACAAACGACAGCATAAGAATGAAGGCAGAAAAAATTCTGCCCAGCGCAGGTCCCTTGAAGTCTAGGCAGAGGTACAGGCACAAGCAAACTACGAACAAGCTGATTCCTGCAGAATATGTTGGATTGAAATAATTCAACTTCCAGAACAAGAAATAAAATAGAACCGGAATCAGAAACGAGAAAAACTGACGCCAACTGCGCGAGAATATCAAGAGAATGGGCGAGAGCATCCAAGGTACGATCTGCACCACAGAATGATTGGCACGCTCAAAGCCGAGGCCCGCCATTTGATACAGATTTGGATTTTTTGCGAAGTCATTCAAGAAATCTGGCGTCCCCGAAAACACGTACTCAAAAAATTGGAACGCTCCATATCGCTCAATGCCAGGAGACGCATTCTCAAAATTGTCGACAATCGTTTGAAATACAGGCAAATGAAGAATCAACGCTGGTATCGCCGCGTTAAGCAATACACCCGAAGCCATTGCAATAAGCAGTGTAGCCGCCGTTCTTAAACCGTTGTCACGAAATACGTAGAACACGATATAGAGGCCAATGAATATGCACGCAAACCAGCTCAGCCGGTGATTCATAGGCAAAATTACGACGGCCCCGCTTACCAAACTAAGCGATATCCGGTCAAATGAGACGCGCAGCCGTGCGAGACCGTAGACGGCTATTGCACTACAAAACCACCAAGCTGCTTCAGGCCGTACACGAACGAATACAAAAAAAGCTTGATATGAGCAAATAAATACCAATGTACCGAGCAAAACTACCTTACTGCGATTACCGCCGACCACCAGCAATATTGTTTTCATCATAAAAAAATACGTTCCAGCGCCGAATATCGCCGAAACGAACCTTGCTCCAACCGGGCCGGAATAAATCAGCTGGGCGGACGTGTAAACGAGCGAATAAAATATTCCGGTATCTTTGCGAGTGCTAAACGGAATCCCTTCAAAATAGATCGCCTCATCTGGATGAAAGTCTATGTGCAAGGACGCATAGCAAAAAACACAAAACAAAACTAGCGCGACTAGAGCCACGCTCGCATTACACTTCCTATCTGGAATAGTCATAAGCGCTCCGAAGCATTACTTCCATTTTGTGCGGTATCGGCCCTATTGCAACCATTTATCAGAGACCACCCGAGATTAATTCTATTTCGAAGATGAGATAAACTCTAGCTTTAAGGACGATCACTACTCAAGTATGCTCACAGTTGCTCCCAATCGAAAATTTATATTTTTCGTAAGCCGCTACCGGAACTACTTTTTGTTCAATGCCAAACGGCAGATATATTCGCTGCTGTACAGCAGAAGGCATCGAGAATGATTTCTCGTGGCTGACAATAACGAATTTACCGAGTTTCACGACCTGCATCACCCCTGATCGTTTAACTGCTTCACTAAGCGCGATGGGCTCCGTCCCTTCGATTTTATCCGCTTCGAATGGTATCATGACATCGAAAATTATCGCCTTAGCACTAGGACACAACGACCTCGCCGCAGTCAACAATCCGGGAGCTTCTTCGTAAGCACTCAGAGTTAGCTTCATTTTTTGAATTTCCGCGGAAATTGATTGCTCGATGTGTCCTGCGCCGATCACGATAGATACCGCGCACAATAGATATCCTAAAGTCCCTCGCAGGGAGACACAGAGAAAAATTGCGGAAACAACCGCCACGACCAAGGGTACAAATGAGTACCAAGAAAATATCATCCCCTTCGAAGTAAGCAACAAAATCAGCAGTATCGATCCCACCAGGAAACCGAGAAGCCCGAAATGGTCACCAATAATTCCTCTGAGCCGCAACGTAAATGTGATCACGACGATTGGTGCCAGAACTAGAAAAATAGGAAACGCATCTGCCGGACGGAGCAATAGAATCTGGTCCCAACTAAAGATTGGGGCACCGAAAAAACTGTCCCCCCAAAAATCCAAATCGAAACGCAGAGGAGGAGTCGGAAGCGCTAAAATAGATTTTAACACCACAATCGGCCCACCTGCCATAAAGATTGCAAGGCAGCTCAAAAACAAAACCACCACAAACGCCAAGCCAAGCCGAGGAACTTTCCACGGGTATCTCGCAATCACAACCGTCGAGCTAACCAAGACGTAGGGAGCGTAGAGGATTTTGATATAAGTTCCGAGAAGGGCGCAGGAAATAGCGATATTGTACTTTCTTTTTGCAATACAGTATGTCCCGATCGAAAAAACAAGTATAAGCAAGTACTCGGGTGAAATAACTTTCCCGTAAAAAAACAACCCCGGCGATAAAAGCAATGTCAACGAAAATATCGATGACTGGAAGTGACCATACCGTTCTTCGAAGGTCTTCTTCCAAAAGTAACAGGACAAATATTTTAGTGATAAGAATACTTTATATGACAACAGCACAACGTTCAAATCCAACAAATTTGCGATACTGAGTAATGCAACCATCAGAAACCAAAATGGATGACCATACGGCCCGGGGAATCCTTGGGGAAACAAAGACGCGTCCCAAGATATAAATGATTCCATATAATCCGCAGATATATCAAAGAACAACGCCTCGTCAGGAGCAATTGATCTAAGTATCTCAACGGTTTCTCGATAACCCAATAAATGAATTTCTAAAATAAATAGAGCGATCAGGACGAACGCGAACACAAAAAAATCTAGTTTTCTCGAATTCATCACCATTTCTGTCTGTCAGTTGTCATTGCCTACCCGCCCTCGCCTTCAATTTTCAGTTACCAAACTCGAAGCAACTTTTACCGAAGCAAAGTGCTTAGAATAGCGCACTATACGCTTCACATGTCCTCGAAAACGACGCAAAGTCGCTGCTTGCATATCGATATGATCTCTCAGAGATATCGTCATAGATCTGTGGTTTGGTCGCCCATTCCTCCAAGATAACCCCAAGGTCTGTGGCCGCTTTTGGCCCCACGGAAACCTTTCCTACGAAATCCGGCGTTTCACTGTACGTGCCTATATCACTAACGATCAACGGCAGGCCGTATTGTAAGGCACGTGACACGATCGCGGACGTTTCTCCTACCGTTGGGTCGCGTAACACGATACACACGTCAGCGCTTCGAAAATAATTTAAAAGCTTTTCTTGGCTGACGCCTCCCTTAAATTGCACTAGATGCGAAACGCCCAAATCCGCCGCCATGTCGGGTAAATCGAAGCAGTCTTCGCTTAACCTGCCGACCACATCTAACCGAACTTCCAAACCGCGTTCTTTACAAAGAGCAATTGCCTCAATCTGGTTGTCAACTCTCTTGAACCTATCAACAAATCCCAACGTACAAACATTCAAAGAATCCCGCACCTGGCGCCTCTTTACTGGCACCCCATCGGGGTAACACTGCGGGAGAAGAAACGTAGGCGTATCGGAGAAACGCTCCATTATAAAGTTTCGCGCCAAGTGAGAGTGTACGATAACTTTACTCGCCCTCGCGAGAACTTCCTCGTTCAATGGATGCCCTAACACATCCGAACTTTCCCAGGGCATAATCTCCGCCCTATCAATTCGTTGCCTGCAACTTTCCGAAAACTCCTCGCCGTACCACTTCCTCAGAAGGGCATAATATATTTCGCTGTCTCTCACATACGTAAAATGCGCGAAGAGGTGATGTAAGGAAAAATCATGGAGGTGAACCACACCACCATATTTCAGAAAATTCAAAATTTGTTCATCGTGAAATGCGCGGTTATTACCTATCTGATAGATAGTACGCGATGGGTCGTTTTCCAATGGATCAAAACTGTCCAGACCCATGACCTGTCCCAACGGGCTTGGAGTATGACAAAATCTGCTTTGCGTAAAGATGTTGACATCATGACCTAGTGATCGAAGGCCCATAATCAGTCCCTCAGCATAGTCAGCGATACCCGTAGGTTGCGGCGGAACAGGAGTTACTATACTTAACGCTTTCAACCCACCTCTCCCTTGGTTGCTTTCACCAATAGATTGGCCGCTACAAACAAAAGGTGATTCAGGTGTATATTTTGTGTCGGTTCGCCACCGTCCTCATTGATGTATCCTGACGCCGGTAGTCGTTCGCACCGGTACCCAATCACTTCGAGAACAGTGGAAATATACTGATATGTAATCGGCTTAACGTGGGTAGGATCAACGTTGAAGAAAAATGTTGAAACGAAGAGGTTCTCGGAGTTCGGAGTCTCCATGAGCAATGTTCCACCGAAAGCAAGAACTCGATAAATTTCATTAAGTAACAGAATGAGATCCTCGAACTCAAGATGTTCAATTACGTGAAACAATGTGATTGTCGCAAAAGAATTTTCATCGCAATTTTTGAGGAAAACAAATGCGTCCTCGAGATGGACAACCAACCCCTTACTTACGCATTCATTTCTCTGTTCCTCGTTTATTTCCAGCCCAACGCCCTCAACGCCATTGTCTCTTAAAATTTCAAGAAACGTTCCTCTGCCGCATCCGATATCCAGAACCTTTCCGTTTCCGACATCAAGTACTAAATGCGGAATGTAAGCCTCTAGCTGCTTTCGCACGACATCAGAGGGGCCTCTATGACGACGATCGAGCTCAGTCATAATATCCTGTTTAAGAAGATTTATATCTTCTCGGCGATATGGCTTTTTTCGTAACACTGATTTCAAGTGTTCCCTTCCATCCTCTTTATTATCATCGCCCCGACGCCGCTCTCGCGCTCCTGATTGGATGATAGAGCCATTCGCATCCGTTGCGGACGGATCAGTATTAATTGCAAGGCCCCGCGGCAGAGATTTAAATCCCAGAAGTCCGCGAAGCAAGGATCCTACCCCTGTTTGCCTTGTTTTTTGCCGAAACTCTTCCTCTGCGATCAGCAGTTCTATATGTCTAGAAGGCTGCTTTTGATTTTGCTTAAATTCCTCACTCTGCAAAATTCCGCGCATAATATCGGTCCGCAAAATGCCGTCAGTTAGCAGTCCTTTATAGTGCTCGAGCTCACTTCCACAACAACTCCGATGCAGAAGTATTCTATAAATACATTTCAGAAAGTCGGATGGCTTGGAGTCGAATAAGTAGGCTGCGGGAATATCATTTTCATCATACCTATAGGCCTGACTTAAGAATCCACCTTTTATTAGGTCTTCCTTAATGTATTCTTCGACAGCAATTCGGACACTCTCCTTATCTGACATTCCTATATACCCCGTTTCTTTATCAACCCGTTCTCGTCAGAGAGGCGAAGTGAGCATTGCGCTTTCCAGTAAAAACGCACAACGCTTCGGCATAATGGCGAGCGCTTTAGTGCGAAAAAAATCATTCCCGTAGTGCCCTCTAATTGCGAAATTCGAACGCTACCGTTCGATGAAAAGTCGTTTCCAGACTCCATTGGCTCTCGGCTTCAACAGACGGCCTCATCGTAATGTACCCAAGTCGACGAAGCCAACATCACCGGCTGCGTCGAACCACCCGCAGCCTTCTTGAACCATAGAGAGGATCAGCTTTGCGCCAGAACGCGGGGGAGCGCCTTCTATCACCATATGCAGGTTCCGGCGTTCTCCCGGCCCAATCTCTCCGCCGATCACAGAAAACCTCGTCCTACCAATATCAAGGCGAGATCGGTCATCTATCCACCGTCCGGCTAGATTAACGGTGCCTTTGCCTTGCGTATGTTGCCATTTCTCGGCGCCTAAATTTTCAACTTGGAGCTCTAGCAAATAACGCGAAGGCAATCCGGTCACAGCTCTAAAGAAATTACTCCGATCAAAATTTTCAAAGCGAAGCAGAGTAATTTTCGATTTATATTCGCTTAGACACGGGACTTCTTTCGGAAAACTGCTTTCTTTGTGACCCCAGAAAATCTCTTCGCTAGAATACTCATTTGCAGCCCCATCAGTCCGTGTCCACGCCCACAGCGCAGGCATCTGGATAACCAAAAACAAGCAAAGTATAAGTCCCAGCGCGTTAATCGTTTTGATTTGCGATTTGGAAAAGGCCAACATCACCGGCACGATAAGTATGGCTGTTGCTTTTAAATAACCCGTCCAGTGCATTGTCACAACTGCACCAAATGTGGCGGCTAAAAGAGGCAGAGGAAGAAATGCAGCACCAATCAACATCACATTAGTGGACGCTTTCCCGTTGTTCTTGCTTATTAGATAGAGGGATGCAGCGAAAGCCCCCAACAGGAGAATAATCGTTGGCCCCAGCGCCACCTGTGAATTTGCTAAAGACCTGGCAAAAAAAGCTGAACCATCGGTGACTGCTCGCTGAAGAGCCTCATACCAAGCCAAGAACGGTGTTGTAAAAATTGCCCCGGCAACTCCCGGCTCTTGAGAGGGAAATTTTCCAAATCTAAGAAAGATGCTTAATTGCCAGCCGACAAAAACGATCCCTGGCAGCGCAAACAAAAAAAGTTTGGCGTATAGCGAGATAGCCCATTTCGTAAGGTCAGCTCGATGAACATAGGTATACGCCAAAAATATTCCTGCTGCCGCAAATACGAAAGATTCTCGCGAAAGTATCGCCATAATCGCTGCAAGCGAATATAGTGGGTACCGTCGCCGCAAAAGGCTATCAATGGCAATTAAGAAAAATGCATCACCTGCGGCGTCGGGTAACCCACTCAATACCGTAACCTGAACACCGGCGCTAAGTGACCAGAATAAAGCCCAACTAGCGCTGAGGCCCATTCTCTTAAGTATCGAAGCTAATGCAAAAGTGCCCCAGAAAAGTAACGCCAGGTTCGTGCCCCAATAGACGAGAGGGGTTACCCATTTCTGTAGCGTCAAAAGAGCAACAGCGTTCGCCGCTAACGGAAAACCGATACGTTGATAACGATAGGTTACAGCGGTATCCATATGCCGAGCGGTATCTTCGCTCATTTTGAGATCGTTTGCGATCGCAAAATAAAATTGCCCGTCCCATCCCACGTTACCGGAGCCGACGTACCACGGCTCAACATTGTGATTTCGAAGAACCTCAGTTATTCCAAAGTAAGCAGCGGAGCGAACATGCCATGCTAGATTTCCTCGCCCATCCCCAGCGAGAAAGAAAAACATAAGAAGCATAGAAAATGTTACGGTAATCGACGAAACCCAGACAGGCGCACCAAATCTGGCACTTAGCTTTTGGAGTCGGTCATTTATGAACATTCTCAATGCTTTCACGACCTCCTGTACCAAAAAGCTCCCACCATGCTACTTATGGATTTAAAGCTTGCTGAAACAATCATCGAAGACTATTTCCGAACTTCTTGACGCCAATAGTTCAGCAAATCATCCAAGGTTTCGTCCCAATCGTAAGCCGGTTGCCAATTAAGCAGTTGTCTTGCACGGCTAGAATCTCCAACGATTTTCGGAACGTCACTCGGTCGTAATCTTGACGGGTCTTCAACAAGTTCAATCTTCAGATTGGACTTAGCCAATAGGGATTCCAATATGTCGCCAACCCGTCGGGATTTTCCGGACGCTAAATTAAACACCGTTCCGGGCTCCAAAGAGGGCGGCATCGACAACGCTACCTTGACGTAAGCCGAAACTATATCTCTCACATCCGAAAAGTCGCGTTCAGCCTCAAGGTTGCCAACTTTGATTCGTGGCTCCTGCAAACCCTTTTCTATCCTTGCAATCTGTGCGGCAAAGGCCGGCACAACAAAGCTGTCCGTTTGAAATGGTCCTGTGTGGTTGAATGGTCGAAAGCGAACAGACCTGAGACCATTGCGTGACATTTGCCCTACCAACAAATCTGACGATGCTTTGGAGACTGCATACGCATTCATTGGATCGAGTAGAGTGTCTTCGCCGAGAGGATGGGCTATTTTCTTTGCGGTGCCGCCATACACCTCAGACGTACCCACATTGACAAGCAGGGTCTCGGGACAATGCTTCAATATGGCATCGGCCAAATTCATTGTGCCAAAAAAATTGACCGAAAAAGCATCTCGTGGTGCGGTAGCGGCTCTCTGGACATTCGATTGTGCAGCGAGATGAATGACGACATCGGGTCGCCATTCAATCATTGCAGCAGCAGTTGCCGCCTCGCTTTCAACATCTAGGGAAATCCACTTTTCGCGCGAGTCAAGACTAGCCGAAACGGGGGCTTCACCATCCCGTCCCGAGGAGAGCAATAAAGCATCTGACGGCAGAGCGTCCAAGAGGGCTTTTCGGAGCCAACGGCCTACGAACCCTCCTGCACCGGTCACCAAAACGCTAAAGCAGGAACAACGCTTCACCGTCATGTTATCGTTCACTTAACGCTTAACCGCTGCAAGTCTGCATCAACCATTTCGCAGATCATTTCCTCCAAGCTGATCTGGGCCTCCCATCCAAGCTTTTCTTTCGCCTTCGCGGGGTTACCCAAAAGAATGTCTACTTCCGCAGGTCGGAACAGCTCTGGATCGATAACCAGATGATCTTCCATTTTCAGACCGGCATGCGAAAATGCAATTTCGCACATTTGTCTGACGGTTACCGTCCGGCCGGTAGCAATCACATAATCGTCCGGCACTTCCTGTTGCAGCATGAGCCACATTGCCTTGACGTAGTCTTTCGAATGGCCCCAGTCACGCTGTGCATCAATATTGCCTAGACGCAACTCCTTCTCCATTCCCAATCTTATACGCGCCACGCAATCCGTAACTTTGCGAGTTACGAACTCAATCCCACGCAGGGGCGACTCGTGATTGAACAATATCCCGCTGGAAGTATGCAAGCCAAAGCTTTCGCGGTAGTTGACTGTCATCCAATGTGCATAGAGCTTGGCGGCAGCGTAAGGAGATCGAGGATAGAAAGGCGTGTGCTCGCTTTGTATCGGCTCTTGAACGAGCCCATACATTTCCGATGAGGACGCCTGATAAAATCTGGCCTCCGGCGTCTCCAGTCGAAACGCTTCCAGCATATTCACACAACCGATACCCGTGACCTGGCCGGTCAGAATAGGCTGGTTCCAAGACGATTTAACAAATGACTGCGCAGCAAGATTGTAGATTTCGGTGGGGCGTGTCTCGCGCAAGATCCGTATCAAACTCGACAGATCGGTCAAATTGCCATCAAGTAATTTTACCCTATCGCGAATACCCAGCCATCTTAGGCGTGAATCATTTATATCAGCAGATGACGAACGTCTAACCAGACCATAGACTTCGTAGCCTTTATCAAGAAGACATTGCGCGAGATAGGCTCCATCCTGTCCGATAATCCCCGTTATAAGCGCCTTTGGCATATTTTCATTTTCCTTATTTAGAATGCATCAGAGCCGACTGATTTCGATACTTGCCTCAATGGCGAATAGCTAGTTTAGTCTTGATGATCAATGGCATCAGGCACCCAATACCCACAACTTTTAATTGCTTATCCGGCCAACATCGACCCTCTTGGCGATTTCATTGTCGTCCAACGCCTGCAACAGGTCAGATGCAACATCGTTCCAGGTTCGCATTGAAGAACGGGCATCCGCGATCTTCGCCTTTAATACATCATATTCAGACTTATTCGCCAACAATTGGCCTAGAATATCCGCAAGTTCAGCAGACTTTTCCGGGTCGAAATAGCGCGCCAGGTCCCCCCCCGCCTCTCTCAGTGCCGGAACGTCCGCCGCCAGTGCAGGTGTTCCGCACCATAACGCCTCGCTGATCGGCAAACCCCATCCTTCCATCCGGCTGGGGAGAACAAGCGCAAATGCACGCCTATACAATTCCGCCAGTTCCGCCTGGTTCGGGTTGTGTACGAAATGAAATTTTGTGGACAGGGGCAGAAATCGCTTATTCTTTAGAAATTTCTCCACTCGTTTGCGTCTCGCGCCGGCCAATACGAGATTGGGGACATCCATTCCCCGCTCGTGAAGGGACATCATGGCCTCGACTACGCATTCCAGATTTTTCCTGCCGTTATAGATTCCCACGCAAAAGATGTAACGTCCGGATGGCCCGCGCTTCTCTATAGATTCTGAGGTCGGGCGCAACTCGTTGCAAAGCGGCACGGCAACGACCTTTGATACAGGCGGCAACACGCCTCTCTCCGAAAAATGCAAAACCTCACGTGCTGTGAATTCCGAATTCGTGAGAATGAGTGACGATGCTTTAATCGCCACCTGATTGTCGTGCAGAAAATTCTTCGGGAAAGAGAATTGATTCCTGTGCGTGAAATCATGCAACGGGATCATGTCGTGCAGAAGTGGGACAAAGATCACGTTTGTTCCACGTGCTTCAAGGGCGGCTAGATAGTCGGACATAATCTTCGGCCTGCCCAGGGAAATCAGCACATGACCGGAGAGATCGACTTCCTTAGCCGAACCATCCGGGACCGTAGCCCAACGCCGTCGGTTTCTGAAATCGACGACCTTTCGAATTGCCCAATAAACGGAAGATTTGAGGGGATTATTGTTGAAGAGGCTTTGGCGCAGCCGAAGGGGAGTAGCCGAAGGAGGAAGATTGTGGTCCAGCACGCCGGTTGGCGACGCGTCTCCAACCCTTGGAAAAACTTCATAAAAACGACCATGATACGGAGAATATATGACGTATCGGACTCTGGAATCCAATTTTGTCAGTTCGTAAGCGACCTCCATAACAGTTCTGGAGATACCATAATATTTAAATTTTACGCCTGAATTTAAAAAAAGCTCGGAAAGATCGAAAAAAACTTCAGTCATCTTGCAGACATATCCTTATGCCCCACCAAGTGGCAGTTGACGCCGATGCAGCGTTACTAAATCACCCGCATCGGGGACACGCCCCGCTTTAAACCCTTATACTTTTGGCGCGGGCGGAGAGATGTGCGCGGCTTATACAGGTGGTTCTGAACCCTTGTCAAATGCGCTCATCACCCGTGAAAACTTCGGCGGTCATCGGTTCAGCAAGCAAACATTAGGTTATTTCGATTCGCTGTGGAAAGGTCTAAGCGGCATTTGAAGCGTCACCTGACGTTCGATATCACGAATGTTAAGGGGCGATAGAAATCTGAGAGGTCTCATTTTGAACACATACGCTCGAAAGATCACGCCGGTTCTTCTGGCCGGTGGTGCTGGCTCCCGACTTTGGCCGGTCTCGCGCGATCAGTTGCCCAAGCAGTTTCAGCCGCTGGTCGGCAATCTTTCGACCTATCAGCAGACCCTGCAGCGGGTGGGTGACGAAACGCTTTATTCCGAGCCACTTGTCATCACCAACGAGGATTTCCGTTTTTTTGCCCGCCGTCAGGCGGAGGAGATCGATCTGCCGGCCACCGTGGTGCTTGAGCCCGCCCGCCGTGACAGCGCAGCCGCCATGGCCGCCGCCGCCGTGCTGGCCGAGCGTCGCGAGCCCGGATGCCTGGTTCTGGCGCTTGCTGCCGACCATGTGGTGCTCGATGCCGACAAGTTTTCCGATGCCGTGAAACTCGGCGCCAAAGCCGCCGATCAGGGCAATATCGTCGTCTTCGGCCTGGTGCCGACGGAGCCGCGCACCTCCTATGGTTACATCAAGCCGGGCGAGGCGATTGATGGTGAAAAGGATCTGAGCAAGGTCGAGGCCTTCGTGGAGAAGCCTGACATGAAGACGGCGATCTCCTATCTCGAAAAAGGCTATCTCTGGAATTCCGGAAACTTCCTGTTCCGCTCCGACGTGATGATTGCCGAACTGGAGGCCTTTGCGCCGGAAATTCTGGCCGCGGTAACGCAGTCCGTCGAGCAATATGAAAGCGACCTCGGTTTCGTGCGTCTGCATCAGGAAAGCTTCGAAGCCTCGCCCAAGAATTCCATCGACTATGCCGTGATTGAGAAGACCAGGCGCATGGCTGTCGTGCACGGCCATTTTCGCTGGTCGGATATCGGCAGCTGGGACGCGATCTGGGAGATCGCCGACAAACACAGCAATGACAATGCGCTGGAAGGTAACGGCGTCTTCATCGATTCCGAAGGCTGCCTCATCCATTCGACGCAATTGCTGACGACGGTTGTGGGCGCGAAGGACATGGTGGTGGTGGCCACCAAGGATGCGGTTCTGGTGGTGCCGAAGAACCGGGTGCAGGACGTGAAGGGTCTGGTGGAGACGCTGAAGGACGGCGAACATGCGCCACAGACGCAGACCCACAAGCGCGTTTACCGGCCTTGGGGTTACATCGAGCACATGTATGTGGATGAGCGTTATCGGGTCGGTCATATCACCGTCGATCCTGGCCACCGCATCTCCTTCCAGAAACACTATCACCGCTCGGAACACTGGATCGTCGTCAAGGGAACGGCCACCGTGACGATTGGTGACGAGACCCGGCTGCTGACGGAAAACCAGTCGGTCTATATCCCGATCGGCCAGCCGCACCGTCTTGCCAATGAGGGGCAGATCCCGCTCGAACTGGTCGAAATCCAGACCGGAGCCTATATCGGTGAGGACGATGTCATCCGCATCGAGGATGATTATAAAAGACGTTAACGGCGCATCTCGAATGTTCGACCGGGCCGGCGGGATGTTGACACTCGTCGACCACCGCACTATTTGGTTCGCTTGATTAACGAGTCTGAGGACTTTTCCAGCGCCGAGAGAAATTATTAAGCCAGCTGATACGGGATTACGAAACGAAGTAGGATGCGGCTTACCTATTCGGAACAGATAGTGGACTGGTTTCCTGGTCAAAAATGATCGAAATGGACAGCCATCAATTTCTCAAATCGTAGTGGTATCAGCTAACTAAGGATATCTCCGTGGTCGGTTCTTTTTTGTCTGAAAACGACAAGACGTTGCTGGTGCGACTTTTCAAAGAAAATTTCAGAAAGCATGTTGGCTGGTATTCTGCGGCAATTGTCGCTATGCTCGTCGTCGCCGGTACAACGTCTCTCAGCGCATGGATTATGCGCGACATCGTCAACAGTGTTTATCTGAAGCAGGGCTTTGACGTCGTTCTTGAGATTGCTTTTGCGGTCGCGGCTATCTTTATCGTAAAAGGTTTCGCAACCTTCGTGCAGAGCTATTATCTCAGCAAAGCTGGTAATAGCATCGTAGCGGAGCAACAACGCAAAATCTACGATCGCCTCCTGAAACAGGGCGTCTCCTTCTTTCAGAACCTGCCTTCCTCGGAACTGCTGGTTCGCGTCACTTACAATGCACAAGCGGCGCGTAGCGTCATCGATACGATCGTAACATCTTTTGTCCGTGATCTGTTTTCGCTTATTGGCCTGATTATCGTGATGTTCGCCCAGAATTTCCTCCTGAGTGCGATCTCTATGATTATCGGTCCTCTTGCCATCTTCAGCGTTCGGCTTGTTTTGCGCCGCGTACGCAAGATCATGGAGGCGGAGCTTGCTTCACTCGGTGAGATTGTCAATGTCGTACAGGAAACCAGCATAGGTGTACGTGTCATCAAGGCATTCTCGCTTGAGAAGCTTATGCGTCAGCGCATGAACAAGGCGGTTTCCGACGTAGAGCAACGTGCCAATGGCATTGCCAAATTGGAGGCCGCAACTAGCCCCATCATGGAGACGCTATCAGGCCTCGCAATTGCTGTCGTTATTGCCGTGTCCGGCTATACCGTTCTCGAAAAAGGCGGCTCGCCGGGTGATTTGATGGCTTTTATTACCGCCCTATTGCTCGCTTATGAACCGGCGAAACGCCTCGCCCGCATGCGGGTACAGATCGAAGGCGGTATGATTGGCGTGCGGATGATGTTTGAGGTGCTGGACGCCCCGCTGACGCTTGCCGAGAAAAAAGACGCTGAGCCTTTGCCCAAAGCGACAGGCGATGTCGAACTAAAAAATGTAGGCTTTGAATATGTTGCAGGCCAACCCGTTTTGAAGGATGTCAGCCTGCTCTTCGAAGGCGGCAAGATGACCGCGCTGGTAGGCCCATCCGGCAGCGGCAAATCCACCATCATCAATCTCATAATGCGCCTTTACGATCCGCAAACCGGCTCAGTAGAAATCAACGGTATGGATTTGCGCGACGTTTCTTTTTCGAGCTTGCGCGAGCATGTTTCTTACGTCGGGCAGGAAACATTCCTGTTTTCGGGAACCATAAGGCACAATATTTCCGTTGGCCGCGACAATGCCACCGAAGAAGAGATAATAGCGGCTGCCAAGGCAGCCAATGCGCACGATTTCATCATGAGCATGCCGGACGGCTATGATAGTAGGCTCGGCGAAAATGGCTCTGGATTGTCCGGGGGGCAGCGGCAGCGTGTTGCGATTGCCCGCGCCATGCTCAGAGACGCAGATATTTTGATCCTCGATGAAGCAACAAGTGCATTGGATTCAGAATCCGAAGCTCTCGTGCGCGATGCACTTGAACGATTGACTTTCAACAAGACATCAATCGTCATTGCTCACCGTCTCTCCACTATCAATCGCGCCGACAAAATTGTCGTTATGGACAATGGTGAGGTTGCCGAGCAGGGCAGCAGACGTGAGCTTCTTGCGAATGATGGCCTTTACAAACGGCTTCACAGCATCCAATTTGATGCCGATGTTGCTTAGTGGAGAGGATTCGACACACGAAAAGCGCGACTTTGATCTGCGCCGACTGCGTCAGCTATAACGAACCGCTTGCTTGCAGCATATTAATACTAACTGTCTCGCCACCCTGAAAATGAGGGTGGCGAATGTAGCAGGCCAGCGGCTGGGCGTGCTGAGTTCACCCACTGACCGCCAGCGCCGCCTCGGCCTCATAGATGGCGCAGACGATGTGGTAAAACGTGCTTGCCGGCGCCGGTTCGTCGAGCATCGGCCGGTCCGCCGGCCATTTGTCGAACCACAGGCCCTTGACCGGCGTGTCAAGGAAAGGCTGCAGCGCGCCGATGGCGCTCAGACCAGAGGCAAGGTAACGCTGCCGCTCCT
>NZ_JBBCAR010000016.1:0-273789 GCF_037203725.1 Agrobacterium sp. CMT1
TTGTTGGAGTTCTGGCCCGACACAGTGAGGTAGGCTTCCGAATCCCAGTCCGTGTCATAGGTCTTGAACTGGATGTCCTTGTAACCCTGCTCGGCGAACTGGATGACGCGCTTGACGTAGTTTTCCGGCACCATGTCCTTCTTGGCGGCGCGGATTTCGCGCTTCAGGGCAGGGTTCTTGGCCGGGTCGAAGCAATCGCCGTTGTCAGCTTCGCAGTTGACGCAGGCCTTCATGATCGCCTTCAGGTGCTTGGCGACGATCTTGGAACCGGTGACGAGAGCGGCAACCTTCTGCTCCTCGTTCACCTTCCAGTCGATATAGGCTTCGATATCGGGGTGGTCGGCATCAACGACGACCATCTTCGCTGCGCGGCGGGTCGTGCCGCCGGACTTGATGGCGCCGGCTGCGCGGTCACCGATCTTGAGGAAGCTCATCAGGCCTGACGATTTGCCGCCGCCGGAGAGTTTTTCGCCTTCGCCACGCAGATAAGAGAAGTTGGAGCCGGTGCCGGAGCCGTATTTGAACAGGCGCGCTTCACGCACCCACAGATCCATGATGCCGCCTTCATTAACGAGGTCGTCCTCAACGGACTGGATGAAGCAGGCATGCGGCTGCGGATGTTCGTAAGCCGACTTGGACTTGGTCAGCTTGCCGGTGAAGGGGTCGACATAAAAGTGGCCCTGGCCGGGACCATCAATGCCATAGGCCCAGTGCAGGCCGGTGTTGAACCATTGCGGGGAGTTGGGGGCAACACGCTGGGTGGCGAGCATATAAGCAAGCTCGTCGCGGAAGGCGAGGGCATCTTCTTCGGACGAGAAATATTTGCCCTTCCAGCCCCAATAGGCCCAGGTGCCTGCCAGGCGATCGAAAACCTGGCGTGCATCGGTCTCGGAGCCGTAGCGCTCGGCTTCCGGAACATCCTTCAGAGCCTTTTCATCGGGCACGGAGCGCCAGAGGAAGGAAGGAACGTCATTTTCCTCAACCTTCTTCAGGAACTTCGGCACGCCGGCCTTGCGGAAATATTTCTGCGCCAGAACGTCGGTGGCAACCTGGCTGAACTGCGCGGGAACGTCGATGTCAGCCAGACGGAACACGATGGATCCATCCGGGTTCTTGATTTCACTGACGGCCTTGCGGAAGTCGATCTCCGCATAAGGCGATTGGCCGGGCTTCGTGAAGCGGCGTTCAATGCGCATGGTTTCTGTCCTCGTCCATTGGGCGCCCGGTGAAGGGCGCAAAAATTCGTTCCAGCCGTGCGATGCCTTCGCGCAGCCGGTTGTTGCCGATCTGATGGGATGTTCATCCTTGGATGTCATCCCTGTATCTCGTGTTTAAGATGGCCGCAAGCCTACTATATATAGTATTAACACATTCTTGCTGCCAGTCCCCGCGTAATGTTTTTGGCGGTTCCGAAGGCGCAGAAAAGCCATCGGCGAACCGCCCCCTCATGGCCGGGACGCCGTTTGGACATGCGCGCTAAAGATGGAGAAGAACCGGCCTCGTTACTTTCCGGTTCGTTGCCGCCGCAACATATTTGTCACTTTCCTCTCGCGGCACAGATTCGTCAAGCCATAGATTGAAACCCATTTTTAACCACAAGATATTGTGTGGAGTGCCTGTGGAAAACGGGGATAGGAAAAGCTCTCAGAAAAATCAGTGACTTGGCGGAAAAATTTGAAGCTTGCGCGAGGCTGGTTTCCGCAACGGAAAGGCAAAACCCCGCATTTCCGGGGTGAGGCATAATGGCGACACTGCGGTTTTTCCGTGTTTTCCGCTGTCGGCAAAAAGGCCTTTTCACACAAAAAAGCCGCCCCCGGGTGGGACGGCGAAAGAGTGCATATTGCTGGGGGAAGTCTTGCGCGGTTGGTGCATCCTCACTCCGTCACCCCGGACCAGATCCGGGGTCCAGCGCGATCAAGTCCTTGATCGCAAGAGACTCACGGCGCAGACGCGCCGTGGCTGGATTCCGGCTCAAGGCCGCAATGACGGATGAGAAATGGGTCCCTGTGGGCACTCAGCCGCGCGATCCCTTGGCGATCGGCTCCTGATAGGTGAAGCCCATGTCCCAGGGGAAATAGATCCAGGTGTCCTGGCTCACTTCGGTGACGAAAGTATCGATGGTCGGCACCCCCTTCGGTTTGGCGTAAACGCAGGCAAAATGCGCCTTCGGCAGCATCTCGCGCACTTCGAGCGCCGTCTTGCCGGTATCGGTCAGATCGTCGACGACAAGCACGCCTTCGCCGGCATCAACAGTCAGCTCGGGGGCTACGCCTTTCAACAGGACCGTATCACCCTGGTTGACGTAGTCATGGCGGGTGGCGATGCAGACCGTATCGATCATGCGGATGTTCAGTTCGCGGGAAATGATCGCCGCCGGAACGAGGCCGCCGCGGGTGATGCAGACGATTGCCCGGAACTCTTTGTCGAGACCGGCAAGACGCCAGGCAAGCGCACGGGCGTCGCGGTGAAACTGGTCCCAGGAAACGGGAAAGGCTTTATCGGGAAGGGACATGTCGTCTACCATCTGGTCAAAATTGTCGATGGCTTTGGCTAATAGCCGCAAGACCGGCAAAAAGGCAAGCTTTGCGCTTATCCGGCGTGATTTTGGCTGAGAGAATGCCGCTTGTTTCTTCTCCCTTAGGGGGAGAAGGTGGCCCGAAGGGTCGGATGAGGGGGCTGGCTCTCGGTCTATCTCTACCCTCGCCCCCTCATCCCGCTGCCGCGGACTTCTCCCCGGCGGGGAGAAGAAACCAGTGGCGGACGCTCCTTTCGAGCGAGATCGCGGGGGGCTGGCGGCGCCATTTGCGCCGCATCCATATTCAACGCGACAGCAGCGTCATCGCCGTCATGGAATCGAGCAGTGTGCGGGTAACGCCGCCGAACAGCAGTTCCCACCAGCGGGAATGGCCGTAAGCGCCCATGACCAGAAGGTCGATGCTGTTATCGGAAAGGCGATTTTCGATGGCCGCCTGCGGCGAAAGGCCGGCAATCTTTTCCTGTGAGGTCACCGTCACGTTCACGCCGTGGCGGGCGAGCGTGGCGGCCAGTTCCGTACCGGCAAACCCGGAGGACTGCGTTTCGCTTTCTGCCTGGTCGACGGAGAATATCTCGACGCTGTCGGCGGCTTTCAGAAAGGGCAGGGCGTCGAAAGTGGCGCGCGTCGCCTCGCGAGAGCCATTCCAGGCGATCAGGACGCGTTTGATCGGTTTGGCGACGGTGAGCACATGCGGGACGAGGAGAACGGGACGGCCGCTTTCATAGAGAAAGCTGTCAATATCGGTGCGGCTGTCCGACAAAGCCGAGGAACTGCTCTGGCGGGCGACGACGAGATCGGCGCAACGGGCGCTGTCGATGGCAGAGGCGGAGGCGTAACCCACCGAGGTAACGAAGCTTCGCCATTCATGCGAGATGCCGTTGGCCGATAGCGTGCGCTCGAAAAGCGTGCCGACATCGGTGGTTTCCTTGTGTGCCACATCCTGCAGGGCCTGCACGGTGGCGGGATCGGGAATTTCCATCGGCGCGACGAGGGGAACGGCGGCCAGCGTTTCCATGTGCAGGCCGATGACATGCGAGGAAAACTGGTCTGCAAGGCTCACCACGAATTCGCCGAGCTTCTGTGTGTTCGAAACATTGTCGACCACTGCCAATATCGTTTTGTAACCCATTTATCTCTCCTCGGTGACATCTAATTTCTGTGGGGAGAGTGGCCGCCTTTGCAGGCCGCCACCTTGATTTTGGTCAAAGTCCGTTCGTCAAAGGCCCTTTCTCGCTCAAGCCGTTGCGTCGCCCTTGCCTGCCGCCAGTCTTTTCTCCTGTCCGATCGCTTCGATCATGGCCGCGACCGCATCCGCCGCGGCCTTCAGCACGCCTGCATCCCGGGCGCGCACCACGATTTCCGTCGAAAAGCGTTGCCCGTCATATTTCGGATAGGAACCGATGCTGGTTTCGGGATGGGCTTTCTGGATGGCCGTCAGCGGCGTGCCGATATCGCCTTCGCCATACGGTGAGCGTACGGCCTGCGACATCACCTTGGCGCCGGTGCGGAGCGTCGGCATGACGTTGTCGAGCATCGCCTGGAACACCTGCGGCACGCCGGCCATGACATAGACATTGCCGATGATGAAGCCGGGGGCGACGGAAACGGGGTTGGCGATGTGGGCAGCACCTTTCGGCATGCGCGCCATGCGCTTGCGCGCATCGGTGAATTCCATCTCACGGGCACGATACATGTCGCCAAGTATCCGCAAGGCTTCGGCATCGTGCTCGCAGGGAAGGCCAAACGCCACGGACACCGCATCCGCGGTGATGTCGTCATGGGTCGGGCCTATGCCGCCCGAGGTGAAGACATAATCATAGCGGCTGCGTAGCGCATTCAGCGCTTCGACGATCGCGTCCTCCTCATCGGCAACGATACGCACTTCCTTGAGGTCGATGCCGGACATGGTCAGCACGTCCGCGAGGTGGCCGATATTCTTGTCCTTGGTACGGCCCGAAAGCAACTCGTCGCCAATGGCGAGCATGGCGGCGGTCACGACGGATTGAGCGGAAGAGGGATTGGACATGGGTGTACTCGTCATCTGTTTTATCAGACGTTAGCCCCGTGCCCGATGATTGCAAAGCGGTTTTGAAAAAATGTATTTCGGCAAATAGTTGACGTTTCGCTTTTCCGTTCACTTATGGTGAACAGTGCGTATGCCGATAGGCCGCTGGCGTGGAAGGAGCCTGTGAGCTAGATTTTCATCACATGCTTGTAACGGGTCGCCGATAATCATCATCACGTTTTTGAAAAGGCTTCTGGCCGGGACGCCGGAAACGATAAACCCAAAGGAAACAAAGAAAATGACGAAAGTTCTGGTGCTCTATTACTCTTCCTACGGTCATATCGAAACGATGGCCTATGCTGTTGCCGAGGGTGCAAAATCGGCGGGCGCAGACGTCGTCGTCAAGCGCGTTCCGGAACTGGTGCCGGAAGCGGTCGCCAAGTCTTCGCATTTCAAGCTCGACCAAGCGGCGCCGATCGCCACCGTGGACGAACTGGCCGAATACGATGCCATCATCGTCGGCGCCGGCACCCGCTTCGGCACGGTCGCTTCGCAGATGCGCAATTTCTGGGACCAGACGGGCGGCCTGTGGTTCGGCGGCAAGCTCGTCGGCAAGGTAGGTTCCGCCTTCACCTCTTCCGCCACCCAGCATGGCGGCCAGGAATCGACTATTCTCGGTTTCCTGCCGACCTTCCTGCACCACGGCATGGCCGTCGTAGGTCTGCCCTATGCCTTCCAGGGCCAGATGGGTGTCGATGAAATCAAGGGTGGCTCCCCTTACGGCGCCTCCACCATTACCGACGGCGACGGCTCCCGCCAGCCCTCCGAAGTCGAACTTGAAGGTGCGCGCTTCCAGGGCGCGCATGTGGCGAAAATCGCCGCCAAGCTTTCTGCCTGATCCTGAAAGTCCTATGAAAAAGAAATGCGGCCCAAAAGGCCGCATTTTCTGTGCCGGTGGCATCATCACCAGCTTTACCGCAATGCTCTCCTGCGAAGCTCGTTCCCCGATCAGATCGGCAGGTTCACCATGAAGAGGCAGCTTGCAACCACGAAGCCGATCATCGAAATCTCAAGAAAACCGTTCAGTCCGTCACGCATTTCAATCCTCCTTGTTCGATCGAAAAGAGAACGGAAAAAGTTTAACGCGGTTCCATAACAGCAGAATGAAATTTAGGGATTCTTAACGCCTGATTTACGGCGTGTCAGCCGGTGACGACGAACGCCACGACGAGGTGGCCGAGAAGGCCGATCGCCAGGCAGGAGAGAAGAAAGATGAACAGGGCTTTTTTCATATATCCGGACGCTTTCCTCTGTATCGATCGATCGAACCATGAACTTGACGTTAGCGCCCCTGGCGCCTCCGTCGCGACGCGTGACGGGGCCGTTACGCCTTGATGTCGAGCCCCGCTTCGATCGCGGCGGCGATGAAGGCCTTGCGCGCGTCTTCAGGCTTTTTCCTGCCGGCATCCACGGCGGCGCAGACCAGCAGCGCCTTGTCTAGCGCCTCGCCATCCTCCACCGGCCAGTCCTCGATCAGGGCCCAGGAGGCGGCCTGGGTTGTTTCGATGCTCGTATAATCACCCGGCGTTTCGAAGGCGATCAGGACGGGTTTCTGCCAGCGCGTGTTCATCGCTCATCCATGTTGGTTTCGCGCCCGGCTCTAAACGAAGCAGGCGGGATGCGCAATCCGTTTCGGAGCCGACCGGTGCGGTCAGTCGTCGCGTCCGAACAGCCATTCGCGAAGGATGCGCCGGTCAATGAGTTCCAGTGAGCGATCCGGCGCGATGCGATAGGTTTCCACCGCCCTTGTGCTGCTGTCTATGCGGAACTCATGGGTGAAGGTGCTACCGATCGGTGACTTCGTCAGCTTTGTGCGCGGCTGGCCTTTATAGATGATGCTCCCGGGAATGGGCTCCACATAGGGTGCCGGACCGGCGGTCGTGCATCCCGCAAGCGCGAGCGAAAGGGCTATTGCGGCCGATGATGCGAGCGTTTTCATCCTGTCCTCCGAGGTCCATCTGCAAAAACGATATGGAGGCGCGGAGGTTCCCGGAAGCGGCGGATGCGGCAGTATTATTCCTTCCGACTACTTGCGCTTTGGGTTCTGAATGTCGCGCGCGACCCAGCGAAAGAAAAAATAGACGAGGAAGCCAAAGATGAAAAGCGGGATGAGGTTCGCAAAACCGGACATATGATTCTCGTTTCTCCCTCCCGTTACGGGGGTCTATCCGGAGAGGCTGAGACGAGGCAAGGGGTAGCACACATGGTCGTCGGTCACATGTACGTGTGCCGACCTGCCTGCGGCAGGAGTGGGACGGAGCGAGGGAGGGGGCGGGAGAGATCCGGCGCACTGCCAGCGAAGCCGGATCTCTCCGTCTCCCGCCGGTTTCAGGGTACGGGGGACTGTCTTCACTATGGCGGACAACCGAAAATAGACATAGAGCGAGAAATTACCTCGAATAAATTGCAGCGATCCAGGACACGCGATGGATGCGACGCGCGAGACTATGCACAGTTCCTCATCTTCACTGTCCGGGACATTGATCCGCCAGGCGCGGGGGGCGGCACGCCCCTTCCGGCCGGACCATCATGTATGGGCAAAAGCGGTGTAACCTGTTGAAACGGCACGTCTGCCGTCATTCTTTCAGCCTGCTGGAGAGGCCGGAAGAGGGAACTTTTCACGCGCTGCGTCATTGAAGCAGTCGGACACATGCCAATAGTGGAGGGTTAAACATGCTCGGCACCATCCTTGTCATCCTGCTCATTCTGTTCCTCATCGGCGCGCTGCCAAGCTGGGGTTATCATAATTACGGTTACGGCCCTTCGGGCGGTCTCGGACTGGTGCTGGTCATCGTGCTGATCCTGGTTCTGATGGGACGGATTTGATCGACCGTTCCTGAAAATGCACAGGTTGCCCGCAGTCGAAAACGCTTCGGCTGCGGGCAATTTTTCGTCCGGAGCAACGATATGACGCCAAAAGCCATGTCATCTTAGTGGCTTAGACAAGGTGGGCGGTTGGACTCCACGTACCCGGCTGAAAAAACACGACATTCGGAACGATCCCTCTTGCGCCCCAAATGGATTCGTTCTAAATGCCCGCCATCGCTCCATTGATGAGCGTGTGAGGCCTCGTGGCGGAGTGGTGACGCAGAGGACTGCAAATCCTTGTACCCCGGTTCAATTCCGGGCGAGGCCTCCAAAATTCTCCCACGGTACGATGATTTTTCCTGTTCCGCGTCACGATTGGCGACGTCTCGCCGTTTGTTCCGTGAAGAAAGCCACTGCCATTCTGCTTTTTACCCCACATCCGTCTTACCGCGCTTGAAAGCGCGCTCTTGGCCAATTATGAGATTACTCAAAGGCGAGGGGAGGCCCGCGCCGTTTTGAGCTTTTGGAGCCGGGACTTCCCGACCGGCATCCGTGAAATTGAGGCGATAACGACATGATGGATTTCGAAACCGCGCGCGCCAATATGGTCGACAGCCAGCTGCGTACGACCGACGTGACTTCGCATTCGGTGCTGAAGGCGTTTTTGAGTGTGCCGCGCGAGGCATTCGTGCCGACGGGTGCACGGCAGATTGCCTATGTGGATGAGGATTTGCAGATCTGTCCTGCCCGGGATGGCCGCCCGGCCCGTTATGTCATGAAGGCCTCGCCGCTCGCGAAGCTGCTGCAGCTCGCGGCCGTTTCGAGGGAGGACGTGGTCCTGGAAGTCGGCGGTGGTTCCGGTTATGCGGCCGCCATCCTGTCCCAGCTTGCCGGCTCCGTCGTTTCGCTCGAATGCGATGAAGCGCTGGCCGCACAGGCGACCGAAACGCTCGCTTCGCTTGGCTATGACAATGTCGCTGTCGTCACCGGCGATCTCGAAAAGGGTTATGCGAGCGAAGCGCCTTACGATCTGATTTTCGTGAACGGCGCTGTCGAGGAAGTGCCGGCGGCACTTACCGAACAGTTGCGCGACGGCGGGCGTCTCGTCGTCGTTGTCGGATACGGCAATGCCGCAAAGGCCACCGTTTATCGCCGCGATGGCGCCAGCACGTCGGCCGCGACCTTCTTCAATGCTTCGGTCAAGCCGCTGCCGGGTTTCGCCAAGGCAGCCGAATTCGTTTTCTGATCACCGTACCATCATTCTGTTCCTGACGCCGGGGTGGAATTTCCACCCCGGCGTTTTTGTGAGGATTGGAAATTCATCCCGTGTGCGTCTTCGAGAACATCGCGCCCACAAAGCTGTGTATCATCTTGAAACTTGTCGAATCAGTGATTTAGTTCGTGGCTATGCTACCCTAAACTAAGGTGATTCGGGGTGTGCGTATTTCTGCCCCGCATGACCCCTGCAGCGGGTTGCGAAGATGCGGAGCGTCTTTCTCAGGCCTGTTGCAGACTGTCGGCGCGGCGGTTGTTTTCGGCGGCCGCTGCCGTGATGTGCAGATTGAACAGGTGCGAAGTGCCCCTGGCATCCGAAGGGATGCGAGGCCGGGTGCTAGAGAGTGGAAACCGGGGATTGATATGGCTCAGCCAAGCGTAGCGCGTGAACCGTCCATGGAAGAGATACTGGCGTCGATACGCCGGATCATCGAAAGCAACGAGCCAGGGCCCGCCGGCGCATTTTCCGGCCAGTTACCGCCGGTTTATGACGATGAGGACGAGGCGGCAGGCGACGCGACTTACATGACGGAGCCAGCCAGCCCGCCGGCCCGCGTCCCTCCGCCGGCAAACCAGGCCTTTGGCGCGCGGCCTGCACAGGATTTTTCACCGGCTTATGAAAAGTCCCTGGCCGAGCCCCAGGAAATCCCCGTCGAAAAGACGATGTCGCTCGCCGATGTCGCCGCGCGGGTTCGCGCTGCCGCAGACCGCAACGCCGCCATGGGGCCGCAGGCCTTCGCCTCGCAGGGCCAGCGCGCGGCGATGCAGGCTTCTCCAGCTTCCTCTTCTCCCGCCGTGCCGCAGACCGAACGGCCCGCGGCACAGCGTCCGACGGATGTACGGCCGCTGATGGTGGCGGCTGCGGCAACTGCTGCTGAACAGCAGGCGCCCGCCGCTTCCGAGGACCGGGCCGCTGCCGCTGCCATTGAAAGTGCGCCTGTACCGGAAAACCATTTTGATCATATGGCGCTGCGCGGTGCGATTGAAACCGCCGTCGCCGAGGAAGTTTTCGACATCGACGTGCAGGAACCCATTGCCGAGGCGCCGTCACTCGATCTGGTTGCGCCGCAGCCGGAAGACAAAGCACAGGCCGGCTCTGACCTGTCGCTCAACCTCATCTCGGCCGCCGCGGGCGCGCAGATCGCGCGTTCCTTCAGTGAGCTGGCCGAGGTTTTCGACGGCGTCGAACGTCGTTCGATCGAGGACATGGCGGCCGAGATGCTGCGTCCGATGCTGCAGGAATGGCTGGAAGACAATCTGCCAACCCTGGTTGAACGTCTCGTGCGCGAAGAAATCGAGCGCGTGGCGCGCGGCTCGCGCCGCTGATTTTACGCTGGCCGCAGGGCCGGGTGCCTCCCGCCCGCGTCGGGAGGCGTGGCATTGGCGTTAAACAGGGGCCGCCCGGCACAGGGGCGGCTTTTTTATTGAAGATGAAAGCGTTATCGGGGCATAGTCGGCCATCGGGTCGCTCACGGAGCGTCCTGAGGGTCGGTTTCTGTTGACTCTCGACTGTCCATCCTTATTTAAAAAAATCCACACAAGAACTCTAAAATTCAGGTCAGGAAATGCTCGAAAAGACCTACGATTCCGCCACCGTCGAACCGAAGATCGCCAAAGCCTGGGACGAGGCTAACGCTTTTCGTGCCGGCGCCAACGCCAAGCCGGGCGCGGAAACCTTCACCATCGTCATCCCGCCGCCGAATGTGACGGGATCCCTGCACATGGGCCATGCGCTCAACAACACGCTGCAGGATATTCTGGTCCGCTTCGAGCGCATGCGCGGCAAGGATGTGCTGTGGCAGCCGGGCATGGACCATGCCGGCATCGCCACGCAGATGGTCGTCGAGCGCAAGCTGATGGAGCAGCAGCTTCCAGGCCGTCGCGACATGGGCCGCGAGGCCTTCGTGGAGAAGGTGTGGGAATGGAAGGCCGAATCCGGCGGCCTGATCTTCAACCAGCTGAAACGTCTCGGCGCGTCCTGCGACTGGTCGCGCGAACGCTTCACCATGGATGAAGGTCTCTCCGAGGCTGTTCTCGAAGTTTTCGTCACGCTCTACAAGCAGGGCCTGATCTACAAGGACAAGCGCCTCGTCAACTGGGATCCCAAGCTGCTGACTGCGATTTCCGACATGGAAGTCGAGCAGATCGAGGTCAAGGGTAATCTCTGGCACCTGCGCTATCCGCTCGAAAAGGGCGTTACCTATCAGTACCCGACCGCATTCGACGAGGAGGGCAAGCCCACCGAGTTCGAGACCCGCGATTATATCGTTGTCGCCACGACGCGTCCGGAAACCATGCTTGGCGATACCGGTATTGCCGTGAACCCGGAAGACGAGCGGTACAAGGGCATCGTCGGCAAACACGTCATCCTGCCCATCGTCGGTCGCAGGATTCCCATCGTCGCCGATGATTACGCCGACCCGACCGCCGGTACGGGTGCGGTCAAGATCACGCCCGCGCATGATTTCAACGACTTCGAAGTCGGCAAGCGCTGTGGTCTGCGCGCCATCAATGTCATGAATATCGACGGTACCATCTCCATCAAGGAGAACGAGGATTTCCTCGAAGGCCTCGACCATCCGGCGGCGCTGCATGGCGCATGGGACCGTCTGGAAGGTCAGGACCGATTTGCCGCCCGCAAGATCATCGTCGAAATTTTTGAGGAAGCCGGCCTGCTCGACAGGATCGAGCCGCACAAGCATGTGGTGCCGCATGGCGACCGCGGCGGCGTGCCGATCGAGCCGCGCCTGACGGACCAGTGGTGGGTCGACAACAAGACGCTGGCGCAGCCGGCGATTGCCTCGGTTCGCGAAGGCCGCACCAATTTCGTGCCGAAGAACTGGGAAAACACCTATTTCCAATGGATGGAGAACATCCAGCCCTGGTGCATCTCGCGGCAATTGTGGTGGGGACACCAGATTCCGGCATGGTACGGCCCGGACGGGCAGGTGTTCGTCGAGAAGACCGAGGAAGAGGCGCTGCAGGCGGCCATCCAGCATTACATCGCCCATGAAGGCCCGTGGAAGGCCTGGGTCGAGGAAAAGCTTGAGAACTTTGCTCCGGGCGAAATCCTGACGCGCGACGAAGATGTGCTCGACACCTGGTTCTCTTCTGCGCTCTGGCCGTTTTCGACGCTCGGATGGCCGGAACAGACGCCGGAACTGGCGCGCTATTATCCGACAAACGTGCTTGTCACGGGCTTCGACATCATCCCCTTCTGGGTGGTGCGGATGATGCAAATGGGCCTGCATTTCATGAAGGACGACGCCGGTAACCCGGTTGAGCCGTTCAGCACGGTCTATATTCATGCGCTGGTTCGCGACAAGAACGGCCAGAAGATGTCGAAATCCAAGGGCAACGTCATCGACCCGCTGGAACTGATCGATGAATATGGTGCCGATGCGCTGCGTTTCACGCTTGCCATCATGGCGGCGCAGGGTCGCGACGTGAAACTCGATCCGGCACGTATTGCGGGTTACCGCAATTTCGGCACGAAGCTCTGGAATGCGACGCGCTTTGCCGAGATGAATGGCGTGAAGCGTGACCCGCATTTCCTGCCGGAAACCGCCTCGCTGACGATCAACCGCTGGATCCTGACCGAGCTTGCCAACACGGCCCGCGATGTGACGGCGGCACTTGAGAACTTCCGCTTCAACGATGCGTCAGGCATTCTCTACCGTTTCGTCTGGAACCAGTTCTGCGACTGGTATCTGGAACTGCTGAAGCCGGTCTTCGGCGGCGACGATGAAAAGGCCAAGTCGGAATCGCAGGCCTGCGCGGCTTATGTTCTGGATGAGATCTACAAGCTGCTGCATCCTTTCATGCCGTTCATGACGGAAGAGCTTTGGGCGCATACGGCCGGTGAGGGCAAGGAGCGCGATGATCTGCTTTGCCTTACCGACTGGCCGGAGCCGGAGTTCCGCGACGACGCCGCGGCTGCGGAAATCAACTGGCTGATCGATCTCGTCTCCGGCATTCGTTCGACGCGCGCCGAGATGAACGTGCCGCCGGGTGCCACTGCCTCGCTGGTGGTCGTTGGCGCCAATACCTCCACGGAAGCACGGCTCGATCGCCACGCCGCCGCTATCCGGCGTCTGGCGCGGGCCGATGAAATCCGTGCCGCCGATCTCGCGCCGAAGGGGTCGGCCCAGATCATCGTCGGTGAGGCGACCATCTGCCTGCCGCTTGGCAATCTGGTCGATCTTGCGGCCGAAAAGGCTCGTCTCGAGAAGGCGATCGGCAAGGTGGACGCGGAAATGGAACGCATCGACAAGAAGTTGTCGAACGAGAAATTCGTGGCCAATGCCGATCCGGAAGTCGTTGCCGCCGAACGCGAGCGCAAGGCTGAGCTGGAAATTCAGCTCGCAAGCCTGAGAACGGCGCTCACGCGGGTAAGCGAAGCGGGGTGACATGCGGCTTGCGGCTTTGCATGAACAAAAACGCCCCGCTAAAAACGGGGCGTTTTTGCTATGGAGCGACAGGGTCGCCGTCTATCGATTGCTGCGTTGCAACGACGAATCATGTTGCTCGCCGGAGGGCGATCATTTCTCGCCATCTCGCGCTCGAAAATCTCCCGATCAGTCAAAAAAGCCAACAAAAACGGCGTGATAAGCGGCTTTCTTCGGGAAACGCGCGTGTGTGGTTATTTGGCGACAATTCCCGTCACGCGTGGGAAATTGTTTCATTTTGTGTCGTGTCGCTTCCGTTTAATTAGAAAAATAACCTAAAATGATTATGCAAGGGGATGGACATGAAATTCTTACGTAAAAAATGGAGAAGTGTCGCAGAACTGTGCCAGTGTGCGGCAGATTGTCATTTTCCGCGAAGCGCTTCACTCTTTTGATGATCACATTGCCTTGATTGGGGAGAGAGATGGCAAAAACTGCAATTTTTCGCGGCGCGGTATGTTTCGCAGTCAGCATCGCGGCGGTAACGCCTTCACTGGCCGGCGGTCTCGAGCGCGGCGGTTATAATATCGATCTGTTGTTCGATCCGTCCGATTACGTTCTCGACAGCTCCGCGACCTTCGTCGCACCGCAGCGCAAGGTAGAGAATGCGCGGGACAATCCGCTGAAAAGTGGCCCCTTGCCTGCATCCTGGTCCAGGACGGCAGATGATTCCGAAAACTTCTGGTCGACCCGCATCGGGGCCAAGGCATCGATCGGCGATTTCGGCGACTGCATGTTCGACTATTCGCAGCCCTGGGGCGCGCATCTCAATCCCGGTATCTGGCAGGGATCGAGCTACAATATCGAAACCAAGGTCAAGTCGCACAATTACGCGACCACCTGCCGGGTGAAGTTCGATCTTGGCAAGGGTGACTTCTCGATTATCGGCGGCGGCTTCTATCAGGAATTGAGCGGCTATAAGTATCGTCAGGTTCTGGGGCCGGCCGTTCTGGGCCTCAATCCGGCCTGGTCCAGCTTCAGCGGCGTCGGCAAACTTGAGATGGAAGGTGACGGCTGGGGCTGGCGCGCCGGCATGGCCTACGAGATTCCCGAGATCGCGTTCCGCGCCAGCCTTGTTTATAACAGCGCTGTCGATCACGATTTGACCGGCTTCGCCGATGTTAGAGGGATCCCACAGACACCGCCGTCCATATCTCCGACGCTTGCAAAATACGGCGGCAAGCTCGTGCCGATCTATGGCTCTGTTTCCATGCCAGACAGCATCGAACTAAAAGTTCAATCCGGCATAGCGCCAGACTGGCTTGCTTTCGGTTCCGTGAAGTGGACTGACTGGAGCCAGATTCAGGTCATTCCTTTCTGCGCGGTCGGCACATCTCCCTGCGTCCCAAGTGGCGCAGACACCCTGAACACGCTTGACCTGTTCTATCGCGACGGCTGGACGATCTCCGGCGGCGTTGGTCACAAGTTCAACGAACAGTGGAGCGGAGCCGTCAGCCTGACCTGGGATCGCGGTACGTCCACGGTCATCGGGACGCAGACAGATACGTGGACGCTCGGCACGCAGATTGTCTATTCGCCCAACAAGAACATCGAGTTCAAGATTGCCGGCGCTCTCGGCCTCCTGACCTCGGGCAGCTCCTCCATCAATGGCGGACCCTGCGGCGCTGGTTTCACCTGCGGCAACGAGGCAGGCTACGATTTCGGCAACGACCTCGTGGCAGCCATCTCGACGGGTGTGAAGGTCAAGTTCTGATCTGAGCCTTTCGCTAATGCTAAAATAAAGGTCCGGTTTACCAACCGGGCCTTTTTTCATGTCCGACTATGATTCCTTCTCGATAAAATTTTCTGGCCCGAAAGTTTTGTGACGATTTGGCAACACTTTTCTGCAAGCGTGGGGTCGCGTTGGAATGTGAGCATATCTGTCCATTTCCCGCCACAAACAGGGTGCTTGGCTTATGTTTAGGGCAGCGGGATCGGAAGAACATGCAGGCGTTTGATGTGGGCCCGCGGGGTTGCAGAAAGTGAAAACAGGTTTGGATTCAGGGTTTAAGCAAGTAATACGGGAATTTCATCCGGATTTCTTGTTTGGCGCTGACCGGTGGATGGCGGAACGCCGTTATGTTGCCGGAAATTATGCCTATATCTGTCTAACTGGAAAATTTGGGCAATTGCCGCAGGAGACCACCGGTGGTGCGCTGGAAAGTGCTGCCGGAAAGACGCAGTGTGTTCGAAAAATCGCGACCCGGCGGGGTTCGGCTTTGCAGTATTCCGCAAGTATTGGCTATATGCCGGGAAGAGTGAGAGAAGTTCGCTGAAATGCTGAAATGTGAAGCCAACGTTTTAAAGCCGCTCCTCATGGGCATGTTGCTTGCGTCGCTCGCAATGCCTGCCGCGGCTTTTGACATCAATGCGGGCGTGACCAAGGAATCCGGCCCCTTCGACCTGTTCAAGTTCGGCTTCAAGGCCTACAAGAACGGCAACAAGGGTGAAGCTGTCGAGGCCTATCGCTACGCGGCCGAAAAGGGCCATACAGGCTCGCGCTGGGCGCTTGCCAACATGTATGCCTATGGCGATGGCGTCGCCAAGAACGACTTCGAAGCTTTCAAGATCTACAGCGAAATCGCCAATCAGGGTGTCGAACCGGGATCGGAGGATACGGGCTTTTTCGTCAATGCGCTGCTGTCTCTCGCTGATTATTACCGCCACGGCATTCCCGGAAGCCCCGTCAAAATGGACCTTTCACAGGCCCGACAGCTTTATTTCCAGGTTGCTTCCACCTTCGGTGTGGCTGAGGCCCAGTTCCGTCTGGCAGAGATGATTCTTGCCGGCGAGGGTGGCCGCGCGGATGTGCAGCAGGCAAAGAAATGGCTCAACCAGGCCCGCAAACACGGCCATGCCGGCGCCATGTCGATTTTCGGCAACCTGATCTTCCAGGAAGGCCAGACGACGCAGGGCCTCGCCTTCATGACGGCGGCGCTGGATAAATGCACGGCGGCGGACTGCACCTGGATTCAGAACCTGCAGGAGCAGGCCTTTTCGCTGGCGGGTGAGAACGATCGCCGCGCGGCAATCGCAATGGCGCAGACCATGCGGATTGACGATCCGGATTGAAAATTGCCGCGCCAGAGCTCGGTAAAGATGGCCTGTCAGCCAGCGGGGCTGAAATCGAAGTAACCGCAGACCGGCACGTGGTCGGATGGTTTTTCCCACGCACGCACATGTTTTTCGATGCTGACCGATTCCAGCCTGTCGGCTGCTTCGGCTGACAGCATCAGATGGTCGATGCGGATGCCGTTATTTTTCGGCCATGCGCCGGCCTGATAATCCCAGAAGGAATATAGTCCTGCTTCATCCGTCGTCGCACGTGCGGCATCGGTAAAGCCAAGGTTCTCCAGCTTGCGGAAGGCTGCGCGGGTCTTCGGCAGAAACAGCGCGTCACCTTCCCACACGCGGGGGTCGTGACAATCGAACGGTTCCGGAATGACGTTGTAGTCCCCCGCGAGGATCAGCGGCTCCTCGAACGCGAGGCGATCTTCGGCAAAGCGCCGCAGCCGCTCCATCCAGGCGAGCTTGTAGGGATATTTGACCGGATCGTCAGGCGGATTGCCGTTCGGCAGGTAAAGCGAGCAGACGCGGATGGCGCCACCGTCGACGGAAAACACGCCTTCGATGAAACGCGCCTGCTCGTCGGCATCATCACCCGGCAGGCCACGATTGACCTCATCGGGCTTCACCTTGGAGAGCAGGGCAACGCCGTTGAAGCCCTTCTGGCCGTGGGTCTCGACGTGATAACCAAGCGCCTCAATCTCCAGCCGCGGAAACCCCTCATCGACCGACTTGATCTCCTGAAGGCAGACGATATCAGGCGAAGAATCCTTCAGCCACTGGCAGAGGTTTTCGATGCGCGCCTTGACGCCGTTGATGTTCCAGGTGGCAATCTTCATCGGAGTTTCCCTTTTGTGAGGGTACTTTTACCCGATGCAAAAGCGATTGCCACCGTTTTTGGAAGGTGAAGGCGAGGATGTGGTGGATAGAATCGTCAGATCGAGAAGCTGGTGCCGCAACCGCAGCTAGCCACGGCATTGGGGTTCTTGATCTGGAAGGACTGGCCGAGCAGATTATCGACGAAGTCGATTTCAGAGCCCGCCATATAGACGACCGAAAGGCTGTCGATCAGCACCTTGGCATCACCGCGCGCAATCACGATGTCGTCATCGGCGGGGTCTTCGGCCAGATCGAACTTGTAGGAGAAGCCAGAGCAGCCGCCGCCTTCGACGGAGACGCGCAGCGCCTGTTTGCCGGCGTCGGCGGCGACGATCTGGGCGATTCGCTTTGCCGCTGCTTCCGAAAGGGTAATGTCGCTGTTTTCCATGTCGTTCCTCCTGCCGGGGTCAAGAACCGGAGAGCAATAATCTCGTTGTCACTATTATAAACCGGTCAAATTAACGGTCTATAGCCTGTGTGAGGGCGTCTGCGCGGCGATGATGCTTTGCGCTGACCTCTGCGATAGGTATGAAGGGTGAATGAAAAGGTCAATGGCGGAGACCAAAAGGAAGTCTCGGCCTTAAGAAGTCAACAGGTGGATGCATGATCATAGACCAGCGCGCATTGGGTTTCGGAAGTGGGGAGAGGGCGGTTTTCGCCTCGGATCCATGGACGACGCGCGGGCGTCTGTTTCCGGAAGAAGGAAGCCTGACGCGTTCCGAATTCCAGCGTGACCGGGACCGCATCGTCCACACGACAGCCTTTCGTCGCCTGAAGCACAAGACGCAGGTCTTCATCAGCCCCGACGGAGACCATTACCGCACGCGGCTTACCCACACCATTGAGGTGGCGCAGATCGCCCGCGCTCTGGCCCGCGCACTGAAGCTGGACGAGGATCTGGCCGAAGGCGTGGCGCTGGTGCATGATTTCGGCCACACGCCTTTCGGCCATACCGGCGAAGACGCGCTCGATGCGGTGCTGCTGCCCTATGGCGGGTTTGACCACAATGCACAGTCGCTGCGTATCGTCACCAAGCTGGAGCGCCGCTACGCCGAATATGACGGCATCAACCTGACCTGGGAAACGCTGGAAGGTCTCGTCAAGCATAATGGCCCGCTGGTGAACGCGAAGGGTGAGGGGATCAAGGGGCCGGTTCCGCTGCCCATCCTCGAATATTGCGAGTTGCAGGATCTCGAGATCGGCAGCTATGCCAGCCTTGAGGCGCAGGTGGCGGCGATTGCCGATGACATCGCTTACAATACCCACGATATCGATGACGGTCTGCGCGCCGGTTATCTCACCTTCGAGATGCTGGAGGAGGTACCATTCCTCAGCGGCCTCATGGCGCAGGTGCGGGCGAAATATCCCGTGCTCGACAAGGAACGTTTCGCCAACGAGATCATGCGCCGCCAGATCACTCACATGGTTGAGGATGTGATCGGCGTGGCGCAGCAAAATCTTGCCCGGCTGAAGCCGCAGCGGGCTGCCGACATCAGGGCCGCCGATTTTACCGTCGCGACGTTCTCACCCGAGATGGCCGAGACCGACCGGCAGATCAAGAAGCTGCTGTTTGCCCATATCTACCGGCACCCGGACATCATGCGCATCCGCGCCGGCGCGACGCAGATCGTCACCGATCTTTTCCACCGATATATGGAAACGCCGGCGGAAATGCAGAGCCACTACTGGGTAGACAGCATTTCCGGCATGAGCGTGGCCGCAAAAGCCCGGCATGTGGGCGACTATCTGGCCGGCATGACCGATAGTTATGCACTGCGCGCCCACCAGCGGCTGTTTGACCACACCCCCGATTTGAGATAGGGCAGCGGGCGATCGCGAAGCCGACCGGCTAAAATACCGGACATGAACAGAAGCCCTTCGCGCAGGTTGGA
This sequence comes from Agrobacterium sp. CMT1, assembly GCF_037203725.1. Classification (NCBI taxonomy): domain Bacteria; kingdom Pseudomonadati; phylum Pseudomonadota; class Alphaproteobacteria; order Hyphomicrobiales; family Rhizobiaceae; genus Agrobacterium; species Agrobacterium sp. CMT1. The sequence continues at coordinate 18,970 of NZ_JBBCAR010000016.1, forward strand.
ACGATGAACATTTTTGCCGATTTCGATACCAGGATCAAAAACGCGCTCGAGACCCTCGACCTCGTGAAAGAGAACCGCGAAAAGGTCGATTTCAGTCGAATTACCGTCGAATCCCCGCGTGATCTCAGCCACGGCGATGTCGCAACCAATGCCGCCATGGTGCTGGCGAAACCGCTCGGCACCAATCCGCGCGCCCTGGCCGAACTCATCGTGCCGGCGCTTCAGGCGGATGGCGATGTCGATAGCGTCAATGTCGCGGGTCCCGGCTTTATCAATCTCAAAGTGTCGGTTGGTTACTGGCAGCGTCTGCTGGCAGATATGATCAACCAGGGTATCGATTTCGGCCGCTCCACCATCGGTGCGGGCCAGAAGATCAACGTCGAATATGTCTCGGCCAACCCGACCGGCCCGATGCATGTCGGCCATTGCCGTGGCGCCGTGGTCGGCGACACGTTGGCGAACCTGCTCGCATTTGCTGGTTACGGCGTCACCAAAGAATATTACATCAACGATGCCGGCTCGCAGATCGATGTGCTGGCCCGTTCGGTGTTCCTGCGGTATCGCGAGGCGCTCGGCGAAGATATCGGCACCATCCCGTCCGGTCTCTATCCCGGTGACTACCTCGTTCCCGTCGGCCAGGCGCTGGCCGATGAATATGGCATCAAGCTGCGCGCCATGCCTGAAGAAAAGTGGATGCCTATCGTCAAGGACAAGGCGATCGACGCGATGATGGCGATGATCCGCGAGGATTTGGCGCTTCTCAACGTCCGGCACGACGTGTTCTTTTCGGAGCGCACGCTGCATGAGGGCAATGGCGGGCCGATCCTGTCGGCCATCAACGACCTCACCTTCAAGGGCCATGTCTACAAGGGCACGCTGCCGCCGCCGAAGGGCGAATTGCCTGATGACTGGGAAGACCGCGAACAGACGCTGTTCCGCTCCACCGAAGTGGGCGACGATATGGACCGCGCGCTGATGAAGTCGGACGGTTCCTACACCTATTTCGCCGCCGACGTCGCCTATTTCAAGAACAAGTTCGACCGTGGTTTTTCCGAGATGATCTATGTGCTCGGCGCCGACCATGGCGGTTACGTCAAGCGTCTTGAAGCCGTCGCGCGCGCCGTCTCCGAGGGCAAGTCGAAGCTGACGGTTCTTCTGTGCCAGCTCGTCAAGCTGTTCCGCGATGGTGAGCCGGTGAAGATGTCGAAGCGCTCCGGCGACTTCGTGACCCTGCGCGACGTTGTCGACGAAGTGGGTCGCGATCCGGTGCGATTCATGATGCTTTATCGGAAGAATTCCGAGCCGCTGGACTTCGATTTTGCAAAAGTGACCGAACAATCGAAGGATAATCCGGTCTTTTACGTGCAATATGCGCATGCCCGCTCAATGTCGATCTTCCGGCAGGCGCAGGAAGCGTTTCCGGGGCTTTCTCCTTCGGCTGAGGAGATGGCGGCATCTGTATATTTGATCAGCGATATCAATGAGTTGCAGCTGGTTGCAAAACTCGCGGAATATCCGCGCCTGATCGAATCCGCGGCCCTTTCGCATGAGCCGCACCGGCTTGCTTTTTACCTCTATGATCTCGCCAGTTCCTTCCATGGACACTGGAACAAGGGTAAAGACCATCAGGAATTACGTTTTATTAACGATAAAAACCGAGAATTGAGCATTGCCAGACTTGGGCTGGTGAATGCTGTCGCGAATGTTCTGAGGTCTGGACTGACGCTTTTAGGAGCGGACGCACCTGACGAAATGCGATAACATCTCACCATTATTTGCTCACAATACGCTGGCAAGAGCTGCAATGCGTAGATGGTGGAACACGTAATGGTCGAAAAAAATGTCGCGTATAACCGGGACGCCCGGTCCGAAGGCTTCGCTGACAACGATCCTCTGGCAGAACTGGCGCGTATCGTCGGCTTCGAAGATCGTCCTTCGCATGCGGGTTCCGAAGCTGCGCCACGCGCTGTCTCACCGGTTGCCCGCCGCGAACCCGAATTTAATCTCGAGGACGAGCTGCTTCGGGAATTCGAGGTTTACGATGCGCCGCATGCCGATCCGATCGTTCTTGATCCGGCAAACGATGTTCGTGCAGGCATCCATCCAAGCGATTTCATGCAGCGGGTCGAATCCGTTTTCGCTCGCCGCGAGCCCGAACTTGCGCCGGCAGCTGAACCGGAACCAGAGGTGACATTCGCTCCCGAAGCAGCGGAAGAGCTGCTTCCAGAGGTCAATGAGGCCTATATCCACAATTACGTCGAAACCCCCACGCAGGATATCCGGGCGGATTTCCGCGATGATGCCGGCGCGGTGGCTGAAGTTTTCGATGTGCATTCGCGCCAGGCGCGTCCTGCCGAGCCGATGGTCTACGAGCAGGCTGCCTCACAGGTGGCATGGGAAGAGCCGCAGGCCGCGGAACCCGTCCAGCCGGAATGGCACGCCATGCCGGAGCTTCCGGCAGATGTCTCCAGCAATATTGCTGCCGCCGCTTATGCTGCTACACCGGAGTCCCAGAGCCTCGATCTCGCCGATGAAGTGGAAATCGCCGTCGCCGAACAGGCGCCTGCTCCGATTTCCGTTCGTCCGCCATCGCATGGCGGCCGGTCTTCGCTGGAATTTTCGAGCCTGCGGTTGCCGCTTGCCAATTTCGGCGCCCGCCGCGATGTTTCGGCCGCCGACCCGAAGCGGGTTGAGCCGCGCTCCGAACGGCAGCCTGTCGCGGCCCGGGTAGAGCCGCAGGTCGAAGTCGCTCCCGTGCCTGCCGTCGTCCAGGCGGAAGAGACCGCGCCATCCTTCACGCCTTCGGTCGCCGAGGTCTTTACGCCTGCCGCAGAGCCTCTGGCGGTTGAGGCTGCCGAGAAGCCGGCGGCGAAACATCTCTCGCCGATGGACGAGTTGATTTACGACGTCGCGAAATATTCCATTCCCGGTCGCGGTGAAGCGCCGCTCGTGCAGGCGGTCCCCGCAGCGCAGGCTGCCAAGGTCGAACCGCCCGTGGTTACTGCCGCTCCGGTGAAGGCAGCGCCGGTTGCCGGTGCAGCGCCCGCAGCACCCGCCGAGGAGCTCGATTTCGCCGGCTTCAACGATGATGATTTCGAGCTTGCGCTTGACGATCTCGATCTGGATCTGTCCGACATCGCTGAAGCGGAGGTCGCGCCAGCGCCTGCACCGCAGCCGGTTCGCCAGCAGCCGGCCGCGCCGGTGGCCGTTCAGGCACCCGCACCGCAGCCGGTGAAGGTGCAGCCCGCACCGCAGCCCCGGCCTGCGCCCGTTGCCGCACCTGTTGCTGCCGTTGCCGCCGCACCCGTTGCTGCCGCTCCGGTTCAGCCGCGCCCGGCCGCTCCCCAGCCTGTCGCGCCACAGACGCTGGAAAGCCTGCCTTTCGATCCCTCGCAGATCGGTGAGACGGAAGAGCATCCGGAAACCATCGTCGAGATGGATGTACCGGAACTGCCGGTTGGCGTTTTCGAGCCGAAGCCGGCTCCCCGCCGTCATGAGGAAGACCTCGACATCGACACCGAGCTCGCGACGCTGTTCGCTCCTGCTGTTGCCGGTGGTCTCGACCGCCACAAGCACGCGGAAAACCGCGGAGCTGCCCAGGCTCGTCCTGTTCAGGCTCCGGAAGAGGCCGACGAGTTCGAACGGGCGCTGGAAGAGGATTTCCGCCGCTCCATGCAGGAGGCTGCCGCTTCCCGTGGCAATGCGCCTCGCGAGCCCGAAAATACGTACGTCGACAATCAGGCTGCTTATCGTGACGAGGATGAACGCGGCGGTCGCCGATGGATCATGCCGGTTGCGGCTGCCATCGGCCTGGTGCTGATCGGCGGCGGTGTTTACGCGCTGGTCTCCGGTGGTTCGTCGAGCACCGGTTCCAACGGCGCTCCGGTCATCATCTCCGCCGATAACGACCCGATGAAGGTCGTGCCGGAAAATCCGGGCGGTCGTGTCGTGCCGAACCAGGACAAGGCGGTATATGATCGCGTTGCCGGCGGCAGCGCTGCCGATCCGAAGCAGCCGGCGCTGATTTCCAGCAACGAACAGCCCGTGGACGTGGTTCAGCGGACTCTGATTCCTGAACAATTGCCGCTGGAAGGCGAAAACGACGCCGATATGGAAGCCGCTGGCACGCCGGTTGGCGAGACCGAGGATCCGCGCCTGCTTTCGCCGGAAGAAAAGGCCGCACAGAACGAAGGTTCGGCTGCGACCGGCGTTTCCCCGCGCAAGGTCCGCACCATGATCGTCAAGCCTGACGGCACGCTTGTCGCACAGGAAGTCGAGGTGCCGGCAGCCCAGCCGCCGAAGGCTGACAAGGTCGAGGAACTTGCTGCGCCGCAGACCGCCAAGCCGGGTGAGGGCGCTCCCGCCGTCATCGCCGCATCGCGGGTTCCGGTCGCGCCGGAACAGGCTCAGCCGCAGGCCAACACGCCTGCCGCCACCAAGCCGGCTGCGCAGTCCGCCGCGCCGCTTCCGGCAACACGTCCGTCCTCGCAGCCCGCAAACGTCGTGGCGACGGTGACCAATCAGGGCAATGTTCGTCCGACGACGACTGCGCCTGCTCAGCCGCAGGCCGCGCAGCAGCAGACCGCAGCCGCTACGCCGGCTGCGACCAGCACGCCGTCCGCCGGTGGCTACTATATCCAGATCGCGTCGCTGCCGAGCCAGGCGGAAGCGCAGAAGTCCTACCAGAACATGTCGGCCAAGTTCGGCTCGGTCATCGGTGGACGCGGCGTCGACATCAAGGCTGCCGAAATCGCCGGCAAGGGCACCTTCTACCGCGTCCGTATCCCGGCCGGTGACAAGAACGAAGCCGTGGCGCTGTGCGAAAAGTTCCGTTCGGCCGGTGGCAGCTGCCTGGTGGCTCGGTGATAGAGATGCGCCGGGGGTAGTACCCCGGCGCTGATTGTCTAACGACAGTGACGGAGCAGCTAACCTCCGTCATGCCGGACTTGATCCGGCATCCAGCCACGCCGCGTCTGCGCCGTGAAACGAGTCTTACGCGATCAAGGACTTGATCGCGCTGGACCCCGGCTCGGAGGCCGGGGTGACGGACGGTAAACGTCGCTGCCCCGGCATTGGCCGAGGAGCAGGCAAAGTTCTTCCCATCTATTCTGTAACAGGCGTGACACCATGACCGATTGCAAAGCTATGATCCTCGGATGCAGCGGGCTTTCGCTGACTGCCGACGAGATTGCCCTTTACCGCGATGAGCAGCCCTGGGGTTTCATCCTGTTCGGGCGCAATATTGGCGAGCCGCAGCAGATCACCGATCTCGTCGCCGCCATGCGCGATGCCGTCGGGCGGGCAGATGCGCCGGTGCTGATCGATCAGGAGGGCGGACGGGTTCAGCGTATCAAGCCGCCGATCCTGCAGGCTTATCCGAATGCCCGCATTCTCGGTGAAATCTATGAGCGCGACCGGGGTGCCGGTCTGCGTGCCGCCTGGCTGATGTCGCGACTGCACGCGTTCGACCTGATGAAATTCGGCATCAATGTCGATTGCCTGCCGGTGCTCGACGTGCCGGTGGAAGGCGCCAGCAATGTCATCGGCAACCGTGCCTATGGCTATACGCCGACCATGGTGGCCGAGATGGGGCAGGCGGCGGCCGACGGGCTGAAGGCGGGCGGCATGCTGCCTGTCATGAAACATATGCCGGGTCATGGTCGCGGCATGGTGGATTCGCATCATGAACTGCCTGTGGTCGACGTGCCGCTCGATGAGCTGGATGCGCATGACTTCGTGCCCTTCCGTGCACTGAACCGCGAATTGATGGCGATGAGCGCGCATCTGGTGTTCAACGCCGTCGACCGCGAACGGCCGGCGACGACATCACCGAAGGTGATCGAGGAGATTATTCGCGGGCGGATCGGATTTGACGGCCTGCTGATGTCCGACGACAGTTCGATGAACGCGTTGAAGGGCACGCTGGGTGAAAGAGCTGCGAATATTGTTGCTGGTGGCTGCGATATAGTCTTGCATTGCAACGGCGTGATGGGTGAAATGCTCGAGGTTGTGAAAGAGGTTCCCGTTCTTTCCGGCCGGTCGCTGGAGCGGGTGCGGGCAGTTGAAGCGGGTTTCCCGACTGCGGACCCATCCGACGAAGCGGAACTGAGAGCCGAATTCAACGCCATGTGGGCCGTTTCCTGACAGTCGGGCGGCCGCTTACTCGGGATCAAGGCCGGAAGATCCGGCGGATGGAACGATGGCCGCAGACAAATCTCGCAATTCGACGCCGATGGACAAGCTCTGGCAGGATGTGACGCCGGAGCGGCTGACGGGTGAGGCCGGACTGGTCATCGATGTCGCGGGTTTCGAAGGCCCGCTCGATCTGCTGCTGCATCTTGCCCGCACGCAGAAGGTCGATTTGTCGCGCATTTCGGTGCTGGCGCTTGCCGAGCAATATCTGCAATTCGTGGAAAGCGCGCGGCGCGTGCGCATCGAGTTGGCGGCCGATTATCTGGTCATGGCGGCGTGGCTCGCCTTCCTCAAGTCCAAGCTTCTCATTCCGCAGCAATCCAAGGATGACGGCCCCTCGGGTGAGGAAATGGCCGCAACCCTTGCCTTCCGGCTGAAGCGGCTGGAAGCGATGCGCGAGGCGGCGGAACGCCTCGTCAACCGCGCCCAGCTCGGCCGCGATGTGTTTGCCCGCGGCGCGCCGGAGCATATTCCGCACATCAACCGCTCTGCCTACGAGGCGAGCCTTTATGACCTGCTCAGCGCCTACGCCAATCTGCGGCAGAGACAGGCGATCACCCAGGTCACCATTGAAAAACGGCAGGTCTGGTCGCTGGTGGAGGCGCGGGAGCTTTTAACCGGTCTCCTCGGCGATGTCGGAGAATGGACCGCGCTCGATCAATATCTGCTGCAATATGTCCCCGATCCCGCGATGCGGGTGACGGCGATCGCCAGCGCCTTTGCCGCGTCACTGGAACTTGTGCGCGAGGGCACGCTGCAAATCCGGCAGGAGGGCGCTTTCCAGCCCATCTATATGCGCCGTGGCACGAGGGATGATCGTGCGGCGGTCGCCGAGAGGACTGACAATGACTGATAATGATGAGACAGCCGAGGCGACGATCGCGACGGATGGGGTGGGACTAGAACCCACGGTATTTTCCGAGCGCCAGTTGAAAGAGGCCGAGCGGATCGCCGAGGCTTTGGTTTTCGCCTCGGCCGAGCCGGTCTCTCCGGGTTTCATTGCGGAGCGCCTGCCGCGCGGCATGGATGTCGACGCCGTTCTTCAGCGTCTGAAAGCCGCTTATGCGGGCCGGGGCGTCAATCTCGTGCAGGTGGGCGGGCAATGGGCCTTCCGCACTGCCGGCGATCTTTCCTTCGTCATCCGCGCCGAGGAAAAGGAACCCAAGAAGCTCTCTCGCGCGGCGCTGGAAGTCCTGGCGATTATCGCATATCATCAGCCGGTGACACGCGCTGAAATCGAGGAAATCCGCGGTGTTCAGACCTCGCGCGGCACGCTTGACGTCTTGATGGAGGCGGGCTGGGTCCGGTTTCGTGGCCGCCGTCGCACCCCCGGCCGGCCGGTGACGATCGGTACCACGGTTGAGTTTCTCGACCATTTCGGCCTCGAGGAATTGCGCGACCTGCCGGGGCTCGAGGAGCTGAAGGGAGCAGGGCTGCTTTCCGGCCGCATACCTTCCAATTTCGGCGTGCCCCTGCCGATGATGAGTGACGAATTGCGTGAGGATGAAGACCCGATCACGCAACTTGATCTGGAAGAGCTGGGCCTGCTTGCGCCTAGTGGTGGCGACGGCGACGATTGAGATCGTTATCGCGCGGGCGACACGACGCAAAAACTTTATGCTCACACCCTGTTGAAGCGGCAATTTGTTGTTTGAAAAAGCCTTTCAAACGTCTTACATCGTCTGAAAGCGAAATTCAGGAGTTTCAGTTATGGGTTCTTTTAGTGTGTGGCATTGGCTCATCGTGCTGGTGATTGTTCTCGTCCTTTTCGGACGCGGCAAGATCCCGGAATTGATGGGCGATGTCGCCAAGGGCATCAAGAGCTTCAAGAAGGGCATGGCTGACGAAGACCAGACGCCGCCGCCGGCCGATGCCAACACGAAGACCGTCGACCACAAGGCTGACGAGATCAAGTAAGCGGCCCTGCCGTTTGGTTTGAGACTGACGCGCGTTAGGGTCTCGGGAGCATATTGATGTTTGATATCGGCTGGAGCGAGCTGCTGGTGATTGCGGTCGTACTGATCGTGGTTGTCGGGCCGAAAGACTTGCCGCCCATGATCCGCGCCTTTGGCAAGACCATGGCTGGCCTTCGCAAGATGGCGGGGGATTTCCGTACCCAGTTCGATGAGGCCCTCAAAGAGGCTGACATGGACGATGTGCGCCAGACCATATCGGATGTCCGCAATCTCAACCCGACCAACTCGCTGCGTGATGCGATGAACCCGCTTCGCCAGCTCGGCAACGAGATCAAGTCCGATCTTCAGAAGGCGACCACGCCGCCTGAGGGCCTGTCATCCTCGCCTGCTACGTCGACCGCAGCACCGGCGACCAGTGAGCCGGTTGCACCGCTCGTCAGCATTCCCGAGCCTGAGATGAAGCTGCCGGATACCCCGCCCGTGACTGCCAGCGCCCCCGTTGCGGCACCGGTCGTACCGGCGGAAAAGCCGAAGCGTGCCCGGGCTAAATCGATTGCGACCGTCGAGGCGGAAGCGGTTGCCGCCAGGCCGAAACGCGCCAGCCGCGCCAAAGCGGTCGCGGCGTCCGAGCCCGTTGCTGTCAATTCCACGGAGACTTCAGCTGCAAAGCCGACCGTAAAAGCCGTCGCGAGAAAAGCGGCCGCCAGGAAGGTCGTGGCTGAAAAGCCTGTCGTGGCCGCCGATGCCAAGCCGGTGAAGCCGGCGAGAACCAAGGCTGCAAAGCCCAAAAAGGATGAAGCATGAGCGGGGACATCGAGGACAAGCCGCAGCCGCTTATCGAACATCTGATGGAACTGCGCACACGGCTGATTTGGTCGCTGGGTGCGTTCTTCGTTGCCTTCATCGCCTGTTTTGCCGTTGCCAAGCATCTCTTCAACCTGCTTGTCATTCCCTATAAGTGGGCGGTTCTCTGGGCTGGCCTTGATGTGACGAAGTCGTCGCTGATCTATACCGCGCCGCAGGAATTCTTCTTCACGCAGATCAAGGTCGCCATGTTCGGCGCGATGGTCATCTCCTTTCCGGTGATCGCCTCGCAGCTTTACAAATTCGTGGCGCCCGGCCTCTACAAGAACGAGCGCGCTGCTTTCCTGCCATTCCTCGTCGCATCGCCGATCCTGTTCCTCATCGGAGCGGCGCTCGTCTATTTCTTCTTCACGCCCATGGTCATGTGGTTCTTCCTCGCCATGCAGCAATTGCCAGAAGATGGCGAGGTTGCGATTTCGCTGATGCCGAAGGTGTCGGAATATCTGAGCCTCATCATGACGCTGGTGCTGTCCTTCGGTCTGGTGTTCCAGCTGCCCGTGGTTACGACGCTTCTGGCGCGCGTAGGCCTTCTGACCAGCGACTGGCTGCGTGAGAAGCGCAAGTTCGCGATTGTCATGGCCTTTGTGGTCGCCGCCGTGCTGACCCCGCCGGATCCGATGTCCCAGATCGGTCTTGCACTGCCTGCGATCATTCTCTACGAGATTTCCATCTACATGGCTCGACTCGTGGAGAGGAAGCGCGCTGCGGAATCCGCAAGCACGGAGCTGGAGGAGACCTGAGTTTTCGAAGGTCTCGCCGCTCAAGACATCTCCTCGCGCCGGGCTTCTGCCCGGCGTTTTGCTGTAAAACATCGGTGATGCAACAACGGTCTGGAACGACGATGCACGACATTAAATGGATACGTGAAAACCCCGAAGCTTTTGACGCGGCGCTCGCACGCCGTGGCGCGGAGCCTGCGGCCGCAGGTCTGATCGCGCTCGATGAAAAGCGCCGTTCCGTCATCCAGTCCCTGCAGGACATGCAGTCCCGCCGCAATGCCGCCTCCAAGGAAATCGGCGCCGCCATGGCGCAGAAGAACATGGAGCTTGCGGAAAAACTCAAAGCCGAGGTCGCCGACCTCAAGGACAAGATGCCGCGCGCCGAGGAGGAGGACCGCCAGGTCACCGCCGAGTTGAACGACGCCCTGTCGCGCCTGCCGAACATGCCCTTCGACGATGTGCCCGATGGCAAGGACGAGCATGACAATGTGGTGACCCGCGTCGTCGGCCAGAAGCCCGGCTGGAACCATGAGGCCAGGGAACATTTCGAAATCGGCGAAGCGCTTGGTTATATGGATTTCGAGCGGGCCGCCAAACTTTCGGGTTCGCGTTTCACCGTTCTCACCAGCCAGCTCGCGCGGCTGGAGCGGGCGCTCGGCCAGTTCATGATCGACCTGCACACCTCGGAACATGGCTATACCGAAGTTTCCTCGCCGCTGATGGTGCGCGACGAGGCGATGTTCGGCACCGGGCAATTGCCGAAATTCTCCGAGGACCTGTTCAAGACCACCGATGGCCGCTGGCTGATCCCGACGGCGGAGGTGACCCTGACCAACCTCGTGGCCGGCGAAATCCTCGAGCAGGAAAAGCTGCCCCTGCGTTTCACCGCACTCACACCGTCCTTCCGCTCGGAAGCGGGTTCGGCAGGCCGTGACACGCGCGGCATGCTGCGCCAGCACCAGTTCTGGAAGTGCGAGCTCGTCTCCATCACGGATGCGGAAAGCGCTGTCGCCGAGCATGAGCGCATGACGGCATGCGCCGAGGAGGTGCTGAAGCGGCTGGGCCTGCATTTCCGCACCATGACGCTCTGCACCGGTGACATGGGCTTTGGCGCGCGCAAAACCTACGATCTGGAAGTGTGGCTGCCCGGTCAGAATACCTATCGCGAAATCTCGTCCTGCTCGGTCTGCGGCGATTTCCAGGCGCGCCGCATGAATGCGCGCTATCGCGGCAAGGACGACAAGGCGACGAAGTTCGTGCATACGCTGAACGGTTCCGGCACGGCTGTCGGCCGCTGCCTGATCGCCGTTCTCGAAAATTACCTGAACGACGATGGCTCTGTCACAATTCCTGATGTGCTGCTGCCCTATATGGGCGGTCTGACGCGGATCGAAAAGGCGGCTTGATTTCAAAGATGCCGACATGCCGGACTTGATCCGGCATCCATCCAGCCCAAGTCGTTGGGCTGAAAAGGACTATTCCCGTGGCGCAGTCGCGCGTCGACTAGATCCCGGCTCAAGGCCGGGATGACGGTTCGGGGAGTGTTCTGCCTGAGCAAAATGAAGAGCGGGAGGAAAACATGCGGATTTTGCTGACAAACGACGACGGTATCCACGCCGAAGGGCTGGCCGTGCTGGAGCGTATCGCTCGCACGCTCTCCGACGACGTCTGGATCGTTGCGCCGGAGACAGACCAGAGCGGGCTTGCTCACTCCCTGACGCTGTCCGAGCCGTTGCGTCTTCGCAAGGTTTCCGACAAGCATTTCGCTCTGCGCGGCACGCCGACTGATTGCGTTATCATGGGCATTCGCGAGGTTCTGCCGGAAAAGCCGGATCTCGTACTGTCAGGTGTCAATGCCGGCGCCAACATGGCCGATGACGTGACCTATTCCGGTACGATTGCCGGGGCCATTGAAGGCACGCTGCAGGGCGTGCGGTCTTTTGCGCTCAGCCAGGCCTTCAGCCATGCCGAAGGCCGCGTCGTGCCGTGGGAGGTGGCCGAGACCTATGCGCCCGATCTCATTCGCAAGCTCATCGATGTCGATCTGCCTGACGGCACCTTCCTCAATCTCAATTTTCCCAATTGCGCGCCAAAGGATGTGCAGGGCGTGTCCGTCACGGGGCAGGGCAAGCTCGATTTCGGCCTGACGGTGGAAGAACGCCAGGATGGCCGCGGTTTTCCCTATTACTGGCTGCGTTTCGGCGAACGCATGGGCACCTTCCGCGAAGGCACCGATATCCACGCCTTAAAGCATGGCAAGATTTCCGTCACGCCGCTGAAGCTTGACCTGACGGATTACACGGTGAAGGATCGGGTTGCGCAAGCGCTTGGATTCGGAGTCGCCGATTGAAATCTGCCATGGTCGAAAAGGAAGGTTTTGCAGCTCTCGTTCTGCGCTTGCGGGGCGAGGGGATTTCCGATCTCGACCTGCTGACGGCGGTTGAGCAGACGCCACGATCCAAATTCGTGCCGCCGCAATTTGCCGCCGACGCCTATTCCAGCCGCACCATCCCGATCGACTGCGGTTCCTTCATGGAAGGGGCCGACATGGCGGTGAAAATCCTCGCCCGCCTGCAGCTGAAACCCGGCCAGCGCGTGCTGGAAATCGGTACCGGCAGCGGTTTCATGACGGCGATCATTGCCCGCCGGGTAGAGCGCGTCTTTTCGCTGGAGCGGTACAAGACGCTGGTGCAGCAGGCGCAGAACTGTCTCGATGATCTTGCAATCCGCAACGTCGTCATCCGCCAGGCGGATGGCAGCAACGGCCTGGTGGGTGAGGGCACTTTTGACCGAATCGTTTCCACGGCGGCCTTCACCACCATGCCCCGTTTCTTTGCCGAGCAGATCGTTTCCGGCGGCATGATGATCGCGCCGATCATCGTTGAAGGTGATCGCTGCGTGATGACGCGCTTTTCCAAGACCGGCAGCCGCTTCGAGAAGGAAGAACTGTTCGAGGCGCCCTACCTGCCGCTCAGCACCCATATTGCGCGTCATTTGTGACAAAATGAAAATTTTGGAGACATTGTATTTTGGTCTCCTAATGTTCGGAATTTTCGCAAGCATTTGATTCTAAGAGATTTTATTGTTTCATCATGGCGCATCCTGTCTTCGTCATGGTTATCGAAGTGTCAAAAAAGCGCCAAACGGCTTAACGTTTTAACGGCGTGGTAACACTAACGCGCTTTAATCATAAACATCGACGCATGGTTTTCCCCACCTCGGGAAATGGGCCTTGCAAGAATTGAAATTTGTGCCGGATCGATCTCGATGCGGCGGGTTGGCGTCAGTGTAGATCGAGTCATGCGTATGAGACATTCGTCTAAAATCGGAAAATCAGTCGCAAAAATGTTCGCAGCGGCATTGCTGGCAAGCGTCGCAACGGGCTGTAGCTCGGATGCAACGCGGTTCAGCGGCCTCTTTTCCAGTGGACCGGATCAGATGACCACGGCGTCAATTCCTGCCCGTCAGGGCGGCGGTGCTTACGGGCAGGCCCCGGTTCCGCAGGGCGACATGAATGGCGGTTACGCCTCTGCCGCGCCACAGGGAGGTTATGCCAACCAGAACATGGCCGGCAATTCCTATCCGCAGCAATCGGGCGGTTACGGCGGCGTTCAGCCGTCCACGGCCCGCGCCTCGGCCTCGCCGGTGCAGCGTTCCGAGCTGTCCGCGCCGACAGCCGTGGCAAGCCGCGATCCGTCGACCCGCAACGAAGCCATGGCCCAGCCTTTCCCGTCCGCCCAGCCCAAGGCCGCGCCGTCTCTGGCAGCGCCCGCACGGCAGGCTGCCGCACCCGCCGCTGACAACCTGACCACCGCGACCGTTCGTTCCGACAAAAACGGCTGGCACACCGATGGCGCCGCCTCCGTGACCCTGCGTCCCGGCGAAAGCATCGCGACCCTCTCCAACCGCTACGGCGTTCCGGAAAAGGAACTGCTGCGGGTCAATGGCCTGAAGACCGCTTCCGCCGCACAGGCCGGCCAGTCGATCCTCATTCCGAAGTTCGGCCAGGTCCGCAACGCCGCCAAGGATGCCGCCGGAGATATTGCGCTCAACCGCAATGGCGACCAGCCGACACCGCTGCGTGCGCCGGATGGAAACGTGGCCGTGCTGCCGTCGCAGGCCGCCGCCCGTGACAAGGTTTCTGCTGAAGCTGGCAAACTGACGCCTCCGGGCGGCAAGCCGCTGCCGCCTTCTGGTGGCTACAAGGTTCAGCCGGGCGACAGCCTCGCCAAGATCGCCCGTGCAAACGGCGTGTCGGTGGCTGCTCTCAAGGCGGCAAACGGTCTCGGCAACGAAAGCATCCGCGTCGGCCAGACGCTCAACATGCCGGGTGCTTCGACGGATGCCATCAAGACCGCTTCCGTTCCCGCCAAGGAAGCCGCAAAGCCCGTCGAAACCGCATCCGTCAAGCCGGAGCCCTATAAGGCGCCGGCAGCCGCCGCCGCTCCGGCTGCGCCCGCAACTCCGGCCACCGCCAGTGTCAGCGATATCGAGAAAAAGGCCGACATGGCGTCCGTCGCACCGGAATCCACCGGCATCGGCAAATATCGCTGGCCGGTGCGCGGCGCGGTCATCAATAATTTCGGTGACAATGTCGAAGGCAGCCGCAACGACGGCATCAACATTTCGGTTCCCGAGGGCACGCCGATCAAGGCCGCTGAAAACGGTGTCGTCATCTATGCCGGCAATGGCCTGAAGCAGCTCGGCAACACGGTTCTTGTCCGCCATGACGACGGCAAGGTCACGGTATATGGCAACGCTGCCAATCTCGACGTGCAGCGTGGCCAGAAGGTTCAGCGCGGTCAGACCATCGCCACCTCGGGCATGACCGGCAGCGCCAAACGTCCGCAGGTTCACTTCGAAGTTCGCAAGGATGCGACGCCGGTGAACCCATCCACTTTCCTTGAATAGGTATTGCGTCTCAAGGAATGATGAAGCCGGGTGATGAGCCCGGCTTTTTCATTTTATGGGGTGATGCGTGCGGAAAAAGTTCTGGAATGGGTGCCTCGGGCTTAGTGGGCATTGGTTTCTCGCGGTTTTCTCCTCCGTCATACCGGACCTGATCCGGCATCCAGTCGACGCGCGTCTGCGCGGCGGAATGAGTCTCCTCAGCCCAAGGACTTGGGCTGGCTGGATACCGGCTCAAGGCCGGTATGACGGATGTGGGGATGCAGCCAAGTCACGTCGAGCCGCTACGTGTCTAACCCCTGACCAGACCCACCGTTGTCTCGATGAAGTCGGCAATCGCGCCGGTATCGTCGAGATTAAAAACCGGAAGCGCCGTGTCCGTCACCGCGTGATCGGCGGCAATGGCGACGATATGCGGATCGAGCGGCGCCAGCGGTTCCGTTTTCGCCGCCTCAACCCGGCGCGCTTCGATTTTCGGCACCGGCTCGTATTTATAACCTTCGATCAGCACCAGGTCGCACGGCGCGAGGCGGGAGAGGATGTCTTCGAAGGAGGGCTCCGGTTCGCCGCGCAATTCATGCATGATGGCGAAGCGGGTGCCGGAAACGATGGTGACCTCGTGCGCGCCGGCCTGCCGGTGACGCCAGCTATCGGCGCCGACCTTGTCAATATCGAAATCGTGATGGGCGTGCTTGATGGTTGAGACACGGTAGCCGCGCGCGGTCAGTTCGGTGACGATGCGCACGGCAAGACCAGTTTTGCCTGAGTTCTTCCAGCCGGCGATGCCGAAGACCTTTTGTGCCGTCATGCTTCCATGCTCTCCAGATAGCTGCGCGCCAGTGCAAGCTCATCCGGCGTGTTGATGTTGAAGAACGGATCGAGGCTGCCCTTTGCCGTTTCCAGCGGCGCAAAAGCAACCCCAATGGTGACATGCCGGGCAAGATAAGCGCGGATGCGCCGGTTGGCATCGTTCTTCAGCCATTCCTCGAGATCATCGGCGAGAGCGACCGGCCACAACGCAAAGACCGGATGAAGCTGGCCGCTGGAGGCGGCAATGACGATTGCATTGTCCGACAGGTGTTCGCAAAGCCGCACCACAAGATCGTCAGGGAAAAACGGGCTGTCGGCGGGCGCTGTCAGAAAGTGGCTGACCGCGTCGCCGCGGTGCTGGAAATGGCGCATGCCGGCCAGAACGCCCGCGAGCGGACCGGCATGGCCGTTCAGCGTATCGGGCAGCAGCGGCAGGCCGAAACTTTCCGCCCAGCCATTGGCCGCATTGATGGTGACGTCGCAGACCTGCGGCGTGATGCGGCTGATGACATGGGACATGAGAGGCGCATCGCCCAATTGCACCATCGCCTTGTTGCTGCCCATACGCCGCGAAAGCCCGCCGGCGAGTACCAGGCCGGGTATTTCAAAAGGGGCCGTCATTCCCGCTTTTCCTGCAGCCTTACGATATAGGTGGTGAGGAGGGCGACAAGGCCGGTCGCCAGCATCACCAGTAGAAGCGGCCAGGTTCCATCCTCTTTTGAAAGAACCGAGGAGGCGAGAACCGAGAGTGCCGCGCCGCCGCCAATGGTCATGGCGCCGCCGAGACCGGAGGCTGAGCCAGCCAGATGCGGCTGGACGCTGACCATGCCGGCATTGGCGCTGGGCAGCGTCACGCCGTTGCCGACGCCGATCAGGGCGAGTGGCACAAAAAACGCATAGGCGCTTTCCGCCCCGACCGAGATCAGCGCGATGGCGGCGATGATGCCGGCAATGCCGATAACATTGCCCGACAGCATCATGCGGGTGATGCCGATTTCGCTGGCATAACGACCGGAGATGAAGTTGCCGAGCATGTATCCGCTGGCCATGAAGAAGAATTGCAGGCCGAGCATGGCCGGTGAAAGCCCATAAAGCACGCTGCCGACAAAAGGCGCGCCGCCGAGAAAGGAGAAGAACATGCCCGATGAGAAGGTCGAGGTCAGAGCGTAACCCCAGAACAGCGGCGAGCGCAGAAGTTCCGGCCAGGCATGGAACTGCTGCGAGAAGCTTGCCGATCTGTTGTGGTTGGTTTCGCCGAGATCGAGCCAGGCGAGCGCCAGGATGCCGAGGCCAAGCAGGCAGAGGAGGGCGAAGCTCGATTGCCAGCCCGAGATGTCATTGAGCAGGCCGCCAACCGTTGGCCCCACCATCGGCACCACGGACATGCCCATCGTCACATAGCCGATCATCGAGGCCGCCTGTTCCATGGGCACCATGTCGCGCACGATCGCGCGGGCGAGCACGAAGCCGGAAACGACGGCCGCCTGCGCCACGCGCCCGATCATGAAGATTGTGATATTGGGCGCCAGCATGCACACAAGCGTCGCGACGATCATGACGGCGATGCTGGCGAGCATGACGGGGCGGCGCCCGAAGAGGTCGGAGAGCGGGCCGATGACGAGCTGCAGGCAGGCGGTGGCAGCGAGATAACCCGAGACGGCGAATTGCATCACCGCGTAATCGGTCTCGAAATACACTGCCATCGTTGCAAGCGAGGGCAGGAACACATTCATGCACAGAGCCGCGACACCGGCGATGACGACCAGCGTGATGATGTGGGGTGGGGTGGTTCTGTCCAGAAAACGGCCGCCGTTCATGTCATTCTCCCGCCTCTTCCGTAACGGCAGCTTTCGTTACGGAAGCCGGCCGTACGGTGGTCACGGCAGTGGGGGTGGCGGCCGCGCGCTTGGCCATCTGCGAGCGCTTTCGGAGGCTTTCCCGGTAGAAGGTATAAAGGCCCGAACCGATGATGATCATGGCGCCGATGATGGTGTAATTGTCGATCTTCTCGTTGAAGAAGAATATGCCGATCATGAAACCCCAGAGCAGGCCGGTATACCGGAACGGCGCGACGAAGGAAATTTCGCCCGATCTCATCGACAATATGATCGCCTGGTAGCCGACCAGCACCAGAATGGCCGAGGCGGCCAGATGCGAGACGATCGTGACGTTCATGGGCTGCCAGCCGCCGAAGGGCAGGATCAAGAGGCCGCCCACTGCCATGTTTACGAAGGCGGTGATGACGGTGATCGCAAGCGAAGGCACATCGGCATACATTTTCCGCGTCAGCAGATCACGCGCGGCGGTGACGGCCAGCGATGCGACAACCAGCAGCGCGCCCGGCGTAAAGCCTTCCGGGCCGGGCCGGATGATGACGAGCACGCCGATGAAACCGACGATGATCGCCACCCAGCGCCGCCAGCCCACAGGTTCGCGCAGGAACAACGCCGCACCCAGCGTCACCACCAGCGGCAGGGACTGCAATATGGCCGAGGCATTGGAAAATTCGATGAGGCCGAGCGCCGTCAGATAAAGAACGGCGGCGGTCACCTCGCAGAGACAGCGCAGGATGATGATGGGGCGCAAAAGGGTTTTCAGGGGCCGGAGCGCGCCGAAATGCCGGGCCGCGATATAGATCAGCACCACGGTCATGATGCCGCGGACGAACATGATCTGACCGGTGTTGATGTAGGGGGTGACGGACTTCGTCAGCGCGTCGTTGGCCGTGAAGCTTGCCATTGCGAGCGCCATGAAAAGCGCGCCGCGCGTATTGTCCGTCAATGCCATTCCCAAATATCCCAGACCATGCGCAGTTTACTCCGCCCGCCCTCCGGGCGATCTGGAGCCGCCGTTACGGCGCAACCACGCATTCCTCCATATAAAGAGACGTGGCACGGCAGAGCTGGCAATTCAACCGTTTATATGGGTGGGTGGATGAGAAAGACGTTCAGCCAGCCTCAGCCGCCTGTCACGCTCATATGGCGGGAGACTGCGGGTCGGTTGTGGGTGCGGTCGATGATGAAATCGTGTCCTTTCGGCTTGCGCAGAAGGGCTTCATCGATGGCGCTGGAAAGATAGGCGTCGCTGTCGGACGCGCGCAGCGCCGTGCGTAGATCGGCAGCGTCGTCCTGGCCGAGACACATATAGAGCGTGCCGGTACAGGTGAGACGGACACGATTGCAGCTTTCGCAGAAATTATGGGTCATGGGCGTGATGAAGCCCAGCCGGCCGCCGGTTTCCTTCACCGTCACGTAACGGGCCGGGCCGCCGGTCTGGTAATCGCTGTCGATGAGCGTGAAGCTCTGCTCGAGATCGCTGCGCAATTTTGAAAGCGGCAGATAACGGTCGGTGCGGTCTTCCTCGATCTCGCCCATCGGCATGGTCTCGATGACCGTCAGGTCCATGCCGCGGCCGTGGGCGAAGCGCATCAGCTCCGGCATTTCGGCATCGTTGAAGTCCTTCAGCGCAACGGCGTTGAGTTTCACCTTGATGCCTGCCGCCTGTGCGGCATCGAGCCCCTCCATCACCCGGTCGATATCCCCCCAGCGGGTGATATGGCGGAATTTATCGCTGTCGAGCGTATCGAGGGAGACATTGATGCGGCGCACGCCGCAATCGGCGAGTTCGGCTGCGAATTTCGCCAGCTGTGAGCCGTTGGTGGTCAGCGTCAATTCCTCGAGCGCACCGCTCTCGACATGCCGCCCGAGGTTCCTCACCAGGGACATGATGTTCTTGCGCACCAGCGGCTCACCGCCGGTCAGCCTCAGCTTGCGGACGCCGCGCGTTATGAAGACGGAACAGAGCCGGTCGAGTTCTTCGAGCGTCAGAAGGTCCTTCTTCGGCAGGAAAGTCATGTGCTCGGACATGCAATATGTACAGCGAAAATCGCAGCGGTCGGTCACGGAAACGCGCAGATAGGTGATGGCGCGGCCGAAAGGGTCCACCATCGGTGCGTTGTTTTCCGTCAGGAACTGCGCTTTTCCAAGCGATCCGGGGAAACTGTTCACGTCTCCATCCTCATTGCGCGATGCGCCCCTCAAATGATGTAGTGGCTTGCCTATCCTGAGGCAAGTCCGTAATTCTGACGCATGTGATGAGCTTGCGGAAGTGAAAAATGAGTGATGCCTGGCCGACAGAGCTGCTTGTGTCGAAAGACCGGCGCGAATTGACCGTTTCCTTCGACGATGGAAGCGTTTACCGGCTGAAGGCCGAGATGCTGCGCGTGCTTTCGCCCTCGGCCGAAGTGCAGGGCCACGGGCCGGGACAAAAGGTCACGGTGCCGGGCAAACGCGATGTCGCCATCCGCTCCATGGTCGCGACAGGCAACTATGCGG
Source organism: Agrobacterium sp. CMT1 (assembly GCF_037203725.1). NCBI lineage: Bacteria > Pseudomonadati > Pseudomonadota > Alphaproteobacteria > Hyphomicrobiales > Rhizobiaceae > Agrobacterium > Agrobacterium sp. CMT1. The sequence goes on from NZ_JBBCAR010000016.1 coordinate 38,713, forward strand.
TGCGCATCGTTTTTGACGATGGCCATGACAGTGGCATTTACACCTGGAAATACCTGAAGGAACTGGGTGAGACCGGGGACAGGCTGTTTGCGGATTATGAACGGGAGCTCGCCGAAAAAGGCTTGAGCAGGGAGCCACGGTACCGGTAGAGAAAACAGCGAGGGAGACGCCCTCGTGAGAACTATGGCAAAGGGTTCGAAGAACTGCTGCGTTTGGCAACGTTGTTGCATTCGCGCTTCGTCACCCCGGACTTGATCCGGGGTCCAGCGCGATCAAGTCCTTGATCGCGGGAGAGTCCTTTCACGGCGCAGACGCGCCGTGGCTGGATGCCGGATCTAGTCCGGCATGACGGAGGAAATGTTCTCGCGCGTTGCCGATAATCGGACAAGGGCAAAGCTCTTGTCTCACTATTTAAACGGGGTGGCGTGTGGCTGTAGAAGCGAACGGAAATGATCTGGCCCAGGTGGTCGTATTGCTGGCGGCAGGCGTTGTCGCCGCGCCGATCTTCAAGCGCATCGGCCTCGGCTCTGTGCTGGGTTATCTCGCCGCCGGCCTGGTGATCGGGCCTTACGGTCTTGGTTTCTTTTCCGATTCGCAGGCCATTTTGCACATAGCGGAACTCGGCGTGGTGATGTTCCTGTTCATCATCGGCCTTGAAATGCAGCCGTCGCGGCTGTGGTCCATGCGGCAGGATATTTTCGGGCTCGGCGCATTGCAGGTGCTGGTCTGCATGGGCGGCCTGACGTTGATCGGGGTCGGTCTCGGCTTTCCTGTCATCATGTCCTTCGTCGCTGGCACGGGCTTCGTGCTGACGTCGACGGCGATCGTCATGCAGATGCTGCAGGAGCGCAACAGCATGTCCAGCCTGAAAGGGCAGCGCATCATCGCCATACTGCTGTTCGAGGATCTGGCCATCGTGCCGCTGCTGGCGCTCGTCGCCTTCCTCGGTTCGGGCGGGGAAGATGTCACGGCGTCGGAGCGCTGGGTTTCCGTCGGCATTGCGCTTGCCGCCGTCGGTGCGCTCATCCTTGCCGGACGTTATCTGCTCAACCCGTTCTTCCGCCTGCTGGCGGCCTCCGGTGCGCGCGAGGTGATGACGGCTGCGGCGCTGCTGGTGGTGCTGGGTTCGGCGCTTCTGATGCAAGTCAGCGGCCTTTCCATGGCGATGGGCGCTTTCCTGGCCGGCGTGCTGCTGTCGGAATCCTCCTTCCGCCATCAGCTGGAGGCGGATATCGAGCCGTTTCGCGGCATTCTGCTCGGCCTGTTCTTCCTCGGCGTCGGCATGGCGATCGATCTTGCCGTCATTGCCTCCAACTGGCAATTGGTGCTGGTCAGTGTCGCCGGATACATGCTGCTCAAGGCCTTCCTCATCTATGGCGTGGCGCGGGCGCTCGGCACCACCAGGCGTGAGAGCCTGGAACGGGCGGTGCTGATGGCGCAGGGCGGCGAATTCGCCTTCGTGCTCTATTCGGCGGCTGTCAGCGCCGGCATTCTCGACCGGGAGGCCAATGCCATCCTGACGGCGACGATCATCATCTCCATGGTCCTGACGCCACTGATGGTCATCCTGCATGACCGGCTGGTGCCGGCGGCGGTTCCTAATACCGACGATCTGGACGTGCCTGAAAATGTCGAGGGCAGCATTCTCCTGATCGGTTTCGGACGTTTCGGCCAGATCGTCAGCCAGCCGCTTCTGGCGCGCGGATACACGCTGTCTTTGATCGACAAGGATGCCGACTTCGTGCGCGATGCGGCGGAATTCGGTTTCAAGGTCTATTATGGCGATGGCTCACGCGCGGAAATCCTCCATGCCGCCGGCGCCAGCACGGCGCGTGCTGTTCTCATCTGCGTCGACGACAAGGAAGCAGCGGTCCGGATCGCGGAGATCGTCAAGCATGAATTCCCGCTGGTTCCGGTTCTCGCCCGCGCCTATGACCGTGGCCATGCCATCGATCTGCTGAAGGCCGGCGTGGATTACCAGATTCGCGAGACGCTGGAATCGGCGCTGAATTTCAGCGAGGAGGTTCTGGGCGCCATGGGCGAGGAGCGGGAAGACGCCGCCCGTCTGGTGGAGGAATTCCGCGACCGCGACGAGGAGCGTTTCGCCATGGAGGTCGTCGGCGGCATTTATGCCGGCCGTTCGCTGATCCGCGGCAACGCCCAGCCAGCCGATCTCGTCGCCGCGCGCACGGCGCGTGAGCGGGCAGAGCGGGAAAAGGCGGAAGCGGCGGAAGAGTAAGGGATTGCGCCCGGCGGTGTCGCAGGGTGATTTCGAGGGATAGGAACTGACATGACGATCATTCGCACGGTCGAGGAATTAAAGGCCATGCTGACGGCCAAATACAGGCTGATGATCGAAACGTCACCGTTTCTCGCTCTGGCGACGGTTGGGCCGGAGGGCATGGACTGTTCACCGCGCGGCGACAAGGGCGGTGTGGTGCGCGTGGCCGATGACAAGACCGTGCTGCTGCCGGACTGGCGCGGCAATAACCGCGTGGATTCGCTTCTCAACATCGTGCGGGATCCGCGCGTGGCGCTGATGTTCCTGATCCCCGGCTCGAATACGACCATGCGTATCAATGGCCGCGCCGTGGTTTCCGTTGACCCCACGTTGTTGCAGAGCTTCGAGATGGATGGCAAACATCCGCGCACCGTCATCGTGGTCACGATCGACGAAGTCTATTTCCAGTGTGCACGGGCGCTGATGCGGTCTGAATTGTGGAATCCCGACAATTTTGTCGACCCGTCGTCGCTTCCGACGCCGGGTCTGCTGCTCAAGGCGGCCAAGGCGGAATTCGATCAGGAGACCTATGATCGCGAATGGGCGGCGCGCGCCGCGAAGACGATGTGGTGAGGCTTCCCCCTCTCGCCCTCATTCCTATGCTTGTCAGGAATGAGGGTGGGGACAGCGCTGTGTTTTTAATGCGCCCAAATCGGCGCAATTTGCCTCAAGTCCGATAAATCAGCCAGTTTTTGCCGGTATAGTTCTTCTGCATACCGTCCTCGTAGAAGACCGAGCGGTTCCGGCCGGTTTCCTTGGCGTGGTAGAGCGCCGTATCCGCATGGGCGTAAAGTTCGGTTGGATTGGTGGCCTGCGCGGCAGCGGCAAAACCGATCGAGATCGTTACCGTGCCGTAATCCGCGCCTGATCTCGAATTGCGGAAGGGTGTGCTCTCCAGCGACAGGCGGATGCGCTCGCACATCACCATGACTTCCTCCGGCGTATTGCCGTCGAGAATGATGGCGAATTCCTCGCCGCCGCTTCTGGCGACGAAGCCGTCCTTGCGGACATTGGCGCGAATGACCGAAGCGACGGTAGCCAGAATCTTGTCGCCGACCGGATGGCCGAACGTGTCGTTGATCCGCTTGAAGTGATCGATATCGAGCAGGACGAGCGACGTATATTGCAGGCCGATGGAGGTATCATAAACGGTTGCCAGCCGGTCGTCGAAAGCCCGCCGGTTGGAAAGGCGGGTCAGCGAATCGGTATTGGCGATGCGCTTGTATTCATCCAGCTCCAGGCGCACCTGGTGCATTTCCTCGGCATGGCGGTTGACGTCGTTGAACGCCTTTTCTCCGTCGATGATCTTCGAGCCGGTGGCCTCGGCCAGCAACGCAATTGCGTTTCTCAGAATATTGCTGCTGGCGGCATTCTTGTCATCGATACGCTGCCGCGTCTCGCCGAGGATCCTGTTGTAGTTCTCGATGGAGGATTGTTCCCGCCGTAAGGTCCCCAGAAGGGCTTCCAGTTCGCGTCGCAGCTTTTCATGCGCATCGTCGATGAAGCGCGCGGGACCGCCATCACCGTAACGCGCGGATAGCTCGTCCAGATCGTCCTGTGTCGCCCGGTTTCCCAGCGCCGCCAGATCCTTGGTCAGCGCAGGGTTCGAACCGATATAGGCTTCGTAGAAAAGGCTGTAGTTGCGCGGGATCGGCGAAACACCCATGCTCCGCATGGCGTGGGCAATCTGCCCGGCAATGTCGGGTCCCGTGGTCTTGGGCGTGGATGCCGTGTTCATCAAGAAACTCCAGTGAGTCTGCTTATAGACTATGATTATTATTATGGAGGCTGTTTTGGAAAGCTTAATTTATGGAGAACTAATTTTTATTGCAGGAAATTCTATTTTGTACGATTTTTATCTTATTTAATTGATAATTATAAGTAATTTTCATTTTTTGGAATTTCCGGAATTTTTGACCTCTACTATCCGCCTTGGTGACAGTTTCGCATTTATTCTGTCAATCCCGATAACGCTTTGCAGCTGATTTATTTTGGCACAGCAACGTGATTCGTGGAGAGGAAAAAAGCTCAAGGGGCGGGGAATTTCCATTCGCCAAGACATGGTTTTGGGGAAGCCGATATTTGTCGGCCGTCTCCAAAGGCGCAACGTTACAGTTTGTCTGGCGGGCCTGAGGGCATTGAACGCGGCGCCGTTCCGGGCGATGTCAGCAGGCGGGTGTACAAATGCCTCATCCGGGTGCCGTGAAAGCGTGTTGTCGTTGTTTGGCTGCGGGTTCAGGCCCTGAGTTTGATGACCGGGCATTCGGCCCCGGCGTCAGCCTGCGGCGCATGGGGAGGGCGTATGATGAGGAGGTCGGAATGGGCGAGGATGTTCATCATGGATGAATCCTGTCTGGCGTAAGGCTCCGCCACGACCACGTCGCCTTGACCGCTAACCAGGCGGGCGCGAAGATAATCCTGGCGGTGGTCGTTGGCTTTCAGCGCCGTCGCGGTTCTTGCGTTCGCGATGCGTTGCGGCGGCACACGCCGGCCAATCCGGCTGACCAAGGGTTCAAGGAAAAGCAGACCGCAAACGAGACTGGCCACTGGGTTTCCGGGCAGGCCGAGAACCTGCATGCTGCCGATGGAGCCCACCATCAGCGGTTTTCCCGGGCGCATGGCGATGCGCCAGAAATCGAGCTGCATGCCCTCCGCCTTCAATGCAGCCTGCACCAGATCGTGGTCTCCGACGGAGGCGCCGCCGAGTGTCAACAGCACATCAACCTTCGCCGCGACGGCCTCTCCGATGGCGGCGCGGATCAGCGCGTCATCATCGGGGATAATGCCGAGATCCAGTACCTCTGCACCGGCCTTGCGGGCCAGCGCGGCGACGCCGAAGGTGTTGGACGCGATGATCTGTGCCGGCTGCGGAACGCTTCCAGGCGGCAGCAACTCGTCGCCGGTGGCAAGGATGGCGATGCGTGGCCTGCGATAGACGGTAAGCGTGGCGTGGTTCGTCGCCGCCGCCAGCGTGAGATCGGCAAAGCCGAGTTCCCTTCCAGCCTCCAGCACCGTTTCGCCTTTGGTAAAATCCTGCCCGCGCGGTCGGATATGTCGCCCAGCGGTGACATCGAAGGCCGTGCGGATCTTTCCGCCTTCCAGGACTTCGGCATCCTCCTGAATGAGGATCGTATCCGCACCCTGCGGCACGGGCGCGCCGGTGAAGATGCGCACCGCCTGTCCTTCACCCACCGTACCGGCAAAAGCATGACCGGCGGCGGCCTGGCCGATGACGGTGAGGACCGAGCCGATGGCCGGTGCATCGGCGCTGCGCAATGCATAACCGTCCATGGCTGAGGCATCGAAGGGGGGCTGGGTGAGGCTTGCGATGAGATCGACCGAGAGAACGCGGCCGTCGCATTCGGCGAGCGGCAGAGTTTCGGTGTCGGTGACCGGAACCGCTGCGTCCAGAAGGCGCGCGATGGCCTCATCCACGGGCAGCAGCGGCTTCATTCAGTTCTCCTGTCGCCCGAAATCGCTGGCTTTGAAATCACCGGATTTGCCGCCGCTCTTTTCAAGCAGGCGGATATTGATGATCTCCATCGCCTTGTCGGCGGCCTTTGCCATGTCATAGATCGTCAGGCAGGCGATGGAGACGGCGGTCAGCGCTTCCATTTCCACGCCGGTCTTGCCCGACAGTTTCACCCTGGCCTCAACGCGGAGGCCGGGCAGGGTGGCATCTTCGGTGATGTCCACCGCCACCTTGGTCAGCATCAGCGGGTGGCAGAGCGGAATGAGATTGGCGGTCTGCTTTGCGGCCATGATGCCGGCCAGCCGTGCGGTGCCGATGACATCGCCCTTCTTGGCGTTGCCATCGTGGATAAGCGCCAGCGTTTCCGGCTTCATTTTCACGAAGCCTTCGGCCACCGCAACACGCACGGTTTCCGCCTTGTCGCCAACATCGACCATATGCGCTTCACCGGCCGCGTCGATATGGGTGAGCTTCTGGGCGTCGCTCATCCGGGTTTATTCCGCTGCCAGAATGCCGGACTGGCCCGTCAGCAGCGCCTTGGTGGCCGCCGTCACATCGTCCTTGCGCATCAGGCTTTCACCGACGAGGAAGGTGCTGATGCCGCTTTTTTTCAGGCGCTGGCAATCCTCGAAGGTGAAGATGCCGCTTTCGCCCACCAGCAGCCGGTCGGCGGGCACCAGTCCCGCCAGTCTTTCGCTGGTTTCGAGGCCAACCTCGAAAGTGCGGAGATTACGATTGTTGATGCCGAAAAGCGGCGAGTCGAGCTTCAGCGCCCGTTCCGTTTCCTCTTCGTCGTGCACTTCGATCAGCACATCCATGCCAAGCGCGAAAGCCTCGTCTTCCAGCCGTTTCGCGTCGTCATCCGACAGCGAGGCCATGATGAGGAGAATGCAGTCCGCGCCCCAGGCGCGGGCTTCGTGCACCTGATAGGTGTCGAACATGAAATCCTTGCGCAGCGCCGGCAGGGCGCAGGCATTGCGGGCGGCGGTCAGGAATTCCGGAGCGCCTTGAAAGCTCGGCCTGTCTGTCAGGACAGAAAGACATGCAGCGCCGCCAGCCTCATAGGCCGCAGCCAGCGCCGGCGGATCGAAATCGGGGCGGATGAGGCCCTTGGAGGGGCTGGCCTTCTTGATTTCGGCGATAAGGCCGAACTTGCCCTCGGCCTGCTTTGTTTTCAGCGCCCTGTAAAAACCGCGGGGCGCGCTCTGGTCGGCAGCCATGGCCTTCAGATCGGCCAGTGAAACCTTCGCCTTGGCGGCGGCGATTTCTTCGAGCTTGTAAGTCTCGATCTTCTTGAGAATGTCGCTCATGATCTCGCTCTCATTCCTCGTTTGATACGGCGACCAGACGCTCCAGCGCGGCGGCAGCCTTGCCGCTGTCGAGGGCATCGCTGGCAATCGTCATGGCCTGGCCAAGCGTTTCCGCCTTGCCGGAGATGACAAGCGCTGCGGCTGCGTTGCAAAGCGATACGTCGCGATAGGCATTGCGCTTGCCTGAAAGAACCTCGCGAAGCGCCGCCGCATTGGCAATGCCGTCGCCGCCCTTGAGGTCGTCCATCCGCGCCGGCTCAACGCCAAAATCTTTTGGGGTCAGCTCGAAGGTGCGGATATTGCCGCCTTCGAGCGCCGCCACATGGGTGACGCCCGTGGTGGTGACTTCATCCATGCCGTCGCCATGCACGACCCAGATGCTTTCCGAACCCAGATCACGCAGCACTTCGGCAAGCGGCACCAGCCAGCGTGGCGAAAACACGCCGAGCAATTGCCGTTTTGCGCCGGCCGGGTTGGAGAGGGGGCCGAGCAGGTTGAAGATCGTGCGCGTACCGAGTTCGACGCGGCTCGGGCCAACGTGGCGCATGGCGGAATGGTGCATCTGCGCGAACATGAAGCCGAGACCCGCCTCGCTGATGCAGCGGGCGATGAGATCGGGACCGATATCGAGCTTCACGCCGAGTGCGGAAAGCGCATCTGCCGTGCCGGATTTGGAACTCAATGCCCGGTTGCCGTGCTTGGCGACCGGCAGGCCCGTGCCGGCGACGATGATCGAGGCGAGTGTCGAGATGTTGTAGGTCCCGATGCCGTCGCCGCCGGTGCCGACGATATCGATGGCATTGGCGGGGGCGGAAACCGGCAACATCCGGGAACGCATGGAGGAGACTGCGCCGACGATTTCGTCGACCGTTTCACCGCGCACGCGCAGCGCCATCAGGAAACCGCCGATCTGCGACGGCGTGGCTTCGCCCGACATCAGAATGTCGAAAGCCGTGCGCGCATCCGCGCGGTTCAGGCTTTCTCCATTCGCGACCCTGGCGATCAGCGGCTTCAGTTCGGCCATCTCGTCGCCTCCCGGGTTAGAAGCCGACCATCGCCTGATCGGCGAGGGCCTGGTTGATCGTCACACCATAGTCATTCTGCAGGCGGTTGACCATCTGGTCCAGCATGTCGTCGCCGGCCGCGCGGGCAATGGCGGCAAACTGCTGGTCGTCATTGGCGAGCGCGTCCGGCGTCGCGTTGGTGTCGACAGAGGTGACCTTGAAGAGGATGCGGCTGGAACCATCGGCATCGGCCGCGGTGCCGACCACGCCTTCGGCGCCCGAGAAGACGGCGGCGATGGTCTGGCGACCGAAAATCGCATCTTCGCTGGTGCGGCGCAGGCCGGATTTCTGTTCGACTGCAAGGCTCAGCTCACCCGCGACAGCCTCCAGCGTCTCGCCCTTTTCAACGCGGGCCTTCAGCTCGTCGGCCTTGGCGGCAAGTGCGGTGCGCTGCTGCTCGGCCGTCCAGTCGGCCACGACATCGTCGCGGACTTCGGCAAGCGTGCGGTCGCGGGCAGGGATGATCTGCTCGACGTCGAACCAGATGTAACCTTCGCGGCCGAGATTGATCGGCAGGGCCTCGGTTCCGGGTTCGGTCTTGAACACGTCCTGGGCGAGCTGCGGGGAGGGCAGGCCTTCGACCGCATCGCCCTTTTCGTCGAGACCGGCTGCGTCGATGGCGGCAATGGTGACCGGTTTCAGGTTCAACTGCTGTGCGGCGTCCGCAAGCGAAGAACCGCCGGCGCGCAGATCCTCGTAACGGTCGTGCACATTGGTGATTTCTTCCGCGGCGGCAGCGGTGGCGAGATCCTTGCGGATGTCTTCCTTTGCCTCTTCCAGCGTGCGGGTGGTTTCCGGCTTGATGCCCGTGACGCGCAGAAGTACCGGGCCGAACGAACCTTCAACCACTGGCGAAACGCCCCCATCCTTCTGGATGGCAAAAGCGGCATCGGCAATCGACTGGTCGGGGATGGTATCCTTTGTGAATTCGCCAAGCGTGACGTCGGACGGCGTCTTGCCCTGATCCTTCACCACCTGGTCATAGGTGGTGTTGCCGAGCCTGATCTGCTCGGCGGCGGCGGCGGCCATTTCCTTGTCCGGGAAGGTCAGCTGCTCGACCGTGCGGCGGCCGGCGGTGCGGAAGCTGTCCTTGTGGCTGTTATAATAATCGGCGATCTGGGCGTCCGTTACCGAGGCTGGCTCCGCGATGTCGGAAGGTTCCAGCTTCACATAGGTGAATTTGCGGAATTCCGGCGCGCGATATTTCGTCTTGTTCGTCTCGAACCAGGGGGCGAGCACGTCGTCGCCGGGGGCCTTGACCGGCGGGATGACGGCGTTCGAAAGAATGACATAATCAACGGCGCGCTGCTCGTTGCGATATTGCTTCAGGGCATCCACGAGAACCTGCGGTGCGGCAAAACCGTCCGAGACGGCTTCAACGATCTGGCTGCGCACGGCGACCTTGCTGCGTTCCTTGATGTAGTCGTCCTCGCGGAAACCGGAATTGCGCAGGCGCTCCGTAAAGAGGTTGCGGTCGAACTGGCCATTGACCGATTTAAAGGCGGGGTCTTCGGCAATGAGTTTGGCAAGACGGTCTTCTGAAAGACCGAGGTTCATCTTCGAAGCGAGTTCGTCAAGCGATGCCCCGGCTGCAAGCTGGCTGAAGACCTGGCGGTCGATGCCGAAGGCCTTGGCCTGTTCGGTCGTCAGCCTTGTGCCGAACTGGCGGCTGAGATCGGAAATCTGCCGCTGATAGGCGAGGCGGAATTCCTCCGGGCTGACCGTCTGGTCACCCACCGTCATGACGGCGTGGGAATTGGCGGTGACAAGCGATGCGGAAACGCCCCAGATGCCAAAAGAAACAACAAGCAGGAGAAGCAGCAGCTTGGCTGCCATGGTTCGAGAAGCATTTCTCAGGGAATCGAGCATCGTTATGCAAACCTCACAGGAACGTCATCGCGGTCGCCGGCTGTCCGGCCCGCAACGTATCGGCGTTCCTTAAATCAATCCATTCGGAAATTGAAGGGAATTTCCCTTGGAAAAACGGGGTTTTGAAAACGGTTGTGTGATTGGAGGCGCCGAAATGGAGGCAACGGATGGATATCAGCGGCGTCCACACCGTCATTCCTGTGCTTGTGACAGGAATCGAGCCCGCCCAAGTCCTTGGGCTGAAAAGAGTCTTCCCGTCGCACAGACGTGTGTTGACTGGATTCCCGTGACAAGCACAGGAACGAGGGCGGCCATCGCAGGCCTTTCAAAACAAAACCGCCCGGAGGCTCCAGGGCGGCTGAGAACAATCATTCTTAAAGCGGATTTATGCCAGCCTGCCGCACTCAGAAAGCGCGGTCGCGCCGGACCATCGCCTTGAACTCCTCGTCCTCGCGTCGCATCTCGGCAACGACAGAGATCATTGACATCACGAACATTACGCTGATCAGGGCAAGAAGCATCGTCAGAAATGTGAACATGATGTCGTCTCCGGAGTTTCGAGAGTTTCTCCCCGTTATCAGTAATAATTCATATACTGGTAGCGGGCGGTCAGTTGCGGATAGTCAGGTCCAAGCTTTTCAGGCTTCTGTTCATAAAGGCTAAACGTCGTTGCTACCATTGCGATAACCAGAACTGTCCAGGCGGTGCTGATGACGCTGATTTTCGCCGAAGTAGACTGTTTTTCTCTTACAAACATTTGTCTGTTCCTTTGGTTTCTTGTTAACGCACCATGTCCGATCATGTTCCGCGTCAATCATAAAAATCGATTAGCATCGCCCCGGTGAAACTTCCTTGAATGGCTCGTTCATCTGGCGTTCAGGAAACTGGATGAGGCCTTCATTCGAGGAAAAGATACTCGGCTGCGAATGACGAGATGACCGAAACGACGATCATGAAGGCCAGCATTTTCGATTCTCCGGTTGCTTAACGGGCGAAAGGCATTTCGGTTTCCCGATGCTGTGCATTTAAACAAAATGGCTCTGAAACCGCACTGAACGGCCCGTTCATCGGGGGTTCACGGCACGGCCGCGCTTGTGAGGGGTGGTTATAAAGTCTTGCGCCGCGTGCTTCTCCATGACAAAAGGCGGCACATATGCTGAAGCGTCGAGACGCGCCCACCATCTGAGAGCGATATGACGATTGCCTTTTATCCAGGATCCTTCGATCCGATGACCAACGGACATCTGGATGTGCTTCTCCAGGCGCTGAACGTGGCGTCAAAGGTCATTGTCGCGGTTGGCATTCATCCCGGAAAAGCGCCGATGTTCAGTTTCGAGGAACGGGCAGCGCTGATAAAGCAGGCGCTTGCGGAGCAGCTGCCGGGCGAAGCGGCGCGCATGGACGTCGTCTCCTTCGATAATCTGGTTGTCGATGCGGCCCGTCAGCATGGCGCGCGACTTCTGCTGCGCGGCCTGCGTGACGGCACCGATCTCGATTATGAAATGCAGATGGCGGGCATGAACCGCCAGATGGCGCCCGATATCCAGACCGTGTTCCTGCCCGCCGGCACCTCGTCGCGACCCATTACAGCCACATTGGTTCGGCAGATCGCCGCCATGGGCGGCAATGTCGAAGCCTTCGTGCCGAAAGCCGTGCTTGAAGCCCTTAACGCCAAGCTGAAGCGCTGACTTCAGCCTTACATTTGGAGCCAATCCGATGAAACTCGTTCGATTTGCCTTTGCCGGCGCCATGTTTGCGGGCGCGCTTGCCGCCAGCACCTTTGCGTCTGCCGCCGAACTTCTCACCGTCCAGCTGAAGGACGGCCCCGTTGTCATCGAGCTTATGCCCGACGTCGCGCCGAAGCACGTGGCGCAGATCGAGGCGCTGGCCAAGAAGGGCGCTTACGACAACGTGGCTTTCCACCGCGTCATCGACGGCTTCATGGCGCAGACCGGCGACGTGCAGTATGGCAACATGGAGAAGGGCTTCAGCGCCCAGCGCGCAGGTACTGGCGGCTCCGACCTGCCGGATATTCCGGCCGAATTCTCCAAGGTTCCGTTCACGCGCGGCGTGGTCGGCATGGCCCGTTCGCAGGATCCGAATTCCGCCAATTCGCAGTTCTTCATCATGTTTGCCGACGGTCCGTTCCTGAACGGCCAGTACACCGTGGTCGGCAAGGTCGTGTCCGGCATGGAAGCCGTGGACAAGATCAAGCGCGGGCAGGGCAGCAACGGCGAAGTTTCCAACCCCGACCGGATGATCAAGGTCACTGTCGGCAAGAAGTAAGACAGGGCAATAGAGCCCGAACAGAGGAGAATAATCATGGCCGAGATCAAGGATCCGGAAAACACCATCATCATGGAAACCACGACCGGCAAGGTCGTGATCCAGCTGCTTCCGGAAGTTGCTCCGGGCCACGTTGCCCGCATCAAGGAACTGGTATCGGAAGGTGCTTATGACGGCGTCGTTTTCCACCGCGTTATCGAAGACTTCATGGCCCAGACCGGCGACGTGAAATTCGGCAAGAAGGGTTCCGAAAGCTTCAACCCGGCCCGCGCCGGCATGGGCGGCTCCGAAAAGCCGGACCTGAAGGCAGAATTCTCCGCCATCCCGCATGTGCGCGGCACCTGCTCCATGGCCCGTTCGCAGAACCCGAACTCCGCCAACTCGCAGTTCTTCATCTGCTTCACGGATTCCCCGTGGCTCAACAAGCAGTACACCGTCTGGGGCCAGGTCATCGAGGGCATGGAAGCCATCGACAAGGTCAAGCGCGGCGAGCCGGTGAAGGACCCCGATTCGATCGTGTCCATGAAGCTCGCTTCGGCGGCTTGAAGGTAGCGTATAACGTGTTTACCCGCTCCGCAGGAAACTGCGGGGCGTTTCACATTGATGACAAGGGTGCCAACCTCTCAGCCGTCATCCTCGGTCCCCGGATCAAGCCCGAGGATGACGTCTCGTTAGACGAAGCTTGTCACTCCCACCACCCGCCCCATTGAGGGCGGGTTTTGATATTTTCGAGAGCCCTTGCAATGCGTGTAGACCTGTTCGATTTCGATCTGCCCGAGGAGAATATCGCCCTTCGCCCGGCCAACCCGCGTGATAGCGCGCGCCTGCTGGTGGTCGATCCGAATGAAAATCGCATGGAAGACCATCGCGTTTTCGACCTGCCGTCCTTCCTGCGGGCCGGCGATGCGCTTGTTTTCAACGACACCCGCGTCATTCCCGCCCAGCTTGAAGGTGTCAGGCTGCGCGAAGGCGCGCCGGAGACGGCCGTTTCGGCCACGCTGCACATGCGCGCCGATCAGTCCCGCTGGAAGGCTTTCGCGCGTCCCGGCAAGCGCATCAAGCAGGGCGACCGCATCCGTTTCGGTTATGAGCGCGACAATGCCTGCGGCCTTGCCCATCTGGAGGCCACCGTCGAGCAGAAGGGCGAGGAGGGCGAGATCACGCTGCTGTTCGACGTCTCCGGTCCCGTTCTGGACGAGGCCATTGCCTCCGTCGGCCATATTCCCCTGCCGCCCTATATCGCGGCCAAACGGCCGGAAGATGCGCAGGACCAGACCGACTACCAGACCATCTATGCCCGCGAGAAGGGCGCCGTTGCCGCGCCTACCGCCGGGCTGCATTTCACGCCTGAGCTATTTGCGGCGCTCGACAAGGCCGGTATCGAGCGGCATTTCGTGACGCTTCACGTTGGGGCAGGCACCTTCCTGCCGGTCAAGGCCGATGATACCGACGATCACAAGATGCATTTCGAAATCGGCCACGTCTCGCAGGAAACAGCCGACAGGCTGAATGCGATCAAGGCGCGGGGCGGGCGCATTGTCTGCGTGGGCACGACGTCGTTGCGTCTGATCGAAAGCGCGGCTGCGGAGGATGGCACCATTCACCCGTGGTCCGATGCGACCGGCATTTTCATCACGCCGGGTTATCGTTTCCGCGCGGTCGATATGCTGATGACCAATTTCCACCTGCCGAAATCGACGCTGTTCATGCTGGTTTCGGCTTTCTGCGGTCTCGAAACGATGCGTGACGCATATAAGCACGCCATCGAAACCGGATACCGTTTCTATTCCTATGGCGATTCCAGCCTGTTGTTCCGGAAAAACTGATGCACGACAAATTCACCTTCACCCTGAAAGCCACGAGCGGCGGCGCGCGCCTCGGCGAAGTCGCCATGCCGCGTGGCGTCATCCGCACGCCCGCCTTCATGCCCGTCGGCACTGTCGGCACCGTCAAGGCCATGTATCTTGATCAGGTGCGCGAGCTGGGGGCGGACATCATTCTCGGCAATACCTATCACCTGATGCTCCGGCCCGGCCCCGAGCGTGTCGCCCGCCTTGGCGGCCTGCATGAGCTGATCCGCTGGCCACACCCGATCCTCACCGATAGCGGCGGTTTTCAGGTGATGTCGCTTTCCGGTCTGCGCAAGCTGGATGAGAAGGGCGTGACCTTCAAGAGCCATGTGGACGGTTCGCTGCATCACATGTCACCGGAACGCTCGATCGAAATTCAGGGCCTGCTCGATTCGGACATCCAGATGCAGCTCGATGAGTGCATCGCGCTGCCGGCCGAGCGCAAGGAAATCGAGCGCGCCATGGAAATGTCGCTGCGCTGGGCCGAGCGCTGCCGCGTCGCCTTTGGCGACCAGCCCGGCAAGGCCATGTTCGGCATCGTGCAGGGGGGCGACCAGCCGGACCTGCGCATTCGCTCCGCCGAAGGGCTGAAGCAGCTCGATCTCAAGGGTTATGCGGTCGGCGGCCTTGCCGTCGGTGAGCCGCAGGATGTGATGCTGGGCATGCTCGATATTACCCTGCCGGTGCTGCCCACTGAAAAGCCGCGTTACCTGATGGGCGTCGGCACGCCTGACGATATCCTGAAATCGGTGGCGCGCGGCATCGACATGTTCGACTGCGTGATGCCGACGCGTTCCGGCCGTCATGGTCTGGCCTTCACGCGCCGCGGCAAGGTCAATATCCGCAATGCCCGCCATGCCGAGGATATGCGCCCGCTCGACGAACAATCCAACTGCCCGGCCTCGCGCGATTACTCCCGCGCCTATCTGCATCACCTCGTACGCGCCAACGAGGCGCTGGGCGGCATGCTCCTTTCCTGGCACAATCTTGCCTATTATCAGGAGCTGATGCAGGGTATCCGCAAGTCGATCGAGGAAGGCCGTTTCGCCGATTTTTATGCGGAAACCATCGAAATGTGGGCGCGGGGCGATATAGATCCGGTTTAATGCCTCGTGACCTGTCTCCACACTCGACGTCATCCTCGGTCTCGTGCCGAGGATCTGCCGAGGTCGCTAATGTCAACGGGTGGTAGATCCTCGGGACATCCTCGGACTTGATCCGGGAACCGGGGATGACGATGGAAAGGTTTCTTTCCGACGCCCTGAAGTCTCCAGATTTACCTTCTACGGATTTTTCCTTGGCACATGCGCCTTACGTTCTTTTCCGGGATGACACGACCGGCACGGTGACAGCCTTCACCGAGCCGGAGGAAATCATCGTAGCGGATGAGCGAGAAGCGTTTTTTGCAGCGCTGAAGCGCATGGAAGAACTGCGCCGTGCCGGAAAATATTTAGCTGGCTATATGTCTTATGAGGCCGGTTTCCTGTTCGAGCCGAAGCTTGCGCCTTTTGCGGAAGAACCGCGCAACGTGCCGTTCCTGAATTTCGGGGTCTTTTCCGGCCCGCAGCCGGATGACGGCCGCTTTGCGCGGCCTGACGAAGTTCCGGGCGCGGATGCGTTTCTTGCCGATCCGGTTCCGGCATGGACACTTCCCGAGTATCGGCGGTGTTTCGAACTGTTGCACGACCATATACGCCGGGGCGACTGTTATCAGGGCAATCTGACCATGCCCGTCCATGCCCGCTGGAGCGGCGATCCGCTGACGGCATTCTGGTCATTGATCGAGCGCCAGCCGGTGAAATATGGCGCGCTGGTCGATCTCGGCGGCCCGGTCATCCTGTCACGCTCGCCGGAACTGTTTTTCTCGGTTGACGGGCAGGGGTTCATCGAAACCCATCCCATGAAGGGAACGACGCCGCGCGGAGCGGATGCGGAGGAGGACAGGGCGATCATCGCGGCGATGCTTGCGGATGAAAAGACGCTCGCCGAAAACCGCATGATCGTTGATCTCTTGCGCAACGATATTTCCCGCATCACCGAGGTCGGCAGCCTCGATGTGCCACGGCTTTTCGATATCGAGACCTATCCGACCGTGCACCAGATGGTCAGCCATATCAGGGCGAAACTTTTGCCCGGCATGACGGTGGAAGACATTTTCGCCGCGCTGTTTCCCTGCGGATCGGTTACCGGTGCGCCAAAAATGTGGGCGATGAAAATCCTGCGCGAACTGGAAGCGGCGCCCCGCGACGCCTATTGCGGCGCCATCGGCCTCATGTCTCCTGGTGGTGAAATGCGCTTTTCGGTGGCGATCCGTACGATGACACTGTTCGATGACGGTCGCGCCGTCTTTAATGTCGGCGGCGGCATCGTCTTCGATTCCGTGGCTGAGGCGGAATATGACGAGTGCCTGCTGAAATCGAAATTCGCTGTGGGGGACAGGCTGCTGCGAGGGTGATTATCGCCCGATCATCTCAAACGCCCCATTTTCCACCAGCACTTCCTTCGCCACCGCGTGGCTTAGAAAACCCCCGGGGCTGGCGCTTGCGCCATAGGCGCCTGACTGCAGGATGGCGATGAGGTCACCGGCCTGGAGCCTCGGCAATGCCGCATTGCGAGCCAGCGTATCGAGTGGCGTGCAGAGCGGGCCGACGATGGTTGCAGTCTCCGCGTGGTCGGCCTGCATCATGGCGGGCGCAACGATGGGATAGTTGCGCTTGACGATCTGACCGAGATTGCCCGAAGCGGCCAGGTGATGGTGCATGCCGCCATCCGTCACAACGAAGGTGGTTCCGCGCGAGGTCTTCACGGAATTGACTTCGGCCGTATAGATGCCGCCCGGACCGGCGAGGAAGCGGCCGGGCTCGACGATGACATGGGCGTCGGCGATCAGCGGATGCGCTTTCAGCAGTGCCTTCAGATCGGGCACGGCGGCTTTTACCTTCGCGAGATCGAGCGGTGCTTCGCCGGCGAAGTAAGGGATGCCGAGGCCGCCGCCGAGATCGATGGTTTCAAGCGGCTTGCCGAGCATTTCCGCCATGCGGGCGGCAATTGCGATGGCATGTCGCCATTGCGAGACAAGCATGTCCGCATCGAGAATCTGCGTGCCGCCATAGATATGGATGCCGACGAGATCGATAACGCCCGCATGCCGGAAAAGCGGCAGGATATTTTCCAGTTCTTCCTCATCGAAACCAAAAGCGGTGGCCTTGCCGCCCATGCGCATGGCGCCGGCTTGCGCATCCGGCACCGGATTGATGCGGACAGAGGCCTTGACGGGTTTGCCGATTGCCTCGATGCGGGCAATTTCCTCGGCGCTTTCGATATGGATTTCGCCGATGCCGCCCGTGATCACTTCGTGCAATTCGGCTCTGCTTTTGCCGGGCCCGGCAAAGATGATGTTTTCCGGCGCGACACCAGCCTTTATAGCGGCGCGATATTCGCCAGCGGAAGCGATTTCCGCGCCGGCGCCTTCCTGCCGGAAGAGTGCGATGATGGCGGGCAGGGGATTGGCCTTCACCGAATAATAGATATCGGCAAAACCGGAGAGCGTCGCCTGGAGATCGCGGTAGGCGCGGCGCATCGCGCCAGCATCATAGAGAAAGCATGGAGTTCCGGTTTCGGCGACGATATCGCGCACGGCAAGCCCGCCGATCACAAGATCGTTTTCACTGATATCGAATGACGCGGCCGCAAGGGCGGGACCGTGGCTCTGGGGTTTATCCGTGGGCGCCATTGTCCGTCCGTTCGCGCACAAGCGCGCGGTAGTCCACCTTGCCATTGGCGGTGACCGGCAACCGGTCGACCAGCTCGATGGCGCGCGGGATCATGAAGGGGGCGAGCATTTCAGCGGCCTTCTTCAGTGCCGCGGAAACATCGATATTTTCATTGGCGGCAGTCGCCACGGCATGCACCTTTTCCCCCGCAAAGGGGTCCGGAAGGCCGATGACGGCGACCTGCTGGAACAAGCCTGTCGACATCAGGCTTTCTTCGACTTCGGTCGGGCTGATGCGATAACCCGAAGACTTGATCATCGCATCGTTACGGGCAACGAAGCTGAAGAACCCGTCTTCGTCTTCCACCGCCAGATCGCCGGAGTAACATACGGTTTCTCCGCCCAGTGCCGCCGGAATGAAGGGATGCGGGCGCAGGACTTTCGCCGTGTCTTCCGGCCGGTTCCAGTAGCCCAGCGAAACGGTCGGGCCTCGATGCACTAGAATGCCGGGTTCGCCGGGCTTTGCCCGCTGTCCCTCGGCGGTGACGATGAATATCTCACATTCGGGAATGGCCTTGCCGATGGAGGTCGGGCGGCGATCGATTTCATCCGGCGGCAGGAAGGTGGAGCGGAAGGCTTCGGTCAGGCCGTACATCAGGTAGATTTTCGTGTCCGGCAGCTTTTCGCGCAGTGCCTTCACAGTTTCCTGCGGCACGCGCCCGCCAGAATTGGTGATGTAACGCAGATGCGGAAGCGGCGTCCTGGCAAGCGACGGCGCCGCCCTCGTCAGGATCGCCCAGACTGTCGGCACCCCGGCAAGCCCGGTCACGGCATGGTCGCGCAGGTCGCGGACGATATCGTCACCGAGCCTAAAGGTGGAGATGATTGTTGTCGCGCCCTGTTCCACTGCCGTCAGCAGCTGGTTGAGGCCATAATCAAAGCTGAAGGGCAGTAGGGAAAGAATGCGATCCTTGCCGGTAATCTCCAGATAGGTGCGCACGATGCGCGCGCCGGCCAGGAGATTGCGATGCGACAGCATCACGCCCTTGGGTGAGCCGGTAGAACCGGATGTATAGAGGATCGCCGCGAGGTCTTCGCCGATTGCCGCCGGGCTTTTGACTGACGTCTTGCTGCCTTCGGCGATATCGTTCGCCAGTAGCACGCGGACACCAGCCAGACCTTCCAGCGCCGCGCTCAGCTCGTCGCGCATGGTCGCATTGCTGATGACAAGTTCGGCGCCGCAATCCACGATGATATGGCGTATCTGCTGCGCCTTCAGCAGCGCATTGACCGGCACGAAGACGCATCCGGCCATGCTGACGCCGAAGATCGCCCAGCATTCTTCCGTGCCTCGCGGCAGAAAAATGACGACCCGGTCGCCGCGTTGCGCCCCGGCCTGCTGCAAGGCAGCCGCGCATCGTTCCGCCGCTTCGGCAAATTGCCGGTAGCTCAGGGATGTGTCTTTATAAACGATCGCCTGCCCGTCGCTTGCCGCGCGCGCGCCCAGCAGGTGGTGCAGCAGGTAAGGAGGTGTCATCTCCTCCGTTCCCTGAGGACGAAGGCGACGAGATCGGCGGGCGTGCCAAGGTTGTCGGGGGTGAAATGTTCGTCGTCGAGAATGATGCCGAAGCCTTCACCAAGAAAGATCATCAGCTCCAGAAAGCCGAGCGAATCGATGACGCCTCCCTCGAGAAGCGGCGTGTCGGCCGAAAAAGGTGCATAGGCAGGGAAACGGTCCGAAAGATAGGAGTGAATGGTATCAGCAATCTCTATTTCGCTCGTTTTTGCTGCAAGCATGTTCATTCCCCGATCTCCCCGTATATTTTCCATGGCTCCCGCCCCGGAACCCCGTTTATCTGTAAAGGCCAGGTTTCGGTCAGGACAACCCTAGCACCACTAAAATACCTAGGGTGGCAATAACACCAACTCTGAGTATGTTTCGTTAATAAATTGTGGGTTCCATGCGCCTTTTACTTGTATCGGCGCAGATTTATGTGCAGCGAAGCCGCCCGCGTTTCGTTCACCCTCGAGTGCAGCCATCGTCATGGCAAATCTGCCGTGGCGAAGGAGATGGCGAGCGATCGCGGCAATGTGTCTTTGTACGACTGCGCGGTCCTCGCAATAGATGAGGCGCGCGGAGGGCGCCCTTTTGGTCGCCGTTTTCAGAAAGACCAGCGGGTAATGACGGCCATCCGCCTGCATGATGGCGACGATGCAGCCGAGGCGCGCGTGATCTTCAAGCATCTCACGCGTCTCGCTGGTCAGCGTACCGGGTTGAGCGGAGGCGAGCGTTATGAGGCGGGCGATCGAGGGGCGCAACGCCTTCAACGGCAGGGGATAAAAAAGCGTGCAATCCGTCACCGTGTGAAAGCCCAGCCTCTCATTCAGCCTGCAGGCTTCGGCCGAGGGGGTGAGGTCGGTGAAGACCTCATCCTCTGAAGACGACGCCATTTGCAGCATGCGCGGCGCGAACCATCTGCAAGCCGGCTCGACATACCAGCTGGACAGATTGACGACGACAGTGCCGGTATCCGGCAGGCGGCTTTTGATTGTCAGCAATACACCGGCGGCGGCGTCACCTTTCATCAGCAATTGCCCGACCGGACCGAGTTGCCGGCGTTCGTGATGTTCGGCAATCAGCGCAAGCCCGCGGGACCAGAAGGCCTCGCTCTTTTCAGGGAAACCTTTCGTCAGAAGACTGATGGCGGCGGCGCGGTTTCCGTTATCGATCGATACGATTTTCAGGGGCGCTCTCCGCTGTCTGGCGTCACTCGGCCTGAGGAAGAGATTTTTCAACCCCACCGCGCGTTATGGGATTACAACGATAGATTTACCGTCCCGTTAATCGCGCTGGCTGCAAGTCCGAAGGAGCGATCACATTTGCATGAATGGGCAGGCGCGCGTGCTGCGCGCCTGCTGACGTTGCCGGCCAATCAGTACACGACGACGCCGCGGATGCTTTCGCCCCTGTGCATCAGGTCGAAGCCCTTGTTGATGTCTTCGAGCGGCATGGTGTGGGTGATCATCGGGTCGATCTGGATCTTGCCTTCCATGTACCAGTCGACGATCTTCGGCACATCCGTGCGGCCGCGCGCGCCGCCGAATGCGGTGCCCATCCAGTTGCGGCCGGTGACGAGCTGGAACGGACGCGTGGAGATTTCCTGGCCAGCACCCGCAACGCCAATGATGACCGACTTGCCCCAGCCGCGATGGGAGGCTTCCAGCGCCTGGCGCATGACCCTGGTATTGCCGGTGCAGTCGAAGGTGTAATCCGCGCCGCCGATCAGGTCGCCGTTGCGCTTGGTCATGTTGACAAGATAGGGGACGATATCGTCGCCGACTTCCTTCGGGTTGACGAAATGCGTCATGCCGAATTTTTCGCCCCAGGCCTTGCGGTCGGGGTTGATGTCAACGCCGATGATCATGTCCGCACCGGCAAGGCGCAGGCCCTGCAGCACGTTGAGGCCGATGCCGCCGAGGCCGAAGACGATGGCCGTGGAGCCGATCTCCACCTTGGCGGTGTTGATGACAGCGCCAATGCCTGTCGTCACGCCGCAGCCGATGTAGCAGACCTTGTCGAAGGGGGCGTCCGGGTTGATCTTGGCGACGGCGATTTCCGGCAGAACCGTGTAGTTCGAGAAGGTCGAGCAGCCCATGTAGTGATGGATCTTGTCCTTGCCGATCGAGAATCGCGAGGTGCCGTCCGGCATCACGCCCTGGCCCTGCGTGGCGCGGATGGAGGTGCAGAGATTGGTCTTGCGCGAGGTGCACGAATAACACTCGCGGCATTCCGGCGTGTAGAGCGGAATGACATGATCGCCCTTCTTGACGGAGGTAACGCCCGGTCCGACATCCACGACGATGCCGGCGCCTTCATGGCCGAGAATGGCCGGAAACAGGCCTTCCGGATCGGCGCCGGAAAGGGTGAAGTCATCGGTGTGGCAGATGCCGGTCGCCTTGACCTCGATCAGCACTTCGCCGGCCCGGGGACCTTCGAGCTGAACGGTCATGACCTCGAGCGGTTTTCCTGCCTGAATGGCAACGGCGGCGCGGACGTCCATATCTTATCTCCTGGCATTGTCTTGTGATTGGATGGGGCTGTTTTGCCCGAGCTTGGCTGGAGGGACAAGGGGCAAGCCCAAGTTTGTGTTTACGCATGTCACCGTGGATGCAAATCCTGTACCGGCGTCACACGCTCATACGCTTCTATCGAAGATAGCTAATTTATTAATGAATAAACTAAGCATATGAATTTGCGTCATATTTTTCAGTTCCGATTGAGCTTTGATTTACGGTTTGCGTGTTAATTGACCCCTGTATTTTCAGTGGTCAGGCGACGTTGCCCGAAAAGCAGCGCCGCAGGCGGCCAAAGAGCTATTTTCAATCAACCGGCGTTAGCCGGATATATTTAGCGTCGCAGAAAGCCAGGCCAGTCGCTTTTCACAGCGCGCCTTTCCCATGGTGATCAGCGACATGAGACGGTGTTTTGATGACGAGCAGGCCGATAAAAAAACCAGCACGGGAAAGGGGAGCGTTTTTCTCGCTGCTCAAGGACCGCAAGGGCGCTTTCGCCATTATGACCGCACTGTTGCTGCCCCTCTTCGTCCTTCTGTTAGGGGTGCTTTTCGAAGGCGGCCGGGCGCTGGTCTATTACAACCAGTCAAAGCGCGTCATGGCGCTGGCCTGCGAACGATCGACCAAGCCCACGCGGACCGATACGCCTGAAGATGAGGACCGCCGGGAAGCCGTGCTTACAACCTTCGATTCGATGATCCAGTCCACAAAACAAAAGGTGATCACCCGCGATGTTGTCATTGACTGGCTGCGCACGGATATGAAGGCGGAGTTCGGCTATAATCTGCTGTTTGCCAAGATGCTCAGCCTCGACGAATTCAAGTATCGTTTGAACTACACTTGCCAGGGCATCCCGCCTTATCCCTATGATGGCGAAGTGCTGGTCAATAATGATTTTGAGAAAACTTCACTCGATAAAGAGCGCGTTCTAAAAAACGGGGTCACCGCAAGGACCCCCGGCGGTTGCTGGGGGGTCTATCGCTATACCGAGATCCGCTGGGACGGCGGGACAGACCCCGGTATCGAATTGCAGGACTGGAGCAGCCCCTGCTGCCGCAAGAATCACGACTGGGATGGCTATCCGGACGGATTTGCGCAGAAAGTTGAGAAAGACAAGGAAACCCTCAACGACAAGGCCTGCGATATCAAAGACACAGACAAGGCGGCCAACACGCGCAGAGATATGGTCGACGACTCCATGGGCAATAATGCGTCCTTGCCGACGCGCTACGTGATCGAACTGGACAGCGACTGGGGCGCGGTGAGGCAGGGAGGGAAAAAGCCCATGAACGCCAACAGCTCCATCTTCAAAAAAGTGGAGCTTCATCCCGGCTACTATGAGATATCCGTGTGGTACAACGGCCGTAAGAGTCATTTCAAGGACCCTTCCAATCCCGGCAAGCTGATTACCGCTGAGCAGACGAACGGCATCGATGTCACCCTGCAGCAGCTTCGGCCACAATTGGGCACTGTAAAACCGGTCTTCAACATGCGGCAGGGACCGGGCATGGAAAATCCCGTCGATCAGGCCATCAAGTGGCGCTATTACCAGAAGAAATTCACGGTCGACACCTACTCCGTATACAAGCTCACCATCGCCGCATCGGGTTTCAGTGACAGCGTCGGCGGCATCATCACCGGGTTCGAACTGAGATATATCGGAAGGTACGGCGATGAGCGCCGGTAACCGCGTCGAAGCTCGACGGCCGAAAAAACGTCCAACGTCCTCTCGTTTCAATAACCGGTGGCTCGGGCATTATCGGCGTTTTGCCGATGACAGGCAGGCGGCAGCAGCGATTGAGGTCGCGATATTGATGCCGTTCTTCCTCATTCTGATCTTCGGGATATTGGAAATCGGTCTGTTGTTCCTTTATCATCTCAACCTGTCGACGGCCACGACTGCAGGCATAGAATATCTTCGTAAAGCGGCGATGCAGCGGGAGCAGGTGACTGCGGACGCGCTTCGGCGTGCGATCGCGGCCAAGTTTATCGGGGCTACGGACACGGAAACCCTGAAGATAACGCTTGCTCCTATAGCCGATGACGACATCGTCGCGACGCCGATCTCCTTCCCCATCGTCAACCGCTTTCAGGCGCCGAACAGTTCTGCCGGCCAATATATACTTGCGATCGGCTACAACTGGAATTTCGTCATGCCGACGACACATCTGCTTGTGCCCAAGTCCGGAGGCGTCCGTCAGCTGCAGAATGTGTCGCTGGCCGTCACGGCCGTACGGGTGACGGAATGATCGGCATGGGTTCACACCGTATCTTCCGGCTCTTCTCCTGCCGATCCGGCGCCGCTGCCGTCGAAATGGGACTTCTGGCGCCGGTCCTCATTCTTTTTCTGGCAGTCATTGTCGAGGTCGGGCGAGGCTGGATCAGTTATGATCGTTTTGTCACCGTGATCGATAATGCGGCCAGATGGTCGGCACGATTTCCGGAGTTCGAGACACGGGTCAGAACCGGTGTGTCCCAATTCGCGATCATCGCGGGCAACGGCATCCTCGCAACGGATAAGCTCAATCTGACTTTGCGAAGCGTTGAGCTGACCGGCGGCACGCCTAAAGAACAATTCAGGCCATATAATTTCTTTGGATCGGCCGAGGACGTGCGATGGCAAAAGGCAGTGACTGACGGTGGATTTGGCCCCAAGGAAGCGATCATCGTTGTCTCCGGCCGCTACAGCTACCAGCCGCTGTTCTCAATCCTCTTTGGAACGACGATCACCTTCGAGCACGTTGCCGCAGTCAATCCCTTCTTCTCAAGGCATTATCCCTATCAGACCGGCAAATCCGATTTTGGCAAATGGAACGTGATGTAACGACGGCGGTCATGCCAGGTTGCCATGTCTCGGCGTCAGTCAGTCGCCGCGCCGCCTTTGGGCGTCGCGAGCCACGCCGCACAATCCTTCAACGCCCGCGCCGCGATCAGCTGACGTTTCATGATCGTCTTGTCCTTGCCGCGAAAACGCTTGACGCCTTCTGGCTTGACGATCGAGCCCGGCTCCAGTTCGGGGAAGAGGCCGAAATTGATGTTCATCGGCTGGAAGGAGCGTTTGCCCGGTTCATCATCGGAAGACAGGTGGCCGCCGGTGATGTGGTTGAGCAGCGAACCGAGCGCGGTGGTGGCCGGCGGCAGGCTCGGGGTTTCGCCCTTTTGCTCGGCGGCGGCGAAGCGGCCGGCGAGGAGGCCGACGGAGGCGCTTTCCACATAACCCTCACAACCGGTGATCTGGCCGGCGAAACGCAGGTCCGGCCGGGATTTCAGCTTCAGCGAGGGGTCAAGCAGGGTGGGGGAATCGATATAGGTGTTGCGGTGCAGGCCGCCGAGGCGCGCGAATTCCGCATTTTCGAGGCCGGGTATCATGCGGAACACATCCGCCTGAACGCCGTATTTCAGCTTCGTCTGGAAACCGACCATGTTGTAGAGCGTGCCGAGCGCATTGTCCTGGCGCAGCTGGACGACGGCATAGGCCTTGACGGTGGGGTTGTGGGCATTGGTGAGGCCCATCGGCTTCATCGGGCCATGGCGCAGCGTTTCGCGTCCGCGCTCGGCCATGATTTCGATCGGCAGGCAGCCGTCGAAATAGGGCGTGCCTTCCCATTCCTTGAAACCGACCGTGTCGCCGGCGATCAGCGCGTCGATGAAGGCGTTATATTGCTGCTCATCCAGGGGGCAGTTGATGTAGTCCTTGCCCGTGCCGCCGGGGCCGACCTTGTCGTAACGCGACTGGTACCAGCAGATATCCATGTTGATGCTGTCGCGGTGGACGATCGGGGCGATGGCGTCGAAAAAGGCGAGCGCATCCTCACCCGTCTCGGCCTGGATGGCGGCGGCGAGATCCGGCGAGGTGAGAGGCCCGGTCGCGATGATCGTGTTGCCCCATTCCTTCGGCGGAAGGCCGTTCACCTCTTCGCGGAGGATCGTCACCAGCGGGTGACCCTCCAGCGTTTTCGTCACGGCCTCGGAAAATCCGTCGCGGTCAACGGCAAGCGCGCCGCCGGCCGGCACCTGGTGTTTATCGGCGCAGGCCATGATCAGCGAGCCGGCAAGCCGCATTTCCGCATGGATGACACCAACCGCATTGGCCGTCGCATCGTCGGAGCGGAAGGAGTTGGAACAGACCAGTTCCGCCAGCGTATCGCCCTTATGCGCATCGGTGCCGCGCACACCGCGCATTTCGTGCAGGATGACGGGAACGCCGCTCTCCGCAATCTGCCATGCGGCTTCCGAGCCGGCCAGCCCGCCGCCGACGACGTGAATGGGAGAAATAGTCTTGTCTTGCATTTCGGTGTCCATGGGCGGCCGCGGGGCCAAGGCTCCCGTCCGGCGGCCGTCATTCGAGTGAGTGTTCCGCGCGGGTCCTAAAAGGACGCGGCATTGTTTGCCGATGCACTAGCATGCATGGCGGGGGCAGCCAAATGGTTTTGGCGGATGGAGGCTGGTGGGCTACGAAGCTCCCGCCGGGATCGAGGAGCAGGCGCGCATTTGAAGCGGGCAGCGGGATGAGGGGGCGAGGTTGGAGATATCAGGGGAGCTAGCCCCCTCATCCCACCCTTCGGGCCACCTTCTCCCCGGCGGGGAGAAGAAACAAGCGGCGATCTCGAACCCGATGTATTTGGCGTAGCGCCCGTATCCGAAATGCCGGCCGGCCCTGTAAAACCGAATGGTGGCGGAAGCCAGGAGTGCATCTTCGAAAAATAGCTGCTTGCAGCGGAAACTCCAGAATCAAAAACGGCGCCAGAGGCGCCGCTTTCTTAACCTGTCGCTCAATCGTCGCGCCCTGGAGGTCGGGCAGCGGGACGATCGTTTACGCCTTAGCGGAACGAACGGGCTGCTACGTTACGGATGTCGTAACGGGTCAGGCCGATGTCGCTCAGAGCCTGGTTGGAGAGGCTGCCGAGTTCGTTGATCGTGCGGCGGTAGGAGATCCAGTTCTTTGCGATGCGGATAGGGTTCATGGTCGTTTCCTCAATCTATCTCTGTTGATTTCGTCTGCCGGCTCAGCGGTTTCTCTGTGCTCTCGGCTGTTGAGGTTTATATATAGACATGAAGCCATGTTGTGCAGTGCAGAATTTAGGCTACTGCCATGCATTTGTGCAGTATGTCGTCTAAATTTGCGGCTTTGGGTATCATATGGGCAAAATATGAGCGGAAATGCCTGCCTTTGAGGCGGCTTTGAAGGATATGGCGGCCTTAGACGGCTTTCGAAGGGGCTCTGCGGCGTGAGAGGGCAATCGGAGCAAGCCCGGACATCATCCTGCCGTACGCCAACACTCGGCATCAATGCATTTATCCGTCGGCCCCAGCAGGCGGTACAGACGAATTGCTTCGAGTTGGGGCGCCACCCAAAACGAAAAAAGGCCAGAGGCGGAAGCCTCAGGCCTTTTTGGGTAGGTCGTTTCGCATCCGCCGCAGAGCGGCGGGGCGTCCAATTAGAAGCCGACGGCGGTCTTGGCGACGCGGCGGATGTCCTGACGGCCAATGCCGAGGTCATTCAGTTCGCGGTCGGTCATGCGGCCGAGTTCGGTTACGGTCTGACGATACTTGCGCCAGTTGGTGAGCGAGCGTGCAATGTTCATTTTCATCTTCCTCTTCGTGCTGTTCAGTCGCCGCGGCCAGCCTTGGGAGGCTTTGGTCCGGGGCTGAACTCGATGTCTGTATGACCACGAATATAATCGGTTTAATCAAAACAAAAACAGACAAAGCAAGATGCCACCTATGCATTAAACGCAATGCAATCCGGTAAAATGCCCCGATTGCGGCGATTCATGCATAATTTGTGACCAATTTGTGTGCTTTTGATGGAGTTATCCGCCTGCAGCCTTGCGGCGGTGCGTCATGCGGCGGCTGCGTGCGGCGGTACCGGCGCCATCATGTGCCCGCCATGCCATATTATATATAATGTCAGTGCAGCCGCGTGTTAGCGTGAAGCGGCCATATGATGGGGGGTCGGTAATCGGGGAGGACGATGGCGCGCTACGCCGCTTTCGTCCCTGTATCCGGAAGGCTTGCCGGTCTTTCGGGTTCCGAAAATCCGTTGGCCGGTCGCGAAAGCGGGTCGGGCCTCCTTCTGCCCAGCCCGGCCGGCAAGAAAAGTCCGGGCGAAACGAAAGGCAGCGGAACGGCGTGCTTGACCCTTTCTGAACATTGTGACATACCGCCGCCCAACGTGCGGGTATGGCGGAATTGGTAGACGCATTGGTTTTAGGTACCAACGCTTCGGCGTGGGAGTTCGAGTCTCTCTACCCGCACCACAAGCAAGGCATGGCTGTGCCACGCTTGCGCCAGAGTGCATCCTTACAGGATGCGGGGAGCTTCGGGGTTCATTTCTCCCCTTTGGTCTTTATTCTCCGGTGCAGGCGTAACGGTGTCCGGCAGGCGCTTGTGTAAGAAATAAGGGAAGCCACGGCCGGGGAACGATGTTTCCGGCGCAGTGCTCGAAAGTAAACCAACGGCTGTCTGAGCACCGCCGCCATGATGTGAAGGTTAGGAAAATGCAGGTTATCGAAACGCTCGCTGAAGGGCTGAAGCGCGAACTCAAGGTCGTTATTCCGGCTGCCGACATGAAGGCCCGCCTGGACGAGCGCCTGGTCGACGCCAAGGACAAGGTTCGCATCAACGGTTTCCGTCCCGGCAAGGTGCCGGTTGGCCACCTGAAGAAGATGTACGGCAAGTCCATCATGGCCGACCTCGTCAACGAGCTGGTTCGTGAAAAGCCGTCCGAAATCCTCTCCAGCCGTGGCGAGAAGTCTGCAACGCAGCCTGCGATCTCCATGACCGAAGACGAGCAGGAAGCTGAAAAGATCCTGTCGGCCGAATCCGACTTCGAATTCACCGTTGCCTACGAAATCATTCCGGCCATCGAACTGAAGGCCAATGACGGCATCAAGGTTACCCGCGAAGTTGTGGAAGTCTCCGAAGACGAAATCAACGAGCAGATCCTCAAGATCGCCGAAAGCGCCCGCACCTACGAGACCAAGAAGGGCAAGGCCGCTGAAGGCGACCGCGTCACCATGAACTACCTCGGCAAGGTCGACGGCGTTGCCTTCGACGGCGGCGCTGCTGAAGACGCTGAACTGGTTCTCGGTTCGGGCCGCTTCATCCCCGGCTTCGAAGACCAGCTGGTTGGCGTCAAGGCCGGCGACGAAAAGACCATCACCGTGACGTTCCCGGCCGATTACCCGGCGGCGAACCTTGCCGGCAAGGAAGCCAACTTCGACATCACCGTCAAGGAAGTTGCTGCCGCCGCTCCGGTTGAAATCAACGACGAACTGGCCGAAAAGCTTGGCCTCGAATCGGCTGAAAAGCTGAAGGAAATCGTCAAGGGTCAGATCGAAAGCCAGTACGGCAACATCACCCGTCAGAAGGTCAAGCGCCAGATCCTCGACCAGCTGGACGAGATGTACAAGTTCGACACGCCGGCTGGCCTGGTTGACGCCGAGTTCGACAACATCTGGCGCCAGATCAACACCGATCTCGCTCAGTCCGGCAAGACCTTCGCTGACGAAGACACGACCGAAGAAGAAGCCCGCGAAGAATATCGCAAGCTGGCTGAACGCCGCGTCCGTCTTGGCCTCGTTCTCTCCGAAATCGGCGAAAAGGCCGGCGTCGAAGTGACCGAAGAGGAAATGCAGCGCGCGCTGTTCCAGCAGCTGCAGCAGTTCCCGGGCCAGCAGAAGGAAATCCTCGATTTCTTCCGCAACACCCCCGGCGCTTCCGCTTCGCTGCGCGCTCCGATCTTCGAAGAAAAGGTCATCGACAAGCTGCTCACCGAAATCTCGGTAACGGACAAGACCGTTTCCAAGGAAGAGCTGCTGGCTGACGACGGCGAAGAAGCCACGGAAACCAAGAAGAAGGCGCCTGCCAAGAAAAAGGCTGCCGCCAAGGCTGACGACGCCTCTGAAGGCGAAGAAGCCGCTCCGAAGAAGAAGGCTCCGGCCAAGAAGAAGGCCGCTGAAGGCGACGCCGAATAATCTTCTTCAGTGCAAGCTGATTTGAATGGAAGGGCCGTGGCGAAAGCTGCGGCCTTTTTGTTTGGTCGTCTTTCTTGTTGGGGTGTGACAGTCACCCGATTCCCAGTCTTCCGACATGGTTATGTCATTCCTGATTGTTATGTTTCAAATCAATGGCCGCCATGTGTCACCGGCCAAAGCGAGGGAGAGCCAGATGGAAGCGCTATGGGTGTCAGAAACTACCTGATTGAGGGTGTCTCCGGTGTCGGCAAGACGTCGGTTGCAACAGAACTTCAGCGACGCGGCCATCATGTGATCCATGGCGATCGGGAACTTGCATATAGGGGCGACCCTGAAACGGGCGCGGCCCTTGATCCAGCTCTGGAGCGCGATGCGGCGGATATGCGTTTCCGTCACAGGCATCATATATGGGATATCGAAAAGGTTCGGCAGATTGCCGCCGATCACGGCCACACGCTCACATTCTTCTGCGGTGGCTCAAGAAATTTTCAGCGTTTTATCGATGTGTTCGATGCGGTCTTCGTTCTCGATCTCGATAGCGAGACCCTGCAAAGACGATTGATCGAGAGGCCCCGGGACGAGTTTGGCGGAAAGCCGGAGGAGCGGGAATTTGTCCTGCAGCTTCATGCGACGAAAGAAGACATTCCCGTTCATGCCACAGTCATCGATTCATCCCCCTCTCTGAATGCTGTCGTGGATGATATCCTCGCGCGTTGCGCGTCACCGATTGAAAAAGAGTAGCGACCGGGCGTCTCGCATCCTTGTTCTGATCACAATGCAGTGCAGCATGATTTTTTGCTGCATATGCTCTTGTTCATCTCCCGTTCATCTGGCACCCTGCGCAGCATGATTTGCCTGGTCGTATCAAGCGGCCGTTCGGGCATTGCGCCGCTTGAATGTGGCTTCATCGCAGCCAAACCATTGGCCTTAGCTTTTACCGTGCTTGCCGGGGTCTCCCGGTGCGCCCTTAATTTGCCAGGGGACAAGTATGTCGCTCCGAACGGGTTCTGCCCTTGTATTATTGTTCTTCACCGCAGCCGCGGCCGCCCATGCCGATGAGGCGGGGCTGATCTGGAAGCCGGTCAAGAATTCCGATCGGTCCTATACGGCGCGCATCGGCGCGAAACTGCCGGTCGATACCCCGATCCGGGCCGGGCTGGAAATGGGCATGAATGCCTCAAAGACGGGGCAGGTGGTGGATACGCCGGTGCGGCTGTGGGGTAATGTCACGTTGCTGGCCGAACAGCTGCCGGGCGTCTCGCTTGCGCGGGATGTCGGCGTCATGTTCAACGCCCTGACAGGGTCGAGCAGCGTTTCCATGACCTCGCAGCAGAAGCGTATCGTTACGCCGGAGCTGGATATCGAGGCGAACCGCAATTTCACCGTGCGGTATGACGGCACGGCGCAGCAATGGAACGGGCTTGATGTCTCACAATCGCTGCGCCTGTCCCGCTCGGAAACCGGCACGGCCTTCGTGCTGACGGGGGCGAGCCGCAACAGTTTCAACGAGTTCAGCAGCGGTGTCGCGGTGGAACAGAAGCTGGGCGATCACCTGACGGTGCGCGGGACGCTGGATCAGGGTTATGCGGATCATTTCCGGCCGGGGGTAAGTGCGCGGTACAGTATTCGGTGGTGAGGGGGCGGGCTGGCTGTATACGGTTAGTTCGCAGGTGAGAAAGTCTCTTTAGGGGCGAAAACCTTTCCTCCGTCATGCCGGGCTTGACCCGGTATCCAGTGACGGCGAGTCGGCGCTGTGAAAGAGTATTTCGCTATCAAAGACTTGATCGCGCTGGACCCCGGCTCAAGGCCGGGATGACGGATGGGGATGCTGTGCTTTCTCAGAAGGCCGATTACGGCAACTCCGCCATCTCAAAAGCCGCCCCCGTGCAACCTCAATCCTTCTTGATCTCACCCATGCGGTTCCACGCATCAAGCCCGGCAATCTTGTAGGCTTCCGCCAGTGTCGGGTAGTTGAACGTATTCTCGACGAAATATTCCACCGTACCTTTCAGGTTCAGAACCGCCTGGCCGATATGCACCAGTTCGGTGGCGCCTTCGCCGACGATATGGACGCCGAGCAGGCGGCGGGTTTTCAGCGAGAAGATCATCTTCAGGAGGCCGCTGTCGAGACCCATGATGTGGCCGCGGGAGGTCTCGCGAAAATGGGCGATACCGCATTCATAGGGAATGTTGCGTTCGATGACTTCCTCTTCCGTCAGGCCGCAGGTGGAGATCTCCGGCACGGCATAGATGCCATAAGGGAAGAACTGCGGCGGTTCGCCGGCCGGTGCCCCAACGGCATGGCGGGCGGCGATGCGGCCCTGTTCCATGGACGTGGAGGCAAGGCTCGGGAAACCGATGATATCGCCGGCTGCATAGATGTTCGGCACGGACGTCTGGAAGGTTTCAGGATCGACTTTCAGGCGGCCGCGGCTGTCGGCTTCCAGCCCGCAGGCCGATAGGTTGAGCGTATCGGTGGCGCCGACACGGCCGGCGGCGAAGAGGACGGTCTCGGCCTTCAGAACGCGGCCATTGCCGAGCGAGACGAGGCACTTGCCGCTCTCGTCGCGCTCCACCTTTTCCGCCTTCTGCCCGAAGATCAGCTTCATGTTGCGGTCGCGCAGCTGATAGGCGAAATCCTCGACGATTTCCTTGTCGATGAATTCGAGCATGGTTTCGCGCGGTTCCACCACCGTCACCTGCGTGTCGAGCGCGCTGAAGATGGTGGCATATTCGATGCCGATGACGCCCGCGCCAACCACGATCATGGAGCGCGGCAGTTCCTTGATTTCGAGAATCTCGTCCGAATCGAGCACCGCTTCGCCATCGAAGGGAATATGCGGCGGCCGGTAGGGGCGGGTGCCGATGGTCAACAGAATGGAAGTGCCGGTGACATTCATGATCTCACCGTCGTTCTTCACCACCTTCACGGTGTTGGCGTCAACGAAGCTTGCCGTGCCGCGAATGTGCTGCACGCGGTTGCGGGCGAACTGGTGTTCCAGCACTTCCACTTCGTGATCCAGGGTGATGAGCAGGCGGCGGCGAAGGTCCTCGGCGTCGATCTCCTGCTTGACGCGATAGGAGCGACCGTAAAAACCGCGCTCGCGCCAGCCGGTGAGATTGAGCGCCGTTTCGCGCAGGGTCTTTGAAGGGATGGTGCCGGTATGCACCGAAACGCCGCCGACGCGGCTGCCTTTCTCGATGACCAGAACCTTCTTTTCGAGCTTGGCGGCCTGAATGGCGGCCCGTCTTCCCGCCGGACCGCTGCCGACAACAATCAGATCGAACTGGTGCATGAAAAACCCCGGAATAGAATGCATTTCGATACCGGATGTCGCATCCGGCATGGCGTCGCCGCGAAATGGTCGTGATGCCATTTTGACGATGGGGAGTGATTCCCCCGTTTGCCTTGCCCGCTAGAGTGCAATGCAACAAACGCCTGCGTCAATCTGTAGCGCAAGAATCTGACGGATTCGTAACTGGGTGGGGATTTTCCGGAGGTTGATTCACAACGGGGCGAAGTGCGTGGGGCGTTACCCCCCTCTGCCCTGCCGGGCATCTCCCCCTCAAGGGGGGAGATCGACCAGAGGGCCTTTCGCCACTTCATCCTCGACATTGAGATGGCCGAAACCCAGCCGCATATCGATCTCCCCCCTTGAGGGGGAGATGCCCGGCAGGGCAGAGGGGGGTGAAGTCCCACGCTCATCGGTCCACTTTCCCGTTTCACCCAACAGCTTCATCCCGCACGGCACTGCCGAACGGGTGATCGCTAGAGAGGTCGGGCGATTGCCCGGCTGCGACTCGGATGGGTTTGGTGTGGGTCGGATGCGTTGCGCAGCCGGGTCTTTCACCATGCCGTATCTCGCAAGGACCGTGCACTGCACCCTGCGACATGGTCCTTTCCACGAACGTTGCCAGCGTTCCACCACCAGGACCGTCCTTTGGTTTCCGCCACGTCTGGCGTCCACCCGGCAGGACTGCGACCAATATAACAGCCTGTCGCGGAGCGGGGAAAAGCGGGGGGAGAATTTTTCCGGTGTCAGTCTTCCTTGCGGGTGACGTGGCGGTGAAGTGCTGCAAGGTCCTGCCGCAGCGCAGCCAGTTCGGCCAGCACTTTCACATCGATCTTTTCATGCAGTGAAAGCACTTCCAGTTCTGCCTTCAGATTCACCTCATAATCCTTGGCGGCCTCGAAGCGGTCGCGGGCGGCCTGACGATTCTGCGACATCATGATGATCGGCGCCTGAATGGCCGCCAGCATGGAAAGAAGCAGGTTGAGGAAGATGAAGGGGTAGGGATCGAAAGCGCGGGTTGTCAGTACGATGGTGTTGATGATAGCCCAGAAAATCAGGAAAAAGCAGAAGCCGAGGATGAAACTCCAGGAACCGCCGACCCTGGCAATCTTGTCTGCCAGCCTGTCGCCGAAACTGGCGCCGGCGGAAAATTCCGCATTAATATCGCTCGAAACCAGCTTTTTCTGGTGCGCCAGCTCGAGAATGCGCCGTTCCACCTCGCCGATTTCACGAGAGGAGCGCTTGAAATGAGAGACGATATAGTCGGAGATATCTGACACGGGCGTGTCTCCGGTTCTGATTGGCGGTGCGGAGCTTTCCCGAGATAAACCCGCATGATGGCGGAATTCAAACGTTTTCCGCCACCATGCGTTCAGGCGTCCCTCGCCGAAATTCATTACACCGACGGCGCGCCCTCGTGCAGCCAATTGAAGCCGGGGAAAAAGCGCTCTTTTCCATATTGCTTGCCGAACATCATGTCGAATTGCAGCAGGCGATAATTGCGCACCACGTCAGGGACCGCGTTCGGCGCGATCGACCAGTCGGGCAGGGCATCGCCGCCGGCCGTCACCAGCATGTGCCGGTCGATCACGGAAAAGGCCTGCTGAACTTCGCCCAGCGTGCCGGTATAGAATGGATCGGAAAAGCCTGCGGTCTTCAGCACGTGATAGGGCAAGAGCGCCGGGCTGATGGTGCCGATATTCTTACGCACGCCCTTCTTCGAAGACCACACGACGAGCGGCGTCTCGTGCTCCTTCTTCATCACCTCAAGCGGTGCGCGGCGGCTTGCCACCATGCCCGGCATATAGCCGCTTTCCACGAAGGTCTGGCCGAGCGGCGGCAGATGATCGCCGAAGAGGACGATGATGGTCTCACGATCGCGCTTCTTTGCCCAGCGCATCAGCTTCAGCAGCGCTTCGTCCGCTTCCACCACCCCTTGAGAATAGGTGGCGAGCGCCTGCGAGGCCGAAGCCGAGAGTTCGCCCTCAATGCCGATGGTGTTTTCGGCGTAACGGTTTGTCTCATAGGGGCCATGTCCCTGCAGGGTGACGGCAAAGAGGAAAAGCGGGTTCTGCGTCCGGTCCGCCGTCGCCATGATCTCTTCCATCAGCGCGTCGTCGGAGGCAAAATTGCCGCGTTTTTCCATGGCCGGCAGCGTCTCTTCGGAGCGGAATTCCTCGAAGCCGAAATTTTTATAGACCTGCTTGCGGTTCCAGAACCATTCCTGGAACGGATGAACTGCGATGGCGGAATAACCTTCGCCGCGGAAGAAGCTGGCGAGCGAGGGCACCGGGCGGCGGATATATTGCTGGTAGGGAATGCTGCCATAGGGCAGGAAGGCGTTCGAGAAGCCGGTCAATGCCTCGAATTCCACATTTGCCGTCATGCCGCCGAACTCGGGCGAAAACACGTTGCCGGACTGTTTGGCGCGGATGGTCGGCATGGGATCGGCCGAGAGATTCACGTTTTCAAGCCGGGTCGGATCCCACAGGGATTCGCTCATCAGCATGATGACGTCAGGGTAATCACCCTTGTTGGCGGCGAAAGATGCCGGTTCCGAGGTGAGATCGGCGATGCTGTTTTCGCCGTAACCCTCCGGCGCCGAGACATTGGCCATGGGAATATTGAAGGCGAAGGCCATCAGGAAGCCGTTGTGGCGGTAGTTTTCCTGCTGATCCCACATCATGGGGATGATGTTGAGGCGATCGCGCACCCAGGAATAATGCGAATAGTCCATCAGCGAGGCGAGGCTGGCGAGAAGCGGCAGCGCCAGCGCAAGGCCGGCGGCGCGCTCACGCCAGCGCAATACCGGCGAATGACGGTGCGCCAGCAGCCAGAGAGCCGCGAGGGAGGCAATTGCGGCGCTGAGGCCGACACCCACCAGCATCGCCGTAAAAGGCTGCGCCTTCAGCATGGTTGGTAAAAGTTCGAGAATCTGCCGCCCGAACAACAGGTCTGAGGGATAAAGCGGATCGGAAAGATAGGTCTGTTTCTGCGCTGAGATCAGCCCCACCAGTGCGCAGAGCGGCGCGACCGCTATCAGCGAAAGATAACGCCGGCCGAGGATCGAATCCAGCGCGACGAGAAGGGCGAGCACGGCGGCAATGGTTGTCATGCCCGGACGCGCGGAGGAGGTGATGAAAGTGCCGACATCCTGAAGCGAGCCGCGGACGACCCATTCCAGCGCCACGACGAGCACGACGGACGCGACCGTCAGGTTGGCAAGCGTGTAGGCCGTGCCTGAAAACTTCGAAAGGCTCCTTGTCCATGCAGGCGAAAAGACAAAACCAGCCTTTTCGGAAGCCGTTGTTTTTGGCGCCGAATCTCTCAAACCCATACTCCGGTATTTCAGGCGCCAGCACCGATCCGGGGAGGTGAATCGGGTGTCGCAAAAGTGTCATGTAACTGTCACATAAGCGCGATGAACGCGACATGAACTTTATGGGATGTGCATATAAGCGCGATAACCTTCGCGTGAGGGCGGCTGTGTCGAGAAGCGCACGAATGAATGCAAGTGGGAATTGCTGCGTTGCGGAGCGATCACGGGCGCGGTATTGAAGGGTTATGAGCGACAGACACGATATAGAGAACCATCTCCGGATTGCCGTCGGGCAGTTCAATCCCACCGTTGGCGACGTGGCGGGCAATCTCGCCAAGGCGCGTGAGGCAAGGGCCGATGCGGCAACGCAGGGCGCCGATCTTCTGCTTCTCACCGAACTCTTCATTTCCGGCTATCCGCCAGAGGATCTGGTACTGAAACCTGCTTTTTTGAAAGCATGTCTGAAAGCGGTGGAAGAACTGGCGGAGGAAACCGCCGATGGCGGGCCGGGTATCGTTATCGGTTTTCCGCGACAGGGCGAGACGGGTCGGCACAATTCCGTGGCGCTTCTCGATGGCGGCAAGATCATTGCGCTGCGCGACAAGATCGACCTGCCGAATTACGGCGAATTTGACGAAAAGCGTGTTTTCTCCGAAGGGTCGATTTCCGGGCCCTATAATTTCCGCGGCGTGAGGATCGGCATTCCGATCTGCGAGGAAATCTGGAACGACATGGGCGTCTGCGAGACGCTTGCCGAAAGCGGCGCGGAAATCCTGCTGGTGCCGAACGGGTCGCCCTATTACCGCGGCAAGCTGGACGTGCGCCATCAGGTGGCACTCCGGCAGGTGATCGAAAGCGGCCTGCCGCTGGTTTTCGCCAACCAGCTGGGCGGGCAGGACGAGCTGGTGTTCGATGGTGCGAGCTTTGGCTTCAATGCCGACAAGACGCTCGCCTTTCAGATGAGCCAGTTCGAAGCCACGCTTGCCGTCACCGACTGGAAACGCACAGCGGATGGCTGGCGCTGCGAAAGCGGGCCATTTTCCAAGATTCCCGAGGGTGAGGAGGCGGATTACCGCGCCTGCATGCTGGGCTTTCGCGATTACGTCAACAAGAACGGTTTCAAGAGCGTGGTTCTCGGCCTTTCCGGCGGGATCGATTCGGCGATCTGCGCCGCCCTTGCCGTCGATGCGCTGGGTGAGGAGCGGGTACGCTGCATCATGCTGCCTTACCGCTATACCTCGGAAGAATCGCTGAAGGACGCCGCCGATTGCGCCAAGGCGCTCGGCTGCCGTTACGATATCGTGCCGATCGTGGAGCCGGTGGAAGGTTTCCTGTCTGCGCTGTCAGAACTTTTCGAGGGCACGGAAGAGGGCATTACCGAAGAAAACCTGCAGAGCCGCACGCGCGGCACCATCCTGATGGCCGTTTCCAACAAGTTCGGCTCAATGGTGGTGACGACGGGCAACAAGTCGGAGATGTCGGTGGGTTACGCCACGCTTTATGGCGACATGAATGGCGGTTTCAACCCCATCAAGGACCTCTACAAGATGCAGGTCTATGCCATTTCCAGCTGGCGCAACGCCCATGTGCCGCCGGGCGCGCTCGGCCCTTCCGGCGAAGTGATCCCCGCCAACATTATCGCCAAGGCTCCATCGGCCGAATTGCGCCCCAACCAGACCGACCAGGATTCGCTGCCGCCGTACCCGGTGCTGGACGATATTCTCGAGTGCCTTGTCGAGAAGGAAATGTCGGTCGAGGAAATTCTGGCGCGCGGCCATGATGTGGCGACCGTGCACCGGGTCGAACATCTGCTCTATCTCGCCGAATACAAGCGCCGGCAATCGGCGCCGGGTGTGAAGATCACCAAGAAGAACTTTGGGCGGGACCGGCGTTATCCGATCACCAACCGGTTCCGGGATCGGTAGGGCGTTTTGGGGAAGGCACGTTTAACGCCGTCCCTGCTTGATGAATTGGGCAAGCGCATTGTGAGACGGTGCGGCATATTTCTTCTCCCTGCCGGGGAGAAGGTGGCCCAAAGGGTCGGATGAGGGGGCAACCCCTCCGTATATGACGAAGCTTGCTAGCCCCCTCATCCCGCTGCCGCGCCCCCTCGGGGAGAAGAAACAAGTGGCATGCGATCGATCCACAACGGAGCGTCTTGATTGGCGCGGAAAACTCCGCGCCGCTCACCTCAAATAACCTGCCCCACATCGATACGATTGCCGTCAGGGTCTTCAAACACAAAGGCCCTTAGACCGTAATCCTTGTCCTGCAGGCCCTTGATGATGCGCAAGCCCTGGCTCTTGCAGAGCGCATGCAGCGCGTCCACATCGCTCACCATCATATGCGCCACATTGAAGGGCGCTGCCTTGTGGCTGGGCTGCAATGTCAGGTGCAGCTCGGCATTGCCCTGTTTGAGGATCATGAAGCCCACAGGGTTGCCGTTTGCGAAGGTCTTTTCGAAGCCGAGCAAGCCGACATAAAAATCATGGGCCTTTTCGATATTCTTGACAGGAAGCATTGCGGCGATCCGCCCGAAGCGGATGCCGTGATCGGCGATGGTATTCATCGCGGAACCTCGGATCTGGGACAAACGGGGAGGGCCACGGACGGTGCCGGGGCGCTGGCGTTTTTTCCGGTTTGAATTTGCAGGACGGTGCCTGCCGCCCTAGGATCATAATCGAGGCGATGGTGGATGCAAACGGAATGTCTGCGTCACCAAGCGCTATGAATGAGAACACGGACCCGCCCGGGAGGCAGAATGCGCAGCTCCATCGAAATTTTCAACATCCGCACCCGGCAGATGCGGGTGGTGTGGCAGACGCCCGATCTTTTCGAAGCGCCGAACTGGTCGCCGGATGGACAATATCTGCTGTTGAACAGCGATGGGCTGCTTTATCGCCTGTCCCTTTCCGGTGACGCGTCGCCGGAGAAGGTCGATACCGGCTTTGCCACGCTCTGCAACAACGACCACGGCATTTCGCCTGACGGTTCGCTTTATGCCATTTCCGACAAGGTGGAATTCGGCAAGAGCGCCATCTATCTCCTGTCCGCGGCGGGCGGCGCGCCGCGGCTAATGACAAGGAACCTTCCTTCCTACTGGCACGGCTGGTCACCGGATGGGAAAAGCTTCGCCTATTGCGGCATTCGCGATCAGATTTTCGATATCTATTCCATGGACATAGACAGCGGCGTTGAGACACGCCTTACCCATGGTGAGGGCCGCAATGACGGGCCGGATTATTCGCCTGACGGCGCGTGGATCTATTTCAATTCCAGCCGCACCGGACGGATGCAAATCTGGCGGGTGCGGGTGGATGGCTCAGCCGTGGAGCGCATCACCGACAGCTCCTATGGCGACTGGTTTCCGCACCCGTCACCAAGGGGGGACAAGGTTGTCTTCATTTCCTATGACGGCGACGTGTTCGATCATCCCCGCGATCTCGACGTGCGGGTGCGGCTGATGGATATGGATGGCGGCAATGTCGAAACGCTTTTCGAGCTGTTTGGCGGGCAGGGCACGATGAACTCTCCCAACTGGTCACCTGATGGCGACGAGTTCGCTTATGTCAGATATTTCCCGGTGGAGTGATGAAGGTAAGGTGCGGCAGGCCACATTGCCGCACCACCTGCACGGCACTTGTGTTCGCAAGCTTTTTTGCCCATAGCTTCACCCGTCAGGTGCCCGCCCTTCGGCGGGAGAATCGGGAATCCGGTGAAAAACCGGAACGTGCCCAACGCTGTGAGGCGGATGCTCTTTTTCTCATGCCACTGGAGCAATTCGGGAAGGCGAAACGGGGCGGATGAAGCTTAGTCAGAAGACCGGCCTGGCAGGATGGACCGAACCGCGCGGACGGCGGCAGGTTGCTGGAAAGCGCGTCGTCGCTGCAAACCTCCCATGGTTTCGGCACCGGCCCGCCCGCATTGTTAGGGATAAACGATGCCGACCGAACCGCCCGTCACCACGCCACTGGACGCTAACCCGTTCGATCACGCGCTTTCACCCGCCCGCCCGTTTTCCGGGGAGGAGCGCGAGGCGATCTACCGCGCCATCGAGACGCGGCGTGATGTGCGCGATCAGTTCCTGCCGGACCCGCTACCGGATGATCTCGTCGAGCGCCTCCTTAAAGCGGCGCATGCCGCTCCCTCTGTCGGTTTCATGCAGCCGTGGAACTTCACCCTCGTCACCGATGGCGCCGTGCGCCAGGCGGCATGGGTGGCCTTCAGCCGTGCCAATGAAGAGGCGGCGGCGATGTTTACGGGTGAAAAGCAGGCGCTTTATCGCAGTCTGAAGCTCGAAGGCATCCGCAAGGCGCCGCTCAGCATCTGCGTCACCTGCGATCCGACCCGTGGTGGCAAGGTGGTGCTGGGCCGCACCCATAATGCACGCACGGATGTCTATTCCACCGTCTGCGCCATCCAGAACCTCTGGCTCGCGGCGCGCGCCGAAGGCGTCGGCGTCGGCTGGGTCAGCATTTTCCATGACAGCGATATCAGGGCCATTCTGGATATCCCCGATCATATCGAGATTGTCGCCTGGCTGTGCCTCGGTCGTGTCGATACGCTTTATACCGAACCGGAACTGGCGGTGAAGGGCTGGCGGCAGCGCGTGCCGCTGGAGGAGCTTGTGTTTCGTAACCGCTGGGGTGGGGTGTAGACCCGGAGGCCTGCGAACAGGGCGGGACGTTGCCGCGCATTTCTTCTCCTCGCCGGGGAAAAGGTGGCCCGAAGGTCGGACGAGGGGGTAACGGCGGAGATTTTCGGAGAGCTTGCCCCCTCATCCCGCTGCCGCGGACTTCTCCCCGCCGGGGAGAGGAAACAAGGGGCACGCGCTCGCACCATTCCGCGTGCAGAAGAGACTTCACTGCTGTGGCTGGATACCCTTCAGCGC
Organism: Agrobacterium sp. CMT1; assembly: GCF_037203725.1. Classification (NCBI taxonomy): domain Bacteria; kingdom Pseudomonadati; phylum Pseudomonadota; class Alphaproteobacteria; order Hyphomicrobiales; family Rhizobiaceae; genus Agrobacterium; species Agrobacterium sp. CMT1. The sequence goes on from NZ_JBBCAR010000016.1 coordinate 80,113, forward strand.
CGGGTTCTTCAGGTCGATCTTGCCGGTCTGGTCCGGCAGGAATTTGGGCCCGATGACACGCACTTTTGTGTCGTTCGGGTCATAGTCGCGCTCAGGAACAGGTTGTTCCGGCGGCTTTGCGGCCTGCTGCTCGGCGGGCTTCGGAGCCTTGTCACCTTGGGGCGATGGAATGGTGGTGATGCTGGAATAGGGCTTTTCGGCTTCCGGCCGCGACGCCTGTTCCTGCTTTTGCATCTCCTCGTGATAGGCGGCCATGTTGCAGGCGCAGCCGGGCGCTTTCGTTGAGGCATTGCGATAGGCGAAGGCGGTCGGCAGGTCCTTGTAGGGTTTGCCGGTTTCAGCGGACACCATGTCTGCTGTTTCCTGATCCTTCATGGAGTGGAAATAGAGCTCCGTCTCGGTTCCCGGGCACATTTTCTGGCACTGTTCGGCCTGGGCGCGGAAATCGAGCGGCGAGGCGTTGGAGGCGATCGGGAAGAATGAGCCGTCGCAGGTGCGCACGCAGAGTGTGCGAAGCCCGCCCTCCGCGGCGTTGGGGTAAGGGGAAAGGCCCGCCTGTCCCGGCTCACCGCCATTCTGCCTGAAGGCATCGGGATAACGCGTCACATCGGGTGCAGGCGATGCTTGACGGTTCATCTCCTCAGCGGGGGTGCAGCCATTGGCATCGAGGGCGGCAAGAATGCGCTCGCGCCTGGTATCGCCGTCGTCGCTCCTCGCCGCCGCCATGGCGTCGTCGCGATCGCGGATGATCGCGTCGCGTTCGGCCTCGGCATCCACCAGCGCATCGCCGATCTCGGCGCAGAGCCCGGCATTGGGATTGCCATAAACGATGACGCTGCCGGACGAGCAGCCATAGCTGCGCATGTCGTTCCTGATCTTGCGGATGACGATGTTCTGGTGGGCAAGCGCATTGGCATAACGCCGCACCTCGCCCGTGTTGCCGATGACACGGGGTGGTTCTCGCAACTGTTGATAAAGCGTATCGCACACCTGATCCGCAAGAGCGGCGGCAGGAGCAATGAAAACAAGGGGAAGCAGAAGGCCGATGATGCGGCTGCGCCGGGTCAATTGTGCGATCCGTTTGATGTCCCCGGCGGTGGCAGGGGTGTTATGCTTCAGGAAATCCGTGTTTCAGGAAGATAACATAAGCTGTTGCCGCATTGCGGCAACAGCATGTTCAAAACTGCGTTAACGCCGACCGCGTGTCGCTTTTCCACCTATTCGGCGGACACGAATTCGACCTTGATCCTGTCAGGGTCTTCAACGAACAGCGCGTAATAATTTTTATCGCCGTTCGCATAGGGGTATCGGTCGTCATAGAGAACCGAAACATGGTTTTGGGCGCAATGCATCTTGAGTTCGTCCACCACGCCGCGAGACGCGACCTGAAACGCGAGATGATTGAGCCCAACGCCGCAACGATGATAATCGCGTTCACGATGCTTTTTCTCCACCTGTACGAAGGTCAGGTAGGCATCCTTGTCATTTGCGATAGTAAAGCCGCTTTCCCAACGGGAGGCTACATCGTAGCCAATCTTTTGCAGAATGCTTGACCAGAACTGAAACGATTTTTCGATATCTGAAACATATATCTCAACGTGATCAAGCATATCTTTCGCTCATAAATAATAAAATAAAATATTAAATCTAAAAATCTGTATTATTTTCTATACTCGCAACTAAAAAGCCGCACGTCAATGCGCGCGGCTTTCTGGATCAATTTAGCGGGGTGTTAGACCGAAGGATGCGACGCCTGCACCACGGCGAAGGCCGCCATGTTGACGACGCCGCGCGAGGTGACGCTGGGCGACAGGATATGGGCGGGCAGGGCCGTGCCGAGCAGGATCGGGCCGACATGCAGGCCTTCCGTCAAGGTGCGGGTGACGCCCAGCGTGATGTTGGCCGCATCGAGGTTCGGGAAGACCAGCAGGTTTGCTTCGCCGGTCAGCACGCTGTTGGGCATGGCGCGTTTGCGCAGCGCTTCCGACAGGGCCGAGCCACCCTGCATTTCGCCGTCCACTTCCAGTTCGGGTGCAGCCTCCTGCACGATCTTCAGCGCGCGGCGCATCTTGCGGGCGCTTTCGGAATCGCGCGAGCCGAAATTGGAATGGCTGGCGAGCGCGATTTTCGGCGTGATGCCGAAGCGGCGGATTTCCTTCGCGGCGAGAATGGCCATTTCGGCCACTTCTTCCGATGTCGGGTCGTTGTTGACGAAGGTATCGGTGAGGAACAGCGCACCCTGCTGGGTGATGAGCAGGCTGAGGCCGGCGAAGGAGCGGACGCCGTCCTGCTTGCCGATGATCTGGTTCACGTCGCGCAGATGGCGGTCGTAACGGCCTTCGAGGCCGCAGATCAGCGCATCGGCTTCGCCACGCTTGACCGACAGCGCACCGATGACAGTCGTGTTGGTGCGCACGATGGTACGTGCCGCTTCCGGGTTGATGCCGGCGCGGCCGACCAGGGCGAAATAATCATCCACATAGTCGCGGTAGCGCGGATCGTCTTCCGGGTTCACCACGGCGAAATCCGTATGCGGGCGGATGCGCAGGCCGAAGCGCTTCAGGCGCGTTTCGATGATCTGCGGGCGGCCGATGAGGATCGGGATGCCGGTGCCTTCTTCCAACAGCACCTGGGCGGCGCGCAGCACGCGCTCGTCTTCGCCTTCGGCAAAGATGATGCGCTTCTTTTCGGCGGCCTTTGCGGCGTTGAAGACAGGCTTCATGATGAAACCCGAGCGCCAGACGAAGCGGTTCAGCTGGTCGAGATAGGCTTCGAAATCGGTGATCGGCCGGGCGGCGACGCCGCTTGCGGCGGCAGCACGGGCAACGGCCGGGGCAATGCGCAGGATAAGGCGCGGATCGAAGGGCGAGGGGATGAGGTAGGTCGGGCCGAAGATCGGCGTTTCGCCGCTGTAAGCCTTGGCGGCCACTTCGGAAACTTCCTCACGCGCGAGTTCCGCGATGGCCTGCACGGCGGCCATCTTCATTTCCTCGTTGATCGTCGTCGCGCCGCAATCGAGCGCGCCGCGGAAGATATAGGGGAAGCAGAGCACGTTGTTGACCTGGTTCGGGAAATCCGAACGGCCGGTGCAGATCATCGCGTCCGGGCGGGCGGCACGCGCCTCTTCCGGCATGATTTCTGGCTTGGGGTTGGCAAGCGCGAGGATCAGCGGGTTCTCCGCCATGCGCTCCAGCAGTTCCGGCTTCAGAACGCCTGCCGCCGACAGGCCGAGGAAGACATCGGCGCCGTCGATCGTTTCGGCCAGCACGCGCTTGTCGGTCTTCTGGGCGTAAACTTCCTTCCACTCGTCCATCAGCGTATTGCGGCCGTCATAAACGAGGCCCTCGATGTCGTGGACCCAGATGTTTTCTTTCTTCGCGCCCATCGCAACGAGGAGATTGAGGCAGGCAAGGGCTGCCGCACCGGCGCCCGAGGCAACGATCTTGACGCTGGACAGGGACTTTCCGGCCAGTTCCAGAGCGTTGGTGACAGCGGCGGCGACGATGATCGCGGTGCCGTGCTGGTCGTCGTGGAAGACGGGGATGTTCATCTTCTCGCGCAGCTGGCGCTCCACCTCGAAACACTCCGGCGCCTTGATGTCTTCAAGGTTGATGCCGCCGAAGGTGGGTTCCAGCGCCGCGATGGTGGAAACCATGTCGTTAATGCCGGGCGCGTCGATCTCGATATCGAACACGTCGATACCGGCGAATTTCTTGAAAAGGACGGCCTTGCCTTCCATCACGGGCTTGGAGGCAAGCGGGCCGATATTGCCGAGGCCAAGCACGGCCGTGCCGTTGGAGATGACGGCGACGAGATTGGCGCGCGCGGTGTAATCCGCCGCCATTTCCGGATTTTCATGGATGGCGAGGCAGGGTGCGGCGACACCCGGCGAATAGGCGAGCGCCAGATCGCGCTGGTTGCCGAGCGGCTTGGTGGCCTGGATCTCCAGCTTGCCGGGGCGCGGATAGCGGTGGAAAAAGAGCGCCTGTTCTTCGATGTCGGCCTTTGCCGTGTTGGCGGGCGTGTTGTTCTTATCGTGAGAGGTCATGTCTTCCACCGTCGTATCTGGTTTTATTTCGGACCCCTGAATACAACAAACTTCCCCGTGGTACAGCCGTTATTTACGGGCGTCTTATGCAAATGCGGCCACGGCTTATTCGCGTTTTCGTGAAGCGTTTCGTCATATTCCCTGCAAAAAACGGCCGCTGTCATGTTGCTGAAACACGAGTCTGGTTCTGAGAGGGAAGAAAGCCGCAGGGACGCAACCGAACAGGGGGATGAAATCCGTGGCCGGTCAAATCGAAACCAGACAGTTCAGAACGCTTTTCATTTCGGATGTTCATCTTGGTTCCAAGGCGGCCAAGACTGACTATCTGCTGGACTTCCTCAGACATCACGAGGCCGAAACGATCATCCTCGTCGGTGACATCGTCGACGGCTGGCGCCTGCGCCGCAGCTGGTACTGGCCGCAGGGTTGCAACGACGTGGTGCAGAAGCTGCTGCGCAAGGCCCGCAAGGGAACCCGCATCGTGTATATTCCCGGCAATCACGATGAATTCCTGCGGGAGTTCCCCGGCATGCATTTCGGCGGCATCGAAGTGGCCGAGCGCATGATCCATGAGGCGGCCGACGGCAGGAAATATCTCATCATCCATGGCGACGAGTTCGACGTGGTGGTGCGCAACGCCCGCCTGCTCGCCTATCTCGGCGACTGGGCCTATGACGCAGCAATCGCCATCAATATCGCCATCGCCGCCGTACGCCGCCGCATCGGCCTGCCTTACTGGTCGTTTTCGGCCTGGGCCAAGCTGCAGGTGAAACACGCCGTCAACTTCATCGGTGAATTCCAGCGTGTGGTGGCGGATGAAGCCCGGCGCAACAATGTCGACGGCGTGATCTGTGGCCATATTCACCACGCCGTCATGGAAGACATGGACGGCATACGTTACATCAACACCGGCGACTGGGTGGAAAGCTGCACGGCGATTGCCGAGAACGCCGATGGCAGCTTCGAGCTGATCACCTGGATGCAGACGAGCGAAGTGGTTGCCGAGCAGACGTCGGACGAAATGGAGCCGGTGAATATTCCGGGGCTGATTGGCAAGCACGCGGCGTGATTGGAGCGTTTGACGGGCGCTGATGGTAGGCTCACCTGTAAACGAGTGTTGGTTGAAATTGTAGCATCCGCATACCGTCATCCCGGCCCTGAGCCGGGATCCAGTGCGATCAAGTCTTTGATCGCGTAAGACTTATTTCTCACGGCGCAGACGCGCCGTGGCTGGATGCCGGATCAGGTCCGGCATGACGGAGGTGAGGCTTTAGAGGCTTCTCAGTAACCTTCCGGTGACGCACCGGAGAGAGGGTGCGAATGCAGCCTCTAGGCACCAACCCAGTCCGGACCCTTGGCGAGAGCTCTACCCCCACAATTCCGGCCGCGCCGGATAAACAAGCGACCCTTCATAAACCAGCCCAGGCTCCCGATCCTCGGCCAAAAGCAGCGGGCCGTCGAGATCGGCAAAGGCCGTGCCCTGCGCGGCAAGCACGGCGGGCGCCATGCCCAGCGAGGTGCCGAGCATGCAGCCGACCATGATGGTGAAACCGAGCCTTTCGGCCTCCGCCTTCATGACAAGCGCCTCCGTCAGGCCGCCGGTCTTGTCGAGCTTGATGTTGATCGCGTCGTAGCGGTCGCGCAGGCCGGTGAGGTCCTTGGTGGAATGCACGCTTTCATCGGCGCAGATCAGCACCGGATGGTCGATACGGGAGAGAATGGCGTCCTTGCCGGCGGGCAGGGGCTGTTCGATCAGCGATATCTTCAGCTCTGCCGCAAGCCTCAGATAATATTCGATATTGTCGTCGTTCCAGCCTTCGTTGGCATCGATGATGATGCGCGCCTCGGGTGCGGCTGCGCGGACGGCCCGCAGGCGGGCTTCATCGTCGGCTGTGCCGGTCTTGATCTTCAGAAGCGGACGTCCGGCGTTCTCTGCGGTCTTTGCGGCCATGGTCTCCGGGTCTGCAAGCGAAATCGTATAGGCTGTGACGAGCGGCTCTGCCTCCTGTCCGAGGACCTGCTCGGCGACGCTCTGGCCGCTCATCTTCGCCTCGATATCCCAAAGCGCGCAATCCACCGCATTACGGGCCGCACCCGGTTTCATCGCCTGCTGCAACTCCTGCCGCGTGACGCCTGCGGCGATCCGCTCCGCCATCGCCTCGATATCGGCAATGACGCCTTCGATGCTTTCGCCATATCGCGGATAGGGCACACATTCACCTCTGCCGGTGAAGGAACCATCGCGGATGGTGCACGTTACGACATCCGCATGCGTCCGGGTGCCGCGTGAAATGGTGAAGCTGCCAGCAACGGCGAAACGTTCTGTTGTGGCTTGAAGGTAACGGGGCATGTTTTTTCACTTCCGATTGGGCGTCAAATGACACATGACGCCAAATTTATCACGAATTGTCGGCTGCCACTGTGGCTTGCCGGAGGCCGAAACGTTATGAAACCTTTAAGAATCTCGTGACGGCTGCATTCGCTCGGAGCATTATGCAAGAACAGGACACACGGCAACAGGCGACCCCGGCCGCAATCACCGAAGACGGCACCGTCTCCGGCGGCGGCCTGCGCTATGTCATGAGCGGCTCCTGGCGCAACAGTAATCTCTCCGCCGTTTTACCTGATCTCGATAAGATCGAAAAAAGCAGACCCGCCGGCCCGGTGGAGATCGAGCTTTCCTCCGTCGAGTCCATCGATACGACCGGCGCCTGGATCATCCAGCGCCTGCGCAAGGACCTCGAGGCGAATGGTGCGACCGTCACGCTCAGCGGCAACGACCGTATCGAGCAGGTGATCGGGCAGCTGCCCGACAAGGCGGAGATGGAGGCGGAGCCGGTCGCGCGTGAGGGACTGGTGGAGCGCATCTTTTCTCCGATCGGCAAGGCCGTGGTCCAGAATGGCGCGGATTTCCTGGCGGGCATGTATATTCTGGGTTCGGCAGTGCGCGGTGCGCAGATGAAGCTCGGACGCGGGCGCGGCGTCTCGCCGGCGGCAATCGTCAACCAGATTGACCATATGGGCGTGCGCGCCGTGCCGATCATCATGCTGATGTCGTTCCTGATCGGTGCCATCATCGCCCAGCAAGGCGCGTTCCAGCTCAGATATTTCGGGGCTGAGGTCTTCGTCGTCGATCTGGTCGGCATTCTCCAGCTGCGTGAAATCGGTGTGCTGCTGACTGCGATCATGATCGCCGGCCGCTCCGGCAGCGCCATCACCGCCGAAATCGGCTCCATGAAGATGCGCGAGGAAATCGACGCGCTGAAGGTGATTGGCCTCAATCCCGTGGGCGTGCTGGTGTTCCCGCGGCTGGTGGCGCTCACCATTGCGCTGCCGCTTCTGACCATTCTCGCCAATTTTGCCGCGCTTTTTGGTGCTGCCATCGTGGCGCTGCTTTATTCCGGCATCACTTTTGAGGTGTTCCTCTCCCGTCTGCATGGCGCGGTGGAGGAATCGACCATCGCGGCGGGCATGATCAAGGCGCCGTTCATGGCGCTCATCATCGGCATCGTCGCGGCGGTGGAGGGCATGAAAGTGGGCGGCTCGGCGGAATCGCTCGGCCAGCACGTCACCTCCTCGGTGGTGAAGTCGATCTTCGTCGTCATTCTGGTGGATGGTCTTTTTGCCATCTTCTACGCAGCCATCGATTTCTAGGGAGGGCGCGTTGGAAACACTGGACCAGAAACCGCAGCAGCAGACAAAAACCGGAAAAGACGGCCGCGAGGTGGTGCTTTCCGTCGAGGGCGTGACAGTCGGCTTTAACGGCCGGAACGTGCTGGAAGATCTCAATCTCGATGTCTATCGCGGCGAAATCCTGGGTTTCATCGGTCCCTCCGGGGCCGGAAAATCCGTGTTGATGCGCACGGTCCTGCGGCTTTTGCCACGGCAGGCGGGCACGATCAGCATTCTCGGCTCTGATTATGACAAGGCGGGCGAGGACGAGCGCATGAGGCTCGACCAGCGGCTTGGGGTGCTGTTCCAGCAGGGCGCGCTGTTTTCCGGCCTGACGGTGAAGGAGAACATCCAGCTGCCGATGCGCGAATATCTCGATCTGCCGAAGAAACTGATGGACGAGCTTGCCTATCTCAAGATCGAGATGGTGGGGCTGAAGCCCGATGCGGGCGACAAATACCCGTCCGAACTGTCAGGCGGCATGATCAAGCGCGCAGCGCTTGCCCGGGCGCTGTCGCTCGATCCCGACCTCGTCTTCCTCGATGAGCCGACGTCCGGCCTCGATCCCATCGGGGCGGCGGAATTTGATATGCTGATCGCGCGGCTGCGCGATTCGCTCGGCCTGACCGTTTATATGGTGACGCACGATCTCGACAGCCTGTTCTCCGTCTGTGACCGCATTGCGGTTCTCGGCCAGAAGAAGGTGCTGGTGGAAGGGACGCTGCAGGACATGTTTGCCTGCGACGACCCGTGGGTGCAGTCCTATTTCCGCGGTAAACGGGCGCGCTCTGTCGTTCTTCCGGACGACAGGCAGGAACATCCGGTGGAGTAACGAGAAGCATGGAAACCAAGGCGAACTACACCATAGTCGGAATTTTCACGCTGATCGTGATCGCCGCTGCATTCGGCTTCGTTTACTGGATGGCGGAATTCGGCCGCGGTGGCCCGACAGCACAGCTTGTGGTGCGTATTCCGGGCTCCGCCAATGGCCTTTCGGTAGGCTCTCCGGTGCGCTTCAACGGTATTCCCGTCGGCACGGTGCGCGGGCTTGCAATCGACCGCGACGACCCGGCCTATTCCATCGCCTTTACAGAGGTACAGGCGGATGCGCCGGTTTTCCCTTCCACACGCGCCGTGCTTGAAATTCAGGGCCTGACCGGAGCGGCGTATATCGAGCTTTCCGGCGGCAACAAGGATGGCGAGCGCATTCTGCAGAAAGCCGTCGAAAGCGGTGTTCCGGCCGAGCTGACGGCCGATCTTTCCAGCGTCACCAACCTGCTTGCCACCGCCGACAAGATACTGAAGCGCGCCGATGGCGCCATCGGCGAATTGCAGGGCTTCGTGCAGGATGCGCGCGGCCCGCTGACGCAGACGGTTCGCAATGCCGAAAAGTTCTCCGATGCGCTGGCGGCAAACTCCGATGGCATCAAGAATTTCATTGCCAGCCTCAGCTCGCTTTCCACCACCGTACAGTCGGTCTCGGTGCGCCTCGACGGCACGCTGAGCGCCATCGAAGATCTGGTAAAGGCAGTGGATGCCGGCAAGATCGATTCCATCCTGTCCAATGTCGACAAGGTGACGAAGGATGTCGCGTCGGCTTCGAGCGATATTCAGGGCATCATGGAAACGGTGCAGAGCACGGCGCGCAATTTCGAGGCGGCAAGCACGGAAGTGCAGACGGTCGTCAAGCGCGCGGATGAGCTTCTCGCCTCCGTCGATCCCGCCAAGGTGGGCACCGTGGTTGACGACGTTTCCTCTGCGACCGCCGATGCGCGCGATGCTGTCGCGAACTTCAAGCGGATCGCCGATGATGTGGGCGCACGGCGCGCCGATATCGATCAGGCGGTTTCCGATTTCACCGAGATGGGCCGCAAGCTGAACCTGGCCTCCAGCCGCGTTGATGGGATTCTCGCCAAGGTGGACGGCATGCTCGGCACTGACGACGCCAATTCGCTGTTTGCCAAGGCGCGTGAGACGCTCACCTCCTTCAAGGCGGTGGCCGACAATCTCAATGCCCGCATCGGGCCGATCGCCGACAATCTGACCCGCTTCTCAAGCTCGGGCCTGAAAGATTTCCAGGCATTGATCGGCAGCACGCGACAGACGGTGGACAATCTCAACAATGCCATCACCAATATCGACCGCGATCCGCAACGGTTGATTTTCGGCGGCGAAACCGTGAAACAATATGACGGCAGAACAAGGCGCTAAGAGGGGTATGGGCCAATGAGACTATCGATGAACGGCCAACGCCGCGCCCTCGTTCTGGCTCCGCTGCTTGCTGCAATGATGGCGGGCTGCGCGGGCGCGCCGAAGAACGATACGTTCGATCTCTCCGTCTCGCCGGCGGCGGTGACGCAGGGGCCGTCGCTGAAAAGCCGTCAGCTGCTGATTGCCGATCCGACCGCCCTGAAGGCGCTGGACAGCGAAAACATCGTGGTGCGGCTTTCGGGCTCGGAAGTGCAATATCTCGGTAACTCGCAATGGAGCGACCGCCTGCCGCGTATGGTGCAATCCAAGCTCGTGGAAGCGTTCGAGGATACCGGCAAACTCGGCGGCGTCGGCCGGCCGGGGCAGGGGCTGGCGATCGATTATCAGGTCGTGAGCGATATCCGTGCCTTCGAGATCGATACGGCGAAGAACCTCGCCAATATCGAAATCTCGGTGAAGCTCCTCAACGACCGAAACGGCACGGTGAAGGCGCAGGAGGTGTTCCGTTCCAGCGCCCGCGTCGGCGGCTCAGGCAACGCCAATTTCGTGAAAGCACTCGACCAAGCCTTTGCCGCCGCGACGCGCGAGATTGTGGCCTGGACGCTGAAGTCTCTCTGACGGTTGGTCCGTGCAGGCGCGGTGCCGGCACGGACGCTATCGGTATTTTCCCGATCGTTTCAGGCGGCGTCCTGCTGCGACTTCCATTCCGGCAGGGGGAAGACGCGGTCGTAGCTCCAGTTGAAGACAAAAGCATAGACCACGTAAAAAAGCGCGAAGGAGATATCCATCACCAGCGCGTGGGCAAGGCTGATATTAAGATACCAGGCGATGAAGGGCATCAGGACGATCAGCAGGCCGAGTTCGAACAGCACCGCGTGCCCGACCCGAATGGCGGGTGTCTTGAGCGTCGTGCCCTTCAGGCGCTGCATGGCGTGGTCGAAACCGAGATTATAGACGTAATTCCAGATGGTCGCGAGCGTGGCGCTGACGAGGCCCACGACGCCGATATCCTCCATGGGCATGCCAAACAGCAATGCGCCGAGTGGAATGACCAGCAGAAGCCCGATGATCTCGAAACTGAGGGCGTGGCGGATACGATCTTGCAGGGAGCGCATTCTATTCTCCGGTTTGTGACCGGGCCGTCCCGCATGCTGTCGCCGATGTGGCCGAGGTCGTCCTCGCGCCTGGTCATATATAGCTTTCGGGCGGATTTTTCAAGCATGGGGGACTTGGGGAGTGTTCCGCCTGCTTCGTCTCGCCGCCGCGGAAGAAAAAACAGGCGGCGACGCGTTCATTCTTTCGACTGCAACAACGAAACCGTGATCGGAACAAGAACAGTGCATTTTCGTTATCGCTTACGGAAGGAGTCGTGCAATGCAGCAGAATTCCCTCGAAGGAAGAACGATCAAGGCCGCCAACCAGGCTAAGGTTTCGACTTACACGCCAAGCCTGATTTCCCTCAAGGGAAGTTACGTGGCGATGATATTTCGCAGACCGCTTTGCGGAAATCCGCTGGATCTGCGGAAGAAATAACAAAGCATGGCCAGTTCTGGCGCGCCATTCGCATATCGAAACGACGACTACCGACGTTAAGTTTATAAGGTGTCTCTAAAGTGTGATTTTCAATCCGGTTCGTCTCCACCTAGACTGGAGATTGCCATAAAAGCGAAGGGAGAATGACATGAAATCAGTTCTCATTATCGCCGCTGTCTTTGGTTTTTCCGCCAGTGCAGCGCTTGCGGAATGCGCGGGTCATGAAAAGATCAACGCTTCCGTCCCTGCCGTCGACCGCGAATTCAAAACCGCAAGCATCGTTCCGCCGACGGAACCGGCTGACAAGCCCGTCGTCATCCTGAAAAAGACCGATCGCCTTCCCGCCGCGGCGGTTGCCACCACCGGCGAGCCCGAAGCCGCAATGCAACGCATGCAATAAGACAGGACCATGATCTCTTCATTCTGAAAATCCCGTGCTCGATGTGATCCGCACGGGATTTTTCATTACCTGGCTGCGTCGCGCCGCCGCCGTTTTGCAGCGTTTGAACGTCACCAGAAAGGCAGACAGCCTCAGCTGTCGAGCTTCAGCGACAATTGCCGCGGTCCTTCGCTCTTCTTGAGCACGTAAAGCGGCCGGGTGATGATGACCTCGGTGCGCCGCTGCAATTCGCGCCGGCGTTCCAGCGCGCGCTCGCGCATGTCACGGGAACGGGCCACGACGGTGAGGGCATTTTCTATGGTTGCGTCTGCTGTGTTCATCGCTGACCTCCATAATGTTCACTATATGTTCTCATTATTGGCCGCTTGTGTCAACACTAAGGCAGGCTGTCAGCGCCATTCCGACATTGCTGGGTAAACAGGGGCGTATCACGTGGCAGCGGGCGTGGGGCCCGGCACGGCTCCGCAAGGCGCATCATGCGCCTGCGGTGAAGGCGTTTAGCCTACGCCAGCCTGGGGATCGGTGTGTGGGGATGGATATCAAGATTGCCCGGGCGCTGATCCGCCCCGGCGGCAGGGTGCATTCAGGAGTGGGGGCGTTGGTCCGGCGCTGCGAGCGTCGATAACATATCGGTGAGATGTTCGCTGGCGAGCGCCACGATGGCGAGTGCGGCCTGCTGGCGGTTCCAGCCGGCATGTTCGGCTTTTTCAATGAGCCCCTGAATGGAGGGTTCCAGTGCGAACTGGCACTCGGCCTGATAGTCCATGGTGTCGATCGAAAGCGACGGGGAATTGATTGCGGCCCGCATCGTTTGGTCTCCCTGTTTTCCGTCATGTCCTTCAAACGCGAACGCAAATTGGAACATGCACATTCAGAGGCCGGTGATACCGGATATGCCCCACAGGGCCCGATATCACTGGCAGCGAATCCCCCAGCAGGCGGGAGTTAACGGCAAGTGCCTGTCGCTGTCAACGAATGCCCGGTAGCGATGAGGCGGGGATGCGCTTTTTCAGAGGCTTCGGTTGCGGAAGGGTTTTCGTCTCCAGATCAGCAGAGCCATGACATAAAGCGCGAAAAGGACGAACCATGTGACCGGAAGCACCATGAAAAGCGCCGCGAAAGCACAGCTTCCCTCGAAACAGGAGCCGAGGAGCCCGGAATCGGCAAGGGCTGCCGATAATAAAAACGCACATACCCCGCTCCCGACCGCGCCGAGGACGAACAGCAATATGGTGATGAGTAATCTCATAATCTCGATCATAGGGATGATTGAGACAGCTTTGCGGAAGTAACGTCACCGCAACGCCGAGAATCGCGCTTTCGTCCGCTTCATCGCAAGAATTTGAAGAGGCATCCCGGGATCGTTGGGTGCCTCGACGCAGTATGACTGAAAAACCGCCCGGGGGTTATGTCAATTTCCTTTCTGGGGCGCTGTTTTAATGTATATCTTGATTAAGAGCGGTATATTGTGTAATATATTGTGCAATATAAATATTATTTTGATAGATTTTAGAAAGTTAATGAGTATTTTTGATTCATAATTTTGTATCTAGGTTAGGCGATATATCCGATTTTTATTTCATTGATATTTTAGACATCACTTACTGACAAGCGGCACGGGCTCACCATCCTGCGGCTGTGTCGCGAGGAAAGGATAGCAAATTTGTTCATTCTTTCATTCCCGGCTTGCCCGACCGGCAAGCTCTCGGGCCTTGTGGCCTGCGCCATCGTGCTGACAGGTTTCCTGACGCAGGCTTCCGCTCAGTCGCGCGCCTGCAACGACCCTACACCTGTTGGCAATCTCAACGAAATGTTCGATGCCATCTTCGCCTGCTGGGTGCCGCCGGAGGACACGGAGGGACTGGTGGTGACGCTGCAGTTCATTTTGCACAAGGACGGAAGGATAAGGGACAAGGTGGTGGTGATTGCCGCGCGCCCGCAGGAGGATAGTCCAAGACGCAGGGCCTTCATCGAATCCGCCATCGAGGCGGTAAGGCGGGCGGCACCTGTTCCCTTTACCGAGCAGTTTGGAAGCCGTATCGCCGGCCGGCCGCTGGCGCCGCGTTTTGTCGGTGTAAAAGAGCCTGTGCCAACGCTGGAACTTTAGAGGAGGCCAGGCGAAAACACGCGACGCTTCGAGCGCTGGCGTCGTGACTGCCGCAGCAATTTTACTGCTATCGCGCGGAATGCCCGACCTAAGACGAGGCTTCCGAAGCTCACGCGATGCTTCAATCCGGCATCGCAACGTCTTGTCACTATGGAGAAATTTGGTGGGTGATGTAGGGCTCGAACCTACGACCCGCTGATTAAGAGTCAGCTGCTCTACCAACTGAGCTAATCACCCGACCGGCACCGTGTGGCGGTGTGAGGGGGCGTATAAAGGGGAAGTTTGGGCTTGTCCAGCGCGTAAATGAAATTTCTTCGATTTTTGTGACGAAAAAATTTCGGCCGCGCTGGAAAAGCCTGGAAATCCGGGGTTTACGGATTTTTTCTTTTCGTCATCCGCGCCTGAACGCCCGCCCGATAAAGATGAGGATGCAAGCGCCGATGAAGCCGGCGATCAAATATCCCAGCCAGCCGGTCAAAACGATTCCGAAGACCGAAAGGATGGCGTTGGCGATGATGGCGCCGACGATTCCGAGAAGGATGTTCATGAAAACACCCATATTGCTTTTCATGAATTGTTCGGCGAGCCACCCCGCGACGCCACCGATGATGATGGCTGCAATCCAGCCAATGCCAGCAGATTCCATGATTTCCTCCCATGTTTGCTGCACGATCAAAGGTGATGATTCGAGCGGGGAAAAGCAAGGTAAACTCCTGAAAACCTCGCTTCATGCGGGTGGTTTTCCGCGCTGCAGGCGCTAAATAGCCTGATGCGGTGCAAGAGATGAAAGGCGTGGATGTGCGGTTGATGTTTGGCGGATGGATGAGCGGCAGGCGAGTGCTTCACAAGCGGGCGGGCCGTGGCCGGCGGAGCGGCGGACTTGCCGCCTTTCTGGTCGCGATTTTTGCGCTTTTCAGCGTCTTGAGCGTTGCGCCTGTCTCGGCGCAGGAGGCGACGACGCCCACGGCGCCGGGCGCCATCCAGCCCTCGACCATCGAGCAGGCAAAAGCCGATCTGGAAAAATGGAAATCGGATCTGGCGTTTATTTCGGGACAGGTGGAGGCAGGCGGACGCGATGACGCCCAGCTTGTCGATCTCAAGGGGCGGGCGGACGGTATCGCCGCCGATGCTGCCGCAACCAACACCAAGCTTCGAGCGCGGCTGGACCAGATCAAAACCCGGCTGGATGCACTGGGTGCCGCGCCCGGCGAAGGGCAGCCTCCGGAAGCCGACATGGTGACGGACGAGCGTAACCGGCTGACGGCGGAACGCGGCGAAGTGAATGCCATGGCCGGCGAGGTGGAGGCCACGGCCAATAATGCCGCACAAATTTCCAACAATATAACAGCCGTCCGCCGGGCGCTGTTTGCCGCAACGCTGTTCAAGCGAACGGAAGTCTCCGCCGAGACGCTCGGTGATGCCTCGTCCGCCTTCCTGACGGAGCTCACCAACCTCAACAATGCGTTCAGCAGCTGGGCAGCCTATGTATGGAATTACAAGCGGCTGCCGATGTTCGGGGCGGTGACGCTGTCGATCATGGCCGCATTGCTGTTTCTGGTTGGCGGCTACCGTCTTTTCGGCAGTCGTATGGAGCGGCGCGCCTTCACGGGGGCACCATCCTATTTGAGACGGCTATCGGTGGCCTTCTGGTCCACCATGGTGCAGTCGCTGTCGCTGTTCCTGTTTTTGCTCACGTCGGCGTTTTTCCTTGATAATTTTAACGTGTTGCGGTCCGACATCGCGCCGATCCTGTTCGGCGCCATGGCGGTCACGGGCTTCGTTTATTTCGTGTCGCGGCTGAGCTATGCGATCTTTGCGCCGACGCAGCCGGAATGGCGCCTGCTGAAGGTTTCCAATCGCGGCGCACATCAGCTGTCCTCGGCCGTGCTTTTGATGGCGCTGGTGAATGGTCTCGATTATCTGTTCGGCACCATCAGCGAGACGCTTTATTCGCCGCTTATCGTCACCGTTGCCAAGAGTTTCGTCGCCTCGATCATCATCGGTCTCATTCTGCTCGCCGTATCGTTCCTGAGGCCGGTGATCGGCGAGGGGCAGGATTATGAGACTGGCAACCAGCGCCTGCCGCGCTGGCTCGTCATTCTGCTGCGCATCGGCGGCCTCGTTCTCATCGGCGCGTGCCTGACGGGTTATGTCGGTCTTGCGCGCTTCCTCGCCACGCAGATCGTTGCGACAGGCGCGGTGCTGGCCACCATGTATATCGGCATTCTCTCAGGCAAGGCCATTTCCCGGCAGGGCGCCTTCGCCGAATCGCTCGTCGGCCGTTACCTTGCCCGCCGTTATGGCCTTGGACCCGTGCCGCTTGATCAGGCCGGGCTTGTGGCGGGGCTTGGCATCTATGCCGTGGCCTTGACCTTCGGTGTGCCGCTTATCCTGTTTTCCTGGGGCTTCCAGCCCGGCGATATAGAAAGCTGGGCCTATCGCCTGCTGACGGGTATCACCGTCGGCAATGCCTCGATCTCGCTGATCGGCATTTTCGGCGGCATTCTCGTCTTCGCCATCGGTTACATCATCACCCGCTGGTTCCAGAAGTGGCTGGACAGCAACGTCATGGCGCGCGGCCAGGTGGATGCCGGCGTGCGCAACTCCGTCAAAACAGGCATCGGATATCTCGGCATTGCGGTTGCGGCCATCTTCGGCGTGTCTTCCGCCGGCCTCAACCTCTCCAGTCTGGCGCTGGTCGCTTCCGCCCTTTCGGTCGGTATCGGTTTCGGCTTGCAGAATATCGTGTCGAACTTCGTCTCCGGCCTCATCCTGCTGGTGGAGCGCCCCTTCAAGGTGGGCGACTGGGTGGTGACCGGCACGACCGAAGGCACGGTCAAGCGGCTTTCGGTGCGCGCCACGGAAATCGAGACCTTCCGCGGCCAATCTATCATCGTGCCGAATTCCGAATTCATCAATTCCTCCGTTGGTAACTGGACGCACCGCAACCGCATCATGCGCGCTGAAATCCCGGTCTCCGTTGCCTATGATTCCGATCCGCAGCGGGTCATGGACATTCTGCTTGAGCTGGTGCGCGCCCAGCCGCCGGTATTGCGCAATCCCGAGCCGCATGTGGAATTCCTCCGTTTCGGCGACTTTTCGCTGGATTTCGAACTGCGCTTCCATCTCGCAGACCTCTCGAATGGGCTTGCCGTGAAGAACTCCCTGAGGATCGCCATTCTCCAGCGCTTCCGCGAGGAGGGCATCGCCATCCCGTTCCCGCAGCGCAACCTCAACATCCACGTGGAAGGCGACGCCAATCCGCAGATGCTGGCAGCCCTGCTTTCGGAGGAGGGCGACAAGGCGGTGGTGGCCCATACGGGGGCAGCTGCGCCGGAGAAAGAGGCACCGAAAAACGACAAGGCGACAGAGCCGAAGGAGAAACCCGGCGCGAAAGCGTAGATCGCTGTTGATCGCGGACATTGAGTTCCGGCCAAGGGTGCTCGCCGCTTTTCCACTTCTCCTCGCCAGCGAGAAAGTCGCGGCAGCGGGTTGAGGGGGCGCGCTCTGCGGAGTCCGGCAACGTTGCCCCTCATCCGATCCTTCGGGCCAGCTTCTCTCCGGCGGGAGAAGAAAAGAGCGGCAAAGCTGTGCAACGTTCGTCCGGCACGCTCCGCAATTTCTTCCCTGTCGCAGCACCCTATGGCCATGTCGCAATCAGGCGGCTGAACGACCCGCAAGCGCTTCATATTCCTCCCATCCAAAGCTGGCGGAATAAGGCAAGGCCGGCGCTTTTCAGGGGTTCTGTAAATGAAGACACATGCACGGGCGGTGGTGATCGGTGGCGGCGTCGTCGGCGTCTCGACGCTTTATCATCTGGCCAAGAAGGGCTGGAGCGACAGCGTGCTCATCGAGCGCAAGGAGCTGACCTCCGGTTCCACCTGGCACGCGGCCGGGCTTCTGCCGCTGTTCAACATGAGCTACTCGGTTGGCCAGATCCACAAATATTCCGTGAAGTTCTACGAGGAACTGCAGGAAGAGACCGGCATGAATGTCGGTTTCTCCAAGGTCTCCAACATCCGTCTCGCCCGCACCAAGGATCGCTGGGACGAATATATGTATTATGCCGGCATTGCCGAGACCATCGGCGTGCGCGTCAACATGCTGACGCCGGAGCAGGTGAAGGAGATCTGGCCGCTCTGCGAGACGGACGGCCTGCTCGGCGCCATCCAGCATCCTGATGACGGTTATATTCAGCCCGCCGATCTGACGCAGGCGCTGGCCAAGGGCGCGCGTGACCGCGGCGCGACCATCTATCGCAACACGACAGTCACCGCCATCGAGCAGCTTGAAGACGGTCACTGGAAGGTGACGACAGACAAGGGCGAGATCATCGCCGAACACATCATCTCCTGCACGGGCTCCTTTGCCCGCAAGACCGGCGAGATGGTCGGCATCAACATTCCGGTCATTCCGGTCGAGCATCAATATATCGTCACCGAGCCGCATCCGGCCATTCAGGAACGCCGCCGCCAGGGCTTGCCGGAAATGGGCGTGCTGCGCGAATCCGACTCGGCCTGGTACATGCGTGAAGAGGCGGGCGGGCTGATCCTCGGTCCTTATGAAGTTGGCGCGCCGGTCTGTTATGTCGACGGTCCATCCGATGACAGCGAATATGAGCTGTTCCAGGAAGAACTCGACCGCCTGATGCCGCATATCGAAACCGCCATGGTGCGGGTTCCGGCCTTCGGCGAAGTGGGCATCAAGAAGGTCTACAATGGCGCGATCGCCTATACGCCTGATGGCAATCCGATTGTCGGTCCTGCGCCGGGCCTGAAGAATTTCTGGCTGAACGAAGGCCACTCCTTCGGCATCACCGCCGCAGGTGGTGCAGGCTGGCAGCTGGCCGAATGGATCGTCGATGGCGAGCCGACGCTCGACCTGATGGGTGTCGATCCGCGCCGCTTCGGCCCTTACGCAACGGAAGGTTACCTCATCGCCAAGAACGAGGAAGCCTATGCCAACGTCTTCACCATGCATTACCCGGATGAAGAGCGCTCTGCCGCCCGTCCGCTGAAGACGACGCCGGTTTATGACCGTCTGAAGAAGCTCGGCGGCGTGTTCGGCTCCGTGTATGGCTGGGAGCGCGCCAACTGGTATGCGCCCGAAGGTTACGCGCTGCGTGAGGAAGACCTCGGCGTTGGCGCCGATGTCATCACCAGTCATAACCATGCACCGGCTCTGGATGACGGCCGTATCGTTGAGAAGTGGTCGTTCCGCCGCTCGAACTACTTCGAGCATGTCGGCAACGAAGTGAAGAACGTGCATCAGAATGTCGGCGTGCTCGATATGTCGGCCTTCGCGAAGATGGAGGTTTCCGGCCCTGGCGCGCGTGCCTGGCTCGACAGCATTCTCGCCAATGCGGTGCCGAAGAAGCGCGGCCGCATCGCGCTCACCCATCTTCTGACGCCGAATGGCGGCGTGAAGGCGGAGTTCACGGTCTATGAATGGGCGCCGGGCCGCTTCTACATGGTTTCGGCCGGTGGTCTCGAAGCGCATGACCATGACGTGCTGTTCCGCCTGGCGCCGACCGATGGCTCGGTCGTGCTGCAGCCGATCACCCAGAAATACGGCGTGCTGGTTCTGGCCGGTCCGAAATCGCGTGATCTCCTGAAGAAGCTGACCCGCACCAGCCTTGAGAACAAGGACTTCCCCTGGCTCACCGGCAAGCAGATTTCCGTCGGCGTTGCGACGGCGCATGCGCTGCGCGTCAACTTCGTGGGTGAACTTGGCTGGGAGTTGCATCACCCGATCGAGATGCAGAACTACATCTTCGACCGGCTGATGGAAGCCGGTGCCGAATTCGGCATCAAGCCTTTCGGTATCCGCGCCATGGTTTCCATGTCGCTTGAAAAATCCTATCGCAATATGGGCCGCGAGCTTTCGGTGGAATACAATGCCTATGAATCGGGTCTCGACCGTTTCCTGCGCCCGGAGAAGAGCTTCATCGGCCGCGACGCACTGGTGGCCTACAAGGAGGCGGGCCTGAAGTCGGTCTTCTCGACGCTCACCGTGTCGGGCAATACGGATGTCGATGCGCGCGGTTCGGAAGCGATCTTCGATGAAAACGGCGCACTTGCAGGGCGCGCGACGAGCGGCGGTTTCGGCTGGCGTCTCGGCAAGTCGATCGCGCTCGCCATGCTCAAGCCGGAATATGCCGCAGTCGGCACCAAGCTGAAGATCCGCATTCTCGGCACGTCCTATGACGCTGAGGTGGTGGAAGAAAGCCCGTTCGACACCGACAACGCGCTTCTGCGCGCATAAGACCAAAATCCCCTCCCAAAGTCGGAATACGGCCCCTCGCGGGCCGTATTTCCGTTTAAGTAAGCATGTGCTCAACTGATGCTTCAGGAAAAGTGCTATTAATCATTCTGAAAAATGAGCCTGCTATCTTCCGCTGACATACGATGGGGGATCGGGGCAGAATGAATTTCCTGGGCATCACGGGCATGCAATATTCGGGCGTGCCTTTTACCAATAACCGCATTTTACTGGCGGAAGACAGCAACGTGTTTACCCAGATGGTGAGCAGGCGGCTCAACGAGATGCTGGGCGTTACCGTGGAAGTATGCCGCTCCTTCGAGGAATTGCAGGCCTGCTACGAACATTCTTCCGAGCCGGTGACGCTCGCCATTTCCAACATCAACCTGCCGGGCGCGGAAAAGGGCGAAGCGCTGGAATATCTGATCGATCTATCGATCCCGACCATCGTTTTCACCAGCACCTTCCACGAGGCGACGCGTGAAACGCTGATCGCCAAGGACGTGGTGGATTATATTCTGAAAGACAATATCTTCGCCGTGGATATGCTGACGGAATCCGTCTGTCGCTTCCTCACCAACCACCGCCATCATGTGCTGATCGTTGACGACAGCCCGACGGCGCGGGCGCTGCTTTCGAGCCGTCTCAAGCGTTATAATTTCCGCGTCAGCCTGGCAGACAGCGGTGCGAAGGCGCTCGATATTCTAAGGGCCAATCGCGATATCGGCCTCGTCGTCACCGACTATAACATGCCCGACATTGACGGTTTCGAGCTGACGCGGCGCATCCGCACCGTGCGCGGCTCCCATGAACTGCGCATCATCGGTGTTTCCTCCTCCACCAACCGGCTGCTGTCGGCGCGTTTCCTGAAGGCTGGCGGCAATGATTTCATGCTGCGGCCCTTCATTGATGAAGAGTTCTATTGCCGCGTCAACCAGAACCTCGATACGCTGGTGCAGATACAGCTGGCGAAGTCCGGGGTGCGGCCGGCTGCGTGAGCCGGACGCTCGTCTTCAAAGCTGAGATTCAAGCGGCAGGAAACGCATGATGCCGGCGATGAGGCGGCGGCCGATAGCGGCGTCTGGCTCGCGCCGGTAGGTCTTGGTACGGCCCTGTTCCTCCGTCGTCCAGACGATGCGGTTGCTGCTGTCGATCTCCAGTTCAAAGCTCATCGTGCGGCGGATTTCCTCGGCGAATATTTCGTCCATGCAAGCGACCAGCGGCGGCGATGTGAAGACCACGCCCATCTCCGTATTGAGGGAGGCCGAGCGCGGATCGAAATTCAGCGAGCCGATATAACCTGTCATGCCGTCACGCGTGAATGCCTTGGTGTGCAGGCTCGCCTGTCCGGAACCGCGCAGGGTGAAGTTCGGCTGGTCCACCTGCGAACGCAGCTCGTGCAGGCGCACGCCGCCCGAGAGAAGCGGCTTGCGATAACGGGCATATCCGGCGTGAACGGCGGCCACATCCGTCGCCGCCAGGGAATTAGTGAGGATGGCCAGCGATACGCCCCGTTCGGCAATATCAAGGAAAATCTCAACGCCCTGTTTGCCGGGAATGAAATAGGGGGATGTGACGTGCAGGCTGTCGCTTGCCGCCTGCAGCAGGGGCAGCAGGCTTTCCATCAGGAAGTTGTGGCCCTTCCGCCGTTTGCCTGCCGCTTTTTCCGGAGGATCGGCAAGCACATCCACGGAATCCACCCAGTGCATGCGGTCCGACATCAGGAAATGATCTCGGTCATACTGGCTTTCAACGCGCTCCAGATAAGGTTTGGCGGCTTCGCTTTTTGGCAGGGCGTCCAGCTCGCGCCGTAATCTTGCGAGTTTGCTCGGCCTGCGCGCCAGAAGCGAGCGAACGGGGACGGAAACGGCGCTGTTCCAGTAATCATCGAAGATTTCCGTTGCGTCGGCCACGACGTCACCGAAGCCGAGAATATCGAAATCGTGGAAATTCGCCCGTTCGGCCGCATCGAAATAGGCGTCGCCGATATTTCGACCGCCAACGATCACCGCGCGGCCATCGGCAATCCAGGCCTTGTTATGCATGCGGCGATTGACACTGCGAAAGCGCAGCAAAAGTTCCATGCCGCGATGGAGCATGTTCTCCCGCGCCCGGGTGGGGTTGAACAGGCGAAGTTCGATGTTGGGATGGCTGTCGATGGCGTGGAAAATTCGGTCTGACATGGAGACGCCGAGATCATCGAGCAGCAGCCGTACCCGCACGCCGCGATCGGCCGCCGCGATGACCTCGCGCATCATCAGCCGTCCCGTCAGGTCCGCATTCCACATGTAATACATGAGATCGAGGCTACGCCCGGCCGCGCGCGCCGCCGCGACGCGCACCGCAAATGCATCGAGATTGGAATGTAGCAGGCACAGCGCATTCTTTTCGCTCCAGCCATTTTTTATGGTCTGCCAGTGCCGATCCAGCACGGTTTCGTCCTCAGTGACGGGCAGGGCGGCGGAGGGGCGTTTGGGAATGGATTTTTCCCGCTGTTTACCGATGACGACAAACAGGCTCGGCCCGACGAGCAGCAGAAGAATGATGATGAAGACCGTAAATGCAGTCACTTGTTTTGATCGCTCCCGGCCTGGAGAGTATCAGGCGGGATGGAAACGCGCGAGGGAATAAAGCGTTCATTTCGGTTCGGCGGCAGTATGAAAAACCGGTACAGGCGCGACAACGGGCTTGCCAAATACATAAGTGCGTGCTTATGTGTCTTTATGACAGAGAACGATATATTCCGGGCACTGGCCGATCCCACGCGCCGTGCCATTTTCGAAAAGCTGGCGGATGGTGCCATGAATGCCTCTGCCCTGCGCGAAGGGATCGAGATCAGTCAGCCGGCCATGTCGCAGCATCTTTCGGTTCTTCGCGGCGCCGGGCTAGTGGTTGAAAGACGGCAGGGCCGTTTCGTCAATTACGAGGTCGATCCGGAGGGGCTGACACGCATTGCTGCGTGGCTCGGCAAATATCGCGCCTACTGGCCACAGCGCATTGAGGCTCTCAAACTCCTGCTGAAGGATATGGACCAATGAACAGGGATGCAGCGGAAGCGCCGAAAAACGGCATTGAACTTGAATATGATCTTGACGAGCCGCCGCAAAAAGTCTGGCGCGCCATCAGCATTGCAGCGTTCCGTGAAAACTGGCTGCCGAACGAGGCTCTGGCGGAACCTGACGCGATCGACATCAAACCTGGCGAGGAAGTGCGCTACCGGCTGCGTGAAGACATTCCACCATTTCTGGAAAGCACCGTAACCTTCAGGATCGCGGCCAATGCCGAGGGCGGCACCAGCCTTCGCATCATTCATGAACTGCCCACAAATACCGGCCGGACGATGAAGGCCGCCGCAAACCACAACGGCCTGCCGATCAAGCTCGCCGCCTGATCCCACTCGTTTCCCGACATTTTCAAACACAGGAGTTCGCCGATGCGCGAAGTGATGCAACTCGTCCCTATAGTTGTCGAACAATCATCAAGGGGAGAAAGATCTTTCGACATTTATTCGCGCCTGCTGCGGGAAAGGATCATCTTTCTCAATGGCGAGGTCAACGATGCAGTTTCAGCGCTCGTCTGCGCGCAATTGCTGTTTCTCGAAGCGGAAAACCCGAAGAAGCCGATCTATCTTTATATCAATTCTCCGGGTGGCGTCGTGACGAGCGGTCTGGCGATGTATGATACGATGCATTACATCCGCGCCCCGGTTCACACACTCTGTATGGGCACGGCCCGTTCCATGGGATCGTTCCTGCTAATGGCGGGCGAACCGGGCGAGCGCACAGCACTTCCCAATGCCAGCATCCACATTCATCAACCGCTGGGCGGTTTCCAGGGACAGGCATCGGACATGCTGATCCACGCCGAGGAGATGCAGCAGACCAAGCACCGCATGACGCGGCTTTACGCCGAACATTGCAAACAGAGTTATGAGAAATTCGAAGCGGCCATGGATAGGGATTTTTTCATGACGGCGGAGCAAGCGTTGGAATGGGGTCTGATCGACCGCGTTCTGGGCGTTCGTGAGGATATCGCGGCGTAGTGCCGGCTACTATCCGCAAGATGTTGTTTCCATATCAACACAAAAGGCAGCGCCAATGCGCTGCCTTTCAAAGGTCTATCCGGATGATCAAATATCCAGATTATCTGCAAAAGCCGCCCGCTCCTGAATGAAGCGGAAACGGGCATCGGCCTTGGTGCCCATCAGATTGTCGACAGCCTCGCGCGTGCCCTCGAAGTCCACGTCATCGATCTCGACGCGCAGCAGGGTGCGCTTTTCGGGGTCCATGGTGGTTTCCTTGAGCTGGGCGGCCATCATTTCACCGAGGCCTTTAAAGCGGCCCACTTCGACCTTTTTGCCCTTGAAGACGGTTTCCATCAGCTCGGCGCGGTGGGCGTCGTCGCGGGCATAGGCGGATTTCGCGCCCTGACGGATGACGTAGAGCGGCGGCACTGCCAGATAGAGGTGGTTGCCGCGAATGAGTTCCGGCATTTCCTGATAGAAGAAGGTGATGAGCAGCGAGGCGATATGGGCGCCGTCGACGTCGGCATCGGTCATGATGATGATGCGCTCATAACGCAAATCTTCTTCGCGGTACTTGGTGCGGGTGCCACAGCCGAGCGCCTGGATGAGATCGGCGATCTGCTGGTTGGCGGAAAGCTTTTCGCGGCTGGCACTGCCGACATTGAGGATTTTACCACGCAGCGGCAGAATGGCCTGATTGGCGCGGTTGCGCGCCTGTTTGGCCGAGCCACCAGCCGAGTCACCCTCGACAATGAAAAGTTCGGCGCCTTCGGCCGTGTTCTGGGAGCAATCCGCCAGCTTGCCGGGCAGGCGCAGCTTGCGCACGGCGGTCTTGCGGTTGACTTCCTTTTCCTTGCGGCGGCGCATGCGCTCTTCCGAGCGCTCGATGACCCAGTCGAGCAGCTTTGCCGCCTCAGCCGGGTTGCCGGTCAGATAATGGTCAAATGGATCGCGCAGCGCGTTTTCGACGATGCGCTGGGCTTCGACGGTGGCGAGCTTGTCCTTGGTCTGGCCGACGAATTCCGGCTCGCGGATGAAGACGGAGAGCATGCCGGCCGCCGAAATCATCACGTCATCGGTGGTGATGTCCTTGGCGCGCTTGTTCTGCGTCAGGTCGGCATAGTTCTTCAGACCCTTGGTGAGCGCGATGCGCAGGCCCGCTTCGTGTGTGCCACCTTCGGGGGTTGGGATGGTGTTGCAATAGGAATGTATCTGCGTGTCGCCGCCATACCAGGTGACTGCCCATTCCAGCGCGCCGTGGCCGCCGGTCTTTTCGGTGCGGCCCGAGAAAATCTCGCGCGTGACGGTGAATTCCTTGCCGAGCGTGGCGGCCAGATAATCCTTCAGGCCGCCCGGGAAATGGAACACCGCCTTTTCGGGGATTTCTCCATCGGCCGGCACCATGCCGGGATCGCAGCTCCAGCGGATTTCGACGCCGCCGAAGAGATAGGCTTTGGAGCGGGCCATGCGGAAGATGCGGGCCGGTTCGAATTTCGCGTGATCGCCGAAGATTTGCGGATCGGGATGGAAACGCACGCGGGTACCGCGGCGATTATGCACGTCGCCAAGCTCTTCCAGCGGACCGATCGGCAGGCCACGCGAAAAACGCTGGCGGTAAAGCTTGCGGTTTCGCGCCACTTCCACTTCGAGAAGATCGGAGAGCGCATTGACCACGGAGACGCCGACGCCGTGCAGGCCGCCAGAGGTCTCGTAGGCCTTGCCGTCGAACTTGCCGCCGGCATGCAGCTTGGTCATGATGACTTCGAGCGTCGATTTGCCCGGAACCTGCGGGTGGTTCTCCACGGGAATGCCACGGCCGTTATCGGTGACCGTCAGGAAGCCTTCGGCATCGAGATGAACCTCGATGAAATTGGCGTGACCGGCGACGGCCTCGTCCATGGAGTTGTCGATGACTTCGGCGAAGAGGTGGTGCAGCGCCTTCTCGTCCGTGCCGCCAATATACATGCCCGGACGCATGCGCACCGGCTCGAGGCCCTCAAGCACGCGGATCGATGATGCGCCGTAGTCGTCACCGGCTGCAGACGCGGGCGGCGGAGGGGCAGACGAAGCGACGGGGGCAGCGGCTGCAACGGCTGCGGGTTTCTGCTGCACGTTCACATTGGCAGCAGAGGTCGCCGGGGCCTTCGCGGGCTTCGCCGCGTCCTCGTTCGTGTCCGTGTCGCTGTTTCGTGCCGCCGGAAGACCGGAGAAGAGATCGTTGCTGTCGTCCATCATGTCCAAAGTTCAAAAGCGTGTGTCAGAATTTCGCCATGCGAATCATTTTGCCATCAGCGTCAATATACCGCCAAATGTGGTTCCCGTCCGATTGAACCGGGTCCGCCTGGGCAAGCGCGGCGCATCCTATGTCACGATTGTGTCAGGGTTTCGCAACAGGAGGATTGCGCTGCCGGCCTTGCGATGGCAAGTCTCGCAGCCACGAATGAACGGTTAGCCAAGGCATGTCCACAGCTCATTTCACGTTTTGTACTCTTTTCAGCCTGACTGTGGCGGCAATGCCGGTTACGGCCTTTGCGTCTGACGGGCCGCTGCGGCCTTTCAAGGACGAGTTGTTTTCCGCGCAGACGGTGCTTTCCACGGGCGATGGCGGCGCATCCGAAGTCATCGACTACAAGGAGATGCGCGACATCAACGGCCGCGACGAGGTGCCGGAGCGGCGGGTGAAGCGGCAATATGTGGATATGGCGCCGAAGAAGGTGCAGGCGCTGGAGACCGTGACGTTCGCGGGCAGGGCGCTTGACGTCGGCCGCGTCGGCCCGGCCAGCGGGCAGGCGTTCACCATCATCTTCATCCATGGACGCGGCGGTGACCGGCGGCTTGGCATGAACGACTATACGTTCGGCGGTAATTTCAACCGGCTGAAGAATCTGGCCGTCGCCAATGGCGGCACCTATTACGTGCCGAGTGTTCGTTCCTTCGATGAGAACGGCGTTGCCGACATTGCGGCGCTGATTGCGGATGCGGCCAAAAAATCCGACGGCAAGCCTGTCATATTGACCTGCGCCTCAATGGGCAGTTTCATCTGCTATGGCATTAGCCGCGACAAGGCAGCCGTTGCCAATCTCAAGGGAATGGCGATCCTGGGTGGCGCGGTCGATCCCGACTTTCCCAAAAGCGCTTTCGCGAAGGCGAAGAAGCCGGTCTGGTTTACCCACGGCAGCGCCGACAAGGTTTATTCGGCCGATCAGCAGGCGACGATCTTCCGCACGTTGTTGAAGGCTGGGGAGCCCGCGCGGTTCACGCGCTATGAGACTGGCAGCCACGGCACGCCGGTGCGGATGACCGACTGGCGGGCGGTTCTGAACTGGATTTTGAGCCGATAAGGGATCGCGGCGGGCTCGGTCACGACAAATTTTGCCAGATTTGCCGCTCGTTTTAACCCTTGGGCCGCTTTTTTGTACCAATTGCTCCCCGCTGCGGTTAAAGGAATATCCGGGAAATTGCGGCAGAGCTTCTGTCGTGATCAAGGGCCGTCAGCGGCTGAGGGATGGGGCGCCGCCAGGGCTGCGCCCCGAGACAAAGGAAATGGGATACGCATGACGCCGAATGTTCGACCGCTTGTTGCCGGAAACTGGAAGATGAACGGCACGCGTGCCTCGCTCGACCAGATCAAGGCCATGGCAGAGGGTGTCAAGGGTGCGCTGTCCGAGAAGGTGGATGCGCTGATCTGCCCGCCTTCAACGCTGCTTTATGTCGCGACCGCGCTCTGTGACGACAGCCCGCTGATGATCGGCGCGCAGGATTGCCACCAGAACGCCTCCGGTGCCCATACTGGCGATATTTCCGCCGAGATGATTGCCGACTGCTTCGGCACCCACGTCATCGTTGGTCACTCCGAGCGCCGCACCGACCATGCCGAGACCGACCATCTGGTACGCGCCAAGGCATCTGCCGCCCATGCGGCCGATCTCATCGCCATTGTCTGCATTGGCGAAACGGCCGATGAGCGCAAAGCGGGCCAGACGCTCGATATTTTGAAACGCCAGCTTGCCGGCTCGCTGCCGGATGAGGCAACGGCGGAAAATACCGTTATCGCTTATGAACCCGTATGGGCGATTGGCACCGGTCTTACCCCGACGACGCAAGATGTGCGCGAGGCCCATGCCTTCATGCGCGACGAGCTCGTCAAGCGCTTCGGCGATGCCGGCAAGACCATGCGCATCCTTTATGGCGGATCGGTAAAGCCGGCCAATGCGCTGGAGTTGATGGGCGTTGAAAACGTCGATGGCGCGCTGATTGGTGGCGCGAGCTTGAAAGCGTCGGACTTCCTGTCCATCTATGCGGCATATGAGCGACTGACGGCCTGAATGAGGCTTTCCTGAAAGAGTATCGGGAAAGGGGCTTGGAATAAGCCTTCGCCTCATGTAAAGAGCCGCAAAACCTTCTTTATGGTGCTCCGCGCGGGGCATGGAATGGATTGTCATGCAGACCGTTTTGATTGTTATTCACCTCATGATCGTGCTGGCGCTTGTCGGCGTGGTCCTGATCCAGCGTTCCGAAGGCGGCGGCCTCGGTATCGGCGGCGGTTCGGGCTTCATGTCCGCGCGCGGAACGGCCAATGCCCTGACGCGCACCACCGCGATCCTTGCGGCGCTGTTCTTCGCAACGTCGCTCGGCCTTGGTCTTCTGACCCGTTACGAATCGCGTCCGACCGATATCCTGAACCGTATTCCGGCCACGCAGGGCCAGGGTAACGGCATTCTCGACACGCTCGGCCCGTCGACGACGCCTTCGACGCCGGCTCCGGCTGAAAATGGTGTTCCGACCAATAACGGCGCTGCTGCTCCCGCACAGACCACACCGGCTCCGGCTGCTTCCGGCACGGCCGCTCCGGCCCCGGCGCAGCCCGCCGATCCGAACGCAGTTCCGACCGGTCAATAAGCCCGGTTCTGATTTAACGCTCCGGCAGGCCAAAAGCCTGCCGGTTTTCTTTTGTTCGCATTCCGGCCAGTTGAATTGTGAATTCGTCAACAGCGAATTTGCAACAGCATGAAATTTGGGCTGGCGGAATCAGAGGTAAAAAGGTATCCGGTGAATCCCATGGCGCGATATGTATTCATCACAGGCGGCGTGGTCTCCTCTCTCGGTAAGGGCATCGCAGCTGCTGCACTCGGAGCTTTGCTGCAATCCCGTGGTTATCGGGTGCGGCTTCGCAAACTCGACCCCTATCTGAACGTCGATCCCGGCACCATGAGCCCGACACAGCACGGCGAAGTGTTCGTGACTGACGACGGTGCCGAGACGGACCTCGACCTTGGCCACTATGAGCGCTTTACCGGGCGTTCGGCCACCAAGACCGACAACATCACCACCGGTCGCATTTACAAGAACATCATCGACAAGGAACGGCGCGGCGATTATCTCGGCGCAACGGTTCAGGTCATTCCGCATGTCACCAACGAGATCAAGGATTTCGTGATCGAAGGCAATGACGATTACGACTTCGTCATCTGCGAGATCGGCGGCACGGTGGGTGACATCGAGGCGATGCCGTTCATGGAAGCGATCCGTCAGCTCGGCAACGACCTGCCGCGCGGCACGGCGATCTATCTTCACCTGACGCTGATGCCCTATATTCCGGCAGCGGGCGAGCTGAAGACCAAGCCGACCCAGCACTCCGTCAAGGAACTGCAGGCTCTCGGCATTCACCCCGACATCCTTTTGGTGCGCGCCGACCGGGAAATCCCGGAAGCCGAACGACGCAAGCTTTCGCTGTTCTGCAACGTGCGTCCCTCCGCCGTCATCCAGGCGCTGGATGTGGCGAATATCTATGACGTTCCGATTGCCTACCACAAGGAAGGCCTCGATTCGGAAGTGCTGGCCGCTTTCGGCATCGAGCCGGCGCCTAAGCCGCGTCTGGAGCAGTGGGAAGAGGTCTGCAACCGTATCCGCACGCCGGAAGGCGAAGTGACGATTGCGATCGTCGGCAAATATACCGGCCTCAAGGACGCGTATAAGTCGCTGATCGAGGCGCTGCATCACGGCGGCTTTGCCAACCGCGTCAAGGTCAAGCTCGAGTGGATCGAGTCTGAAGTCTTCGAAAAGGAAGATCCAACGCCATACCTTGAAAAGGTCAACGGCATTCTGGTGCCGGGCGGCTTTGGCGAGCGCGGTTCGGAAGGCAAGATCATGGCGGCGCAGTTTGCGCGTGAGCGCAACGTGCCCTATTTCGGCATCTGCTTCGGCATGCAAATGGCGGTCGTGGAAGCGGCCCGTCATCTGGCCGGCATCGAAAATGCCTCTTCGACCGAATTCGGTCCGACGTCGGAGCCGGTTGTCGGCCTCATGACCGAGTGGGTGAAGGGCAACGAGCTGGAGAAGCGCTCCTCCAAGGGTGATCTCGGCGGCACGATGCGCCTCGGCGCCTACAAGGCGGCGCTGAAGAAGGATACCAAGATCGCCGAGATTTATGGCTCCACGGATATTTCCGAGCGCCACCGTCACCGCTACGAGGTGAACGTGGACTACAAGGACCGGCTGGAAGAATGCGGCCTCGTCTTCTCCGGCATGTCTCCGGACGGTGTGCTGCCGGAAACGGTGGAATATCCTGATCATCCGTGGTTCATCGGTGTTCAGTACCATCCGGAATTGAAGAGCCGCCCGCTCGACCCGCATCCGCTTTTCGCCAGCTTCATCGAAGCGGCGGTGGAACAGAGCCGGCTGGTTTGACGGTTTGAAGGATTGTGAAGAGGGCCGCGAAAGCGGCCCTTTTTTGTTTGCGGTATGCGCACTTTCGGTTGAGCATTCGCCGATGCGTATTGCTCTGTCATCCTCGGGCTTGACCCGAGGATCCATCGTTCGGCGGTTACGGATCCTCGGGTCAAGCCCGAGGATGACGGAAGAAGGGCGACCGTCCGAAGATGCACGTTGCTATCGTTCGCTAACGGCCTCACGCGAGAAAATTATGCTTCCGCAACCACACCTCGTACCAGTTTGGCCACTCTTCCGATGGGGTGCCGGCCTTGCCCATGCCAAAGCCGTGACCGCCCGACGCGATCGGATGAAATTCGACATCCACGCCAGCCCTTTCACAGGCGTCTCGCATGAGCCGGCTGTTGGCTGGATTGGAGATCCGGTCGTCATCCGCCTGTGCCAGGAAAATTGGCGGGCAATCCTTGCGCACATGGCTTTCCACCGACCATTCGCGTGTGGCCTTATCTGTCGGGTGTCTGCCGACAAGCGATCTGCGGGTCGAGGTATCGTCATAGGGAGCGGCAAGCGTGATGACTGGGTAGATCAGCGCTGCGATATCCGGGCGGGCTGATTGCCCGTCAATGTCGTCGATACGATCATAAGACGTAAAAGCCGAGCGGGCGGCGGCAAGCCCCATGAGGTGGCCGCCCGCTGAAAAACCGAGCGCGCCGACCCTGTGCGGATCGATCTGCCAGTCCGAGGCGTGTGCACGCACCAGACGAAACGCGCGTTGCACATCCTGAAGCGGTGCGAGCGGCCCGGCAGCCCAACCTTCAATCGGCAGGCGGTAGCTGAGGACAAAGGTATGAATGCCTCTGGCCGCGAGCCAGCGGGCGGCGGGATTGGATTCCTTGCCCTCCTCGATGCGTTTATATCCACCGCCTCCAGCGATGATCATTGCGGACCCATTAGGCCTTTCGGGGGCAAATATCTCAAGGCCTGGTATGGTGATGTTGGTGACGGCGCCTTTTTTGCTGATATCCGTAGGGCCGTCTGGACCGCCACCACCGGGCGGGCTGCCGGGCCAAAGAGCAAGACGGCGCGGATTGTCTTTAGCAAGCAGATTTGGGATTTTCACTGATGTGGCGAGGAATGCCCCGGCAAAAAGAAGGCTGCGGCGGCAGATCATGATGTCTTCCTCCATCAGGCACTTGGATCCGGTATTCTCCCGGTAGAGCAGTTTATGAGGCCTATATAAAACCAACAGGACAATATGGTTGCAACAAGATATTCCGGTTCGGGTCAGCGATGTCGCTGTCTCTCTGCGGCGTGTCAATCAAGCAAACAAAAACGGGCCCGAAGGCCCGTTTTAACTCCAGTGACAAATCCCGACCGGCTTACTTCGGCCCGATCATGTTCTCCGGACGCACATACTGGTCGAATTCTTCGTTGGTGAGGTATCCGCCACCAACGGCTTCCTCGCGCAGGGTCGTGCCGTTCTTGTGGGCGGTCTTGGCGATCTTGGCGCAGATGTCGTAGCCGAGCTTGCCGTTCAGTGCCGTCACCAGCATGAGCGAGTTTTCGACGCCCTTCTTGATGTTGTCTTCGCGGGCCTCGATGCCGACGACGCAATTGTCGGTGAAGGAGACGGCCGCGTCGCCCAGAAGCTGGACGGACTGCAGGAAGTTATAGGCCATCATCGGGTTATAGACGTTGAGCTCGAAGTGGCCCTGCGAACCGGCGAAGGAGAGCGCTGCATTGTTGCCGAAGATGTGGGCGCAAACCTGCGTCAGTGCTTCCGACTGGGTGGGGTTCACCTTACCCGGCATGATGGACGAGCCGGGCTCGTTTTCCGGCAGCGAGAGTTCGCCGAGACCGGCGCGGGGGCCGGAGCCGAGGAAGCGGATGTCGTTGGCGATCTTGAAGAGTGCCGCTGCTGCCGCGTTGATCGCGCCATGCGAGAAGACCATGGAATCATGCGAGGCGAGCGCTTCGAACTTGTTAGGCGCGGTGACGAAGGAAAGGCCGGTGATCTTCGAAATTTCCTCGGCCACCTTTTCGGCAAAACCGATGGGGGCATTGAGGCCCGTGCCGACGGCCGTGCCGCCCTGGGCGAGCTTGGAAAGCGCAGGCAGGGTGGTTTCGATGTTGGCGATGGCGGAGGCGACCTGCGCGGCGTAACCGGAGAATTCCTGGCCGAGCGTCAGCGGCGTTGCATCCTGCGTGTGGGTGCGGCCGATCTTGATGATCTTTTCGAACTGCTTGACCTTGGCTTCCAGCGCCTTGTGCAGGTGCTTCAGGCTCGGCAGCAGGTGGTGAACGATCTGCTCGACGCAGGCGATGTGCATCGCCGTCGGATAGGTATCGTTCGAAGACTGGCTCATATTGACGTGGTCGTTGGGATGAACCGGCTTCTTGCTGCCCATTTCGCCGCCGAGCATCTCGATTGCGCGGTTGGAAATCACCTCATTGGCGTTCATGTTGGATTGGGTGCCGGAGCCGGTCTGCCAGACGACGAGCGGGAAATGCTCAGTCAGCTTGCCGTCGATGACTTCCTGTGCGGCGGCGATGATGGCTTCACCGATCTTCGGGTCGAGGCCGGCAAGCGCCATGTTGGCACGGGCAGCGGCCTGCTTGACGATGCCGAGCGCGCGAACGACAGAGGCGGGCTGCTTCTCCCAGCCGATCTTGAAGTTGCCGAGCGAGCGCTGCGCCTGCGCGCCCCAGTAGCGATCGGCCTGAACTTCAATAGGGCCAAATGTATCGGTTTCCGTCCGTGTGGCTGTCATCAATCTTGCCTTTTTACTCGTGTTCCTCCGCCAAAACGGCGCCTTCGCCCGCCTTGCGCGGCCGATATATAGAATCATCGCGGCGGCAAAGAAAGCCGCTGCAATGCGGCGCGGGAAGATATTTCCCGTCGTTCCGCGGCGATTTGCCTGCAGCGAATGCAGCAAGGCGAAAAACCCGGCCGCGTGGCATTTTTACTACGTCATGAAAAGGCAGGGAAACCGGGCTTGTACCGGGGCGGGCGCTCAAAGCAAAGTGAATGAAATAAATAGAAATTTAACCATTCTCGCCAATTCTGGAAATTACGTTTTTACGGCTTTGGCTGTATTATGAAGTTCATTTCGGCACGATTTTGGGCTTTGGGCGTTTTCTTTTCAACAGGCCGTTGATCGGCTAGACAGGCATGAAACTAATGCCCGCCGTTTTCCCGGTGGTGCTGGGTGCTACGAGGATCAAATTGCAAGTCACATCTGGAAAATCATCGGCAGCACTGATGCTGGCTCTCGGTCTTTCCCTTTCCACCGCTCTTCCCGGCAGCGCCGGTGCGGTGACGCTGATGGATCTTCTGCGCGGCGGGCCCGGCAAGATCGCGCGGGATCGCGGCGAGTTGCCGCCGGCCGGCATCGTCACCTCGCCATCCGGCTCCGGATCGGGCGCCGGTCAGAGTGCAGATGCCTCCGATCCCGAGCCGCTGCCCCGCGTTTCCGGCCCGCGTTATTATGATTACAAGGCGGATGCAGCCCGGGCGGTGAACACCGCGAATTTCGGGGAAGGCCTTGCCAATCTCAAGTTCAGCGCCACGCCCGAGATCGCCAAGGCGCTTGAGGCTTATTACGGCGCTGGCGGAAAGACGTTGTGGGTATCCGGTGGCGAACTGACCGAGCGCGCCAACGCCGCCATCGCTTTCCTGGAGACGGTTGGCGAAAGCGGTCTCGATCCCGCCGATTACAGCATTTCCGCACCGGCCAAGGATGTGACCGCGAGTATCAGCAGCAATGTTGCCGGCACCACATCGAACGGCACACCCGTCGAGACGGCTTCGGCGCCTGTTTCCGATGCCTATCAGCGGGCGCAGATGCAGTTCGAGCTGGCGCTGTCCGCCAAGGTTCTCGCCTATGTGCAGGATACGACCCGTGGCCGCGTCGATCCGAACCGGCTGTCCGGTTACCATGATTTCAAGCGCAAGACGGTGAACCTCGCTCCCGTGCTGAAGCTTTCTGGCCTTAGCCCAGATGTGGCCGCTTATCTGCGCAGCCGCGAGCCCTCCAGCGCCGAGTATCAGGCGCTGAAGGCAGAGCTTGCCCGCCTGCGTGGCGAGGGCGATGCCGCCCATGTCGTTCGTGTTCCCGCCGATCTGGTGCTGAAGCCCGGCAACAGCAGCGCTGACATGGCGAGTGTCGTCAAGGCTATCGAACATCGGGCTTCTCCCGCCTTCAAGGCGGAACATGCCGCAACGATCTCCGCTTACCAGCAGACGCCGGATTACACGCCCGATCTCGTCGAGCTGGTGAAGGCGTTCCAGAGCGAAAATGGCCTGAAGGCGGATGGCGTCATCGGTCGTGCGACCGTGCGCGCCATGGTCGGCGAAAGCAACGACGCGAAGATCGCCAAGGTGCAGGTGGCCATGGAGCAGATCCGCTGGCTGCCGGCCGATCTCGGCCAGCGTTATGTCTTCATCAACCAGCCCGCCTTCATGGCTTATTACCACAATGATGGCGTCGAACAGTTCGGCATGAAGGTCGTGGTCGGCTCCAAGGCCAACCAGACCTATTTCTTCCAGGACGAGATTCAGACCGTCGAGTTCAATCCCTATTGGGGCGTACCGCAGTCGATCATCATCAACGAGATGCTGCCGAAGCTGCGCCGTGACCCATCATACCTCGATCGCCTGGGTTACGAGGTGCAGGTGAATGGCCGTGCGGTATCGTCTTCCAGCGTCAACTGGTATGGCTCGACCAACGCCGTTTCCGTGCGCCAGCCGCCGAGCAGCGACAATGCGCTGGGCGACCTGAAAATCCTCTTCCCCAACGCACATGCCATCTACATGCATGACACGCCGGCCAAAAGCTTCTTCAACCGCGACATGCGGGCGCTGAGCCACGGCTGTATCCGCCTGGTCGACCCGCGCCGCATGGCGGCTGCCGTTCTCGGCACCAGCGTTGACAAGGTTGGCGAGCAGATTGTGTCAGGCAAGAACCGCGCCGTGCAGGTGCCGGAAAAGATTCCGGTTTATGTGGCCTATTTCACCGCCTGGCCGGATAAGGACGGCAAGGTCCAGTTCTTCGATGATGTCTATGATCGCGACAGCTACGTGCAGAAGGCCTTTGCGGTGACGACGAAGGCAAGGGCCAGCTCGATCTGATTGGGGCCTATTCAAAAGAAAAGCGCCGGAGACGGCGCTTTTCTTTGTTTTATGGATCGGTTTTGGAATAGTTCGGCTGCAGACCCTGTCAGGGATGTTGGGCGTAAACGGGCACACCGTACTCCGTCACCCCGGACCTGATCCGGGGTCCAGCCCGTCAAGTCCTTGATTGCAAAGGCTCCTTTCACGGCGCAGACGCGCCGTGGCTGGATGCCGGATCAAGTCCGGCATGACGGACGGCAGGGAAGTCGTTTAGCTCTCATTGATGTCGAAAGTGCCGTTTCCTTGCGTTTGTCGCTCAGTCTCTCAAGCCGCGGCCGCACCCCTTGCAATCAGCTTCTCGAACAATGTCGGTGTCAGCGCATCAAAATTATCGATTACTACATCCGGCTTCAGCTCGGCCATCGGTACATCCGTGTAACCGAAAGTGACGCCGATGGAGGGCACGTTGGCGTTTTTCGCGGCGAGGATATCGTTGATGCTGTCGCCGACCATGATCGTGCGCGCCGGGTCACCACCGGCCTTTTCGATGGTCCCCAAGATATGGCGCGCGTCAGGCTTGCGGAATTCGAACGTGTCGCCACAGGTGATGGCCGCGAAATACGGCGTAAGGCCGAGTTTTTCGAGCAGCGGCACAGCGAGGACTGCGGTCTTGTTGGTGCAGACGGCAAGCGTTATGCCGGATTGCGAAAGCGCATCCAGCGTTTTGACGATGCCGGGGTAGGGGCGGCTCTCGCCGGGCATTTCAGCGCGGTAATGGGTGATGAAGCGTTCGTAGAGCGGATCGATTTCGGCTTCCGGCAGTTCCGTTTCGCGCAGTGCAAAGGCGCGCTTGATCATGACCCGTGCGCCCTGGCCGACGAGATGCGTCAGGTCGTCATAGGTGACGGGCGCAAGCCCGGCGGCGGCAATGGTATGGTTGAGGCTCGAGACGAGATCAGCGGCGGTATCGACCAGCGTACCGTCGAGATCGAAAATGGCGAGCGGGGCGAGTGGGCGGGATGTCACGGAAACGGCCTCTTGTAGAATGCGGGGCTGAGCTATTCATGCTTTCATTCGCGCCAAGCCTAGGCAAAGCCTCCTGTCTTTGCAACCGCATCACAACGTTCTGTTCGTTGCCTTGAAAAAGGCTTTCGTTTGGCTTTCGACCCGTGTAAACAGCACGGCGACGACAAAGCTACCGGAGTTTCAGGCACATGGATGCCCGCCAGATGAAGATCAAGGCCGCCGAGGCCGCATTGTCCCATGTACAGGATGGGATGCGGCTCGGTATCGGCACGGGTTCGACGGCTGAGGAATTCGTCCGGCTTCTGGCCGAGAAGGTCGCCGCCGGCCTCAAGGTCGAGGGCGTGCCGACATCCGAGCGCACCGCGCGTCTGTGCGTCGAGCTTGGCGTTCCGCTGAAATCTCTCGATGAATTGCCGGAACTGGATCTGACCATTGACGGTGCGGATGAGGTTGACCACGCGTTGCGGCTCGTCAAGGGCGGCGGCGGTGCACTGCTGCGCGAGAAGATCGTCGCGGCGGCATCCGCACGCGTGATCGTCATCGCCGACCAGAGCAAGGTTGTGGAGACGCTGGGCGCCTTTCCTCTGCCCATCGAGATCAATCCGTTTGGCCAGGTTGCGACCCGCATCGCCATCGAAAAGCTGGCATCGCGGTCCGGCCTGTCGGGTGAGTTGAAGCTTCGCTCTTCCGGTGACGGCGTCTTCATGACGGATGGCGGACACCTTATTCTCGACGCATCTTTTGGCCGTATTCCTGATGCAGAAGCGCTAGCACGCGAGCTGAACACGATTCCCGGTGTCGTCGAGCACGGACTTTTCATAAATTTGGCATCGCTTGCCATCATCGCTGGCCCTGAAGGCGCCCGCGTGATGCAGGCAATATAACAGGAGCGAGATTTTCATGATCAAACTAGCGGGACTGGGCAAAGCTGCCGCTGCTTCGATCCTCATTTCCGGCATCGTGTTCGGTACTGCCGCACGAGCCCAGGAAATTTCCGAAGCGCATGTTGCTGCCGCGCGGCAGGCGATCGCCTCTCTTGGCGTTACCGACCGTTTCGACGACATTCTGCCGGGACTGGCCGAGCGTCTGAAGGCCGAACTTATTCAGGCTTCCCCGAATGTTCAGGATGCGATCACCGCGACGGTTGACGCCAAGGCGCTTGAGCTTGCACCGCGCCGCGCCGATCTCGAGCGTGAGGCCGCACTGACCTATGCACGTGCTTTTTCGGTCGAGGAACTGAACGCCATCTCCACCTTCTACAGCAGCGAAGCTGGCAAGAAGCTGTTGAAGGACGGCCCGATTGCGACCCGCGAACTGATGAAGGCTGCCGATATCTGGGCCGCCGGTATCAACCGCGATCTCAACGCTGCCAGCATGACCGAACTGCAGAAGGTCGCCGGCGCTGATCTGAAGCCGCTTCCGGCGGATCACAATGCCACTGGTGGCGCTCCGGCTGCCAAGCCATAAGGCGCTTTTCCAGGTTCAGAAATATTCAAAGCCCGGCCGCAAGACCGGGCTTTTCATTTGTGCGCCGCAGCACCTATATGTGGCGTGAATGCACCGCTGCCCGTTTGCGGCTGATGGCGGTTTTGATCAGGGGTTTTGACTATGACAGCTTATGACTACGATCTCTTCGTCATCGGTGGCGGTTCCGGCGGCGTGCGCAGCGGCCGTGTGGCTGCCTCGCTCGGCAAGCGCGTGGCGATCGCCGAGGAATACCGCTATGGCGGCACTTGCGTCATCCGCGGCTGCGTGCCGAAGAAGCTGTTCGTCTACGCCTCGCAGTTCCCCGAGCATTTCGAGGATTCTGAAGGTTTCGGCTGGAGCGTCGGCGAGCGCAGCTTCGACTGGAAAAAGCTGATCGCGGCGAAGGACAAGGAAATCACCCGTCTCGAAGGGCTCTACCGTAAGGGTCTGGAAAACGCCAAGGCCGATATTTTCGACAGCCGGGCGGAACTCGTGGATGCCCATACCGTCAAGCTGACGAAAACCGGCGAAACCTTCACCGCCGAGCGTATCGTCATCGCTGTCGGCGGCACGCCGAACGAACACAAGGCGCTGCCCGGCCACGAGTTGACGATTTCGTCCAACGAGGCTTTCGATCTCGAGGAGCTGCCGAAATCGATCCTGATTGCCGGCGGCGGTTACATCGCGGTGGAATTCGCCAATATCTTCCACGGGCTCGGCGTTGAAACGACATTGATCTATCGCGGCAAGGAAATCCTGTCGCGCTTCGATCAGGATATGCGCAAGGGCCTGCATGAGGCGATGGAGGCCAAGGGCATCCGCATCATTCTGGAAGACATCATCGAGGAAGTCAGCAAGGACGGCGCCGGCGGTTTCGTGGCCCGCACCAAGCAGGGCGCTTCGCTGCATGTGGGCCTGGTGATGCTGGCGCTTGGCCGCGATCCGAATACCAAGGGGCTCGGTCTCGAGAATGCCGGTGTGGAGGTGGACGCCCGCGGCGCGATCGTCGTTGACGATTATTCGCGCACGAACGTGGCCAGCATCTTCGCACTTGGCGACGTCACCGACCGGGTACAACTGACGCCGGTGGCGATCCACGAGGCGATGTGCTTCATCGAGACGGAATACAAGAACAACCCGACCAAGCCGGATCACGAGCTGATTGCGACGGCGGTATTCTCGCAGCCGGAAATCGGCACTGTCGGCCTTTCGGAAGAGGAAGCCGGCAAGAAATATCCGGAACTGGAAGTCTATCGCGCCCAGTTCCGTCCGATGAAGGCGACGCTATCTGGCCGTCAGGAGAAAACGATCATGAAGCTGATCGTCAATGCCGCTGACCGCAAGGTCGTCGGCGTGCATATCCTCGGCCATGAGGCCGGCGAGATGGCGCAGCTTCTCGGCATCACGCTGAAAGCCGGCTGCACGAAGGATGACTTCGACCGCACCATGGCCGTTCACCCAACGGCGGCAGAGGAACTGGTGACGATGTATTCGCCGAGCTATCGCGTCGTAAACGGTGAGCGGGTCTAGCTCATCTTCCGCTCCGGCTTCCAGCTCGTCTCTGCCTGATAATGGCGGCTGCCATCGAATAACGCCTCGTTGCCCTTCAGGAGAGCGACGAGGCGATCTATGGCGAGTCGCATTTCCGGGGCGTGCCGGTCGTCGTCGTTGACGATGATCCAGAGCGGATGGGACAGTTCCTCGATGATCTCGCCGTCGCGGACGAGGCCGGGGACGTTATCACCAATAAAGCAGGGCAGGACGCCTTTTCCGGCCCCGCTCTGGATGAGGCTCGGCAAAAGGGCAGGGGCATTCGTCCAGGTGTGGATCAGCGGTTCCCGATGCCGGAACACCCATTTTTCGGCGTCGGATTTCGCGACCTCGGTGCCGATCGAAATCCATTGCTCAACATTTTTGCCTGAGCCGTCGCGCGCGCGATAGGCGCAATAGGCAACGTCGACCGATTTCCGGACGGCGAAATTCCCGGTGGCTGGCCTGACGTGCCTGATCGCGATCATGCCGCGCCTGTAGGTCAACTCGTCGTCATTCTCATATTGCTTGCAGCACAGGCGGAAAGCGTCTGATGGGCCGCGAATGGCCGCCGCATTGGTGGCTATGAATCCGGCAATCCAGATGTCACTCGACAGAGAAACGATCGGTAGCGAAAAAGCGTCGCTGTGCCATTGAGTGATTTCCGCCGCGCTGTTGCGCATGGACCTTACCTTCTCGAACAGGACCTGGCCGTCCGGTGCGAGCCGGTATCCGTTCTGACTCCGAATAAAGAGCGTTCGCCCCATTTTGCGTTCAAGAAGCATCATCTTTCGGCCAATCGTCGGCGCACTGAGCCCGGCTTTACCCGCCGCGCCGGCGAGGCCGCCCTCTGTGGCGACAATGTCGAAAAGCCTCAACTCGTCCCAGTCCACTTCTGTCACGGCATCCTCTCCACATCATGGCAGCATCTTAGCCGCATCAGGGCCTGTCTTCTCCGTTCAGATATGAAACGGGTCTTTCAGTCCTGCCTCTATGCTTGCTGCAGGGCGCAACCTAACTCGTCTCCAACAAAGGAGACAGACATGTTACCCGAAACCATGTTCCTTATGGAGAAGATTAGACACATGGAAATCCGCCACGGAAGAGGCGGGTGTGTTTCCGAATGGGAGAACTGGCCTTGCTCGCCACTGGACCGGCTTGTGGTGTTTCTCTTG
The DNA here is from genome assembly GCF_037203725.1 of Agrobacterium sp. CMT1. NCBI lineage: Bacteria > Pseudomonadati > Pseudomonadota > Alphaproteobacteria > Hyphomicrobiales > Rhizobiaceae > Agrobacterium > Agrobacterium sp. CMT1. The sequence continues at coordinate 121,349 of NZ_JBBCAR010000016.1, forward strand.
CATCTGCCCCATTCCCTGCACCGATATCTCTGCATCAAGCCCGGAAGTCGGTGACTTCGGAGGGATGGGCAACCATCCACGGAAACTATTTAAATCGTTTGAAATCATTTTTCTCCTTCATGGCGGATCAAAACGGTCCGAAAGAGGGCGGGCGGCGCGCGGATGTCTATGCAAAGCCTGTGCTTGGAGCTATAAGCCGCTCAAATTTCCGAGGCGGTCGCGCGGCGGTTGCGCGGTCGAAAGAAGGGTAAGAACATGGCACAGAATTGGACCCCCGGCAGCTGGCGGCAGAAACCGATCCAGCAGGTTCCCGAATATCCTGATGCGGCAGCGCTTGCGGCAACGGAAGCCACGCTTGCAACCTATCCGCCGCTGGTATTTGCCGGTGAGGCCCGCCGCCTCAAGAAGCAGCTTGCCAATGTGGCGGAAGGCAACGCCTTCCTGCTGCAGGGCGGCGATTGCGCCGAAAGCTTCCTCGAGCACGGCGCGGACAATATCCGTGACTTCTTCCGTGCCTTCCTGCAGATGGCCGTGGTGCTGACCTATGGCGCACAGCTGCCCGTGGTGAAAGTGGGACGTATTGCCGGCCAGTTCGCCAAGCCGCGCTCTTCCAACGTGGAAGTGCAGGATGGCGTGACGCTGCCGTCCTACCGCGGTGACATCATCAACGGCATCGAATTCAACGAAGCCTCGCGCATTCCGAGCCCGGAGCGCCAGCTCGACGCCTATCGCCAGTCGGCGGCGACGCTGAACCTGCTGCGCGCTTTCGCAATGGGCGGTTATGCCAACCTCGAAAACGTTCACCAGTGGATGCTCGGCTTCATCAAGGACAGCCCGCAGGCCGACCGTTACCGCAAGCTGGCCGACCGAATCTCCGAAACCATGGACTTCATGAAGGCGATCGGCATCAGCGCGGACAGCAATCCGAGCCTGCGCGAGACCGACTTCTTCACCAGCCATGAGGCGCTGCTGCTTGGTTACGAAGAAGCCTTGACCCGTATCGATTCCACCTCTGGTGACTGGTACGCCACGTCGGGCCACATGATCTGGATCGGTGATCGCACGCGTCAGCTCGACCATGCGCATGTGGAATATTTCCGCGGCATCAAGAACCCGATCGGCCTGAAATGTGGTCCGTCGCTGACGCCCGACAATCTGATCGAGCTGATCGACGCGCTGAACCCGGCAAACGAGGCCGGCCGTCTGACGCTGATTTGCCGTTTCGGCCATGACAAGGTGGCGGACAGCCTGCCGAAGCTCATCCGTGCTGTCGAGAAGGAAGGCCGCAAGGTCGTCTGGTCCTGCGATCCGATGCATGGCAACACGATCACGCTCAACCACTACAAGACGCGCCCGTTCGAGCGTATCCTGTCGGAGGTCGAAAGCTTCTTCCAGATCCACCGCGCCGAAGGCACGCATCCGGGCGGCATCCATATAGAGATGACCGGCAAGGACGTGACGGAGTGCACGGGTGGCGCGCGCGCCGTGACGGCGGATTCGTTGTCCGACCGTTACCACACCCATTGCGACCCGCGCCTCAATGCCGATCAGGCACTGGAACTGGCGTTCCTGCTGTCAGAGCGCATGAAAAGCGGGCGCGACGAGAAGCGCCTGGCAATCGCCAGCGCTTGATGGAAGAGCTGAAAGTCTCTCTGCGCTTGCGCGAGGTCTGATCGTGCCGGACTGAAGATCTGGTCCGGCTTCGGGAGTGTGAGGCTCCCGCTCGCGGACGCTTCAGCCTCTGGTAATGATAAAGCCGCCGGATTTCCGGCGGCTATTTTTATCTGTGGCTATAGGCTTACTGTACCAGAGCCGGCTGCTGGCAGCGGACATCGGTAACACGAACATCGGCTTCGCCGATCTTGACGCCGAGAACCAGAAGCGTGTTGTAAAGCAGCGTATCGACCGGTGCGGTGACGAGGGACAGCGTGTTGGCGAGCGCCGTCTGGATGACGCCGAGGCCGCCAAGGTTGAGGAAGAGAATTCTGATGTCGAGATCAAGGTTCTTCAGCAACGAGCTGACGAGCGTCGTGACGGTATCCTTAGTGGAGACGCTCTTGATCTTGCCCTGGGCAATATCCAGCTGCGTGAAGGTCAGCTTGGTCTTCGTCATGTTGGTGGCGTTGATGAGGGCGCTGCCGTTGACGGCAAGCAGGGCAGAATCCACGATTGCCGCCTTTGTCACGCGCGGGTCCCGTCCGAAATTGGCGAAGGCCGTGGTATCGACATTGCCAAGTGCAATTTCTGCAACGCCGGGAACAACTTCGACATCCACGGTTCCCTGTCCGCCGCCCGTGCAGCGAATGTCCGCAAGCCGGGCTTCCGCGTGGGCGACTTCCACATAAAGCGGGACATTGACCTTGAGGCCGGCGATTGCCTGGAGCCCATCCACCACGACATTGACCGCAAGGCGGGTCTGGGCGGTACGGACCACGGTGCCCTGGCCGCCAACGGCAAGCGAAGGCGTTTCGACCGGCGGCTGGCCGATGGCGAGTGTCACCTTGGCCGAGGCGAGGCCGAGAACATTAGCGCCGAGATCAAGCGCCAGCTGGTTGCCGCCATTGCCGGCAACGGCTGCGGCATTGAGAAGGTCGAAGACGCTGGCATTGACCTTGAGATTTTCCCCGCTGCCAATGAGCTTTTCGGTGAAGGGGCCGAGATTGACGATTTCTTCTAGCTTGAGCTTGATGTTGCTCTTGCCGGCGGTTTTTTCCAATGTCTTCAGAACCGTGACGACGGCTGGCTGCAGGCCCGTCGTTTTCGTCAGCGCGTTCAGGAACTTGCCGTAGGTAATCTCCGTCTGCAGCACGTCCTTGTAGGTGCCGGCGGTGAGGCCAAGATCGATCGCGAGAGCTTCGACGACATGCAGCGCGTTGACATCGGCATCGACGAGGGCCTGATAGTCCATGAGCTTGAGCGAGACCGTGGTGCCGAGCAGACCGCCGAGCAGGCTGTTCAGGAGCCCGTCATTGAGGCTGGCAAGCCGCGATCCCACCGAAAACGCGGCGACTTTCTGAGACGAGGCGGTTCCGGCGGCCGAAATCCTTGGCGGCGTTGTAAAGGCCGAAGCGAAGAATATCTGGCCCTTTTCGAAGATGTTTACTTTCACCGCATTGGTCGGCTGGGCGTTTTCGACGAACCGCTGTCCGACCGGGAGGCTGGCATCCGGTTCATAATGGCCTTTGACAACCTCGGCGTAGCCGTGGGTTTTGGCAAACTCATTCCGGGGATCGAAAGGCTGCAGCCCGGTTGGCGTTAGCAGCCCCTGCGCCGTCCTGACGCCGAGGTCCAGGCCGTTGAGTGCAAAATATTGCTGCACCGTCTTTTCGGCGTCGGTGACGTTGGCTGCTGCCGAAATGGCCGCGAGATCGGCGGTCTGCTGCAATTGCCGCTTCTGCAGGGTCAGATAACCGTAATCGACGCCAATCGCCAGGATGCCGATAAAAAGCGGCGCCGTCAGGCCGGCGGAGATGGCGATGTTGCCGGCGCGATCCCTCAGGAAACCGGAGAACAGGGAATGGATGGTCCTCATGTCATGCTCCTCCGATCCGGATGGTGGAAAAACGCCGGATGACCGGCTCGGGCATGGTGTAGCTGTAGAGGCTCCAGATCGGCAGATCACGGGCGTCATATTCGACTTTCACCGTGAACTGGTTGGCATTGGCGGGATCAGTGGCGACGTCGACCGTGAAGTGTCTTTTATCCAGGAAGGCGTAACCAAGATCGCTCTTGGCGACGAAATCCCGGGCGAGCTGCTGGCGCTCGGTTGTGTTAAGGCCGGCGACCGCCGTTCTTGCCGCGTCGGCGGCGATCTGCTGCACCGAATAGGCCGCCATCAGATAAATGCCGTAGGCAATCATGGTCAGGAGGACGAGAAAGAAGATTGGCGCGACAATGGCGAACTCGACAGCGTTCGAGCCGGACCGATCGCGAAGGAAACGCACTGCATTACGCATAAAGCACCCCCGTTCCTTAAGGCACCAAGGTTCGATGCCTTGATTTATTATTTTCGGAAATGCTAATTTATAGGTGTTAATTTTGTGTTGACGTGCGCTTATGGGTTGCAGGCCTGTGTAAACCTTCGCGTCTGCTTCAGATCAGGCGCAGGCCCTTGAAGCTGGCGTGGCCATCCTTGCCGATGATGATATGGTCGTGGACGGCGATACCGAGCGGCTTTGCCGTATCGATGATGGTCTTGGTCATCTCGATATCCGCACGCGAAGGTGTCGGGTCGCCGCTCGGGTGATTATGTATTAAAATCAAGGCGGTAGCGGATAGTTCGAGAGCGCGGCGCACCACTTCGCGGGGATAGACCGGTGTATGGTCCACGGTCCCGTGCCCCTGCACTTCGTCGGCGATGAGGACATTGCGCTTATCGAGGAACAGGATGCGGAACTGTTCGCGCGTTTCATGGGCCATGGCGGCGTGGCAATAATCGATGACCGAGGACCAGGAACTCAGAACCTGCTTGTTGCGGATTTCGCTTTTCAGCATGCGCTGGGAAACGGAGGCGACGAGTTTCAGGTCGAACGCCACGGCTTCGCCCACGCCCTTCACCTCCTGCAACAGCGGCAGAGGTGCGCCGAGTACACCGCCCAGCGTGCCGAAACGGGCAAGGAGCGCCTTGGCGATGGGCTTTGTGTCGCGCCGCGGTATCAGCCGGAACAGTAAAAGCTCCAGCAACTCATAATCGGCAAGCGCCGCGTCGCCGCCATCGCGATACCGCGCCCGCAGCCGGTCCCGGTGACCATGATAATGGGCGGCATCCGCCGGCGGTTCGATGACAGGCACCGGCTTCTTCACCGCATTTCGCGGCTCGGCGAAAAAACCGCGCTCGTCCGCCCCTTCGAAGAGATCGCCTTCGCCCGCCTGAAAGCCGGACGTCGTGGAAAGCTCGGCGGGAGGCGGAGCGGGGCGTCTTGCCATGGGCGGTCTGGCCTTATGAAGGGGTAAGCGGCGGCAGGCCCGGACGGTCGAAGCCGCCGGGCGACAGCGTGAAGATTTCGCAGCCGGTAGCCGTGACGCCAACGGCGTGTTCATATTGGGCGGACAGCGAACGGTCGCGCGTCACCGCCGTCCAGCCGTCGGAAAGCACTTTCACATGCGGTTTGCCTAGATTGATCATGGGCTCGATGGTGAAGATCATGCCTTCCCGGATTTCCGGACCTTCGTCCGGACGGCCGTAATGCAGGATGTTTGGCGTATCGTGGAACAGCCGCCCAACGCCGTGCCCGCAGAAATCGCGCACCACCGAGCAACGTTCGGCTTCCGCATAGGTCTGGATCGCCGCGCCGATCGCGCCGGTGCGCACACCGGGCTTTACAGCCGCGATACCACGCAGCAGGCATTCATAGGTCACTTCCATCAGCCGCTCGGCAGCGCGCTTGATCTGGCCGACCGGATACATGCGGCTTGAATCGCCATGCCAGCCATCGAGCACATAGGTAACATCGATGTTGACGATATCGCCTTCCCGCAGCGGCTTCTCATCGGGAATGCCGTGGCAGACCACATGGTTGATCGAAGTGCAGACGGATTTGGTATAACCACGATAATTGAGCGTTGCCGGCAGCGCGCCGTGATCGGCGCCGAATTCGAAGACGAAACGGTCAATGGCGTCCGTTGTCACACCCGGCTTGACGATTGCGGCGAGTTCATCGAGACAACGCGCCGTCAGCTGGCACGCCTTGCGCATGCCGTCGAAATCCTCAGGGGTGTAGAGGCGGATGACGCCTGTATTCTTGAGGGGGGCGGAGGCGGCGTCGATATAGGTGACCATCATAGTGCTTTCTGTCTCTTTACGTCCCTGTTCATAAAACAGCCGGACGCCACTCGTCCATCTTAACCGTTCCGTTGACTGAAACTTGTGCCGGGGTGATCGCGCATTTCACGGCATAGGCCTCCACGCCCCGCGCCATTGCCCGTTGGAAAGCCAGCGCATAGACCGGATCGAGATCGTCGCAGATGCGCATCCGGTCGCAATCGCCGCGCTGGATGAGATAAAGCATCACCGCCCGGTGACCGGCTTCCGCTGCATCGCCCAGTTCCTCGAGATGCTTTGCGCCGCGTTTGGTGGCGGTATCGGGGAATTCTGCAAGGCCCTTCTCGCGCATGAAATGCACGTTCTTGACTTCCACATAGGCGTCCGGCCGACCGGGTTCGGATAGCAGGAAATCGATGCGGGAATTGCGCCCGTATTTCTGTTCTCGGCGGATTATCGAATAGCCGGCGAGTTCCGGGATACGGCCGTTCAGGATCGCCTCTTCCGCCAGCCGGTTCGGCATGCCGGTATTGATGCCGACGACGGTGCCATCGGCCTCGACCATTTCCAGCATATGACGGTATTTACGGGTGGGGCTGTCATGCTGCGACAGCCAGATGCGGGAACCCGGCGTCGTCAGCCCACGCATGGAGCCGGTGTTGGGGCAGGACCCGGTTATCGCCGTGCCGTCTTCCAGAACTGCGTCGAAGAGGAAACGTTTGTAGCGGGAGATCAGCGTTGCGGGAACGAGCGGGGGCGTGAAGAACATGATGCCTTGAGGTAAGCTTGTGTGTTTGCAGGGTCTTTTTATCCCTCATCCCTGTGCTTGTCACAGAGAACCAGCCAGCCCAAGTCCTTGGGCTGAAGCAAGTCTTTCGCCGCGTAGACCGGCGCCTACTGGATTCCTGTGACAAGCACAGGGATGAGGGTGACGGGGAACGCCTGTGGAAGAGGCCTTTCTGCCGTGTACTGGTCATCTTTTTCACAGATATTCTACAAAAGAACATAGGTTCCCGGCGCATCGCCGAGCACCGGGCGCTTGCCGTCCTCCGGTTTCCGCGCCTTTACTTTCTCGGCGTTCTGGCTTTCGATCCAGTTCTGCCAGTGCACCCACCACGAACCCTTATGAGGTGTGGCGGCGGCCTGCCAGGCGTCGAAGTCTCCGGCTGGTGATGGCCCCGTCCAATACTGATACTTCTCGAGCTGCGGCGGGTTCACGACGCCGGCAATGTGGCCGGAAGCGCCGAGCACGAATTCCACCGGCCCGCCAAACAGGGCAGCGCCCGTGAACACCGATTTCGCGGGCGCGATATGGTCATCGCGGGTGGCGAGATCGTAGACGGGTATGTTGATGTCGCCGAGATTGATGCGCTTGCCGGCAACGCGCATCAGACCGCGGGCGAGATTGTTCTCGAGGTAACAGTTGCGCAGATAGTACGAGTGGCTGGCAGCCGTCACCCGGGTGGAATCGGAGTTCCAGTAGAGCAGGTCGAATGGCAGGGGTTCGGTGCCGCGCAGGTAATTATCGACCACATAGGGCCAGATAAGATCGGAGGCGCGCAGCATGTTGAAGACGGTGGCCATGATCGAACCGTCAAGATAACCGACGGCCTGCATGTGTCTGTCGAGCGCGTCCAGCTGACCTTCGTCCACGAAGACCTTGAGGTCTCCGGCATGGATGAAATCGGTCTGGGCGGCGAGCAGCGTGGCGCTGCGGATGCGCTCATTGTTCTGCTGTGCATGCAGCGCCAGCGCCGAGGCCAAAAGCGTGCCGCCGACACAATAACCGACGGCGTTGATCTCCTTTTCGCCAGTCCGTTCCTCGATGGTATCAAGCGCAAAGTCGATGCCTTCGCTGATATAATCGTCCCAGCCTTTTTCGGCCAGACCGGCATCCGGGTTGATCCAGGATACCATGAAGACGCTGTGGCCCTGTTCGAGGCACCAGCCGACGAAGGATTTCTGCGGGTTGAGATCGAGAATGTAGAACTTGTTGATCCAGGGCGGCACGATCAGCAGCGGCCGTTTGAAGACCTTTTCCGTCGTCGGCTCGTAATGGATGATTTCGCAAAGCGCGCTTTTCGCAACGACCTTGCCTGGCGTGACGGCAATGTTCTGGCCAATGACGAATTTGCTGTAATCGGTCTGGCGAAGCTTCAGATGGCCGTTTCCGGCCGCGACATCCTCCGCCAGCTGCGCCATGCCCTTGACGAGATTGGCGCCGCTGGAGGCTACCGTCTCGCGGAAGACCTGCGGATTGGTGAAGACGAAATTGGCGGGAGAAAGCGCCTCTGTCACCTGCCGCATGTAAAACAGCGCCTTGGTGCGGGTGTGCTCATCCAGCCCCTCAGCCTCCGTCACCATCCGGTCTGCAAAACCGACGGTCGTCTGATAGGCCTTGAGAAGAAAATCGAAGAACGGGTTGGCCTGCCAGTCGGCATCGGCAAAACGTTTGCTTCTGCGCTGTGCAGGGCCGCTTTCGGCCGTTTTCTCCGAGGTCGAATCGGAGGCTCCGGAAAATTGCGCCACCGATTTCGACCACAGATCGTAATAGCTCGACAGCAGATGGGTCTGCGCTTCCAGTGACCGCTTCGGCTCGGCCATCCAATATTCGGCGACATCGGAGAGCGTCTTGACCAGATCGGTCACGGGATCGGCGCTCGTCTGCGGAATTTCGCCGCGTTCGCGTGGCGCCAGCCATTCACCGGCAGCCTTGCCGAGGTTTTCGAGTGCGCGTGCGATGTTGATCGCGAAGGTTTCGGGGTCGCGGATCAGGTAGGCCTCGGCGGAACTGGCGTCGAAGCCGGGCGTTTTGTCACCCTTTTTCGTGCCCCCGCCGTCAACACCTGCCATGCACCATCCTCCACCAAATTTGTGTTTGCACATTCTGCATGAAAACGAATACAAGTTCCACCAGCAAGGGGAGGCCGCAAAGGGCCGAACCGCGGTCGAATTCGATATCGGCAGATATCCTTACAGGCGGAACATGACGATGGGCAAGCACATGGGCAAATGCGGCACATGGGGAACATATTCGGAAAGCGCCGCAAGAATCGCGTTCCTCTCGCTCTCCGGCGCCATGCTCGTCACCACGCTTGCCGCCTGCAAGGCGCCCGAGCCGATTGTCGCGCCCGCCCATATGCGCCGTCCGACGGCTGAAATCGTCGGACCTCGCCCGGTCAGCGACACCGCGGTAAGCCAGAAGCGCGACACCGGGACCTATCCGACGTTCTCGCAGCCGCTGACGGCCGCTGGCACACAGATGGGCGACGACGAAGCCTCAACCATGGAATCGAGCCTGTCTCGCCTCGGCGCGGCACGGCGCAACGGCCAGATATCGGAAGCCGAATATAAGCGCCGGGTGGCCGAGCTGCGGGCGCTGGCAGAAAATCAGAAGCCGGTTGCAACGCCTGCATCGCAGTGACGAGCTGGGCGAGTGCATGTCACTTGTTTCTTCTCCCATAGGGGAGAAGTCCGCGGCAGCGGGATGAGGGGCAAGCTCTCCGCATATCTCCGCGTTTGCCCTCTCATTTGGCCGTCGGCCACCTTCTCCCCGCCGGGGAGAAGAAACAAGCGGGGATGCCGAACGTCCTACAGCGATAATCACGGCTGAAGGTCCTGTCGGCCCGGCAATCATAACTCCTTCTTTACCCTGCCTTTGAACCTTCCGCTTACCGAAGATGTTAAGCGGATGGATGCGGTTTGCAGCTTATGGTGCAGCCATAACAAACAGGCCGCTGAAAAAGCGGCGCACAGGGTGAAATATCATGAAATGCATCGCCGCTTTGCTGGTCCTTGCCGGTTTTGCGCTCGCACCAGCTCAGGCGCGGGCGCCGCACATCAATTTCGGAACGTCCGCACTTCAGGGGCGATGATCTAGGGGGCGGCTGTCAGTCGTTGCCTGCCGCTTCACTCAGCGCATCGAGATCGGGCACGGTGATGTGACGGTTGTTCTCGATGCGGATAATGCCTTCCTTTCGCAGCTTTGTCATTTGCCGGCTAACGGTCTCGATGGTGAGACCGAGGAAATCGGCAATGTCGGCACGCGAGAGCGGCAGGTCGAAGCATGACTTGTCGTCGTTTTCCGGATCGATATGGGTGGCGATCATATAAAGGAAGCTGGCAACTTTTTCCTGCGCCGATTTGCGCCCCAGTGTCAGCATCCAGTCACGTGCCTCGTCCAGTTCCTTGAGTGACTGGCTGTGCAGCTTGCGTTCCATATCAGGCACTTCGGAGACCATGCGGTCGACGACGCGGCGCGGAAAGAGGCAGATTTCCACATCGGTTGCGGCTTCCGCCGTCATCTTGCTTTCCGCCATGAACGGACGGCCGAGAAAATCCGGTGCGAATTGCAGGCCGACGATCTGCTGGCGGCCATCCGACATCATTTTCGATAACTTTACCACGCCATTCAGGATATTGCCGTAGGAGGTGACGAGCTCGCCCTGGCCGAGAAGCTCATTGCCGGCCTCCAGCTTTTTGCGGCTGGAATGGCGGTTCAGATCGCAAAGCTGCTGCGGTGTCAGCGTGCTGCAAAGACCGCCGTGACGCGCCTCGCAGGAGCGGCAAACAACCGGCTCTTCCGAATTGTGGATGGTCTTCTGCAGCGTGTCCATAAGCCTTTTCCAATGCTGGCTTTGCGGGACGATTGCGACCCTGGATCTCAAATCCGGTCTCTTTAAAGGCGTGTGCGCTGTAGCCGTCGTCCCCGCGTCTACTTTAGCAAGAACTTATGGCTCAATTTGATTGAAGTCAAAGTTGCAAACTGTCGCAGCCGCTACTGAAAGAGGGGAAATCGACATTTTCTTGATAAAAGGCAAATCGGGTGATGAATATCGACCTTCTTCACAAATATTCCGGGGCAGTGCCGCGTTACACGAGCTATCCGACCGCGCCGCATTTCCACGAGGGAATCGATAATACGACCTATCGCGGCTGGCTCGGCGCACTCGGTCACAGGAGTCGCCTGTCGCTTTACGTGCATATTCCCTATTGCGACCGGCTTTGCTGGTTCTGTGCCTGCCATACCAAGCACACGCTGAAATACGAGCCGATTGCTATTTATCTTGAAGCACTTAAGCAGGAAATTGCTGCGGTCGGCGCACTTGTTTCGCCTGACGCCGTGGTGAGTGCCGTGCATTTCGGCGGCGGCTCGCCGACCATGCTTGACCCGCAGGACATGCAGGACCTGATGGACTGTCTGCGGCGTCACTTCACCTTCGGTCTCGCACCCGAGATCAGCGTCGAGATGGACCCCAACGATCTGGATGACAGCCGCTATGACGCGCTTGCCGCCATCGGCATGTCGCGGGCGAGCCTCGGTGTGCAGGATTTTGATGACAAAGTGCAAAAAACCATCAACCGCATCCAGTCTTTCGAGCAGACGAAATCCGTGGTGGACGCCGTGCGGGCGAGGGGCGTTCACTCAGTCAATTGCGACATTCTTTACGGGTTGCCGTTCCAGACATGCGAGACACTGAAAACAACCGTCGATCAGATCGTATCGCTTGACCCTGATCGCATCGCGCTTTTTGGCTATGCCCATGTTCCCTGGATGAAAAAACACCAGTCGCTGATCCCCGAACATGCGCTGCCCGATGTTGCCGAACGCTACCGCCAGATGACGATGGCGGGGGAGATGCTGAGGCAGGCCGGATACAGCCAGATCGGGATCGATCATTTTGCCCGGCCGACCGATACATTATCCCAGGCCGCCCAGGCGGGTGCCCTGCGCCGCAATTTTCAGGGCTATACGACCGATACTGCCGATGCGCTGATCGGGCTTGGCGCATCATCCATCGGCCGGCTGCCGCAGGGCTATGTCCAGAACATGGTGGCAACCGGTGAATATCAGCGCATGGTGGGTGAGGGCGGTCTTGCCGCTGTGAAGGGCATTGAGTTGTCGCAGGACGATCATCTGCGCTCGCATGTGATCGAAAGGTTGATGTGCGATTTCTCTATCGATCTTTCGGACTTGCAGCACCGTTTCGGTAAGGTGAGCCATTCCGTGAGGGACCAGGCGCAGCAGTTTGCCGCAGGCGACAGGGACGGTCTGGTGCGGCTGGATGCCGATATTTTTGCCGTGACGGAGGTGGGAAGGCCGTTTGTACGTAATATTGCGGCAATCTTCGATACCTATCTCGGCAATGGGCGCGGCCGTCATTCGGTTGCTGTTTAGGCAACAGTTTTGGGGCAAATTTCAAAGTTACGTCACGAAACCATTGGCTTTTTTGCGCGACTTGCCTATGTGGTGCGTCAGAAAGAATAATTCATACGAACGACAATAAGGATTATGGGCGTGACAGCTACATTCGACAAGGTTGCCGACATTATCGCCGAAACCAGCGAAATCGACCGCGAAACCATTACGCCGGAGAGCCACACGATCGACGATCTGGGCATCGACAGCCTCGACTTTCTTGATATCGTTTTCGCGATCGACAAGGAATTCGGCATCAAGATTCCGCTCGAGCAGTGGACGCAGGAAGTCAATGAGGGCAAGGTTTCCACGGAAGAATACTTCGTGCTGAAGAACCTTTGCGCCAAGATTGACGAATTGCGCGCGGCCAAGGGCTGACGTGACGGTGCCCGCTTCCGGCGGGCATTTTCTTTTGATGCCGCCTGCGGGCAAACCATGACTAACCGACCAGAGACGGGCCGGACGGATGCTGCTTGAATATTTCCAGATGATCGACAAGGTCGAGGCCGTGGACATGACGGCGCGCACGTTGAAGGCGCGGTCCGTTGTTCCCGATAAAAGCCCTGTTTTCGAAGGCCATTTCCCCGGCATGCCGCTGGTTCCGGGTGTGCTTCTGATCGAGACAATGGCGCAGGCCTCCGGCATGCTGGTTCTGGCATTTTCCGATTTCGCGTCCATGCCGTTCCTGATGTCGGTCGATGGCGCCAAGATGCGGACTTTCGTGGAGCCGGGTGCTGTTCTCGACATCGAGGCAGTGCTTGAGCATGACGGTTCGGGCTTTGCGGTTACCAAGGCAAAGATCACCTCCGATGGCAAGAAGGTCTGCGACGCGCAGCTGAAACTGCGCACCATGCCCTTCAGCGAGATCCCGCTTGGGCCTATCGTCAAGAAGCGGGCGGAAGAAGTCGGCCTGATGGCGGCGATTGCCGCCGATGCACGGAAATAAGCTTTTTCATTCGTTTCGGAGAAGACAGTTTTTCCTGTCGGCCCGGTTTTGATGCACGAAAATCGTGGGCTCGCGACGGTGGATCGGGTCTTCGCCATTGCCAATCCGCACCGCGCGCTTTATTCCGCAACGCATGAAGTGGTTGTTCGCAACCGCTGTTGGATAGCCGTGACCGTTTCGGCGGGGCCGGCTGCAAAGGATGACAGACGATGAAATCTGACAATGATGTGGTGATAACAGGGGTCGGCATCGTGACCTGTCACGGCGTTGGCAGCCAGGCGCATGTGGCGCTTCTTTCGGGAACCGCCGCGCCGGCGACGATTGTCGAGACGGGAAAATTCAAGCCATATCCGGTTCATCCCATGCCCGAGATCGACTGGTCGGCACAGATCGCCAAGCGCGGCGACCAGCGCCAGATGGAAAACTGGCAGCGTCTCGGCGTTTTTGCCGCCGGTCTTGCACTTGATGATGCCGGCTTGAAGGAAAATGCCGAAGCCTGCGCCACCATGGATATGATCGTTGCTGCCGGCGGCGGCGAGCGCGACATCAATGTCGATACGCTGATCGTTGACGAGGCTTTGAAGCGCAACGACCGCGAAAAGCTGCTGAATGAAAAGCTGACGACGGAACTGCGCCCGACGCTGTTTCTCGCCCAGCTTTCCAACCTGATGGCCGGCAATATCTCCATCGTGCACAAGGTCACCGGCTCTTCCCGGACCTTCATGGGCGAAGAAGCGGCCGGCATTTCCGCCGTCGAAACCGCGTTCCATCGCATTCGTTCGGGCGAATCGAGCCACGCTCTCGTGGGCGGCGCCTTCTCTGCCGAACGTCCAGACATGATCCTGCTGTTCGAAGCCATCGGGGCGCATGCGCAGGGCGAATGGCAGCCCCTGTGGTCGCGCGAAGGCCAGGAAGGCGGCGGCATGGTTTCCGGCTCGCTCGGAGCCTTCCTCGTGCTGGAATCACGCAAACATGCCAGCGAGCGCGGCGCGCGCATCTATGCCCGCATCGACGCCATCGAAGGTGATCGCGGCAGCCGCGACGACGGCAAAATGGAAAAGCGCATGGAGCGTCTGCTGGCCCCGGCAACGGACAGCGCCGCGACCGTCGTCTTCTCCGGCGCCAGCGGTTATGACGGCGTTACGGCCCGTGAGAAGCACATTCTCGAAAAGACCTTGCCGAAGGCTGCCATCCGCGGTTTCGGCGGTGTCACGGGCCATGGACTTGAGGCGCAGTTTCCGCTCGGGCTCGCTCTGGCGGCGCTGACGCTTGAAAGCGGTGCCAAGGTTCCTACCTTCGACGCGAATGCGGAAAAGCCAATGGGCGAGGCGGCGACCGAGGCTGTCGTCACCACTGTTGGCCATGTCCGCGGCGAAGGTGTCGCCGTTCTGTCCCGTGACGTGTGAGGAGAAAGACCATGACCAATTTTAAGGATCATCTCGGTCGCCCGATCGTCGCCGTCACCGGCATGGGCATCATTACCTCGCTCGGTCAGGGGCTTGCCGATAACTGGGCGGCGCTGACCTCGGGTAAGTCAGGCATTCACAAGATCACCCGTTTCCCGACTGAAGGGCTTTCGACCCGGATCAGCGGCACGGTGGATTTCATCGATATTCCGGTTCCGAATTCCGTCGAACGTTCCTATGCCTTCGCGCGCGAAACCACCATCGAGGCGCTGGCGCAGGCCGGCATTTCCGGTGACTTTGACGGCCCGCTGTTTCTCGCAGCGCCGCCGATCGAACCGGAATGGAGTGCCCGTTTCGAGCTTGCCGACCGCTCTCCGCCAGCCGCCCAGCCGGGTGATGCCTATGAGCGGTTCCTGACGGCCTTCCGTCAGCGTCCCGATCCGGCATTCCAGGAAGCAGCGCTGTTTGGTGCCATCTCCGAGCGTCTGTCTGACCGTTTCGGTACGCGCGGTCTGCCGGTTACCCTGTCGACCGCCTGTGCATCCGGCGCGACCGCGATCCAGCTGGGCGTCGAGGCCATCCGACAGGGCCGCGCCGAACGGGCGTTGACGGTTGCGACCGACGGTTCTGTCAGCGCCGAAGCGCTGATCCGCTTCTCGCTTCTCTCGGCACTCTCTACCCAGAACGACCCGCCGGAAAAGGCTTCCAAGCCGTTCAGCAAGGACCGCGATGGTTTCGTGATCGCCGAAGGTGCGGCAACGCTGGTGCTGGAATCGCTCGAAGCCGCCGTCGCACGTGGCGCGAAGGTTCTCGGCATCATCAAGGGCGCCGGTGAAAAGGCCGACAGCTTCCACCGCACGCGCTCTTCGCCCGATGGCGGCCCCGCGATTGCGACGATCCGTGCGGCACTGGCCGATGCGGGCGTGGCCGAAAGCGATATCGGCTATATCAACGCCCACGGCACCTCGACGCCTGAGAACGACAAGATGGAATATGGCTCGATGCTGGCCGTCTTCGGCGAAGGCCTGAAGAACATTCCGCTGTCGTCCAACAAGTCGATGATCGGTCATACGCTGACCGCCGCAGGTGCAGTGGAAGCGGTGTTCTCGCTGCAGACCATGCTGACTGGCACGCTGCCACCAACAATCAACTATAACAATCCCGATCCGACCATCACGCTCGACGTGGTGCCGAATGTGAAGCGGGATGCCGAGGTGGGTGCGGTTCTGTCGAATTCCTTCGGGTTCGGCGGGCAGAATGCAAGCCTTGTCATGACGCGGGAACCGGCTTAACCGGTTCGTTACAACAGGGGCGTTTCCGAATGACTTGCGGAAACGCGCCCGTTTCTTTGATTTCGCATTCCAGCCGCAAAACCGTTACAGAGTTTTGCTGGAATGATTTTAGATAACGCCTTCGGGCGAAGGACTGATATATGCGCGCTCTTCAACTCGTCGACGACCGGAAGCTAGAAAAAGTGGATCTGCCCGAACCGGATGCGCCGGCGCCGGGCGAGGTAACGCTGCGCGTCAAGGCCGTGGCGCTCAACCACATCGATGTTTGGGGCTGGCGCGGCATGGCTTTCGCCAAGCGCAAGATGCCGCTCACAATCGGTGCGGAAGCCTCGGGTGTGGTGGAAGCCATCGGTCCGGGCGTATCCAACGTGCTGCCCGGCCAGCTGGTCGCGATCTATGGCGCGCGCACCTGCGGGCTGTGCAAACCCTGCCGCGAAGGCCGTGACAATCTGTGCGAACATGTCCAGGGCGTGCACGGTTTCCATCTCGACGGTTTCGCGCAGGAAAAGATCAATATTCCTGCCCGCCAGCTCGTGCCGGCGCCGCATGGCGTCGACGCCGTCGGTGCCGCTCTTGCGCCGGTGACGTTCGGCACGGTTGAGCACATGCTGTTCGACAATGCCAAGCTGGAGTCCGGCGAAACCATCCTCATTCACGCCGGCGGTTCGGGCATCGGCACGGCGGCGATCCAGCTTGCCAAGAAGATGGGGTGCACCGTCATCACGACAGTCGGTTCCGATGACAAGATCGAACGGGCGAAGGCGCTCGGGGCCGATCATGTGATCAACTATCGCACAGACCGTTTCGAAGGCGTCGTGCGCAAGCTGACGAAAAAGAAGGGCGTCGACGTCGTGTTCGAGCATGTCGGCAAGGATACCTGGGCGGGTTCGATGTTCTCGCTGAAGCGCGGCGGTCGTCTCGTCACCTGCGGTTCCACATCCGGTGTTTCCACCGACATCAACCTGATGATGCTGTTCCAGCAGCAGCTGAAACTGCTCGGCTCCTTCGGCTGCCGTATGGAGAACATGGCCAACGCCATGCAGAAGATGGCACGTGGCATCGTGCATCCGGTCATCGACACCGAAGTGACCTTTGACGATATCGACCGGGCGCTGGAGCGCATGGAGACGCGTCAGGTGTTCGGCAAGATCGTGCTGCGGATGGACTGAGCATCTTGAAGCTGTTCCTGACACGGATCGTCCTGAAACTGGACCACTTCCGGCAGTGGCTGATTGCGACATTCGCCTTCGGCCTTCTCAACCTGCTGAAGCTCTTTCCCGCCGATGCGGGCATTCGCGCCGCTGACAGACTGGCACGTTTCGTGGGGCCGAAAACCGGCCGCCACAAGCTGATGCTCCATAATCTGGCGCGCGCCTTTCCGGAGAAGTCCGAACAAGAGCGGCTCGAGATCGCCATGGACAGCTGGGCCAATATGGGTCGGCTGGCGGCGGAATATGTCTTTCTCGACCGGCTGTTCGATTTCGATCCGGAAAAGAACGAGCCGGGACGCATCGAGGTCCAGGGCATCCCGACCTTCCTCGAGCTGCGCGACAATCCGCGGCCTTTCATCGTCTTTACCGCCCATAGCGGCAATTTCGAACTGCTGCCGGTTGCCGGCTCGGCTTTCGGTCTCGATGTGACGGTGCTGTTCCGGCCACCGAACAATCCCTTTGTGGCCGAGAAAGTGTTCAGTTTCCGCAAGGAGCGCATGGGCAATCTCGTGCCCTCGCATGCCGGCTCCTCCTTCGCGCTGGCGCGGCAGCTGGAAAAGGGCGGTGGTGTGGGTGTGCTCGTCGACCAGAAATTCGGCAAGGGACTGACGACGAAGTTCTTCGGACTTGAGGTTCGCACCAATCCGCTTCTCGCCAAGCTGGTGCGGCAGTTCAATTGCGATGTCTATCCTGCCCGTTGCGTGCGCCTGCCCGATAATCGCTACCGGCTGGAAATCGAACCGAAGGTTGAGATTCCGCGCGATGACAAGGGCAATGTCGACATTCAGGCGACGGCGCAGCTTCTGAACGACAAGGTGGAAAGCTGGGTGCGCGAATATCCCGGCCAATGGCTGTGGTATCACGACCGGTGGGACGTTAAGCACCAGATTTGAGGATGCCGGCTGGCTCGTGCTTTCAGAGCAATTTTCACAAAATTAGGCGCAGAAACTGTGCTTTTCGAAATTTTTCCATAGTAGTGGAACCTCATTTTTCGTTCATGGATTATCGAAATTGAAAAAATAGCAGCGGCTGTGATATTTTGAACAACAATCCCCGCCGTGTTTTCGTGCTTCGTTACGTCATTTTTAAGCGCGGAGACGCTATTATCAGGGATAATTGGTCTATCCTTTCGGATTAGGATCGGGATGTTTGCCCGTTCAGGGAGAGTTGGGTTGAAAGATTTGATTGAGCTGTTCTGGCTGCGTTATACGGAACTGCAATCTGCCGTTGGTAAAAACGAGGCCGACAAGATCGCAGTGCTGGAGCGTGAACTGGAGCAGCTTCTCGAGCGCGTCGTCGGACGCAAGACCGAAAGCTCCGAAGACATTCGCGAGCAGTTCCGTTTTGCTATCGATCTCCTCAACCACGAGGCGGAAGACCTTGGCTGCGTGCAGCGCAATTCCGAACTTCTGCGAACGCTCGTCGACCGTTACGTCGGCATGCCGCTCAAGGCGAAAGTGATCGGTGACGAAGATGCGGACAGCCTCGAATGGCACCACCGCCATCTGATCCTCGATGAAGATATGCTCAACGATCTCGATGAGCCTGTCGTCATCGTTTCCCCCGGTTACCGCGTGTCCTTTGCCAATGCGCTCGATGCCTTCCAGCGTAATGCGCCGGAAGGGCTCGTCGGCTGCCACATCGCCGAACTCGTCGGTGTCCACCGTTTCCAGAACGCACTCAGGGAAAAGCTCGATAATTGCTTCAAGGGCGATACGTCGAAATATACCTATGCGGAAGACCAGAACGGTCGCACAATCGTCAAGTCGCTCGAAATGTCGCCTTGTTACTCTTCCGCCTACAAGCTCGTGGGTGCCATGGTGGTCATCCGCGAAATTGCCGATCGCAGGCGCCGCGCTACGGGTTGACCCCAAGCTCCCCTGATATCCGAAGGACGGGCTGAACGCGCCCTATCAGTCCCTTATTTCGGGAAGACGGTTTCCCAGATCGTGGCGATGGACCAGGCGGACGAGGCGTCAATCAGAAGCTTCGTCGCCATGGCCAGACACGACAGAACCAGAAGCGGGCGGATGATCTTCGCGCCGTTTTTCATGGCGAAACGCGACCCGATCTGCGCCCCGATGAATTGGCCGAACCCCATTGCCAGTCCAAGCTTCCACAAAACCGCGCCGCCCATCGCGAAGACGACGAACCCGCCGAAATTGGAGCCCAGATTGAGAAGCTTGGTATGGGCTGTCGCCTTCAGCATGCCAAAACCGGCAAGTGCCACGAAGGCGAGCATGTAAAAGGAACCGGCGCCCGGACCGAAGACGCCGTCATAAAAGCCGATCAGCGGCGCGGCGGTAAATCCGAACACCAGCGGCGTGATGCGGCGATGGCTGTCTACATCGCTGAGCTGTGGCTTGAAGGCGAAATAGATCGCTATGGCGATCAGCAGGAAGGGCATGATGGTGCGCAGAAGATCGGCAGGCACGAAGGCGGCCGTCAGCGCCCCGAGCATTCCGCCGGCCATCGCGATCAACCCCATCGGCAATTGCTCTTTCAGATTGACATGGCCACGTCTTGCGTAAGCGAGAGTGGCGGAGGCCGAACCAAACTGTGCCTGCAGCTTATTCGTGCCAAGCGTATCGAGTGGCGGTATTCCCATGATCATCATTGCCGGAATGGTGATGAGGCCACCGCCGCCGGCAATGGAATCGATAAAGCCGGCGAAAATGGCGACGCAGAAGAGGATGAGGAAAACGTTGAGGGCGATGTCTTGCACTTGGCATGTCCGGGCAGGCGGAAGGAGAGGCCCCTTCTTTCACCGAAAACGCGGTCACGCAATATTTTTCTGTATGGTCTGAGGGGCGCCGGGGGATTGCGGTGCTGCCGCTTATCGTTATGTTTCCGTGGCGCGTCGCCGGAACGACGGATGGCGCCTGACACATGTGGATGAGGGCATTATGCATAAAGTGATATTCGATACGGACCCCGGTGTGGATGACGCCATGGCGCTTCTGTTCCTGCACCGCCACCCCGATATCGATCTGATCGGCGTCACCACCGTTTTCGGCAACGCGCCTATCGACATCACCACCCGCAATGCGCTTTTCCTCAAGCGGGAATGGCAGATGACCGCGCCGGTCGCGAAAGGGGCGGGCGTGACCTTCGATCCGGCCCGCAAGGAAGGCCACTGGCCGACCTTTATCCATGGTGAAAACGGCCTTGGCGATATCGACATTCCAGCGACCATCGACCTGCCGCTCGACCCGCGGCCCGCGCATCGCTTCATCATCGAGACCGTTAAGGCCAATCCCGGTGAAGTGACGCTTATTGCCGTTGGCCGCATGACCAATCTGGCGCTGGCTTTGCGCGAAGAACCTGATTTCGCGGCGCTGGTGAAGGAAGTCATCGTCATGGGCGGCGCCTTCGACATCAACGGCAATGTCTCGCCGGCGGCCGAGGCCAATATTCATGGCGATCCGGAAGCGGCCGATCTTGTCTTCACCGCGCCGTGGCGCGTGGTTGTCGTCGGTCTCGATGTCACGACAAAAACCGTGATGACCAGCGCTTTCATGGCTGAGATGGCAGAGGCGGGCGGCAAGCCGGTGCAGCTGCTTTCGGACCTGTCGCAATTCTACATCGATTTCTACAAGACCCGCACCGGTGACGGCATGGTGGTGCACGACAGCTGCGCCTGTGTTTATCTCGTCGCGCCGGAACTGTTTACCACCCGCAGTGGCCCGGTGCGCGTCGTCTGCGGCGGTCTTGCCGACGGCCAGACCATCCAGAAGCCGGACGGACGCGCCTTTCCGCCGGGCGACTGGGACGGGCATCCGAGCCAGCTGGTCTGCACGGATATCAAGCCGGAGCGCGTGCTTTCGGTCATCCGCGCGGCAATTGTGAAGGGCGAGCGCGGCTGAACGACAGGAATGGCCGTTCTTGAGCATGGCTTGCCTTGCATTTTCCCAGAATCTGGCGTTATGCAAGTTCCCTGATCATAGTGCGCGATCCGCCTTGCCGGAGGGCTTGAAAAGGCGGTGCCGGTAGGACGGGCGGATCACCGCTAGGCGGCGTTGGCCCGAGAAAACCCTTGTGGGTTTTCCCGTGCTTTGCGCTACAATGAATAACGCCTGCCGGGTCGGTTCGTGTCGGCGGCGTTTAACAACAAAAACGAACCTTCGTTATGGACCGGAAGAACCGGTCCATTCCCATGAGGAAAGAGATGGAAGAGTTTCACAAGGTCCGGCGTCTGCCGCAATACGTCTTCGAACAGGTCAACCGTTTGAAAGCGAGCGCGCGAGCGGCCGGGGCCGATATCATCGATCTCGGCATGGGCAATCCCGACCTTCCGACCCCGAAGGCCATCGTCGACAAACTTTGCGAGGTCGTTCAGGACCCTCGTACCCATCGCTATTCCTCGTCCAAGGGCATTCCCGGTCTTCGCCGCGCGCAGGCGGCCTATTATGCCCGCCGTTTCGGCGTTAAGCTGAACCCCGACACGCAGGTCGTCGCCACGCTCGGCTCCAAGGAAGGTTTCGCCAACATGGCACAGGCCATCACCGCGCCGGGTGACGTGATCCTGTGTCCGAACCCGACCTATCCGATCCATGCCTTCGGCTTCCTGATGGCGGGCGGCGTTATCCGCTCGATGAATGTCGAGCCTGACGACAGCTTCTTCGGGCCGCTGGAGCGCGCCGTGCGCCACTCCATTCCGAAGCCGCTGGCGCTGATCGTCAATTATCCTTCGAACCCGACGGCGCATGTCGCGTCGCTCGATTTCTACAAGGACGTCATCGCCTTTGCGAAGAAGCACGAGATCATCGTGCTTTCCGACCTTGCCTATTCGGAAATCTATTTCGACGAAAGCAATCCGCCGCCCTCCGTTCTCGAGGTTCCCGGTGCGATCGACGTTGCGGTGGAATTCACTTCCATGTCGAAGACGTTTTCCATGCCCGGCTGGCGCATGGGCTTTGCCGTTGGCAACGAGCGGCTGATCGCGGCGCTGACCCGCGTGAAGTCCTATCTCGATTACGGCGCCTTCACACCGATCCAGGTTGCTGCGACCCATGCACTGAACGGTGACGGCTCCGATATCGCCGAAGTGCGCAATGTCTATCGCCGCCGTCGCGATGTCATGGTCGACACCTTCGGCAAGGCGGGCTTCGAAGTACCGCCGCCGGCGGCCACCATGTTCGCCTGGGCGAAGATCCCGGAAAAATTCCGCCATCTCGGCAGCCTGGAATTCTCCAAGCTTCTGGTCGAGAAGGCCGATATCGCCGTTGCTCCCGGCATCGGCTTCGGCGAGATGGGCGATGATTACGTCCGTCTCGCGCTCGTGGAAAACGAGCATCGAATTCGTCAGGCAGCGCGCAATCTGAAGCGTTTCCTGTCGACCGCAGACGAAACGATGCACAACGTCGTTTCGCTCAACGCCCACAGATAAGGGCAAACCCAGGGCGGCCGGGTCTCGGCCGCCACCATCACCAGCAATCAGGAACATACCCATGGCAGATTCATTGAGAATCGGCATAGCGGGGCTCGGCACTGTCGGCGCTTCGCTCGTGCGCATCCTCCAGCAGAGAAGCAACGAACTTGCGATTACCTGCGGACGCGCAATTGAGATTATTGCGGTAAGCGCGCGCGATCGTTCGCGTGACCGCGGCATTGATCTCACGGGTATTACCTGGTTCGACACGCCGGAACAGATGGCGAGCGAAGCCGACATCGATGTATTTGTCGAACTGGTCGGCGGTGCTTCCGGACAGGCCGAAAATGCGGTGCGGGCAGCGCTGTCGCGCGGTCTCCATGTGGTGACAGCCAACAAGGCGCTGCTGGCCAAGCATGGTGTCGAACTGGCGACCATTGCCGAAGACAAAGGCGCGCTTCTGAACTTCGAGGCGGCGGTCGCTGGCGGCATTCCCGTCATCAAGGCCCTGCGTGAATCGCTGACCGGCAATCACGTGACGCGCATCTACGGCATCATGAACGGCACCTGCAACTACATCCTCACAAAGATGGAGAAAGAAGGCCTGTCCTTCGAGGCCTGTCTGAAGGAAGCGCAGCGGCTGGGATATGCAGAGGCTGATCCCGCCTTCGATATCGAAGGTAACGACACCGCGCACAAGCTTTCCATTTTGACCACGCTTGCCTTCGGCAACAAGATCGCTGCCGACGACATTTATCTCGAAGGCATCACCAATATTTCGATCGAGGACATCCAGGCGGCTGCCGATCTAGGCTATCGCATCAAGCTTCTCGGCGTGGCGCAGGTCACCGAATCCGGTATCGAGCAGCGCGTCCATCCCACGATGGTGCCGCTCGATTCCGTCATCGCGCAGGTCGATGGCGTTACCAACGCCGTGGCGATCGAATCCGACATTCTCGGTGAATTGCTGATGGTCGGACCAGGCGCCGGCGGCAACGCCACGGCATCCGCCGTGCTTGGCGATATCGCCGATATCGCCAAGAGCCGTCCCGGTGCACAGCGTGTGCCGGTGCTCGGCCGTCCGGCGAAATCGCTGACGGACTATCGCCGCGCCAAGATGAAGAGCCACGAAGGCGGTTACTTCATCCGCCTGACGGTGAAGGATCAGGCCGGCGTGTTCGCCTCCATCGCCAGCCGCATGGCTGACAATAACATCTCGCTGGAATCCATCGTGCAGCGCCAGCGCGTGCACGTGGAAGGCGCGCCGCAGACAATCATCCTTGTTACGCACGCGACAATGGAAGATGCGATCCGCAAGGCGGTAAAAGCGATCAAGAACGAGAAATATCTCGTCAGCGAGCCCCAGGTCATCCGCATCGAGCGGACCTGAAGCGCGACGCTACTGTCGTGAGATCAAAAACCGCGTTTCCATCCGGAAACGCGGTTTTTTGTTGCTTGGGGGACCGGCGCCTTCCTGCGGTCTGGCGGCCGCAAAATTTGAGGGGACGGTGCGTGAAGCGCTGGAAAGCAGGGCGATTCGGCCTTATGGTTAATCGTGTTCACCAAGCGAGGGAGGCGTGGCCGTGACATCGATCATCCTGTTCAAGGACAACAAGCGCCAGGGCGCTCCGGCGAGCCATCACCGGGCGCGGCCGCATAATGCCAATGACAATATTCGCAGCATGGAATTCGATATGGCCGAATATGAGCGTAACTGGTGTTCGCTCGCGGTATTTTCGCTGCTGCTGCTTGTCGCGGCCGTCTCGATTGTCAGCCCTTTTTTCTCGATTTTCTCGACGTGATTTCGTCAAGGCGCGTTTTTGCTTGAAAAACGCAGCATCGCCATTTAGCCCGTTCTAACCATTAGAGCGCCTGTTGGCGCGAATGACAGGACGAATGGACAGGATGGTAATGATGGAGCCGGCCGATACCGTGGCCCGCGCATTTTTAAGCGTGGAGCGGTCGGCAACAGAACAGCGGTGGGTGTCTCGGCTGGATCAGGCCGGGCAGAACCGTGCGCTGGCCATGTCCCAGGTCCACGGTATTCCGGAACTGATCGCCCGGGTGCTCGCCGGGCGCGGTGTGGGGGTGGATGATGCCCTGGCGTTCCTTGATCCCACCATTCGCTCCCTGATGCCCGACCCGCATGTGCTGACCGATTGCGAGAAGGCCGCCGAGCGGCTTGTGCGCGCCATTGAAGCGGGTGAAGAGGTGGCGATCTTCGGTGATTACGATGTCGACGGCGCTGCTTCCTCCGCGTTGATGTACCGGTTTCTTGCACATTTCGGGCTGACGCCCGAGATCTACATTCCCGACCGAATTTTCGAGGGTTATGGGCCTAACCCGGCGGCGATGCAGCAGCTGGCCGCCAATGGCGCGACGCTGATCGTGACGGTGGACTGCGGATCCACCAGCCATGAATCGCTCAAGGCGGCAAAAGAGGCACGAACGGACGTTGTGGTCATAGACCACCATCAGGTGGGTACGGAACTGCCGCCGGCGGTGGCGCTGGTCAATCCCAACCGGGAGGACGATCTGTCGGGGCAGGGGCATCTCTGTGCCGCTGGCGTGGTGTTCCTCGTGCTCGTCGCCACGCTTCGCGTTCTCAAGGACAGGCGGCACCGCCAGGCCTTCACGCTCGATCTGCTGTCATTGCTCGACATCGTTGCGCTTGCGACGGTCTGCGATGTGGTTCCCCTGAAAGGGCTGAACCGCGCCTATGTGGTGAAGGGCCTGATTGCCGCACGCCACATGAAAAATGCCGGCCTTGCCGCGCTGTTCAAGAAGGCGGGGCTGGGCGGGCCTGTGACACCCTATCATTTCGGTTTCCTGATCGGACCCCGCATCAACGCCGGGGGGCGTATTGGCGACGCTGCGCTTGGCAGCCGATTGTTGACGATCGATGATTCCTCGCAGGCCGAGGTGATTGCCGAGCGGCTGGACGAGCTGAACCGCGAGCGACAGGCGATGGAAGCGGCGATGCTTGCGGAGGCCGAAGCGGAGGCCCTGTTCGAATATGGCGACGGCTCGGGTGCCGGTGTTATCGTCACCGCGCGTGAAAACTGGCACCCCGGCATTGTCGGCTTGTTGGCCTCGCGCCTGAAGGATCGCTTCCGCCGCCCGGCTTTTGCCATTGCCTTCGATCCCTCCGGCAAGGGCACCGGCTCCGGCCGTTCGATCGCCGGCTTCGACATGGGGCGGATGGTGCGCGCTGCCGTGGAGGCCGGCCTGCTGGTCAAGGGCGGCGGTCACGCCATGGCGGCAGGCCTCACGGTTGAGCGCGCCAATCTCGGCAAGCTCAGGACCTTTTTCGAAGAAGCCGCGGCAAAGACCGTAAACGAGCTGGTAGAGAGCAGCGTATTGAAGATTGATGGCGCCATCGGCGCTTCGGGGGCTACGTTGCAGCTTGTCGACCAGCTGGAACAGGCCGGTCCCTATGGTTCCGGTCATTCTCAGCCGATCTTTGCTGTTCCGGCGCATCGCCTGCGTGATGTGCGGCTGGTGGGCACATCCCACGTCAAGATCACGCTGGAGGCCATGGATGGCTCACGGCTGGACGGAATCGCGTTCCGCGCCGCCGAGGCGCCCCTGGGACAGATGCTCATGAATGCCCGCGGACGGAATATTCACGTCGCGGGTACTGTGGGCGCCGATCTCTGGCAGGGGCAAAGGCGGGTTCAACTGCGTGTTCTGGACGCCGCTTTCGCGCCCTGAGAGGGGCCACCAATCTATCTCGACTGTCACCGGCCAACGGTTGTCGCTGACCTATGCACTACAACGGGATATCTTTACGCGATGCGTGAAGATTTTCGTTTATGCTGCTGATTTTAAGGAAGAAGCAAGTGGCACGCCCTAGGGGAGTCGAACCCCTCTTTTCAGAATGAAAATCTGACGTCCTAACCGATAGACGAAGGGCGCGTGCGCTTGTGGTGTGGCGCCCTTATAGTCAGGCTCCGGTTGCTCCGCAAGCGGAAAAACTGATTTTTTTCGCTTTGCGGCGAGTTTTTTTGGCAGGGCGGAACGCGCTGTGGAAAACCCGGTCGGACCGGCCCAAATCCTTGAATTACCGCTCCAATCTCGCGCGGCACGGGACACGACGATGCGGTGCAAGTGGGCAAAGCCCAGCATCTTGGATGTTGAGCTGGCAACGCTCTGCCGAAGCTTGGGACTTCCTGATGATCTCGGAGAGGGGAAAGGCAAGCCGGGTGAATTGCGCGGCGGCATTTCGTCCGGCTTGCCTTCCATCGGGGGGACAGGCATCTAACGTGCCTATGGCAAATCGGTTCCGCAGCAATGATGAGATGCTGGAATTATTGCGATTTTATCGAATGATTTTGCCGTGTGGGAGGTAACCAGGGAAGCAAGTGGCACGCCCTAGGGGAGTCGAACCCCTCTTTTCAGAATGAAAATCTGACGTCCTAACCGATAGACGAAGGGCGCGTGCGCTTGTGGTGTGGCGCCCTTATAGTCAGGCTCCGGTTGCTCCGCAAGCGGAAAAACGCATGATTTGACAAAAAAATGACACGGGTGGCCAGAAGCCCTGAAAAACAAGGATTCTTGTTTCGTAACAAAAGGTTAAAGCGTGCTTGGTCCCGCGGTTTTGCGCTTCTAACGGAAGAGAATGATGTGGGGGAACGCGTTGGTGGGCAGCGATTCACTCAAGTGGCTCCGGGACGTGAGAAGCGCAGCGTCATGAAAAGCCAAAGATCACGCCAGATCTGGAGCTGGGTTGTCGTCATAAAAAAACGGGGCCCAAAGGCCCCGTCCGATGATGCTTTAAGATGATGGTCTCAATGCAGGATCTGGCTGAGGAACAGGCGGGTACGCTCGTGCTGCGGATTGTCGAAGAATTCGGCGGGTGAGTTCTGTTCGACGATCTGGCCCTGGTCCATGAAGATAACGCGGTTTGCGACCTGACGCGCAAAGCCCATTTCGTGGGTCACGCACAGCATGGTCATGCCGTCTTCTGCGAGGCTGACCATGGTATCAAGCACTTCCTTGACCATTTCCGGGTCGAGCGCCGAGGTCGGCTCATCGAAGAGCATGATCTTGGGCTTCATGCAGAGCGAGCGGGCAATCGCCACACGCTGCTGCTGACCGCCGGAAAGCTGGCCCGGATATTTATGCGCCTGCTCGGGAATCTTCACGCGCTTCAGATAGTGCATCGCCACTTCTTCGGCTTCCTTCTTGGGCATCTTGCGAACCCAGATCGGCGCCAGCGTGCAGTTTTCGAGGATCGTCAGATGCGGGAAGAGGTTGAAGTGCTGGAACACCATGCCAACTTCGCGGCGCACCTCGTCGATCTTCTTGAGGTCGTTGGTAAGCTCGATGCCATCAACGACGATGCTGCCCGACTGGTGCTCTTCCAGACGGTTGATGCAGCGGATCATGGTCGATTTGCCCGACCCGGAAGGACCGGCGATGACGATGCGCTCGCCCTTCATGACCTTCAGGTTGATATCACGCAGCACATGGAAATCGCCGTACCATTTGTTCATGCCGGTGATTTCGATTGCGACGTCCGTCGCCGAGACGGTCAGTTTTTTTGCCTGGGTTTCTGCCATTTTGAGCGTCCCTTATCGTTTATGCCCGGTGTCGAGGTGCCGTTCCATGAACAGCGAATATCGCGACATGCCGAAGCAGAATATCCAGAATACGAAGCCTGCGAAAATATAGCCAGTCATGGCGGTGACGGGCGTGGCCCAGTTCGCATCCGATTGGTTGAGTGTGACAATACCGAGCAGGTCGAACATGCCGATGATCGAGACCAGCGAAGTGTCCTTGAAAAGCCCGATGAAGGTGTTGACGATGCCCGGAATGACGAGCTTCAGCGCCTGCGGCAGCACGATCAGCCTCGTCTTCTGCCAGTAATTCAGGCCGAGCGAGTCCGCACCTTCATATTGTCCTTTCGGAATGGCCTGCAGGCCGCCGCGGATCACTTCCGCCATATAGGCGGAGGAGAACAGCGACACGCCGACCAGCGCACGCAGGAACTTGTCGAAAGTCCAGCCGTCGGGCAGGAACAGCGGCAGCATGATGCTGGCGAAGAACAGGACGGTGATCAGCGGGATGCCTCTGATGACCTCGATGAAGAGGACGCAGAGCATCTTGATGACCGGCAGGTTCGAGCGTCTGCCGAGCGCCAGAAGAATGCCGAAGGGCAGCGACACCGTTATCCCGAAGAAGGACAGGATGAGCGTGACCATCAGGCCGCCCCAGAGCTGCGTTTCCACCTTTGGCAGGCCGAAGACGCCGCCGATGAGCAGGAAGAACGCAATGAAGGGCAGGATGATGAAGAGCGCCAGCGCATTGAGACGCTTGAACGGCGCCTTCGGTATGAGCATCGGGACCAGCAGGATCGCGAACGTCACCATCACGAGGATGGGACGCCAGCGCTCGTCAATGGGGTAACGGCCGAAGACGAATTGTCCGAGCTTGGCCGAGACAAAGGCCCAGCAGGCGCCGGACTGTCCGTCCGGAAGCGCGCCGCCCTGTGAAGCGGTGAGACACGCAATACGGTCGCTGCCGGTCCAAACCGCGTCGATAAACAGCCACTCGATGATCGGCGGCACGATATAGACGAGGAGGGCCATAGCAAGGACGGTGAGCACCGTATCCTTGGGCGTGGCGAAGAGCTTGGTGCGCAGCCAGTGGGTTACGCCCACCGCGCTCGATGGCGCGGGGCGGGCTTCCTCAATGGTCTGGCGCACGAAGGCGTGGTTGCTGATCGTCATCGTCATCTCTCCACCAGAGCCATTTTCGCGTTGAACCAGTTCATGACCACGGCCGTGAGCAGGGACAGCGAGAGATAGATGACCAGCCAGATGGCAACAACTTCAACCGCCTGACCCGTCTGGTTCAGGATCGTACCGCCAACGGAGACGATGTCGGCAAAGCCGACGGCGACCGCAAGCGACGAGTTCTTGGTGAGGTTGAGGAACTGACTTGTCAGCGGCGGAATGATGATGCGCATGGCCTGCGGCACGACGATGAGACGTGTCGTGGTGCTGGAGCGAAGCCCAAGCGCGTCGGCAGCTTCCGTCTGCCCCTTCGCCACGGCCTTGATGCCGCCGCGAACGATCTCGGCGATGAAGGAGGCAGTGTAGAAGGACAGCGCCAGGAACAGCGACATGAATTCAGGCGCGACGACGGCGCCGCCCGAAAGGTTGAAGCGTCCGGCGATGGGGTAATCGAATGTCAGCGGCGCGCCGATTGCGAGGAACGTGGCGAGCGGCAATCCGATGACGAGCAGCGTTATCGTTATTCCGGTGCGGAATTGCTGTCCGGTTTTTTCCTGTCTGGCTTTCGCCCAGCGGTAAACAAGCACGCTGACGACGACGGCGACAAGGAAGGCCAGCGGCACGAGCCAGATTCCGTCCCCCCAGAGCGGTTTCGGAAAGAAGAAGCCACGATTGTTGAGGTAGGTGCCGAGCGGCAGCTCGAGCGATTCGCGTGCCTGCGGCAGGACCGAGATGACGCCCTTGTACCAGAAGAAGATCACGAGCAGCGGCGGGATGTTGCGGAAGATTTCCACATAGGCCTGCGCGAGCTTCGAGATCAGCCAGTTGTTGGACAACCGGGCGATACCGACGATGAAGCCGATGATCGAGGCGGCGATGATGCCAAAAAACGCAACCTGGATCGTGTTGAGAATGCCGACGAGCAGCGCCCGGCCATAGGTCGCATCGCTGGTATAAGCGATCAGCGACTGGCCGATGTCGAAGCCGGCGCGTCCGTTGAGGAACCCGAAGCCGGATGAAATGTTTGAACGTTGAAGATTGGTGATCGTATTCGTCACGATGACCCAGACGAAGGCGGCCAGGATGACGACCGTCAGGACCTGGTAAAAAATGCCGCGTATGCGTGGATCGTAGATAAGTGACGACGCGCTTTGCGCGCGCGATCGTTGCGAACTGACCGCGTTGCCTGCCATAGGCACCTTTCCCTTTTATATGCTCTTTGCGAGCTTATTTATATAATTTGAAGCGGAGGCCGGGTGTTGCCCAGCCTCCTTATGATCTAGCCGATGATGGGGCCGATCAACGGACCGGCGGTGCGTATTGCAGGCCGCCCTTGGTCCAGAGCGCGTTCTGGCCGCGCTCGATCTTCAGAGGCGAGCCGGCGCCGACGTTGCGGTCGAAGACTTCGCCGTAGTTGCCCACCAGCTTGATGATGTTGTAGGCCCAGTCATTGGTCACGCCGAGATCGGTACCGATCTTGGTGCCTTCTTCCGTGCCGAGCAGGCGCTTCACGTCCGGATTTGCGCTGTTCTTCTGCTCGTCGACGTTCTTGGAGGTGATGCCAAGTTCTTCGGCATTGACCATGGCGTAATGAACCCAGCTGACGATGTCGAACCACTGGTCGTCACCCTGGCGAACGGCCGGACCAAGCGGCTCCTTGGAGATGACTTCAGGCAGAACGATGTTTTCTTCCGGGTTCTTCAGCTTCAGGCGGATCGCGTAAAGGCCCGACTGGTCAGTGGTGTAGACGTCGCAACGGCCGGCATCATAAGCAGAGGTCGCGTCGGCTTCCTTTTCGAAAACCACCGGGTTGTACTGCAGATTGTTGGTCTTGAAGTAGTCGGCGAGGTTGAGCTCCGTGGTCGTGCCGGTCTGTACGCAGACGGCGGCGCCGGAAAGCTCGAGAGCGGACTTCACGTTGAGGCTCTTCTTGGCGATGAAGCCCTGGCCGTCGTAATAGTTGACGGTACGGAAGTTGAAGCCCAGCGACGTGTCGCGGCTGATCGTCCAGGTGGTGTTACGGGTCAGAACGTCGACTTCACCGGACTGGAGAGCCGGGAATCGGTCCTTGCTCGAAAGTGCGACGAACTTGGCCTTCGAAGGATCGCCGAAAACCGCTGTGGCAATACCACGGCAATAGTCCACGTCGATACCGGACCACTCGCCCTTGTCATCGGGATTGGAGAATCCCGGAATGCCGGCGCTGACGCCGCAGGTGACGAAACCCTTGCCCTTCACATCCTGAAGCGTCGCAGCCGAAGCGACCGAGGCTCCTCCCAAAACTGCTGCGCCGATGGCGGCCGACAGAATTGCCTTTTTCATTTTTCCCAACCTTTGTTTGTTATCGTCACTTGGAAGAGGACCGGCATGTTTGTTCTGCCCCAGCTCCCCCTTCAGCGAGATCTTTTCGATCCGCTTTTTCTATCACAATCGCAATTGGCAGCGGGGTCAAGACGTGCGGGCAATAATTGTGCCTATAAAACGGAATTTTCCAAAATTTGGTCGTGAAGTGTGCAAAGGGTGAAAATATAAGCATATTTTTGCGGAAATTTGCACTTGCACAGTATTTGTATACTTGTTGTATTCTGGCTGGCGATGGATCAATCCCGGCGGTTGTTGCGTCCTAGCGGGACTTGACCTTGCGGTTCGCTCTCAGCATTGTCGCACGCGTCAATGTTCCTCCGAAAGCTGATCTGAAATGACCAAGACAAATGACCTGCTTTCCGCCGCAGGTGTGAATACGCGCCTCACCCATGGCGGCAATGATCCCGCGGACTGTTTCGGTTTCGTCAATCCGCCAATCGTGCGTGGCTCGACGGTGCTTTTTCCCGACGCGGAGACGCTTTCGACCGAAAACCAGAAATATACCTATGGCACCCACGGCACGCCGACGACCGATGCGCTCTGCAATCTTGTCAATGAGCTGGAAGGGTCTGCCGGAACCATTCTCGTGCCTTCGGGCCTTGCGGCCATCACGGTCCCGTTCCTTGCCTATCTCGGCGCTGGCGACCACGCGCTGATCGTCGATTCCGTTTATTTTCCGACACGTCGCTTCTGCAATATGATGCTGAAGAAGCTGGGTGTCGAAGTGGAATATTACGATCCGGCCATCGGGGAGGGCATAGAGGCTCTCATCCGGCCGAACACGAAGCTGGTGCATCTGGAAGCGCCGGGTTCCAACACCTTCGAGATTCAGGATGTCAGGCTGATCAGCGATATCGCTCATCGGCATGATTGCGTTGTGACGATGGACAATACCTGGGCGACGCCGCTTTATTTCAAACCTTTGGATTTTGGCGTCGATGTTTCCATCCACGCTGCCACCAAATATCCCTCGGGCCATTCGGATGTGCTGATGGGCTTCGTCTCGGCCAATGAAAAGCACTGGAAGGCGCTTTATCAGGCCAATACCAATCTCGGGATCTGCGTCACTTCGGACGATGCCTATCAGATCCTGCGCGGCATGCGCACGATGGGAATCAGGCTGGCGCACCATCAGAAAAGCGCGCTCGACATCGCCACATGGCTGGAGAGCCGGGACGACGTCGTGCGCGTGCTGCATCCGGCGCTGCCGAGCTTTGCAGGGCATGATCTGTGGAAGCGCGATTTCAAGGGAGCAAGCGGCGTCTTCTCCTTCGTGCTGAAGGCGGAAGAAGGCAGATACAAGCAGACGGCGGCCGCGTTCCTGAATGCGCTGACCTTTTTCGGGCTCGGTTACTCCTGGGGCGGCTACGAATCGCTTGCCGTTTCGGTCTCGCTTGTCGACAGGACCATCGCCAAGGGTCCCTCGGAGGGACCGGTCATCCGCCTGCAGATCGGGCTTGAGGATGTCGCCGATCTCAAGAAGGACCTCGAGGCCGGCTTTGCAGCCGCGGCCGCGGTTTGATCTCAGCCCTTGGCGCGATAGCCGTAGAGCCAGTCGAAGTCCTTCAGGAAGGCGTCGGTGGGACGCGTGGAAAACACGAAGTCCCGCGCGATACGCACCGGGCCTGTGGCGTGATAGGCAAAACGATTGAGAGAGGCCCGCTTGCGGGCCTTTTCTATGCGCGGCAGGCGCAGGGCCTCGAAGGCGGCAAGAGCCTGCGGCGCGGGCAGGGTGGCTGCAGCATCGCTGCCCGCCATGGTTCCCGCGAGTTCAAACGCATCCTCGATCGCCATGGCTGCCCCCTGGGCGGCGAACGGCATCATGGCATGCGCTGCGTCGCCGATCAGCACCGTGTCCCGGCCATTGTGCCAGCGGCCGGGGCCGGCCTGATAAAGCGGCCAGAAGGTCGGGTTTTCGGACGAATCGAGCAACCGGACGATGTCAGGGCTGAAGCCGCGAAACTGTTCAAGAAGCAGGGCTTTCTGCCGCCCGCTCGATTCCGCCCGCCACGTCGCGCCGGGATCGGCGCCAAGCGCGATGGCGACGATGTTGAAACCGCCGACTTCTTTCAGCGGATAGGCGACGATATGGCCACCCGAGCCGAGATAGGCCGTGACGGCGCTTTTGTTGATGGCCGACGGCACGGCATTGGCGGCAACGGTGAAGCGCCAGGCGACATTGCCGGAGAAGGTGGCGGTGGGAGCGGCAGGAACGGCAAAGCGGGCCGCCGACCAGACACCGTCCGCGCCGACAATCAGATCATGGTCGCGGAATGTGGTTGCGGCAATCACATCGGCCGTCGCGTTCTCGATGCGTTTGCCGAGATGCAACCGGCATAGCGGATTATCTGTCACCGTCTGGAGAAGTGCGCTTTGCAGGGTGGAGCGGTGCAGCACGCCATAGGGTGCGCCCCAGCGTGTACGCGCCACCGCGCCCACAGGCAGGGAGAGCAGCGTTGCGAGCGATTTTCCGGAGGCGAGTTCGACACTGACGGGCTCGGTCCAGCGCGCCTCTATGGCAGGCAGCACGCCAAGCGTGGCGAGAATGCGGGCGGCATTGGGCGAAATCTGCAGGCCGGCGCCCACTTCCGTCAGTTCGCCGGCCTGTTCGATGATGTCGCAGTCTATACCGCGCCGGGCAAAAGAAAGGGCAGCGGTGAGACCGGCAATGCCGGCACCGATAATGGCTACGGATTTTATGGGCATGATGCGCCCCGATCAGGAAAAGTGGAGGTCAGGCAGCCTTCACGTGGAAAACGCAGCCCGGAGGATTGGTCTGCTCGGCCTTCAGCGACGGATTGTAGCGATAAAGGGTGGAGCAGTAGGAACAGACCTTCTCATTGTCGTCGCCCATATCGATGAAGATATGCGGATGATCGTAAGGAACGGAAGCGCCGGTGCACATGAATTCCTTGACGCCGATCTCGATCATGCGGTGTCCGCCATCGTTCTGGAAGTGGGGAATGGTATGCCCGGCCATGTTCGTCTCCAAATGCAATATCGTTGTAGAGCCGCAATCCGTCTTCGCATGCCGGCTCGTCGTTGCGGATATGTAGCCTCAAACGCATTGCATCTCCATAAAAATCGTCAGCAAAACATGTTCAACATTACTGATTCCTGCCATATGGTCCGGCAAAAAGGATGTCCTTGATGAATCTCAACACGCCGCAGTTTTCCGATTTTTTCCATGACGGCCTTCGCCTCGCTTATTTTGACGAAGGCGATCCGGCGGGAGACCCGGTTTTGCTCATCCATGGCTTTGCATCCAGCGCCAACGTCAACTGGGTCCATCCCGGCTGGCTGAAGACGCTGGGAGATGCCGGCTACCGGGTGATCGCCATCGATAATCGCGGCCATGGCGCAAGCGACAAGCCGCATGATACGGAGGCCTATTATCCGTCCGTCATGGCCGAAGATGCGGTGGCGCTGCTCAACCATCTCGGCATCGCAGAGACGCATGTGATGGGTTACTCCATGGGTGCACGCATTTCCGCCTTCCTGGCCATGGCGCATCCCGAGCGCGTGCGTTCTCTGGTCTTCGGCGGGCTCGGTATCGGCATGGTCGAAGGTGTGGGCGACTGGGACCCGATCGCAGAGGCGCTTCTCGCGCCTTCGCTCGATGTCGTGACCCATGAGCGCGGCCGCATGTTCCGAGCCTTTGCCGATCAGACGAAAAGCGACCGCTTGGCGCTTGCCGCCTGCATCGAGACAT
This sequence comes from Agrobacterium sp. CMT1, assembly GCF_037203725.1. Classification (NCBI taxonomy): domain Bacteria; kingdom Pseudomonadati; phylum Pseudomonadota; class Alphaproteobacteria; order Hyphomicrobiales; family Rhizobiaceae; genus Agrobacterium; species Agrobacterium sp. CMT1. The sequence goes on from NZ_JBBCAR010000016.1 coordinate 156,351, forward strand.
CGCGGGTTCTCGTCACACGCGACCAGGCGGCAAAGATAGATGCGCCGACGCTGATCGCGGTCGGAACGAAGGACGATATTGCCGGCTCCGGTGAAGAGCTCGCTGCCATCATGCCGCACGCGCGGGCGATCGACATTCCCGGCCGCGACCACATGCTGGCCGTCGGCGACCGCGTGTTCAAGGCGGCGGTGCTGGATTTCTACCGTTCGTTCTGAGTTGACGCATTTTCGAGGAAAAACCGTGCAGGCTTTCCGCGCAGAAGCGCGGCAAAGCGCAGTTCGGCAAGAAACGGTTTTTCAAGCTGCATGAAGAAAAACTGAAGCCGTGCCGCCTTTAAAGTCGTCATTCGAATCCCATTTCTAATGCACGTCTTTTTCTGTATAAAGAACGACCACTGCAAACGAGGAGACCGTTCATGGTCGCACGTACCGAGGCCCGTCAGCCTGAACAGCTGGCGATCGTCGACCCGATCTGGGGCAGCCTGCTGCATGAAGCGCGCAGCGCCGCTGCACAGGATCCGCTGCTTTCAGCCTTTCTTTATTCGACGATCCTCAACCACCGGTCTCTCGAAGAATGTGTGATCTACCGTATCTGCGAACTTCTCGACCATCCGGACATACAGGCCGTGCTGTTGCGTCAGACCTTCCAGGACATGCTGGATGACTGGCCGGAATGGGGAAGCGTTCTCCGTGTCGACATCCAGGCCGTTTACGATCGCGATCCGGCCTGCACGCGCTTCATGGAACCGCTGCTTTATTTCAAGGGTTTCCAGGCCATCCAGACCCATAGGCTTGCCCACTGGCTGCTGCAGAAAGGCCGCAAGGATTTCGCGCTTTATCTGCAGAGCCGGTCTTCGAGCATTTTCCAGACCGATATCAACCCCGCAGCACGCATCGGCAAGGGCATCTTCCTCGACCACGCCACCGGGCTGGTGGTCGGCGAAACGGCAGTCATCGGCGATAATGTCTCCATCCTGCATGGCGTCACCCTCGGCGGCACCGGCAAGGAAGGGGCGGACCGTCACCCGAAGATCGCCAACGGTGTGATGATCGGCGCGGGGGCGAAAATCCTCGGCAATATCGAAATCGGCAGCTGCTCGCGCATCGCCGCAGGATCTGTAGTGCTGAAGCCGGTTCCGCCGAAGACCACGGTTGCCGGCGTGCCGGCGCGGGTGGTGGGAGAAGCAGGGTGTTCTGAACCCTCGCGCCTGATGGACCAGCTCATCGGAGCCGATATCTGAGCGGCACTGTCGCGTTGACAGGTGGCCGGGTTTTTGCCGTCGTCCGTGTGGAAGACACGGATGACCTGCCGCTTTCACTTTACTTTGGCCTTTGTCCCATGCCAAAAGCGGGCCAACGCGAACCGCACAGGAGAATAGTGGTGAAAGCCGACGAAATCAAAAAACTCGACGCCTACTTCAAGCGTACCTTCAACCCGACGATGGTGGTCAAGGCGCGTCCACGCAAGGACGATTCCGCCGAAGTGTATCTTGGCGAAGAGTTTCTCGGCGTCGTTTACATCGATGACGAAGACGGCGACCGTTCCTACAATTTCTCGATGGCGATCCTCGACGTCGACCTGTGATCGTCACCGTTTGGTGACCCATGGGGCCTCCATTCATCGCCCGCGGTGGTTCACGCCGCGGGCGATTTGTTTTTCCGTTGCACGATCCGCATCGTCAGGCGACTTTCCGGCCGCAATGTTACCCGCATCAGCGGTGCCGCAGTTGCCGTTGACCTGTTCTCCAGATGAAGGCCTTGCAGAAGAACGGCCAGAATCGCGACGGCTTCCATCATCGCAAAAGCATTGCCGATGCAGATGCGGGGTCCCGCCCCGAATGGCATATAGGCATAGCGGTGGCGCGCCTTCGCCTTTTCCGGTTCGAAGCGCGACGGATCGAAGCGCTCGGGCTCGTCCCACAAGGCGGAGTGGCGGTGCACGGCATAGATGGGCACGTAAAGAACGGTGCCCGCCGGAATATCATGCCCGCCGAGCCTGAAGTCTTCAAGCGCAGTGCGTGTAATGACCGGAGCTGGCGGGTAAAGCCGCATAGCTTCCGAGAACACCTGTCGGGTATAGGTCAGGCCGGCGATATGTTCCGCCGCGACCGGTTCACCGGCGGTGACGGTGTCGATTTCCTCGAGAATTTTTCTCTCCGTCTCCCGGTTCTTCGACAGAAGGTGAAACGTCCATGCGAGACCGAGCGCCGTCGTTTCGTGGCCGGCCGTGATGAATGTCAGGAGATTGTCGACGATTTCCGTGTCGGTCATCATGCGTCCGGTCTCAGGATCCCTGGCCTCCAGCAGCATCGAGACGAGGTCGTTCCTTTCGGATGGATTTTTCCGCCGTCCGGCAATCACCTTCGCAAGGCTTTCGCGCAGATAACCGACGGCGATCCGGGCCTTGCGCCGGCCGGGATGAGGTAGCCATTCCGGCGCCCCCAGCATGGTGAGCGCGAAGGTCCAGCCTGTCGGTTTCAGATAATCGGTAATGCTCTGTTCGACCCGCGCAACATCAATTCCGTATCCACCGGACATCATCGTTTCGACGATGATGTCGAACGTGGTTCGCATCATTTCGTGGCCCACGTCGATGTCACCAATGGAAGGAGAGCGCCAGCGCGCTTCCGTGCGTCGTGCCGTCTCGATCATGACCGGAAGCAGATCCAACAGCTTTTCGTGGCGGAAAGCGCCCGCGACGGATTGCCGTTGCCATTTCCAATTGTCCCCGTCGGCGGTCAGAAGTCCCTGACCGAGGGCCGGGCCGAGGACGCGCCGCACATCTTCACCCTTGCCGAGCAGATGGGCGTTCTTGACCAGAGCCTCGTGGATCAAAACGGGATCGGCGAGATGCACGCGCATCGTATCGCCGAGGCGAGTGAAAACCGCCGGTTCATGAAAGATTTCCGGCGGCAACGCCTTCAACGGATTGCGGATAATGGAGAGAGCGAGACGCGCGGTGGCGAGCTTCGATACGGTTTGTGTCCCGATCGCCTCGGGCGAGGGGTTGCGAAGGCCGGTGTCGGTCATCTGCGGGTCCTTTATGCGCGTTGAACAATGGCAACATGCTGTTAAGGTGTTTACCTTATACCGGTAATTTAAGGTGTACGCCTTAATTTTCAATGGTGGGGTGAAATTTCTATGATAAACGGCGCGAAACGGCCGGGGCGATCCCTGACACGTGAAAAAATTCTAGATGTTACACTCGGTCTCTTCAACGAACGTGGCCCGGACCGTGTGACAACGGCCGAAATCGCCGGCGATGTGAAAATCAACGAGGGCAATCTCTATTATCATTTCCGCACCAAGGAATCGCTGGTCCTTGCCCTGTTCGCCCGCTTCGAAAACGATGCGCTGGCGCTCGTCGCGACTGTTGACGGAGCGGACGAGGCGGCTGCGGCGACTTATGCCGGCTTTCTGCGGCAGTGGTTCTCTCTCGTCTGGAACTACCGCTTCCTTTTTCGCGATCTTGTCGGTCTGGTGGCGTTGGCACCGGGGCTGGTGGAGCCCGTCCGAACCATAAGCGCCGCCATGCGTCTGGCGGTCGGCCACATCGTCACGCGGATGCAGAATGCGGAGCTGGTGGACATTCCCGAACCGGAGCGCGAGGCGGTTTTGACGAATTTGTGGATCGTCTCGACCTATTGGGCGTCCTATCTTAATCTGCAGGAAGGTGTCAGCGAATTCGGGTCGCAGCAACTGGAGTGGGGGCTGCGGCAGGTCTCCAGTCTGTTCAGGCCTTATCTTTCTTCCGAGGCAATGGCCGAGCTGGAGGCACTGGGAGAAGGCGAGAAATAGTGTCTCCGACAGGGGACATTCCGCGCCAATGGAAAACCGCCCGTTTATAGCGGGCGGTTTCATTACACCGGTTTTCCGGTGCAGGCGTCAGGCCGCCTTGAGCAGGTCGCCATGCGGATCGAGCACGAACTTGGTGGCTGCGCCCTGGTCGAAGCTCTCATAGCCCTGTACGGCATCGTCGAGCGCAATGATCCTGGCGTTGACGATGTCGGCAATCGGCAGGCGGTCGTGCAGGATCGCCTGCATGAGCTGGCGGTTATATTTCAGCACCGGTGTCTGGCCGGTGTGGAAGGATTGCGCCTTCGCCCAACCGAGGCCGAAACGCAGTGACAGGCTGCCCTGTTTGGCAGCATCATCCACCGCGCCCGGATCTTCGGTGACATAAAGGCCTGGAATGCCGATCGAGCCGGCGGCGCGGGTGATTTCCATCATCTGGTTGAGAACGATCGCCGGCTGTTCGCCACCTGCGTGGCCGCGCGCTTCAAAGCCGACCGCATCGATGGCGCTGTCCACCTCGTTGGTGCCGACAATCTCGGCGATCATGTCGCCCAGCCGGTCGCCCTTCGAGAGATCGACGGGTTCGAAGCCGACTTTCGCAGCGTGGGCAAGACGATCCTTGTTGAAATCGCCGATCATGACGACCGCGGCACCCAGAATGCGGGCGGAGGCGGCAGCCGCGAGGCCGACCGGGCCGGCACCGGCGACATAAACAGTGGAGCCGACGCCGACACCGGCCTTCACTGCGCCGTGGAAGCCGGTTGGCAGAATGTCGGAGAGCATGGTGAGGTCGCGGATCTTCGACATCGCCTTGTCACGATCCGGGAATTTCAGCAGGTTGAAATCGGCATAGGGGATGGTGACATATTTCGCCTGACCACCGATCCAGCCGCCCATGTCAACGTAGCCATAAGCGCCGCCGGCGCGGGACGGGTTCACCGTGAGGCACACGCCGGTATCCTGCGACTTGCAGCAGCGGCAGCGGCCGCAGGCGACGTTGAACGGCACGGAAACGATGTCGCCAACCTGCAGCATCTCAACGTCGATGCCCTTCTCGATGACTTCGCCGGTGATTTCATGACCGAGAACGAGGCCCGGCATCGCCGTGGTGCGGCCGCGCACCATGTGCTGGTCGGAGCCGCAGATATTGGTGGAAATCACCTTGAGAATGACACCGTGCTCGATGCGGCGGCCATCCGGCGCTTCAAGCTTCGGGTCGTCAATGTCGCGGACTTCGACCTGACCCGGCCGCATGTAGACGACGCCTCTGTTCCTGCTCATATCCATCTCCTCCATGGTTTGAACACCGTACCTGTCCGCTCCTCCGCGGGCAGATGACTTCATGGTGCAGCAAACCATGAGAGGGGAGATGTGGCGTTCGGGAATACGACACGCGGTGTGGTCGTAACGACACCGCGTTTCGCCCGATGTCACGGTGGTGTTATCTGTCGAGCGGTTTCCTGAGGCGGCCGGCGGCGTCCTGAATATATTGCCAGGCGACACGGCCTGAGCGGCCGCCGCGGGTGGTTGCCCATTCCAACGCCTCGTGATGCAGTGTCTCGCGGTCGAGACCCAGATCGAAATGCGTGGCATAGCTGTCGATCATCGTCAGATAATCTTCCTGACCGCATTTGTGGAAACCGAGCCAGAGGCCGAAGCGATCGGAGAGCGACACCTTTTCCTCGACCGCTTCGGATGGGTTGATGGCAGTGGACTGCTCGTTTTCCATCATGTGACGCGGCAGAAGATGGCGACGGTTGGAGGTCGCATAAAACAGCACATTGTCAGGACGTCCCTCGATGCCGCCGTCGAGCGCTGCCTTCAGCGATTTATAGGCGGTGTCGTCATGGTCGAAGGAGAGGTCGTCGCAGAAAACGATGACGCGCTGGCCCGAGGCCTTGAGGATGTCGAGCAGGGCGGGCAGGGTGTGGATGTCCTCGCGGTGCACTTCCACCAGCTTGAGCGAAACACCGCTTGCCGCACGCACATCTTCGTGAACGGCCTTCACCAGCGAAGACTTGCCCATGCCGCGCGCACCCCACAGCAGCACGTTGTTGGCGGCAAAACCTTCCGCGAAACGCAGCGTGTTTTCGTGGAGAATGTCGCGGACATGATCGACGCCGCGGATGAGTTTCAACGCGATGCGGTTGGGGCGGGCAACAGGCTGCAGGAAAGAGTTCAGCGGCGCCCAGACAAAACAATCCGCCGCATTCCAGTCGTTTACGGCGGGCGCCGGTCCCGCCAGCCGTTCGACGGCATCGGTGAGCCGGCGCAGTTCTGAAAGAAGCAGGGAGGCCGTTTCTTCTCGAATCATGGTGTTTCTTCCGCTTGTCTGATGTTCAAAAGTCTGTTTTGCGCCCGGCCTAGCATGGTGTTTGGCGCCCATAAAGGTTAAGAGGTCCGGAATCGGTACGGCGAGGGCCCTGCATCTGTTGCAATCCCGGCGTTCCCCACTATATTCCGGCGGCTTGAAAGCTGGGGCGGCATACGAGGTCGTGCCGTAATCGTTGAGGAGTTTTATATGTTCATTAGTCAAGCTTTTGCCCAGGACGCAGCGGGCGGCACGTCGGCGCTGGGTTCCGGCCTTGAAATGCTTTTCCTGTTTGCGCCGCTCATGGTGGTCTGGTATTTTTTCCTCATCCGTCCGCAGCGCGCACAGATGAAAAAGCGCCAGGAAACGCTGACCAATATTCGCCGCGGTGATCAGGTCGTTCTCGGCGGCGGCATCGTCGGCAAGGTGACCAAGGTCATCGATGACAGTGAACTTGAAGTCGAAATCGCCGAAGGCGTGAAAATCCGCGCTGCCCGTGCTTACATTGCCGAAGTGCGCGTGAAGGGCGAAGTGGTCAAGACGGAAGCCGCTTCCTGATCCTGCCGGACAACCGAATGCCCGATTGCGAATTTTGACGGGTTGCGCAGAGCGCGACCCCAACCCTGACCGAGATCGAAATGCTTCATTTTTCCCGTTGGAAAACAGTCTTCATCTGGCTGCTTGTGCTGGCAAGCGTCGTCATCGCCTCTCCCAATCTGTTTACGGACAAACAGCTGGAGGGCATGCCCGCCTGGTACAAGGACAACAAGGTAACGCTCGGTCTCGACCTTCAGGGCGGTTCCCACATCATGCTCAAGATCGAGCGTTCCGACATCGTCAAGGAACGGCTCGAAACCATCGTGGGCGATGTGCGAACGCAGCTTCGCGATGCCAACATCCGTTATTCGGGCTTGACGGGCAACGGCCAGCAGATTCAGGTCCGCATCAGCGATCCGGCGCAGCTGGAAGCCGCCAAGAACGCACTTCGCGATCTGACGCAGCCGGTATCCGCCGGTACGCTGGTCGGCGGCTCCATTACCGAAGTGACGATGAATGATGGTGGCGACAATCTGCTGCGTCTCAATCTCACGGATGAGGGCATCGATTATCGCCTGTCATCAGCCGTTTCGCAGTCCATCGAAGTCGTGCGCCGCCGCGTTGACGAAGTCGGTACGACCGAGCCGCTCATCCAGCGTCAGGGTTCCGACCGCATCATCGTGCAGGTGCCTGGTCTTCAGGATCCGCAGCGCCTGAAGTCACTTCTCAACCAGACGGCAAAGCTCTCCTTCCGCATGGTTGACACCACCATGCCGGTGCAGGAAGCCATGAACGGCCGTCCGCCAGCGACGTCCGAGGTTCTCTATTCGCAGGACGATCCGCCGGTTCCCTATCTCGTGGAGCGCCGTGCGCTCGTTTCCGGCGACAATCTCGTCGACGCGCAGGCAAGCTTCAACCAGCAGACCAATGAACCCGTCGTCACCTTCCGCTTCGACAGCCGCGGCGCGCAGCGGTTTGCGCAGGCGACGCAGCAGAATGTCGGCAAGCCTTTCGCCATCGTGCTCGATAACCAGGTCATTTCCGCGCCTGTCATCCGTGAGCCGATCATTGGCGGTTCGGGCCAGATTTCAGGTAATTTCTCGGTGCAGGGCGCGAACGACCTTGCTGTGCTGCTGCGCGCCGGTGCGCTGCCAGCGACGCTGACGGTGGTTGAAGAGCGTACCGTCGGTCCGAGCCTCGGTAACGACTCCATTACCGCGGGTCTGACGGCAAGCGCCATTGGCGCGGTGGGCGTCCTCATCTTCATGTTCGTGTTCTATGGCTTCTTCGGCCTGCTGGCGAATATCGCTCTTGTGGTCAACGTCATCATGCTGCTGGCCGTCCTCAGCGTGATCGGATCGACGCTGACGCTACCGGGTATCGCCGGTATCGTCCTGACCATCGGCATGGCTGTCGATTCCAACGTTCTGATCTATGAGCGAATACGCGAAGAGGTGAAAAGCGGCAAACCACTGATCCAGTCACTGGATAATGGCTTTACCCGCGCCTTTGCGACCATCATTGACGCCAACCTGACGACGCTGATCGTGGCGAGCGTGCTTTTCTACATGGGCACGGGCCCGGTCAAGGGCTTTGCGGTTACGCTGGCCGTCGGTATCATCACGACCGTCTTCACGGCCTATACACTGACAGCGTGGATGTTCGGTTACTGGGTTCGTCGCAGCCGTCCGAAGCATCTGCCGAAGGGCGTTCGTACCGCCATGTTCGATGGTCGCGACATCCCGTTCATGCGCTACCGTCGCGTGGTGTTCATGATCACCGGCGTCATCATGCTTGCCTGCGTTGGCGGTTTCATCGCCAAGGGCCTGAACCTCGGTATCGACTTCCAGGGCGGCTCCGTCATCGAAGTCCGTGCCAAGCAGGGTGAGGCCGATCTGGCCGATATCCGAGATCGTCTGAACCAGCTCAACCTGGGTGAAATCCAGGCTCAGAATTTCGGTACGCCGCAGGATGTTCTCATCCGCATTCAGGCGCAGGAAGGCGGCGAAAATGCCGAGCAATCCGCCATCACCATGGTGCGCGGCGAGCTTGAGGACAAATACGACTTCCGCCGCGTTGAAGTTGTCGGCCCCGCCGTTTCCGGTGACCTCACCTTCACCTCCACGATCGGCATCCTGCTCGCCATGACGGCGATCATGATTTACATCTGGGTTCGCTTCGAATGGCAGTTTGCGCTCGGCGCCGTCATTTCGATGGTGCACGACGTGGTCTTCACAATCGGCCTCTTCGTGTTCCTGGGGATAGAGTTCAACCTCACCAGTATCGCGGCGATCCTGACGATTATCGGTTATTCGCTGAATGACACCGTCGTCATCTATGACCGTATCCGCGAAAACCTCAGGCGCTATAAAAAGATGCCGCTGTCGATGATTATCGACGTGTCGCTGAACCAGACGCTGTCGCGCACCATCCTCACCGGCTTGACCGTGCTTCTGGCGCTGCTCGCGCTCTACCTCTTCGGCGGCGAGGTCATCCGCTCCTTCACCTTCGCCATGCTCTTCGGTGTCGGTATCGGCGTGTTCTCGTCGCTCTACATTGCCGCTCCGGTGCTGATCGCCTTCAAGCTTCGTCCTGATAGCAAGGATGCGGAAGACGAGAAGGATGAAAAGTCCGGCAACGCCATCGGCGGCAAGCCTGCCGTCTGATGGCCGGCGGGATCGAAATACGCCCGGCCCATTTTCCCGGCCGGGCGCCCATAGATGCTTATGGCAATGGCGGCTTCCGCTTTGCCGACATGTCGCATCGAGGCTCGCTTCTGCTCCTGCCTTCGGGCATTTACGGGTGGGAGCCCGTTGACGCCAAAGAACTGAGCGTCGGGCATTTCGAAAAGGTTCTGGCGGAAGCGCAGGATATCGAAGTGCTGCTGATCGGCACGGGAGATGGTATGCGGGTTCTGCCGAAGGAGCTGCGCGCGGCTTTCAAGGAAGCGGGCATTTCCATTGATCCGATGAGCACGGGTGCCGCCGTACGCACCTACAATATCATGCTTTCGGAATCGCGCGCCGTGGCTGCGGCGTTGATTGCCGTCGAAGGCTGACGTAACGCTCCGCGCGGGGAACCATGGCACCCACAGAAAATCTCGACGTCTGCCTTGCGACGCTGCGCGATACGGATCGTGACCGCTATCTCGCCTGTCTTTTGTCTCCCGCGGACAGGCGCAACGCTCTTGCAGCGCTTTATGCCTTTAACGCCGAGATTGCGCGTATTCGCGATTCCGTGCGTGAAGCGCTGCCAGGTGAGGTGCGCATGCAATGGTGGCACGATCTGCTCGAGGGAAGTCCCCATGGGGACAGCCAGTCGCACCCCGTCGCGTCGGCGCTTCTGGAAACGATCGAGCGTTACAGACTGCCGCGACCGGTGCTTTCCAACATGATCGAGGCGCGCATCTTCGATCTCTATGACGATCCTTTCGAGGATCGCAACGCGCTTGAAGGCTATGCAGGGGAAACGGCTTCGGCGCTGATCCAGCTTGCCAGCCTCGTTCTGTCTCCGGAAGAGGCCGCGGAAAGCGCGGAAGCGGCCGGACATGCGGGTGTGGCGCAGGCCATGGCCGGCATGCTGCTGCTCATGCCACTGCACCGTCGCCGTGGTCAGGTGTATATTCCAGCCGACATGCTCTCGGCCGCCGGGCTTGACCGGGAGACGTTCCTGGAAGGCACGGACCGACAGCGGATCGGCATAGCCATCGAACTGTTCGCGGCCCATGCGCTGGATCATATCGAGAAGGCAAGACGCGCTCGCATTTCGGGCAACGTCTTTGCGGCCTATTTGCCCGTCGCCATTTCCGGACCGGTCATAACGGCCGCGAGAAAGGCTGGCGCGGGCGTGTTTGAAGGCGAAGTGCAATTATCGCAGCTTCGTCGGCAATGGCTGTTGGCAAAAGCATCTTTCCTCAAGCGCTTCTGATCGTCGCTCCTGGCGCCGATGCGGGAGCCATACTTCGCGCAAGCCTCGTTTCCTATCAAAGCGAACAGGGTTCGCTTTGTTTCGATTCGCGACCCATGATGTTTGGTTGCTGAGGGAGCGTTCCGGATGAATATGGCGATCTGGATTATCGTTTTCGTGCTGCTTTTGGTCTTTGCCGTTTATGCCTGGCGCATGTCGCGGGCGACGGATGAGGACAACAGCCATGATGTCGGGCAGGCGATCATGGATTTCGCCCGCGCCTTTCCCAATGAGGCGATCAGAAGCCTGCACATGACGGCAGATGGAGGCGCTGCCTTCGTGCGGCTGCACGACAACAAGGCCGGCTTCATGCGCAACATGGGTTCTCATTACGTCTGCGTGATGATCGATCCCGAGCGGATCCGGGTGGAGAGCCTGGAAAGCGGAGACGGTTTCGTCGTTACCTTCTTCGACATGCCGAAATATAGCGGTTCATACCGCTTCAAATCGGCAGGAGAGGCGGCCGAAGTCTCTCTCTGGCTGCTCGGCAGTCTCGTCGAGGCGCAGGATCATCACGATGAAGGACCGCTGCCTTCCGGCACCTGATGGCTATCGCATGGCCCGTCACTGACCGTCGAGCGGCGGCCGATTGGCCCCTGCCTGCTGGCGTTCGCGCCAGATGATGAACAGGCCGGATGCGACGATGATGAAAATACCGAGCCATTTCGACGGCGTCGGAAAATCCGAGAACAGCGCATAACCGAGGATCGTCGCCGAGATGATCTCGAAATACTGGAACGGCGCCAGCAGCGAGAGCGGGGCCAGCCTGAAAGCCCTGACGATCAGCAGATGCATGTAGCCGGATATCGATCCTAGCAGCACGAGCAGAGCCAGGGCCAATCCCGATTGCGGCAGCGAGACGGCGAAATCCTTGTCGCCGAGCGCATCGCCGGCAAGAAGGGCCGCTCCCATGAATACCGTGCCGGCAATGCCCGACATGGTCTGCATCACAAGCGGGCTGTCGGCGTCGCCGATGGCTCGGTTCAGGAAGAGATAGAGCGTGTAGAGGAATGCGCAGGCCACCGGCAGCAGCGAGGTCCAGCCGAAGATTTCGAAGCTCGGCTGAATGACGATCATCGCGCCGCCGAAGCCGACCACGATCGCCGTCCACCGCTTCCAGCCGACCCTGTCGCCGAGAAACAGAGCCGACATCATCGTCAGCATGAACGGTTCTACGAAATAGATCGCGAACACATCGGCAAGCGGCATGTATTTGACTGCGGCGAAGAACATCAGGCTGGCCGAAGCGTGCAATACGCCGCGCAGGCAGTTCATCCAGGGGCGCTTTGCGCTGAAAAGCGCGCTCGGTGAGACCATGAGCAGCAGCGGCAGGGTGCAGACCACCTGGAAGAAGAAGCGATAGAAGGTTACCTGCGCCGGTGACATGCCGCCGACCACGGCCATGTATTTGGCTATTGCGTCCATGACGGGCAGCACGAACATGCAGGTCGCCATGATCGTCATGCCCTTGGCGACATCGCTGAAACCGGTCTGGCTGGTCATGGTTCGAATAGCGCTTTCGACCGGAAGGTCCATTGAGAGAAGGGGGCGCTAAAGGCTGCCCCCCTTCGCAGGTCAGGCGGCCTTCTGGCGCGGCAGGCTCTTCATATCAATGACGAAACGATAACGCACATCGCTTTTTATCATGCGTTCATAAGCATCGTTGATCTGATCGATATCGATCATCTCGATTTCGGCGGCGATGCCTTTTTCGGCGCAGAAATCCAGCATTTCCTGGGTCTCGGGAATGCCGCCGATCATCGAGCCGGCAAAGGTTTTGCGGCCCGGAATGAGACTGAACGCCATTACCGACAGCGGCTTTTCCGGCGCACCCACCTGTACCAGCGCGCCGTCTCGCTTCAGCAGGGCAAGATAAGCGTTGATGTCATGGTCGGCGGCGACGGCATCGATGATGAGGTCGAGGCTCGAAGCGGCCTTTTTCATCTGATCCGCATCGCGCGAGACGATCACCTCATGGGCGCCGAGTTTTTTTGCGTCTTCAGCCTTGCCGGGCGACGTCGTGATCATCACCACCGTCGCGCCCATGGCATTGGCGAGCTTCACCGCCATATGACCAAGGCCACCGAGACCGACAACGCCGACCCGCTTGCCAGGGCCTGCATTCCAGTGGCGCAGCGGGGAGTAGGTGGTAATGCCCGCGCAGAGCAGGGGTGCGGCAGCGGCCGGATCGAGACCTTCGGGTATGTTGAGAACGTAACGGTCATCGACCACCACATGAGCGGAGTAACCGCCAAGCGTATGGGCGTCGCCGCCCATCGCCTTGTCAGGCGAATTATAGGTGCCGGTCATGCCGTTTTCGCAATATTGCTCCAGCCCCTCGGCGCAGCTTGCGCATTGCCGGCAGCTATCCACGATGCAGCCGACGCCGACGCGGTCACCCGTCTTGAACCTGGTGACATCCGAACCCACGCGGCCGACACGGCCGATGATTTCGTGGCCGGGAACGCAGGGGTAAAGAGAGCCCGGCCATTCGCTGCGGGCCGTGTGGATATCGGAGTGGCAGACGCCACAGAATTCGATTTCGATTTCGACATCGCGCGGGCCGGGATCGCGACGCTTGATGGTCGCAAGCTTCATCGGTGAAGAACCGTCGTCGCAGGCGTAAGCGGATGTTGTGAACATGATCGTTCCTCCTCTTGTGTTGATCGATGCATCAAACACCGGCCTGCGGCAAGGGTTGCGGCGGTCAGCCGCCAGCGCCGGTTTCGGGGACTGCCGGGCCAAAAACCTCCTCGAAGGCCTCGCGCAGCAGGACGTCGACATCACCGATCATAACCGGCAATCCAAGATCGACAAGGCTGGTGACGCCATAGGCGCTGATGCCGCAGGGAACGATGCCGGTGAAGTGCGAGAGATCGGGATCGACATTGATCGCGAGCCCGTGAAAACTCACCCATTTGCGCAGACGGATACCCAGTGCGGCAATCTTGTCTTCTGCCATGCCGCCATCCGGCAGGAGAGGTTTTTCGGGGCGCCTGACCCAGACGCCGACGCGATCCTCCCGCCGCTCGCCACGCACATTCATCTTATCAAGCGTGCGGATGATGACATCCTCGAGTGCCGCCACATAGGCGCGGACATCCTGGCGGCGGCGTTTGAGATCAAGCATGACGTAAGCGACCCGCTGGCCAGGGCCGTGATAGGTATATTCGCCGCCGCGCCCCGTGGCGAAGACCGGGAAACGATCCGGTTCGATCAGGTCGGCCACATCGGCGCTGGTGCCGGCCGTATAAAGCGGCGGATGCTCCAGAAGCCAGACGAGTTCATCCGCCTCGCCAGATGCGATGGCGCTAACCTCGCGCTCCATTTCCTCTACCGCCTGCTCGTAAGGCACGAGGCCGTCGGAGATTCGCCAGCGAACGGCCGGCGAACCGGCGGCGGGGAGCATTTTTGTCTCGATATCCGTGCGTGTGAGCATGAAAAAGTCCTTTCCACAGCCTTCTCGCAAAATGGCGTCACGGCCGCAACCCCAGCATTTCCGGGCTTCCTGCATATAGGATGGTGCAGTGCGATTTTTAATTTCAAAAAACTGTCACGACGCTCTTGTGCACCCAAAATCCTTTTGCTACATGCACCCCCGTCGGCGCAAGTCGACGCCTACCACGATGCGGTCGTGGCGGAATTGGTAGACGCGCAGCGTTGAGGTCGCTGTGGGGCAACCCGTGGAAGTTCGAGTCTTCTCGACCGCACCAAAGAAACCCGCTTCGGCGGGTTTTTTCTTTTTTAGCCAATCGGTTAGCCCTGACCCCACAAGACGCCAGGCTGCGTCGGAGCCAATTCGGCTACCGTGTTTCATCTTGCCGTCAGCATTATAAAAATTACGGGCGGCAAATCATTGACCCGACGCCGCCCGAATTGAATGGCCGGACTGAACTAGCGTCGGTAACGCTGTCCGTCCCCGACACGGTAGGGGTCCCCATCCATTACCTGATCCATTCGCCACTCGTTTCCACGATATGGGCTATGCCACGTCTGGCATCCGGCCAGAAAGACGGTTGCGGTCAGCAATCCGAAAGTAAGGGCGGCTCGCATCATCTTGAACTCCTCGAAATGTCATCCCAGCCATGTAGGCGCACGCCCGCATTTTTGCGATACCTCGTCGGAATTTGTCGTCCGTTTTAGAACGGCGCAACAATTTGGATTGCCGGAAAATTCCGGTGGATATTGATGCACGCTTTGGTAGCTCGTCTGCTCCCCCCACAAAACGAGGGGTGGAATATGAGAGGTCTGATGTTAGCTTTTGTCAGGAAATAATATCCGGGGGTTTTCGTGCAGGGGGACAAGACGGATTCAGACAATGCGCTCGGTTATTACATGTGGAGCATTTCCGACAACAGGCTGATCATGGATGCGATTACCGCGGAATGCCATGGATTTTCCGAACCGGTTGCATCACGCGGGGTAACGATCGAGGAGATTCTGGAAAGGATCGATATTGAGGTGCGCGATCGGGTGGCACAGGCCATTTTCGACAGCATCACCACGGGCGTCTTTTTCGATCAGCGTTACAAGGTCAACCTGCCTGACGGCTCTAGCCGATGGATCGCGGCAAAGGGCAGGGCGATCTTCGATCCGGAGGGCACGCCTTTTCTCGGTATAGGCAGCGTCCGGGATATCACGCTGAAAAAACCTTACCAGTTTGAACCACGCCAGTGACGACAACAAAAAAGAGGCGGCTTTCACCGCCTTTTTTCGTCTGCGCCTTGCCGGGAAATCAGAACACGGCGAGATATTTCAACAGCGAAATAATGCCGATAATAATGACGATAACCTGTGCGATCTGTTTGGCGCCGCCGCCAACGGGCAGTCGCGCGATGAGCCACAAGACAAGCACAATCACCAGGAAGGTGATCAGAATGCTGACGAGCGTAGATGTAACCATATGTCCCAGCTCCCTATTGAAATTCGATATTCAACGATGGTTCACCGTTGCGTGAGTAAAAAGGCGCCAGCCGGTATTTTGTTCCATGTGGTCGATTGCGCGCGATTAAATTAGGATTTTCTGAATGACCGAGAGCGTGAGGATGAAATCGAGGCCGGTCGGCGCTTTCGTCAGCGTGGGGCGGCTTGGCCGTCCTCATGTGTCGTCGGTCACCGGTGGCGCTCTGGACATCGTCACGGGGGTTTCGGAGCCAGGGTTTAACCCAATCGATCTTTTATACTCCTCGCTGGCCGCCTGCCTGGCGCTCAGCGTCCGCATCGCAGCCAGCGGCTTGGGACTGCTCGATCTGTTCGAGGGTGTTCGTGTTGATGTCTCCGGCGAGAAATCGGCTGATGAACCCTATCGCATCATCCGCTTCGACATTCGGATGGAGATCGCCGGAAACTTCAACGCGGCGGAGCGACTGGCGCTTGCGCACAGGGCGGAGGATATCTGCACCGTCAGCAACACGCTGAAGGGCGATGCGGAATTTGTGCTGTCGATTACCAGCTGACGGTTACGGCTTCCTCGACTTTTCCCATTTCTTCACCAGCCGGTCGCGTTTCAGCTTCGAAAGCCGCTTCACCCAGAAAATGCCCTCAAGCTGGTCAATCTCGTGCTGGATGCAGATGGCGTGAAATCCCTCGACGGCCTGACGGTGCTCCGTGCCGTCGATGTCCTGAAACCTCACTTCGATCTTGGATGGCCGCTCCACTTCGTCCGTGAAGCCCGGCATCGAGACGCTGCCCTCCACATGTCGCATGGTCTGCGTGGCGCGGCCGATGATTTCGGGATTGACGTAGGTAAGAACCGTCCCCGGCGTCAGTTCCAACACAAAAACACGCTGCTTCACGCCGATATGGGCGGCGGTGATGCCGACACCCGGGGCGGCGCGCATCGTGTCGATCAGGTCGCTGACAAGATCCCGCAATTGCCCGTCAAACGCCGTGACCGGCTCGCAGATTTCCGACAAGCCGGGATGCGGATAGGGCAGGATAGGCCTGATTGCCAAGGAAATGCTCCGTTCGTTTCAAATCCGGGCGGCGGCAGCGAGCGCCTTTCCCTCCGCTGTCGCTTCCAGGAAGCTGCGCTGGGTGCGGGCATCGCGTCTCGTTACCTGCACGAAGCGCGGTGACAGACCGGCGATTTCGCGCAGAACGAGGGCATGTGCAAGACCCAGCCTGTTGGCAATGCCGCGGCTGTCGGTGGCTATATTGAAGTCGACCGCAATCAGTATCGCCGCGCCGGTGGATGTGAGCAAGGGCTGCGATCGCTCTTGAACCCGTGCCACCGCAGCCATGAAGGCATCAGCGGATTGTTCCTCATTCATCAGGAGGCATCCGGGCGCAGGCGGACGGACACGAGCACGGATTTAGACGTCGGTGTAAAACTGTCTTTGCCATAGCTCGACAGCGGCACCAGCACATTCAGTTCCGGATAATAACCGCCGATGCTGCCCCGCGGAATATTGTAGGGCACCAGCCGGAAATTCTGTGCGATGCGTTCGACCCCATCGCCATATTCGCCAACGACATCGACACGCTGGCGGGAATGGGCGCCGAGCGCTTGCATATCCGCCGGGTTCATGAAGATGACGTGGCGTTCGCCATAAACGCCACGATAGCGGTCGTCCATGCCGTAGATCGTGGTGTTGTATTGATCGTGGCTGCGGAAGGTCTGCAGGACGAAAAGGTTCTCGCGCGTGAGCGCCTGCTGGTGTTCGGTCTGTTCGGGCAGGGGGCCGCTGAAAAAGATCGCCTTTTTCGCCGGTGTGTTCCATTGCCGTTCCGCAGCCCTATTGGGCAGACGGAAGCCGCGCGGCACGCGAACGCGTTCGTTGAAATTCTCGAAGCCGGGAATGACCCGCTCGATCATGTCGCGGATAAGATCGTAATCATCAGCGAGCGCTTTCCAGTTCACAGGCCCGCTGCCCAGCGTCGCTTCTGCGATGCCGGCGATGATGGCGACTTCCGAGCGCAATTCGTCCGACGCCGGTGGATTGATGCCGCCGGAGCCGTGCACCATGCTCATGGAATCCTCGACCGTGACGATCTGCGCCCGGCCTGCCGAATTGCGGTCGATCTCGGTTCGCCCCAGGCAAGGCAGCACGAACGAGGTTTCGCCCGGCACGAGATGCGAATGATTGAGCTTGGTGGCGATGTTGACGGTGAGCTTCTGATTTTCGAATGCCTTGATAATAAGCGGGCTATCGGGCGTGGCGCGCAGGAAATTACCCCCGAGCGCAACGAAGGCTTGCGCCTTGCCCTCAAGCATGGCCGCCACAGCCTCCACCGTATTGTGGCCGGGCTTGCGCGGCATGGTAACGCCGAGTTCCTTTTCCAGCGCATCAAGAAGTGCGGGCGGTGCTTTTTCATCGATGCCGACGGTGCGGTCGCCCTGAACGTTGGAATGACCGCGCACGGGGCAAAGGCCCGCACCGGGACGACCGACATTGCCGCGCAGCAACATGAAATTGGTGATCTCGCGCACGATGACGACCGAGTGACGATGCTGAGTGACGCCCATGGCCCATGTCGCGATGACGGAGCCGGCCTTCATGTAGATGTGGGCGGCTTCTTCGATCTCCGCGCGGGTGAGGCCGGACTGGTCGAGAATGGTCTCCCAGCTTGTCGCTTCGACGGCGGCACGGTAGGCCTCGAACTCCGCTGCATGTTCGGCGATGAAGTCGTAGTCGATGATGGCGGGTTCGCCCGCCGCCCTTGCGGCGTCGTCAGCGGCGAAGACCGCCTTGCTCATGCCGCGCACCGCCGCCATGTCGCCGCCCTGGCGCGGCTGGTAATAATTGGTGGCAATCTTCGTGCTGCCGCCACTGATCATCTCGATCTTGTCCTGCGGGTCTGCAAAGCGCTCCAGCCCCTTTTCGCGAATGGGATTGAAGACGGCGATCCGGGCGCCGCGCAGGGCGGCGCGGCGCAGGTCGCCCAGCATGCGCGGATGATTGGTGCCAGGGTTTTGCCCGATCACGAAAATCGCGTCGGCCTTTTCAAAGTCCTCGAGCAGCACCGTTCCCTTGCCGACACCGATCGATGCGTTCAATCCGACACCGCTTGCCTCGTGGCACATGTTGGAGCAGTCGGGGAAATTATTGGTGCCGTAAAGCCGCACCATCAGCTGATAAAGGAAAGCCGCCTCGTTGGAAGCGCGGCCGGACGTATAGAATTCAGCCCGGTTCGGGTTGTCGAGATTGTTGAGGATGCTGCCGATTTCGGTAAAGGCCTCGTCCCACGATACGGGCAGGTATTTGTCGCTCATCCGGTCATAACGCATGGGATGGGTGAGGCGCCCCTGTTTTTCCAACTCGTAATCGGACCAGCCGCGCAGTTCGGAGACGGTGTGGCTGGCGAAGAACGCCGGCAGCACGCGGGCTTCGGTCGCTTCCCAGGAGACCGCTTTGACGCCGTTTTCACAGAACTCGAAAGAGGAGCCGTGTTCCGGATCGCCCCAGGCGCAACCGGGACAGTCAAAACCATCCGGCTGATTGGTCTTCAACAGGGTGCGGACGCCCGAGATCGGTGCCCCGGATTCCAGAAGGCGCTTGCCGACGCTTTTAAGTGCGCCCCAACCGCCTGCGGCGGACGATGCCTTGCCGATGAAACCCGTCTTGCTCATGGTTTGCCACCCCGAAACCGACTTTCCGCGTCCGGTCGGCGCGGTTTGTCCTTTGTCAAAAATATCTTCAGAAGCGCCCATCCGCATCGGCTGTCAACGCCTTTGTTGTGCGTTGCGGTAAAACCAGCGTCATGGCTCTCAACCTTGGCTGCGGAACGGCGTAAAGGGTGCGGGCGTTGTCGTAAAACAAGCGGCACGGATCGGCTATTCATGCTTATAAGCCGCACTCCGCCCGGTCCTGCCGGAGAGGCGAAGAGGAATGACGAATGGAATTTTCGCGACACGCGCGAAGCTTAGGTATTTGCAGCTATCCGGTTGTTGACAATATGCTTTTTAACGCCATTCTGCCTTCGAATCCGAGCATTGCGGCATTTGAATACAAGGGGACGCCAGATGACAGACCGTGACGACGACGCTGTCGCGCCCGATGAATTGAAGCCGTCGGATGCCCCGTCGGATATTTATGCCGAAGATGGCTCGGTGCGTTCCGATTTTCTGACGATGGTGGGTGCGGCAATCGCCGATCGCGACCTCTTGTTCCTGCGCAAGAATGTGGCGCGGCTGCATGAATCCGAACTCGGAGACCTGCTTGAATCCATTCTCCCGGAACAGCGCCACGCGCTTGTGCGGCTGCTCGGTTCCGATTTTGATATGACGGCGCTGACCGAGGTGGATGAAGGTATCCGCCTCGATATCGTCGATCAGATGTCGAACGAGCAGATCGCTGCCGGTATCGGCGAGCTCGATTCGGACGACGCCGTCTACATTCTTGAAGACCTCGACGACGAGGATCGTAAGGACATTCTCTCGCAGCTGCCCTTCACCGAACGCGTGCGGTTGATGCGGGCGCTGGACTATCCTGAGAGCTCGGCCGGTCGGCGCATGCAGACGGAATTCGTCGCCGTGCCGCCATTCTGGACTGTCGGGCAGACTATTGATTATCTGCGAGAGGAGGAGGAACTCCCGGACTCCTTCACCCAGATTTTTGTCATCGATCCCACTTTCAAGCTGGTCGGCGCGCTCGATCTCGACAAGGTGCTGCGGGCCAAGCGCCAGGTGAAGATCGAAACGATCATGCATGAGACAAACCATTCCATTCCAGCCGAAATGGACCAGGAAGAGGCAGCGCAGCTCTTCGAGCAATACGACCTTCTGTCCGCCGCCGTGGTGGACAACAACGGCCGGCTGGTCGGCGTGCTGACCATCGATGACGTGGTCGACGTCATCCAGGAAGAGGCCGAGGAAGACCTTCTGCGTCTCGGCGGTGTGGGTGACGAAGAGTTGTCGGACTCCATCGCCACCACGTCGCGTTCCCGCGTTCCGTGGCTCGCCGTCAACCTCATCACTGCCTTTCTGTCCGCTTCCGTCATCAGCCTGTTCGATGCGACGATCCAGCAGATCGTCGCGCTGGCGATCCTGATGCCTGCGGTTGCCGGCATGGGCGGCAACGCCGGATCGCAGACCATGACGGTATCGGTGCGCGCGCTCGCCACCAAAAGCCTCGATATCAACAATGCCGCCCGCATCATCCGGCGCGAGGCGGGGGTGGGCATTCTGAACGGCATGCTGTTCGGCTGCGCCATCGGCGTTGTCGCGGCGCTATGGTTTCAGGACATCCATATTGGGGGCATCATCGCCACGGCCATGTGTCTCAACATGCTCGCGGCGGCCCTGGCGGGAATTCTCATTCCGCTCGTCCTCGACAAGTTCGGAGCTGACCCTGCTGTCTCATCCGCCGTCTTCGTAACGGCGGTAACGGACATTGTCGGTTTTTTTGCCTTCCTGGGAATAGCGACCTGGTGGTACGGAATTTCGGGATAGGCGAGGGCTGCCATAAAATTGACTTTTACGTGAAGGTCAAATAATAATGATCCGGTTAGGAATCGGATAGGCCCGTGAACAAATATTATAGCATAACCGAACTGACCCGAGAATTCGGTGTTTCCACCCGCACACTCAGATTTTATGAGGATGAAGGGTTGATCCATCCTGAGCGGCGCGGGCGCACCAGGCTTTTCCGTGCTGCGGACCGCCGTCTCATTCAGGAAATCCTGCGCGGTCGCCGTATCGGTTTCACGATAGCCGAAATCCGCGAGATCATTCAGGTCTACAAGGAGCCGCCGGGGGAATCGGGCCAGCTTGTGCTCCTGATGAAGAAGGTCGATGAAAAGCGCGCTGATCTTCGGCAGAAGCGCAAGGATATCGAGGAGACGCTGGCGGAGCTCGACAATGTCGAAGAAGCCTGTCTGACGCGTCTTGCCGAAATCGGCGTTGGGACCTGAGCACTGCTTTTTAGTGGTATCGGATATTCCGTTGACGTAACTGTCGTGAACGGCTCCAAGACTCTCCGCTTTACTTCATATGAAACGAGCGGGTTCGGCTTGCCCCGCCGACGAGAATGTCGCGGCAGCGGGATGTGGGACATGACCTCGATTTATCACCGACGTTCGCCCCCTGATCCGACCCTTCGGGCCACCTTCTCCCCGGAAAGGGGGAGAAAAGACGGCGACCGCTGACGCTCTGGCTGCCTGCGCTACTGCGCCTCAACAGTGCACTGCTGTGCCACTTCGCTGACCTTCGTCTGCTGATCCGCGGTCAGCTTGCCTTCCATCATGATGTCGAAAAGGCTTTCCGCCTGGAGCTTCTCCAGCGTGCAGCCGCAGAAGCGCTGGCACAGCTCCAGCCCGTTCGCCTGTTCGACGCAGCTTTTTTCGCAGCTTGATTTGTATAGTTCGACCTGATCGACAGGCGGGGGCGGGGCGACGAGCGACAGGGTGTAAACAAGGCCGATTAATACCGGCTGGTGGATGAGATAGAAGGCAAGGCTGTGACGGCCGGCGCTTGCAAGAAGGTTGCGAGGTGAACTCGGGCTTCGGAAGCGGTCGAGCCAGCCGCGCGGCGTGACGAATTGCGAGACCGCAAGCCCGGCGAGGAACGGCGCAAGCCAGGGCAGCAGCGGGACATAATCATTCGAACGGGGTGGCTGGGTGGAAAAGCCGATCCAGGCCAGCCATTTTGCATTGAACAGTTCGGATTGCAGATATTGCGGCAGGATAAAAGCAATCACAGCGAAAAGCAGTGTCACGGCTGCGGGTGCCCTGAGGAACAACAGTCCCACGAGGCTTGCGGCGGCAATATTATGCAGTATGCCGAAGAAGATGAAGCTGTCCGGAAAGGCGAAATAGGTGGCGATGGTGATGAGCAGCGCCGAACCGGCCACCATGGCGAAACGCTTGCCGAAGGATGGCCAGTTCACGCCCTTGCCGTGGGCGAGAAACAGGCTGAAACCCGCAAGGAACAGAAATGACGTGGCGATGCCGCGTGCGTACAGCTTCCAGAGGCCCGTGGTTGCCGTGCCTGGTTCGAGATAACCGAAATATTCCAGATTCCACGTGAAGTGGTAGGACGCCATGGCGATGAGGGCCAGCCCGCGGAGCGTGTCGAGGCCGCCTATGCGGCCTTTACGGCGGTTTTCGTCGGCGACTGTGTTTGTGTCCATGGTTTCCGTGTTTCAGCTTTCGGTAAGGCCGGTGTCTTGCTCGGCTTGGCCCTTGAAGTGCGGCTATTTCAAGGCCTGTTTTCTTCCATGATGGCGCGTCGCGCCTCGGAAAAGAACTGGCGGCGCAAGAGCGCGACAATGATGATGACCGTGCTGGCGATGAAGACATAGGGGCTGATGAACCAGCCGAGATAACCGATGGACAGAAATATGGTCCGCAGGCCGTCATTGAAGTTCTTGGCGGCGATGATGTTCATCTTGATGACGTTCTCGGCCGCGCGTTCCGCCGCCTCGCGGTCGGCGCCGACGTCGTGCACCATGGGAATGGCGCCGAAGAGGATGGTGCAGTAGTTGAACAGCCGGTAGGACCAGCCGAATTTGAAGAAGGAGTAACCGAAGAGACAGGTGAGCCCGATGACCTTCAGTTCAAAAGCCGTGCGACCGGCATAATGCACGAAAGGCATGTCGCGAAACACCGACTCGACCTGCTCGGTCGCCCCCAGAAGGGCAAAACATCCGCCGATGGCGAAGATGGAGGTGGAAGCGAAAAAGGCGGTTCCGTTCTGCAGGCCGGCCATGATCTGCGTGTCGATCATCTTCAGGTCGCGCGTCAGCGAATTCATGATCCAGTCGCGACGGCGCTCGGCCATGGCCTGGTTGAGGCTGGCGCGCGAAAACAGCCTCGTTCCCGTCGTCACATGGGTGTAGGCGGCCCATAGAAGGATGAAAACGACAATCGCGATATAGTCGATGACGGTCATTACGGGCAGGCCACCTTGCTGTTTGCGAATCTTCGAAACCATATTGATTTGAAGGCCATGGCAAGGCAATGGCGGCGGCTGACGTCACTCCCATATTCTCTTTTGGCGTTGCGGTTTCATCATTCGGTTTAACGCTAACTTTCCGGTAACCAAGTCGCTTTATCAGTCCTGTCGCGGACGACAGGTCTGCCGGTTCCGGGTTAAGGTTTTGCGTACCGGTTCCGCCTGGTTTTTCACCAACGGCAGGGACGGATTGACAGGATGGACGTTCGCACCTAGCTTTTCTTCCGGACCGGTGTTTCCGGTATCCGGAGCATCAAGACTGATATGCCCCGCATCCTGCAGGCAGGTCTTGTTTTTTCCGGCCCGGTATCAGCGGCAGTCCGGCGTGAGCAACCGGGGGACGCCTTTTCTACGAATCGTTCCTTTCATGTCCGCCTGTCACTGGCTCGCGACCCGGCGAAGATGCCGGTCCGTTTATTCTCTTCCTTCAGGTTTCCCATGACAGATAATAACCGCTCCGTTTTCATTCTTGGCGGCGCGCGCTCCGGCAAATCGCGTTTTGCGGAAGAACTTGCCATAAAGGCGGGCGGAAACCTGCATTATCTGGCCACCGGCCGGGCTTGGGACGACGAGATGCGTGACCGGATCGCCCATCATCAGGCGCGGCGTGGCGGCGAATGGACCACCCATGAAGCGCCCGTCGATATCGTCGCCATGCTGGAGCGGCTGGACCGGCCGAACAATGTCGTTCTCGTCGATTGCCTCACTTTGTGGCTTACCAATCTGATGATGGAAAATGCGAATTTCGATGCTGCCTTCGCGGCACTTGAGGCGGCGATCCTGTCGGCTCGGGCGAAGCTGATTTTCGTTTCCAATGAAGTCGGTCTCGGCATCGTGCCGGAAAATCGCATGGCGCGGGAATTCCGGGATCATGCGGGGCGGCTGCATCAGCGAATCGCCGCCATTGCCGGTGAGGTCTTTTTCGTCGCCGCCGGGTTGCCCCTGAAAATGAAGGGCTGAAGCGGCACCCGCGAAAGTGCGGTCGACATCGCCGTATCCTTGTTTATAGGCAAATTTCCCCTGCAAATGCGAGCCGCATTTTGGCGAGGCTGCGGCAGCTTTGCTTTCTTGATCTGGATCAAGGTCGCTTCCCATTCCCGGTGGCAATGCTCCAACCGACGCAAAGGCGCACGTCCGCTCTCCCAGGCGCATGCAGTGCCTTTCGTCGGTCGGCTTGCACGTTGGGGGAAACCAACAATGAACTACACACTGGAAACCGCGATCGTGGCCCTTGGGGCCTTTCTCGCGTTGCTCGGGGCGGCATTCGCCCATGACAGTCTTTTCGCCGCCCATATGTGGGTGCTGTTCTTTACGCTGCTGGTCAGCACGGTGCTTCTGTTGCGCCGTGTCTCCTTTGCGCCCGTCGATCCGGCCGCGCGGGCCCGGCGCAAGTCGGAATATTTCGACGGAGTCGTACGATACGGTGTCATCGCCACCGTCTTCTGGGGCGTCGTCGGCTTCCTGGTCGGCGTCGTGGTGGCGCTGCAGCTTGCTTTTCCGGATCTCAACATCGCACCCTATTTCAATTTCGGCCGTGTAAGGCCGCTGCACACGTCGGCGGTGATCTTCGCTTTCGGGGGAAATGCGCTGATCGCCACCTCATTCTACGTGGTGCAGAGAACCTGTCGGGCACGCCTGTTCGGCGGCGATCTCGGCTGGTTCGTGTTCTGGGGCTACAACCTCTTCATCGTCATGGCCGCCACCGGCTATCTGCTCGGCATAACGCAGGGACGCGAATATGCGGAGCCGGAATGGTATGTGGATATCTGGCTGACGATCGTCTGGGTTGCCTATCTCATCACGTTCCTCGGCACGATCCTGACACGCAAGGAGCCACATATCTATGTGGCGAACTGGTTCTACCTGAGCTTCATCGTGACGATTGCCATGCTGCACATCGTCAACAACCTCGCCATTCCCGTCTCTTTTCTCGGCGTCAAGAGCTACTCCGCCTTTTCGGGCGTGCAGGATGCGCTGACGCAATGGTGGTATGGCCATAACGCCGTCGGCTTCTTCCTGACGGCCGGCTTCCTCGGCATGATGTATTATTTCATTCCGAAGCAGGTGAACCGCCCGGTTTATTCCTACCGCCTGTCGATCATCCACTTCTGGGCGCTGATCTTCATGTATATCTGGGCAGGCCCGCACCACCTGCATTACACGGCACTTCCGGACTGGGCGCAGACGCTTGGCATGGTGTTCTCGATCATGCTGTGGATGCCATCGTGGGGCGGCATGATCAACGGCCTGATGACGCTTTCCGGCGCCTGGGACAAGATCCGTACCGATCCCATCGTGCGCATGATGGTGATGGCGGTTGCCTTCTATGGCATGGCCACCTTCGAGGGCCCGATGATGTCGATCAAGGCCGTCAACTCGCTCAGCCACTATACCGACTGGACCATCGGCCATGTGCATTCGGGCGCGCTCGGCTGGAACGGCATGATCACCTTCGGCGCGATCTATTATCTGACGCCCAAGCTGTGGGGCAGGGACCGTCTTTACAGCCTGCAGCTCGTGAACTGGCACTTCTGGCTCGCCACGCTCGGCATCGTCATCTACGCCGCCGTCATGTGGGTGGCCGGCATCCAGCAGGCGTTGATGTGGCGCGAATATGATAGCCAGGGCTTCCTTGTCTATTCCTTCGCGGAATCGGTGGCAGCGCTGTTCCCCTATTATCTGATGCGTGCACTGGGCGGCCTGATGTTCCTCAGCGGCGCGCTGATCATGGCCTACAACGTCACCATGACCATCCTCGGTCATCAACGCGAGGAGGGCGCCAGCAAAGGCGCGGCTCCTTCGCTGCAGCCCGCTGAATAGGAGGGGCCGATGTCCATACTCGACAAACACGGCGTCATCGAACGTAACGCCACCCTGCTTCTGGTCGGCTCGCTGCTGGTGGTCTCGATCGGCGGTATCGTGGAAATCGC
Organism: Agrobacterium sp. CMT1; assembly: GCF_037203725.1. NCBI lineage: Bacteria > Pseudomonadati > Pseudomonadota > Alphaproteobacteria > Hyphomicrobiales > Rhizobiaceae > Agrobacterium > Agrobacterium sp. CMT1. The sequence continues at coordinate 182,784 of NZ_JBBCAR010000016.1, forward strand.
ACCGCTCTTCTACCTCGAAAACACCATCGAGAAGGTGGAAGGCATGCGGCCCTACACGCCGCTGGAGCTGGCCGGGCGCAACATCTACATTCGCGAGGGATGTTATGTCTGCCACAGCCAGATGATCCGTCCGTTCCGCGACGAGGTGGAACGTTACGGGCATTACAGCCTGGCGGCGGAATCCATGTACGACCATCCGTTCCAGTGGGGTTCGAAGCGCACCGGGCCTGACCTGGCGCGCGTGGGTGACCGTTATTCGAACGAGTGGCACGTGCAGCATCTGGCTGATCCACGCTCGGTGGTGCCGGAATCGATCATGCCGTCCTATGCCTTCCTCAAGACAACGCCGCTCAAGATCACTGACATCTCCATGGAGCTGAAGGCCAACCGTGCTGTCGGTGTGCCCTATAGCGACGAGATGATCGAGAAATCCGCGGCCGATCTCGCCGCCCAGGCGGACCCGAATGCGGATTCGTCGGAACTGCTGGCGCGCTATCCCAAGGCCAAGGTCGGCGATTTCGACGGCGATCCGGCAAAGCTCACGGAAATGGATGCGCTGGTCGCTTATCTCCAGATGCTCGGCACGCTGGTCGATTTCTCGACCTATGACGATGCCGCCGGTTACCGGTGAGGAGGCGGAACGATGGAAACCTACACGGCCATGCGCCACTTCGCCGATAGCTGGGGCCTGCTTGCCATGACCCTGTTCTTCGCCGGCGTCGTCATCTTCACGCTTCGCCCAGGCTCGAAAAGGGCCGCGGACGATGCGGCCAGCATTCCGCTCAGGGAGGACTGAACATGTCCGAAAAACACATCGATAAAATCAGTGGCGTCGAAACCACCGGCCACGAGTGGGACGGTATTCGCGAATTGAACAACCCCATGCCTCGCTGGTGGGTGTGGACATTCTACGCCACGATTGTCTGGGCCATCGGCTACACCATCGCTTTTCCGGCATGGCCGCTGATTTCAGGTGCAACCCAGGGCGTCCTCGGCTGGAACAGCCGTGCCGAAATCGCCGCGGACCTGGCGGATGCCAGACAGTCTCAGAGCATCTATGTCGACAAGATCGCCAATTCGTCGCTTGCCGACATCCAGGCGGACCCGACGCTGATGCAATTTGCCCTTTCGGGCGGTGCTGCCGCTTTCAAGGTCAATTGCATTCAGTGTCACGGTTCTGGCGCGGAGGGCGGGCAGGGTTATCCCAACCTCAATGACGACGACTGGATGTGGGGCGGCAGCGTCGATGACATCTATACGACGGTGAAGCACGGCATCCGCTTTCAGGATGATCCAGACACACGTGCTTCGGAAATGCCGGCCTTTGGCGATATACTGCAGCCGGATGAAATTCGTCAGGTTGCCGCTTATGTGTTCAGCCTCACGGGAACGCCTTCCAACCCGGTGCTGGTGGAACCCGGAAGGCAGCTGTTTGCCGACAATTGTGCCTCTTGCCATGGGGAAGATGCCAAGGGCAACCGCGAATTCGGTGCACCCAATCTTGCCGACGCCATCTGGCTGAAATCTCATGGCGAAGAGGGGATCGTTTCGCAGATACGCTCTCCCAAGCATGGCGTCATGCCCGCCTGGGGTGAGCGCCTCGGTGACACGACGGTCAAGCAGCTTGCGATCTTCGTGCACTCGCTGGGCGGCGGCGAATAAGGGCGTCTGAGCAAAAGCAGGGGCCGCATCATGCGGCCCTCGACTGTTTCCATTCTTCTTCGATGATGCAGCTCGGCTGCGGGCGGAGAAAACCGGCGCTCGAATCGCGAGGCGTCCTGCCGCTCAGGACGTGACCTTATCGAGCGAGCGTTCGATGCGCTTTGCCGCTTGCCAGAGGTCTTCCATCCTCTCGAGGCTTGCTTCCTCCAGCGTCTCGCCATTTTCGCCGAGCGACTTTTCGATGTGGTTGAAGCGCCTGCGAAATTTCGTGTTGGTGCCGCGCAGCGCGTTTTCCGGATCGGCCTTGACGTGACGGCCGATATTGACGAGGGCGAAGATCAGGTCGCCCAGTTCGTCTGAGACCTTTTCAGGCCTTCCTTCCTCCAGCGCTTCGCGCAGTTCGGCGATTTCTTCTTCGATCTTGTCGAGAATGGGGGCGGGGTCCGACCAGTCGAAACCGACGCGCGCCGCCTGTTCCTGCAGTTTGAGCGCTTCGGTCAGCGCCGGCTGGCTGCGTTGCACTCCGCCGAGAAAGCCGGCCTTGAAATCCTCCGTGATGCCCCGGCGCGCACGGCGCGCTGCGCGCTCGCGTTTTTCCTCGGCCTTGATCCGGTCCCACTGCAGCTTGACGCTGTCGGGCGTATCGGCCTCGGAGGCGGCAAAGACATGCGGGTGTCGGCGGATCATTTTCGAGGTGACGGCATGCACCACATCGCCGAAGGCAAACTCACCGCGCTCCTCGGCGATACGTGCATGAAAGACGACCTGCAACAGAAGATCGCCCAGTTCTTCGCAAAGATCGTCCATGTCCCTGCGCTCGATGGCGTCGGCGACTTCATAAGCCTCTTCAATCGTATAGGGCTTGATTGTCTCGAAGGTCTGGACGACATCCCACGGGCAACCGGTTTCCGGCTGGCGCAGGGCTTCCATGATCTCGATCAGGCGGGAAATGTCCTTCGAGGCTTCCATATGCTCAAACCTTCGCTTGTGTTTATGCCGGTCCGGCCGTCCAGTTCCGCGCTTAATTCAGAGGAATATCGTTGCCGCCCTTCGACGACTGATAGCTGGTGGACAGATCGTCATAGGCCGCCTTGATGCGGGCGGTCTGCGCCTTCAACGTGCTCTTCAGCGGATCCTCCTCGGCTTCCACAAGATCGGTGATGAAATACGAGTTCCAGAAAGCGTTGTTGCGGCGATAGCCGCCCGGCTCCAACCCGAAGACTTCCTTCAGGATTTTCAAATCATGCGGGATCGCGAAAGCGTCGCGCGAATCCTCGTGGCTGAAGAAGGAGTAGAAATTGTCGAAACCGGCCCAGGTGATGGCGGACATGCACATGGTGCAGGGTTCGTGGGTGGAGAGGAAAATCAGGTCCTTCGTATTCGGCTTTTCGCCCAGTTCGTAAAACCGCTTCAGCGTATGCACCTCGCCGTGCCAGAGCGGATTTTCCAGCTCGTTGTTGGTTTCCGCAACCACCAGCGACAGGTCGGACTTACGCAGGATTGCCGCGCCGAAAACCTTGTTGCCAAGGCTGACACCGCGGGCTGTCAACGGCAGGATATCGTGTTCGATGACATCAAGAAGGCGGGCGGAAAGTGGCTGGCTGGTCAAGGGGGCGGTCCTTCTTGCCGCTTGTATAAAGCGGTCTTCGCATGGAAAACAGATGGCAAATTGTCTTCCCTTGTTCGGCGCGGGGGCCGGGTTTGTCAAGGGATTCGCGCTGCGCTTAGAAGCCTCCAGGCGTGCGGGAAACAGAGGCCGGTTTGTTTTCCTCCAAAACCGGGGTGTTCGAGAAATAAAAATCCAGGTGCCGGAAAGGCTTGAATTTCTGTTTCTTCAATCTTGCGCCGCGATGCGGGATATATGTCCAATGCACAACGAACATGATTTTTCCGCTGCCGGCGATCGCCTTTCAACCTTCCCCGCATTCTTCCGGGTCGAGGGCAGGCAGGTTGCCGTCTTCGGAAATGGCGATGAGGCCTTCGCAAAGGTCAGGCTTCTTGCCAATACCAATGCGCATATCGTTGCCTATGCCGACGAGCCGGAGGCTGATTACGCAGTTTATCTCCGCGAACACGGCATCGATCATCGGCCTCATGCTTTTGCCAGCCATCTGATCGACGGTGCGACCCTGGTTTTTGCTGCAACTGGCGAGGCTGTTCTGGACAGGGACATCGTTGCTGCCGCGCGTTCCCGGAAAATCCCCGCCAATGCGGTGGACCAGCCGGAATTCTGCGATTTCTTCACGCCGGCGCTTGTGTCCCGGGCACCCGTCGCGGTGGCTATCGGCACCGAAGGGGCAGGGCCGGTGCTCGCGCAGATGATCCGCGCGCGCATAGACCAGATGCTGTCGCCTTCACTTGGCAAGCTGGCACATCTCGCCGTGCAGTACCGCGGTGCAGCGGAACAAACCGTACCGAAGGGCGCGTTGCGGCGCAATTTCTGGCGGCGATTTTTCTCCGGTGCAGTTGCGGATGCCGTCGCCGTCGGCGACGCCCCGGCCGCCCATCAGGCTGTCGACCGTCTTCTGCGGTCGCCCGAACGCAGCGAAGGCCGCGTATGGCTTGTCGGCGCCGGGCCCGGTGCGGAAGATCTTCTGACGCTGCGCGCGCAGCGCGTGCTGATGGAAGCCGACGTCATCGTTTACGATGCGCTGGTGCCGCAGGCGATCATCGATATGGGCCGTCGCGACGCCGAGAGGCTATCGGTCGGCAAGCGCAAGGGCTGCCATAGCAAGTCGCAGGACGAGATCAACCGCCTGCTGGTGCGTCTCGGCAAGGACGGCAAGCGCGTCGTACGCCTCAAATCCGGCGATCCCCTGGTTTATGGCCGTGCGGGCGAGGAGATGGCAGCGCTGCGCGATGCCGGCATCGCTTACGAGATCGTGCCTGGCATCACGTCGGCCTTCGCCGCCGCTGCGGATTTTGAACTGCCGCTGACGCTGCGTGGTGTCGCCTCGTCGCTGATTTTCACCACCGGTCACGATCTGACTGGCGATGTTCTGCCCGACTGGGCCCGGCTTGCCGTTTCCGGTGCGACCATTGCCGTCTATATGGGCCGCAGCGTCGCTGCCTCGGTGGCCACAAGGCTTATCGAAGCGGGGCTCGGTGTGGAAACCACCGTCGCCGTTATCGAAAACGCCAGCCGCGCTGATCGCCGCCTGCTGCACGGAACATTAAACGATCTGCCCGACCTTGAACATCGCGATGAACTGACCGGTCCTGTAATGGTCATCATCGGCGATGCGGTGGCAGGCGCCAATTTCGACAGGTCCGAGGCGCTTGCGCTTGCCGGAAGGCCGGCGGACCTCAAACGGGAGTATGTAAATGGCTGACAAGGTTTTGACCGCCAACCGCCTGAGCGATGGCATTGCCGTCTGGCTCGACGCCAACGGCGAATGGACGGAAAACCTGCAGGGCGCAATCGTCGCCCGCCATGCGGAAGCGGTCGCCTCGTTCGAGGAGATCGGCAAGCGGGATTTTTCCGCCAACAAGGTCGTTGACGTTAATATCGTCGACGTTGTGGAAGAGAACGGCAAGCTCTGGCCGACGCGCCTGCGCGAGCGCATTCGCGCCGCCGGCCCGACCGTGCACTATGCGACCGGCTACAAGCCGGCCGATGCAGCATTTATCGCAGTCTGAGGAAGAATATGTACCGTTACGACGAGTTCGATCACGCATTTGTTGAAGGCCGCGTGGCGCAGTTTCGCGATCAGGTGGAGCGCCGGCTATCCGGTGAGCTGGCCGAGGACGCATTCAAGCCATTGCGCCTGATGAATGGTGTCTATCTTCAGCTGCACGCCTATATGCTGCGCGTCGCCATCCCCTACGGTACGCTGAATTCCAAGCAGATGCGAATGCTGGCGCATATTGCCCGTAAATACGACCGGGGTTACGGCCATTTCACCACCCGTCAGAACATCCAGTATAACTGGCCGCGCCTCTCTGATACCCCGGATATCCTCTCCGAACTGGCAAGCGTGGAAATGCACGCGCTGCAGACCTCTGGCAACTGCATTCGCAACGTCACTGCGGATCATTTCGCTGGCGCTGCGGCCGACGAGGTTGCTGATCCGCGTCCTTATGCCGAGATCCTGCGCCAATGGTCTTCCGTGCATCCGGAATTCTCGTTCCTGCCGCGCAAGTTCAAGATTGCAGTGACGGGTGCCGAACGCGATCGTGCGGCCATTCAGGTTCACGATATCGGGCTGCATCTTAAAAAGAACGACAAGGGCGAGATCGGCTTTGCCGTTTATGTCGGTGGTGGACAGGGGCGCACGCCGATGATCGCCAAGAAGATCCGCGACTTCCTGCCGGAAGAAGATCTCCTGTCCTATACCACGGCCGTGATGCGGGTTTATAACCTGCATGGTCGTCGGGACAACAAATACAAGGCGCGCATCAAGATCCTCGTGCATGAGACGGGTGCGGAAGAACTGGCCCGTCAGGTCGAGGTCGAATTTGCGGAACTCAAGAACACCGAATTGAAGCTGCCGGATGCCGATATCGCCGCCATCACCGCCTATTTCGCGCCGCCGGCGCTGAAGGACCGGCCGGAAGGCTGGGAAAGCCTGGCGCGCTGGAAGCGCGCCGACGAGGGCTTTGCCCGTTTTGTCGAGCAGAACGTCGCCCCGCACAAGCATCCGGACTACGGCATGGTAACGATCTCGCTGAAGCCGATCGGTGGCATCCCGGGCGACGCGACGGATGAGCAGATGGAGCTGGTCGCCGATATTGCCGCGGAATATGCCTTCGACGAAATCCGCATCAGCCATGAGCAGAACATCATCCTGCCGCATGTGGCGCTGGCTGACCTCGAGCCGGTCTATCGTGCACTTGCAGGCGCGGGTCTTGCGACCGCCAATGCCGGGCTCATCACCGATATCATCGCCTGTCCCGGGCTGGATTATTGCGCGCTTGCCAATGCGCGCTCCATTCCGGTGGCGCAGGAAATTTCTACCCGCTTCGGTTCGCCGGAGCGTCAGGCGGAAATTGGTGAGCTGAAGATCAAGATTTCCGGCTGTATCAATGCCTGCGGCCACCACCATGTCGGTCATATCGGGCTGCTGGGCGTGGAAAAGAAGGGTGCGGAACTCTACCAGATCACGCTTGGCGGATCGGGTGACGAAAACACCTCGATTGGTGAGATCATCGGTCGCGGCTTCGAACCGGAAAAGGTGACCGACGCGGTTGAAACCATCGTCGACACCTATCTCGGGCTTCGTCTTTCAAAGGAAGAGAATTTCCTTGAAGCCTATCGCCGCGTCGGGCCGCAACCGTTCAAGGATGCGCTCTACGGTTCCGCCGCCGAAGCCGCCTGAGGAGAATGTCATGACGAAAATCTGGACCCGCGACGGCTTCGTGGAGAACGATCCCTGGGTGATCGAAACGGAAGAATTAAAAGCGGTGGCCGAGCAGAAGCCCGTGCTGCCGCTTGCCGATTTTCTGGTTCGTGCGGCCGAAAGCAACGATATCGGTCTCGGGGTGCTGATTGCGCCTGCCGATGATGTGACCCGGCTGGAACCTTATCTCGACCGTATCGAGCTTGTCGCGGTGAGTTTCCCGGCTTTCAATGACGGCCGTGGTTTCAGCCACGCGTCGCTGCTGCGCAGCCGCCTCGGTTTCACAGGCGAGGTGAGGGCGATTGGCGACGTGCTGATCGATCAGGTGCCGCTCATGCTGCGTACCGGCTTCACAAGCTTTGCGGTGACGAATGGTACGGCGATCCGCCGCCTGTCCGAAAATCGCCTGCCGGCAATTCCGGTCTATTACCAGCCGACGGCCAGGCCTGCGAGCGACGGCGAGGCCTATAGCTGGCGTCGGCGTGCGTCTCTGTGACACGTTGCACGGAAATATGAGTTTCTGATACATATTTCCTACGCACATGGCAGTATTGACATTCTCATGCCTTCAAACCGGAGCAGAAATGGTATAATTGCCCGGTCGGAGAATGTCGCTCATCGAATAGAATGGACGGAACCTAAATGAACGCGCCAGCCAAGACGGAAGATTTCGCGATCAAGATACCCGATGGTGTTTATGCCGAGACGGTTTTGTCGGTGGAACATTATACGGATCATCTGTTCCGTTTCCGCATGACGCGTCCGGCCGGCTTCCGTTTTCGTTCCGGCGAATTCGCCATGATCGGCCTGATGGTCGGCGACAAGCCGATCTATCGCGCCTATTCCATCGCCAGCCCCGCCTGGGACGAGGAGTTGGAATTTTTCTCGATCAAGGTCCCGGATGGCCCGCTGACCTCCCATCTTCAGGCGATAAAGCCTGGCGATACCGTTTTGATGCGCAAGAAGCCGACAGGCACGCTGGTTCTCGATGCGCTAACGCCCGGCCGACGGCTTTACATGTTCTCCACCGGCACCGGCATTGCGCCTTTCGCGAGCCTGATCCGCGATCCCGAGACCTATGAGAAGTTCGAAGAGGTCATCCTCACCCATACCTGCCGCGATGTGGCCGAACTGAAATACGGTTTCGATCTGGTCGAGGAAATCAAGAACCACGAGTTCCTCAGCGAGATTGTCGGCGACAAGCTCAAGCATTATGCCACGGTGACCCGCGAAGATTATCCTTTCCAGGGCCGCATCACCACGCTGATCGAAAACGGCAAGCTGTTTTCCGATCTCGGCGTACCAGCGCTCGATCCGGCCATTGACCGCGGCATGATCTGCGGTTCCTCGGCGATGCTCAAGGATACCAAGGAACTGCTTGAGAATGCCGGTCTTACCGAAGGCGCCAACAACAAGCCTGCCGAATTCGTGATCGAACGCGCTTTCGTCGGCTGACGGAACACGGTCTACGACATATAAGGAGGCCAGATGGCCTCCTTTTCTGTTTGCGCCGTTACTGCCTTCCGTGAGACAGGCCATCATTATTCTGTTTAGGCGCTATCTCGTTGCGATAGAGCAGGAAAAGCCCGATGGCGATTGCCGCAATGCCGCCGCCGACAAGGTGCGACAGTGAATAACCGCCCTTCGTCACCAGCCAACCTGCGACGACATTGCTGAGTGACGCGCCGATGCCTTGAACCATCATGACGCTGGCAAGACCGACATTAAAGCGGCCCGTGCCCTTCAAAATTCTCTCCACCGCAACCGGCGTGACTATTCCGAGCAGCCCCGCTCCGACACCGTCCAGAAACTGGACGGGGAAAATGACCCAGAAGTCCGTAAAGGCGGAAGCGAGAACGCCGCGGATCGGCAGTGCGACGAGCGCGATGATAAAGACGGTTGAGAGACCGAAACGTCGTATCAGCCAAGGCGCCATGGCGGCGACGAAAATCATCGCAAATTGCGCGACGCCGGTAATGATCGCAGTCGTGCGGAAGGGTGTCTGAAGTTCGATGGCGAAATCCTGCGCGATCAACCGGCCCATCGGCGCGTTGCCGAAGTGGAAGACGAGCAGGATGATGGCCAGAAAGATAAGTCCGCGTTCCTGCAGCAAGACCGCGATGCCGGATGGACCGGGTTCGCCCCTGTCTTCGCCAAGGCCGCGCGCCACCTTGTGGTCGATGCGTTCGGGGTCGATGGCCGCCGTCGCGACCAGAGCACCCGCAGCGGTCAGCAGCATCAGGCCGATGATGCCGTCCATGCCGAAGAAAGTGACGACGACATAAGTCGCGAAGAGCGATGCGAAATTGCCGCCGTGGTTCCAGAACTCGTTGCGCGAAATCTGATGGGAAAACAGGCGCTCGCCGACAAGGCCGAGCGTGAGGCCGGCAAGCGCCGGGCCGACCACGGCGCCGACGACGGCCGTCATGATCTGGCCGGTCCAGACGATCCAAACATCGGGAAAGATCAAGGTGATCAGCGCGCCGATGGTCACGAGGACGACGGGTATGGCAATCAGCGTCCTTTTCCACGTCGTTCCATCTACCAGGGCGCCACAAAGCGGCGTGGCGAGCAGACCCACGAGGCCGCCGACCGTGGCGATCATGCCCAGCGAGAGCGAAGACCAGCCCCGTGTCGCCAGAAATGCATCCAGAAACGGCCCGAGACCGTCGCGGGCGTCGGCGAGAAAGAAATTCAGTGCAGCAAGGGCAAAAAGCGTGCGATCCGAGATGCCACCACTATGCGGCAGGCCGCCGGAAGGAAGGCGGCCGTGTGGTGCCGCAACGCCTACGGTCGTCATGAAAATACTCCGAGAAATATGCAGGGAATCGAAAAATTGATCGAGGCTGGCGAGAAACATCTGTGCCCGCATTTGGTTGCATTGGCACGACATCAGCAGGGATGTTCCGATATTTTTGCCCGTTGCGGGATTAGCTGGAGGAACGTTTAACGGCATTTGTGAGTTAGGCTTCGTGGAAAAACGGATAATCGCCATGACGATCAAGGCTCTTGCAGTTTTATTTTCGGTTGGATTGCTCGCGACCCAGCCTGCTTACGCGGACGAGGGCGCTTTTCTCTCCTCGCTGAAGGGCACGTGGGCGGGAAAGGGAACCGTAATTACCCGGATCGGCACACCGCCCATTAACGTCAGCTGCACGCTGAATTCCAACGCGGGATCATCGTCACTCAACATGTCCGGCACTTGCCGCGGTCTTCTGGTGGTAAGGCGCGCGATCGCAGCCGATCTCTCGGAGAAGGGCGGGCGCTATAGCGGCGCCTATACGGGCCCTTCCGGTCGGCCGTCCGCACTATCGGGCACAAGAAAGGGAAACGCCATCAATCTAACGGTGCGATGGAACCGCGATATCAACGGCGACCGCGTTGCCGCCATGACCATCGAAAAGGTCGGTGCCAACGGCTTGCGGCTGCGCACGACCGATAAGGACGGCAGGACCGGCAAGACAGTGGTGACGAGCGACATCCAGCTGGTGCGTTGAAGAGCTTAGGCATAGCATCTCCAGTTCTTCAGCTGAATTCAAGCAGCAACGGGCAATGATCCGAGACTTCGGGCTGCCTAACGACGTCGAAATGATCAACTTTCACAGCCGGATTGACCAGCAGGTAGTCGGCATATCTGTTCTGCTTGGCGTAATGTGAGGTTCTGGTATCTGTGAAACCGCGGGTCGTGACGAGCTCGACAAGATTGAGTTCATTCAACACGGTAAAGGTTTCGCTGTCGGGCAGGACATTAAAATCGCCGCACACGATCACCCGGTCGCCATTCTCGGCAATGTTCTTGACGAGGTTCACAAGTCGATTTGCCTGCGCCAGGCGGGCGGCGGTATCGTGTTTGCCGTCGAGGTCGCGTAACCCGTGCATATGGGCAATGACAGCCGGCTGTCCGGTGGCAAAGTCGAAAACCCTGATGGCGTGACCGGTGCGTGACCGTGGATGATCGCCATATCCGTCCGCAGAAAAGGTCCCATGGACGAAGCGCTGCGCCTGGGCAACGATGGCGATGGACTTGCGAACGAATGTGGCCAGTCCCCATTGAGAAAAGTATCTAGTCGTACCGTGCCAGAGATCACCCTGCGCCGCGGGGCAGAATATCGCGACATGATCCGGCAGGGCATCGGCGACATCGCGGAGGAAATTCGCTCTCTGCGGAAGCTCGATGCCGTGATCACGATAGGTCAACCAATCCTCTTGGGCAGCGGGCGTATGCACCACTTCCTGCAGGCACAAGATATCCGGGTCGGACAGGGAGATGTAAGGGACGAGTTCGTCGTGGAGCTTTCCGCCCCAACCGTTCAGGCAGATAAGGCGCATGCACACTCCATCGCTTGATTGTGTGATCCGATTTAGCATGGAAGCGATGAAGATCAATCACACCCCATTCTTTTTCACTGCCGGGATTACGCACTTGAATGAGGAAGGCCCGAATTGCTTCGGGCCTTAGTCGTTCGAGCCCACATTGGCGCTGCGGCGCTGCCTTACATTTTCGGCAGCAGCACCTTGTCTATGACATGTATGACGCCGTTGGATTGTTTAACATCAGCGATGGTGACATGGGCGACCGTGCCATTCTCATCGGTAAGTGTGATTTTTCCCATGCTTTCTTTTGCCTTGAGCACGCAGCCGCCGACCGTCTTCACGTCGTGCTCGCCCTTGTCATCCTTGATCATTTTTTCGATGGCGGATGACAGTGCATTGGCTGCAACGACGTGGCAGGTGAGAACCTTGACCAGCTTCTGCTTGTTCTCTGGCTTCAGAAGATCGTCGACCGCGCCTTTCGGAAGGGCCGCGAAAGCCTCGTTGGTGGGTGCAAAAACCGTAAACGGTCCTTTGCCCTGAAGTGTTTCCACAAGTCCGGCAGCCTTTACCGCGGCGACGAGGGTCGTGTGGTCTTTTGAGTTCACCGCATTTTCAACGATGTTCTTGTCCTCGAACATCGCCGCGCCGCCCACCTTGGGGTTTGCGGCATAGGCCGAAACCGTGCCGATGGAAAGAGCTGCAGCCAGCGTCAGGGCGCGAACGGAAAGCTTGTACATCATTATTCCTCCTTGTGAAATCCAAGGCCCCGAAAGGTGGCTCTTCCAGCGGCCGCTATCGGTTATCCGTAGCGACACAAGAGACGGAAGCCGGTCTCGCAAAGTTTCAGGCGAGCCGGAAAAAAAGATAAATGACTGATTTAAAACATGGTCCCGGCGCGCAAACGCCGAGGGTTCGTCCTGCGACGGGACGGAAAACGAAAAAGCCCGGATCGCTCCGGGCTTTCTGTCTCGAACGAAGGACAGCTTATTCCGCCGCCTCGGCATAGGCCTCCATCGGCGGGCAGGTGCAGATGAGGTTGCGGTCGCCATAGACATTGTCGATGCGGTTGACCGGCGACCAATATTTGTCGATGCGGAATGCGCCGGGCGGGAAGCATCCCTTTTCGCGGCTATAAGGACGGTCCCATTCGCCGACGAGGTCCTCGACCGTATGGGGCGCGTTCTTGAGCGGATTGTTCGTCTTGTCCGCGCGGCCTTCCTCGATGTCGCGGGCTTCCTCGCGGATGGCCAGCATGGCATCGCAGAACCGGTCGAGTTCCGCCTTGGTCTCGGATTCCGTCGGCTCGATCATCAGCGTGCCGGCAACCGGCCAGCTCATGGTCGGCGCGTGGAAACCGCAGTCGATCAGGCGCTTGGCCACGTCATCGACAGTCACGCCGCAGCTGTCTGCCAGCGGGCGGGTGTCGATAATGCATTCATGTGCCACGCGTCCCGTTTCGGATTTGTAGAGCACGTCATAAGCACCCTTCAGCCGCTCGGCGATGTAGTTGGCGTTGAGGATCGCAACCTTGGTTGCCTGCGTCAGCCCTTCGCCGCCCATCATCAGGCAGTAGCTCCAGGAAATCGGCAGGATGGACGGCGAACCGAACGGGGCGGCAGACACCGCACCCTCGCGGCCGTCGGTCGCCGGATGGCCGGGCAGGTAAGGAGCAAGATGCGCCTTGACGCCGATCGGCCCCATGCCCGGACCACCGCCACCGTGCGGAATGCAGAAGGTCTTGTGCAGGTTAAGGTGCGAAACGTCGGAGCCGATATCGCCGGGACGGGCAAGGCCCACCATGGCGTTCATGTTCGCGCCATCAAGATACACCTGACCGCCATGCTTATGGGTGATCTCGCAGATCTCGCGAACCGTCTCCTCGAACACGCCGTGAGTGGACGGATAGGTGATCATGCAGCATGAGAGGTTTTCGGCGTACTGCTCTGCTTTTGCACGGAAATCATCAATATCGATATCACCGTTATCACGCACTTTCACCGGCACCACCTTCATGCCCACCATCTGCGCCGAGGCAGGATTGGTGCCATGCGCCGAGGTCGGAATGAGGCAGACATCGCGGTGTGTCCCGCCATTGGCGAGGTGATAATTGCGGATGGTCAAAAGCCCGGCATACTCGCCTTGCGCACCGGAATTCGGCTGCATGGAGAAGGCGTCGTAACCTGTGACCGAGCACAGCTTTTCGGATAGATCGTCGATCATCTCCTTGTAACCGAGTGCCTGATTGGCCGGTACGAAGGGATGGATGTCGGAAAATTCCGGCCAGGTGATCGGCAGCATTTCAGCTGTGGCGTTCAGCTTCATGGTGCAGGAACCGAGCGGGATCATCGAGCGGTCGAGCGCCAGATCGCGGTCCGAAAGACGGCGGATGTAGCGCGTCATCTCGCTTTCGGCACGGTTCATGTGGAAGATCGGATGCGTCATGTACTGGCTGGTACGCAGCAGCTCCTTCGGCAGGCGATAGTCCGGCGTGAAATCCGAGACCGAGAAATTGCCGCCGAAAGCGCGCCAGACGGCTTCCAGCGTTGCCGGGCGCGTACGCTCGTCAAGGCTCATGCCGATCTTGGTGGCGCCGACCTTGCGCAGGTTCACCCCTTCCGCGACGGCCGAACGCAGGATAACGCCCTGCATATGGCCGACTTCGACGGTGATCGTGTCGAAGAAGGTCTCCGGCTCGATGGTGTAACCGAGCTTTTCCAGTCCCTTGGCCATCAGCACGGCCTTCTGGTGGGTCTGCTGGGCAATCGCCTTGATGCCCTGCGGGCCATGGAAGACGCCGTACATCGAAGCCATGACTGCCAGCAGCACCTGCGCCGTGCAGATGTTGGAGGTGGCCTTCTCACGGCGAATATGCTGCTCGCGGGTCTGCAGCGACAGGCGATAGGCGCGGTTGCCGCGCGCATCGACCGAGACGCCGACGAGACGGCCCGGCATGGAGCGCTTATGCGCATCCTTGACGGCCATGTAAGCGGCATGCGGACCGCCGTAGCCGACCGGAACGCCAAAGCGCTGCGAGGTGCCGATGGCGATGTCAGCGCCCATTTCGCCGGGAGATTTCAGCAGCGTCAGGGCCAGAAGATCGGCGGCGACGGCGGCAATCGCGCCCGTCTGATGCAGGCGGGAAATCAGGCCGGAGAAATCGCTGAGATGTCCGTGCGTGCCGGGATACTGGAGGATCGCGCCAAACACGTCGACCGGATCGAGATCGGTGAAGGGGTTGCCGACAATCACCTTCCAGCCGAGCGGGGCCGCACGGGTCTCGATCAGCGCGATGGTCTGCGGATGGCAATTGGCATCCACGAAGAAGGTGGTCGCCTTGGATTTCGCGACGCGCTGGCACATGGCCATGGCTTCGGCGGCCGCAGTCGCTTCATCGAGCAGCGAGGCGTTGGCGACGTCAAGGCCGGTCAGATCGCAGACCATGGTCTGGTAGTTCAGCAGCGCCTCAAGTCGGCCCTGGCTGATTTCCGGCTGGTATGGCGTATAGGCCGTGTACCAGGCCGGGTTTTCCAGAATGTTGCGCTGGATGACCGGCGGCGTGATGGTGCCGTAATAGCCCTGACCTATCAGCGAGGTCAGGACCTGGTTCTTGTTGGCCGTCTCGCGAAGACGGTCCAGCGCCTCACGTTCGGTCAAGGCCGCACCCCAGGTGAGAGGCACTTTTTGACGGATGGAGGAGGGAACGGTGGCGTCGATGAGCGCGTCGAGGCTCTTATAGCCGACGACCTTCAGCATCTCGGCCATTTCCGACGGCGACGGCCCGATGTGACGCCGGTTGGCGAAGTCATAGGGCTGATAGTCGGTGAAATGGAATTCGGTGGGCGTCGTCATTACGCGATCAGCTCCTTGTAGGCTGCCTCGTCGAGCAGCGTATCGGCATCTGCAACGTTGGAAAGCTTGAGCTTGAAGAACCAGCCGGCACCTTGAGGATCGGAATTGACCAGCGAGGGGTCGTCGACGATGGCCTGGTTGATCTCGACCACTTCGCCATCCAGCGGACAATAGACATCGGAAGCCGCCTTGACGGATTCAACGGTTGCGGCTTCTCCATCCTTGGAGAAGGTGGCACCCACTTCCGGCAATTCGACGAAAACGAGATCGCCGAGCTGTTCAGCGGCGTGGCTGGTAATGCCAACGGTGGCGACATCGCCTTCGAACTTCAGCCATTCGTGTTCTGCAGTAAATTTCAGCATCGTGTTCTCTCCGGAGATGGGATGAAATTATCGTTTGTAGGTGGGCTTGATGAAGGGCAGGGCGGCGACGGTGACGGGCAGATATTTGCCGCGCACTTCCGCGAAGATCGCAGTGCCGGGAGCGGCGTAAGAAACAGGCACGTAACCCATGGCGACGGGGCCTTCGACCGAAGGACCGAAACCACCCGAGGTGACTTCGCCGATTTCCGTCTTGCCTTCAGCATCCGCAAAAAGCTTCGAATGGCCACGAACCGGTGCCTTGCCCTCGGGCTTCAGGCCGACGCGGCGGCGCGATGTACCGTCCTTCAGTTCACCAAGAATGCGTTCCGCGCCCGGGAAACCGCCTTCGCGATCACCGCCGGCACGGCGCGCCTTCTGGATCGCCCATTCCAGCGATGCTTCGATGGGGGAGGTCGTGGTGTCGATGTCATTACCGTAAAGGCAAAGGCCTGCTTCCAGGCGCAGGCTGTCACGCGCGCCAAGTCCGATGGCTTCGCAATCGGGATGTTCGAGCAAGGCCCTGGCGATCTCTTCTGCCTTGTCTGCCGGCACGGAAATTTCAAAGCCGTCTTCACCGGAGTAACCGGAGCGGGAGACGATGCAGGCAACATCGTGCAGCGGCACCTCCTGCACGTCCATGAATTTCATCTCGGAAACGCCCGTCCAGAGTTCGGCCAGTACCTCCTCGGCGCGGGGGCCCTGCAGCGCGATCAAGGCGCGGTCCTCGAGAAGGGTGATTTCGCAGCTGTCTGAAAGATGCGCCTTCATATGGGCGACGTCGGCATCCTTGCAGGCCGCGTTGACGACGACGAAAAGGTGATCGCCGCGATTGGTGATCATCAGATCATCAAGAATGCAGCCCTTGTCGTCGGTGAAGAAACCGTAGCGCTGGCGGCCTTCCTTGAGGCCGAGAATATCCACCGGCACCAGCTTTTCCAGTGCCTGTGCGGCATCGGCGTTGTTGCCGGACTTTGCCTTCACAATCACCTGCCCCATATGGGAGACGTCAAAGAGGCCGGCTGAGGTGCGGGTTTGAAGATGCTCCTTCAAAACGCCGGCCGGATATTGCACGGGCATGTCGTAACCGGCGAATGGCACCATGCGGGCGCCAAGCGATAAGTGCAGGGAATGAAGCGGCGTGGTTTTCAGCGCGGCGGTATCGTCCAAGGACGCCTCCAGGGTTGCGCGAGCAATCGCGCGGGCTCAGGTCGTGGCGCAGATGCGCCGGTTCAAGAGCCCCCTCTGTCCTTGTCGCCTGAGATTGTTATCCCTTCGGCGAGCCGTCCTTATGAAAGGTGGCTTCTCTCCAGAGTTCCGTCGTCATCGCTGGTCCTTTTGCCTGAGAGTTTCCGGGGCGGTTGCTCCTTCGGCACCGCATTGAAGCGGTTTCTCCCAACGATGATGCGACGCTCATTATCTTCGAAGACCCGCTATTGGCAAGGACCAAATGACGCATCTGAACAGATTCTTGCTCCATCTGCGCCATCATCCTTCATCTCTTTCGCAACGACGTTGCGATATTGTCATTCCGTCATCATTCCCGCGAATGGGAATGGCGGTGGAAAGACGCCGTCATTCCGATTTTTTTGCCGGCAAACCCTTGCGTTTCGTTGAGGCAAAATCCTCAAGTTCCTTTTCCGTCATGGACTTCTCCATGCTTTTTGAAGCACCTTTTAAACTGGATTTCTTCGTTTCGCCCCTTTTGGCGGCGAGTGCTGCACCCGCGGCTTTCTGCTGGGCTTTCGATTTGGCAGGCATGTCATGTCTCCCTTGAACGATCCGTGTTGCAGGAAAATGCCGCCTTGCGGCGATTGTTCCTCATACACGTCAAGCCTGCGGCAAAATTCCCCTTTGAAATCGAAGGGAAGCGCGATATCGCATGAGATCATGGGCGCACATCGAAAAAGACGGCTGACAGGGATCGAGAAAATGCTTCGCATTTTCTGTGCAATCCTGATGCTGTCGCTCGGTTTTGCCCACAGGCCGGCGCTTGCCGCAGCCCCCGCAGTCGCGCTCGATGAGAGCTACCGGCTGCCTGACGGCACCTTTGCGGAGATCTGCCTCGGCCATGGCGGCGGGGTGAATGCCTCGCATGCCAAGGAGGGGCCCGCCCATTCGGGCGACGCGATCCTGTTTTGCGAGGCCTGCCTGCTGGCCTCGTCCATTCTTCTGCCGGTCCCCGACAAGGAAAGCTGGCTGAAGACCGAATTTACCTGGCTTGAGAACCGCCTGTCCACCGATTGGCGTTTCCACCCAGTCCCGACGATCCGCAAACCGGTCGCACGCGGCCCGCCAGCCTTGTCCGCCTGATTTTTCATCTTACAGGATCATCGCCGCCGAACCGGTGGCAAGAAACGGCTGCTTGAACCCGATGGGCTGGCAGTCGCAGGGACAGACAAATGAAAACCACCAAGATCATCACATCGACCCTTTTTATCGCCGCGGTTTCCACCGCGCAGGCTTTTGCTCACGCCACCTTTGTTGACGGCTCGGCCGAACAGGAAAGCACTGTCGTCGCCGCTCTTCAGGTGCCGCACGGTTGCGAAGGCGGGCTTGCCACGACGGAAGTGCAGATCAAGCTGCCGGAGGGCTTCATTTCCGCCAAGCCGCAGCCGAAGGCCGGCTGGGAGCTGGAGGTCATCAAGGGCGATTACCGGAAGGCCTATAAAAATCACGGCAAGGAGATCAAAAGCGGGCCAGTCGAAATTCGCTGGAAGGGCGGCAATCTGCCGGACGAATTCTACGATACCTTTGCCGTGCAGGGGAAGGTTTCGAGCGTCGAGGTGGGGCAGGAACTACCCTTCAAGGTGACACAGCTTTGCGGCGACGAGGGCAAGGTTTCCTGGGATGAAGTGGCTGCAGCCGGTGTCGATCCCCACTCGCTGAAAAATCCCGCGCCGACCATCAAGGTCACCGCCAAAGCCCATGCGGGCGGCCATGATCACGCAGGCATGAGCATGGATATGGATGTCGTGAAGGCTGGCAATCTCGAAGTGTCTGGCGGCGCGACGAAGGCCATGTTGCCGGGCCAGCCCGTCGGTGGCGGTTATGTGACGATCAAGAATGGCGGCGATAGCGACGACAAGCTGATCGGTGTCGAATCGTCTGCCGCCGGACGCGCTGAAATCCATGAAATGGCCATGGTCAATGACGTGATGAAGATGCGCAAGCTGGACGAGGGCATCGTCATTCCCGCCGGTCAGACCGTGGAATTGAAACCCGGCGGCCTGCACATGATGTTCTTCGACGTGAAGAAGCCCTTTGCCGAAGGAGACAAAGTGCCGGTAACGCTGATCTTCGAAAAAGCCGGGAAGGTCGACGTCATACTGTCTGCGGGAGCTGCCAAGGGCGGCGGCGACCATCAACATAATTGACCAATGAAAAGCGGCTACCGGAACGCGTGACAGGTCCGGTAGCCGCAAGATTTCTCATTTGTCCGGTCTATTGTTTCGGCGCCGCGGCGGAAAACGGATGACGCTCGCTTTTGGTGATTTCCGGAAGCCGGGTGTAGATGTCTAGAAACTCAACCTGACACCAAGCTGAATGCCACTCCCACAACGACAGGATTGACATCTAACAAGCGACATCAGGACGTCTGTCTATCGTCTTGATTCAAAATAATATCATCTGCTTTTTTGGGGAGGTTGTTTTCCTCGTATGCCTCCACGGCCTGCTCAAGCGTCGCCTGCGGTTCCTGATG
This sequence comes from Agrobacterium sp. CMT1, assembly GCF_037203725.1. Lineage (NCBI taxonomy): Bacteria > Pseudomonadati > Pseudomonadota > Alphaproteobacteria > Hyphomicrobiales > Rhizobiaceae > Agrobacterium > Agrobacterium sp. CMT1. The sequence goes on from NZ_JBBCAR010000016.1 coordinate 202,010, forward strand.
CTGGCTGGCGACGGTCAGGAAATAGAGGGTGAGGGCTGGTGGCTTGATCACAGTCATCATGCCGCGAAGCTGGAAGTCGTCGCTGTTCTCGGCCTTGCGCGCTAGTTCGTGAATGGCCTCTTCGACCTCGCTCCGGCGCGGTACGCGCTGTGACGGTTTTACAGCCTCCAGCGCATAGGCTGCCGTGTTCGCAGAAACGGAAAGAACCTGTGTCATTCAACCTCCGGCCATCGTTGCCGACCTTCAAAAACCGCAGGTTAGCATCTGCGTGTTGTTGGAAGGCTAAATCGCGGAGGCGCAATTTAATCGTATTTTAACAGCTGGCAGTGCCCGGCCAAGGGTTTCGCAGGCGGTTTACGTGGTCTAAAAATCTAAGCGGACCGTGAGGTCCGGCCGTTCCCTCCGGAGATAAATGCATGATCAATATAGTCCTCGTCGCAGCGGGCGGCGCAATCGGTTCCGTCTTCCGTTATCTGGTCGGCGTCTGGAGCGTCCGGCTGGCGGGGGTGAATTTCCCCTGGGGAACGCTTACGGTCAACGTGGTGGGTTCTTTCCTGATCGGTCTCCTGGTGGAGCTCGTGGCGCGACGGCTGAATGCCTCGATGGAAATGCGGCTTTTTCTCGTGACCGGCGTGCTCGGCGGTTTCACGACGTTTTCATCTTTTTCGCTCGATGCTGTCTCGCTTTTTGAACGCGGCGCGCTCGGCCTTTCTGCCGTTTACGTTCTTGCGAGCCTTTCGGTTTCCATCGCTGCGGTTTTCGCCGGGCTGGCCTTGGGCCGCAACTTGTTCTAAAGGCTTGATCCAAACGGCGCGCCGAAGAAACGGCTGCGCGATCAGGACAGAGAGACTGGAAAATTTATGGCAGGTATCGAGCATATCAAGGTCGAGGCCGACGAGGCCGGTATGCGCCTCGATCGCTGGTTCAAGATTCACTATCCGGGGCTTGGGTTCGGCCAGTTGCAGAAGCTGCTGCGATCCGGCCAGGTGCGTGTGGATGGCGGCCGGGTGAAGACGGACGCGCGGGTGCAGCCGGGACAGATGGTGCGCGTGCCGCCGGTCGATTCCGATATGAAGACCAAAAGCGGTCCGATCGGCTCGAAGGACCTCAAACATTCCGCCGATGGCGAGCTGTTGGCACGAATGCTGCTGCATGAAGACGACAAGGTGTTCGTTTTCAATAAGCCTGCTGGCATCGCCGTTCAGGGCGGCTCGGGGGTGACCCGGCACATTGACGGCTTGCTGGAAGCCTGGACCAACCAGAAGGGCGAAAAGCCGCGTCTCGTGCACCGGCTGGACCGTGATACGTCGGGTGTGCTGGTGGTTGCCCGTACCAGAGGTGCCGCGCAAAAACTGACCGCCGCCTTCCGCGAACGCGACACCAAGAAAACCTATTGGGCGCTCGTCAAAGGCGTGCCGCGCAAGCACCAGGACAAGATTTCCACGTGGCTGGTCAAGGAACAGACGATCGACGGAGACCGCATGCGCATCGCCAAGCATGGCGAGGAGGGCGCCGATCACGCCGTGTCCTATTACCGCGTCATCGATACCGCCGCGCAGAACCTCGCCTGGCTGGAAATGGAGCCCTATACCGGCCGCACCCATCAGCTTCGCGTGCACGCGCTGCATATGGGGCACCCGATCATCGGCGATCCCAAATATTACATCGACGATCCAAACTGGGATTTTCCGGGCGGCATCCAGAAGCGCCTGCATCTGCATGCGCGCCATATCGACATTCCGCATCCGAATGGCGGCCGGCTTCGGGTCAGCGCACCCCTGCCGCCGCATATGGTACAGACCTGGAACCTGCTCGGTCTCGACGTGGCCGATGGCGATAGGGAAGACTGACGGCAGATGAAACTGGTTCTTTTCGATTGCGACGGAACGCTGGTGGACAGCGCGGGCCTGATCCATGCGGTCATGGCCGATACGTTCGCCGATTTCGGCAAGCCGCGCCCCGATATCTCCGAAACCAAGGCGATCATCGGTCTGACGCTGGATATCGCCATCGCCCGCATGCTCGGCAAGGCTCATGTGGATGACGAGGTTCAGGCGATGACCCAGCGTTATAAGGAAATCTACCATCCGATCCGTGCACGTCCGGGCATGATCGAGCCGCTTTTCGAGGGCATTGCCCCTCTGATCGACACCCTTTCAAGGCGGGATGACGTGCTGATCGGTGCGGTGACGGGCAAGGGGAGGCGCGGGCTGACCCACATTCTCGAAACCCATGGATTTGCCAGGCACTTCATTGTCTCGCGCACGGCGGATGATTGCCCTTCCAAGCCGCATCCGGCCATGGTGATGGAATGCTGCCATGAAACCGGCATGGTTCCGGCCGATACTGTCGTTATAGGCGACGCGGTCTATGATATGCAGATGGCAAAAGCTGCGGGCGCAAAAGCGATCGGCGTCGCCTGGGGTTATGCGTCCATCGACGAACTCTGGACGGCGGGCGCCGATGCAGTCGTCAGCCACCCGCGTGAAATCCCGGTCTATGTTCCGACCGATAATCCCTAATTATCCTTTCTACCGACCGATGAGGATGTGCCATGCGTGATCTCCTGAACGACCTTTCGGAAGGCCTGAGCCACCCCGATCCGATCCTGCGCGCGCAGATCCAGATGCAGAAACCGCTGCCCAAGCGGTTCTACAAGGATGTGACGGTCGGCGAGGCGGCGGAGGAAGGCTTCACCATCCTTCTCGACGGTAAGCCGTTGCGCACCCCCGCCAAGAAGCCGTTGGTCGTGCCGTCGAGGTCGCTCGCGGAATTGCTTCGCGATGAATGGGACGCCCAGACCGAGGTCGTCAATCCGGTTGTCATGCCGGTGTCGCGCCACGTGAACACGGCCATCGACGGCGTCGCCAATGATACGCAGGCGGTTTTTGAGGATATATTGCGGTTTTCCTCCTCCGATCTCCTCTGCTACCGCGCTGGTGAACCGGACGCGTTGGTCGCGCGCCAGACGGACCATTGGGATCCCGTGCTCGACTGGGCGGCCAATGTACTTGGCGCGCGCTTCATTCTGGTGGAGGGAGTCATGCATCGCGACCAGCCGCGGGAGGCCATCGCCGCCTTTGCAGTGACGCTGAAAAAATACGATACACCGATCGCGCTCGCGGCACTCCACACCATGACGTCGCTGACAGGGTCTGCCATTCTGGCGCTGGCGCTGGCGGAAGGAGAGCTGACGCTTGAGGAAGCCTGGGCGCTTGCCCATCTGGATGAAGACTGGACTGCGGAACAATGGGGTGAGGATGAGGAGGCGCTGGAGCGCCGGGCCGTCCGTCTCATCGACATGCGTGCCGCGGTCAATGTTCTGGAGTCTCTGACGAGCGCATCTTAACGCTTTTCTAACCCTGATCGACGATCATCAGGCTACCTCACGTAAGGGGAGCCGCAGATCATGACAACCATGCTGAAACGCCTTGGCATTATTGTGCTGGCGTGTTTCATGCTCATGTCTTTCAGGCTTGAACCGGAAGCGACCAGTGCCGATCGGCTGCTTTACGACGTGCGCGGCGCGTTTGTTGCAGCACGACCGGATGTGGCGCCGGCGCTAATGCAGTCCATTCATGCGCAGGTTCAGAATGCGATCAAGACCACAGCACGGGGAGAGACCCGACCGCGCGTGGTGCTGACCATCCGCCTTGCATCCGTCACACGCGGTCCCTTCCTTTTCGGTGAAAAGGCCTCCGCCAAGGTCATCGTGCGGGCCGCCGCCGTGGCCACGGGCGAGGTGATCGCCGAAGCCAAATTCACCGCCACCGTCGTCAGCTTCGATGACGAGGCTTTAGAGCAGGAGCTTGCTTATGGCGTTGCCGAGCGGGTGATCCGCGAATTCAGATTGAACCGGCCGGGTCCGACCACGCTGGCGACGGCGCTGTTTCCATAGATTGGACCAAAGGCGTGAGCGGGACTGCGGCAGTCATCCGCGCGCCATCGCCGGAAACCATCTTCTGCTTTGACAAAGTGCGTCTCGATATTCACATACGTCACGTATCTCAATTGACATGCGTCGTGTAGGTTACTATCTCACATACGCAACGTATGTGAATTGGGCGTCCGAAGTTTTTCTTCCGACGCCACTCAGCCAAAAAGAGAGATGCAAGATGAGCAAACGCGAGGCAATTTTTCCCGCAGACCGGCACGCGCTTTACGAACAGCACGGTTACTCCGCGGCAATTCGGTCGGGTGACCTTCTTTTCGTTTCCGGTCAGGTCGGCAGCCGTGCCGACGGAACGCCCGAACCCGACTTTGAGCGTCAGGTTCGGCTTGCTTTCGAAAATCTCGCGGCCACGCTCAAGGCCGCGGGATGCACGTTCGACGATATTGTCGACGTGACGACGTTCCATACCGACCCGCAGAACCAGTTCGGGACGATCATGGCCGTTAAGCAGGAGATTTTCAGCAAACAGCCTTATCCGAACTGGACCGCCGTCGGCGTCAACTGGCTTGCGGGCTTCGATTTCGAGATCAAGGTGATCGCCCGCATCCCGTGAGATGCGGTCGGCCTAAAGGGGCGGCGTTCGCAGGCGCCGCCCGCTTTGTGTTTGCGGCTTATCCGAGCCGTTCGGCATGCCACTTCAGATGATCGTCCATGAAGGTGGAGATGAAATAATAGGAGTGATCGTAGCGGTCGTGCAGGCGCAGCGTCAGGCCGATATCCGTGTCTTTGATCGCCTCTTCGAACAGCCATGGCCGCAGGCCCTTTTCCAGGAAACTATCGGCCTTGCCCTGATCGATCAGGAATTCGGGAAAACGCGCACCGTCCTCCACCAGTGAGCAGGCGTCGTATTGACGCCATGCTGCCCGGTCCGGTCCCAGATATTTTTCCAGCGCCGGTTCCGACCAGTCAGCGGAGGAGGGAGCCACGATCGGCGCGAAAGCGGAGCAGCTTTTGAACCGTTCGGGGTTTTTCAGGGCGATGGTCATCGCGCCGTGGCCGCCCATGGAGTGGCCGAAAATGCCCTGACGGCTCATATCGGCGCGGAAATGCTGGCCTACCAGTGCAGGCAACTCCTCCGTCACGTAGCTGTACATCCGGTAGTGCTCCGACCAAGGTTCCTCGGTCGCGTCGATATAAAATCCCGCGCCTTTGCCCATCTGCCAGTTGGTCAGTTCATCCGGTACGTCATTGCCGCGCGGACTGGTGTCGGGGCACACGACGATAAGACCAAGTTCGGAAGCCATGCGGCGATATTCGCCCTTCTCCATGACATTGGCGTGGGTGCAGGTGAGGCCGGAGAGATACCACAGGACGGGGCATGGCTCGTGGATTGCCTTCGGCGGTACGTAAACCGCAAAGGTCATCTCGCATTTCAGGGTCTCGGATACATGGGAAAATACGCCCTGCATGCCACCAAAGGCCGTATTTTGCGAAATAATGTTCATGAAGCCATTCCTTTGAAAAAATCCCGGTTCAACCGGCAAGCGAGACTGCGGCATTGACGGCTGCCGCTACCAGAACCGTGTTGAAGAAGAAAGAGACGATGGAGTGCAGCAACGTGACCTTGCGCATGGCGGTCGTGGTCACACCCACGTCCGAGGTCTGCGCCGTCATGCCGATCACCACGGCGAAATAGAGAAAGTCGTAACCGCAGGGCTCTTTGGTCGCGGGGAAGTCCATGCCGCCGCGATGCTGGCGCTTGCCGTCGACCGTGTGCGGACGCCAGTAAAGATGCGCGTAGTGCAGGGCCGTCATGGTGTGGATGGTCAACCAGCCGAAAATCACCGAGGCGAAAGCGATGACCAGCGTCCAGACGGTTTCACCAGTATGGTTGAGCGCCTGAAAAAGGGACACCACGGCGACGGTCACTGCCAGCAGCGTCACGGCGATGATGGCAATTGCGGGGAGATCGTCGCTGTCGGCATGGGCTTTCAGATGCTGCGCCGTCAATTTGGAAAGACGAAAGGCGACCAGCGTCAGATAGGTCAGGAAGAAAGAAACTGCCGCGATTTCTATTGCCACGGAAGGCGCGAGAGCCAATGCAATACCGAGGCCGGAAGCCCCGACAAGAACGGCGATGAAAAAAGGTTGATGTCGGCGATAGGTATTGCTGTTGGAACTGGCCGGGGTCATGGGCTGGGCCTTTCTGCTTGCGGCATCACTTTTTGACACGGCGGCAGAAACGGTCAAGCGTCTCCAGAAAAGCGGATCGATCGCGCGGCGAAAAAGCGGCATTATAGCCCTTGCTTTCACCGGTTTCGCGCAGATGTGCACCAAGGTCTCGCATCGCCGTTGCCATGCCGATATTCGACTGGTCGAAAACGCGGCCCGTCGGACCCGTCACCAGTGCGCCTTTGGCAACACAGCGCCCGGCCAGCGGCACATCGGCAGTAACGACGATATCGTTCTCGCCGGCATGATCGGCAATCCAGTCGTCCGCCGCGTCGAAACCGGCGGAAACAATGACATTTCTGACCATGGGGTCGCGTGACGGGCGCAGACCGGAATTGGCAACAAAAGTTACCTCCAGCCCATGCCGCTCCGCGACCCTGAGGATTTCCGGCTTCACTGGACAGGCATCGGCATCGACGTAGATTTGCGGATTTTGCTGCATGGACACTCTTTTGGATCGTTCTGCCACGCTTTTAAGCGCAAACGCCGCGATTACCAAGTCCGCGATTGGTAAATTACGGGCGAGGCAAGGGCAGGGCGTGGCGCTTGCGAACGATCCGGGAATGAATTATGTTCCCCTTATGTTCTTTCCTAAGAGGGTTCCATGCTGGAAGAGTTCATAGTGAGGGCCAAGTCCGCCACATATGTTGGCGGGGGCAACAAATCCGCCACGCCCACTCGGACGGGATCGCATGATCTCGGCTATCGCGACGGAGACTGGCACTATATCGACAGCTATTTCGGCGGAACCGATTTCATCGGTCAAGAGGTCGTCTGGCACCGGGGGACAGCCATGTGGGCGATGAATTATCACGGCCGCATCCTCCGGCCCGATATGATCGACGCCACAACGGCCGGCATGGTCATTCAACGTTCGCTTTCCACGCTCTATCGGGAAGGGCGGTTTCTGGGCGGCTTCACGCACCCGGTGGAGAATTTGGTCTATGTCGACACGAATGCAGGCGAATTCCAGTCGTTCACCGGCGTCGAGCGCATTTATCTCGGACATTTCGAGACTTACCGACTCGACTATCATGGCGGGATCATAAAGCCATGAAAATTGCGATGATGGGGCGATGATGTTTCGCCGCCCCATCAGGCTTCAAATTAGCCCGGCTGCTTCGTCTTGCGCAGATAGGGAAGAACCGTGTCATAGGAACCAAAACGCGCAATCGCATCCTCATTGGAGACGGCGGCGGTAATGATGACGTCTTCGCCTTGCTTCCAGTTGGCTGGCGTCGCCACCTGGTGTTTCGAGGTCAGCTGGATGGAATCGATGGCGCGGAGAATTTCCTCGAAGTTGCGGCCGGTGGTCATGGGGTAGGTGAGGACCAGCTTGATCTTCTTGTCAGGACCGATGACGAAGACCGAGCGTACGGTGGCGTTATCGGCCGGCGTGCGGCCTTCCGAGCTGTCGCCTGCGCCGGCCGGCAGCATGTCGTAAAGCTTCGCGACCTTCAGGTCCTTATCGCCGATCAGTGGATAATCGACATTGAAGCCAGTGGCGGTGCGGATGTCGTTCTTCCATTTTTCATGGCTTTCGACGGGATCGACCGAGATACCGATGATCTTCACATCGCGCTTTTCGAATTCCGGCTGCAGGCCGCCCATAGCGCCGAGTTCGGTGGTGCAGACCGGCGTAAAATTCTTCGGATGCGAAAACAGGACCGCCCAGCCGTCGCCGATCCAGTCGTGAAAGCTTATCGGACCATGGGTGGTCTCGGCGGTGAAGTCGGGCGCTATATCGTTGATACGCAGGCTCATCTGGTGCTTTCTCCCTAATCATTTGAACTGAAAACTGATGGTGCGGCAATCCGTCTCCAGCGCAGGAGCTTAGAGTTTTTGCGTGAAATGGCCAGCCCTTTAGCGTGTGCCGACAACACGATGCGTTGTTTTCGCTCATTCCGGCGCCTATTGTGACACCACGCCGGGCGACAGAATTGCGGGGGGCAATTTTGCATGGGGGAGTGATGGAGAACAGCAATGACAATCACCATTACCGCCTTTGAACGCTCGCCCGATGGCGGCAAGGGTCTTGCCCGCGACATGCGTGTCCGCTGGGCACTGGAGGAAGTGGGGCAACCGTACGAGGTTCGCCTTCTTTCCTTCAAGGCGATGCGGGAGCAAGGGCATCTTGCACTTCAGCCCTTCGGGCAGATCCCGACCTATGAGGAGGGCGATCTCGTCCTGTTCGAATCCGGTGCGATAATATTCCACATAGCCGAGCGCCACGCCGGCCTGTTGCCGCGGGAAGCGAACGCGCGGGCGCGCGCGATCATGTGGATGTTTGCGGCGCTCAGCACCGTGGAACCGCCGATAGTCGAGCATTTTGTCGCCGGTTTTGTCGAAAGGGACAAGAGCTGGCATCGTGAACGCCTGGAGATCGTCGATGAACGTATTCGCAAGCGACTTGGCGAACTGTCCCAGCGACTGGGTGAGGGCGAGTGGCTCGACGGCGCGTTCAGCGCCGGCGACCTGTTGATGATATCGGTGCTGCAACGGATAAAAAGCTCGGGCATTCTCGATGAATATGCGAACCTTGCAGCTTATGTGGCGAGAGGCGAGGCGCGTCCCGCCTACCGACGCGCATTTGCCGATCAGCTGGCGGTTTTCAAAGCCGCATCGAACTGATTGATACCATCGCGAGGGCCCGAACTTCAGGCCCTCGCTGTGCGCTAGCACTCCGCCGTGACAGATTTCCACAAACATAACGGATCGAGGCCATCGCACCGCTCGATCACGATCCGCGTGCCGTTTTTCACCTGGCGTCGCCATGGATCGGAGGCGTCGCCGTGCGTGCGAATCCGGCCGCCGCGCTGAAGCCTTTGTAGAAGCGACCGCGAGAGCCCGAGCTCAGACGCCAGCAGGCGGTCGAGGCGTATACCGGTCTGGAACGGAACGATGAGATCAATTTCCGCCACGGCCCAATCCGGAGATTCATCCCGTATCTGTTTCACGATATCGAATTCGGGAAACTCGTCGACGCGCGGCGATCTGCGTCTCAACGCCTCGAGATTGAACGTTTCCAACCTTATCCATTGCGGGTCATTGTTCTGCAGCGCCTCGAGAACAGAAGGGCTGATGTCGCGAATAGTCCGCCGCTCAAAGATCGGCCGGTTCCAGCTCCTGTCGCATATCCGGCATCTGTATATGAGCCAGGCATCCAGCTTGCGGCCATTGGCATTGAGGCGGATCTTGCCGCTCGGCTGAAATGGCCTCGCTTCTCCGCATCCGCTGCAGGCAATCCAGGGCTGCGGCGCGGTTCTGGGTGTAACGGTCCACTGGACCCGAAATATATTGCACATAGTCGGTTGGTCTTCCATTCGGAAGTCCACCAAGATGGTGCAGGAGAAAACCCATGCGGGAACGGCGTGGCGGTGTTCTGGAGTGGTGAAGAGCTGAAACAGCATAGCTGCGCAGGGCACATTGTAACGATGCCAGACCGGTCTCTTGCCACCACCCGATGAACATGATCATGCGGCGATAGCCGGTGGCTATCCGCACAGGGTGAAACTGGATTGAGACCGGTATTTACTTAGGCAAAGTCTACCTCGATGCGCCAATGCTCTTCGCCAGGAGCAATAACACATAAACGGCGGCAGATGGAGTCCCTCATAGAAAAGACGACCAAGTTTTTATCTTTGGACTATTTACAATAAATACAATGGCTTGTCGGCTAATGTTAAACTAATATCAGAAATGCATTTTACGGGGAGAGGGGAAGGTCTGGCTCAAGCCCAATCTGGACATCGACAGACAGCTGTGCGCATCGTGGATCATGTCACTGATGCAAGACCTCGAGAAAATTCTGGACACTGTCCTGCCAGTCGATCCCAGCTTTCGGCGCATCGAACCGGCGATGATAGATCGCTGCATTTATGATACCCGACGATACGCTTTGGAGGGCTCCAAAGAGGCCTTTCTGTTTTCCGCGATGCGCCTGCTTGCGCTTCCCGACAACGGACACACACGGTTGATCCCGAACGATTCCATTTCGGTGCTCCCGCTGAGGTTTGTAAGCGTTGGAACGGGGGTGCAGTTAACTGACACGGCACTGGAAACAACTGTGCCAAGAGGGGAGCTGATAGCAGTCAACGGCACACCCCTTGGCCAGATTGAAGCCGCCGCAGGGAAATTTCTGGCGGGAACGCGCCAGCGGAAACGGGTGATCGGACCGATTCTCCTCGCATGGCCATATGCATTGGCCCATCTCGGGTTTTCTTCAAAAGAGAGTAGCACTGAATATCGCCTGAAAGGCGAGAATGGGCAGATCACCGACCTGAAAGTGGAGAACCGGCTTACTGTTCCGGCATCGATGCTCTACCCGAGAAACGAGCATGGCAAGGCTGATCCGGCCTGGAAACCTCGGACATTTGTGGAGATTGAGGACCGGCAGGAGTTTGGGCTTTCAATATTATTGCCGAGTTTCTTCGACCCAAGCGAAAGTGCGCTGCCGAAAGCCATCTCCGCTGCAGCGGAGCGCGTGAGAACCTGCGGGAACAACAAACTCTTGATTGATGTTCGCGGAAACACCGGTGGCGATTTTCTTCAAACTATGCCCTTGATCGACGCCATCTCTGAAAACGAAGGCAGGCAGGTTGTTGTGCTTGTCGATAAGTTCACGTTTTCTGCAGCGATAGTATTTGTGGCCATTCTCAAACATCGTCTGGGACGTAGGCTCAAGCTCGTCGGGGAAGAAATGGGCGACGGCCTGACGTTTTTTGCCGAGGGAGGGTTGCTCGATTTGCCGACCAGTGGAGCGGTCGTTCGATACTCATCAGCCTTTCACGACTGGGAGAACGGAACCAGCGACGAAACCACACCGGCTGAGATCGCACAGCAAATGGTTCCTGCAGGAAAACTGCATCTCGATTTGGAATGGATCGAAGGGCCTGCCGCTGAGGTTTCACAAGACGCATTCCATCAGCGAGTTTTAAAGGTTCTGTGTGATTAGACGAGGGGCCATTTATGCCAGCGAGCGATCTGGCTTCTCTCATCCATGCCGATATTGGGACAGGCGTGTTTCACTGAATGTGCCTTGCAGGAGACAACCCATAGGAACATTTGCAGGTTGACGTCATTCCCGAACCCGCCAGCGCGCATACAATAATCGCATAAGATAGATTATGGAACTTTTCGTGCTTAGTTACCGGGAAAACCGTAAGCTGTCAGATCGCAGCGCCGTCGCTGTCATCATTGAAAAGCGCCGCTTGTCGCATTGAAAGATCCATATCCAGGTCGATCATAATTCTCCTGATGCCTCTCGGCGTCGCAGATCGAGCTCTTCACTGTAGCGTCTCAGCGTGTGACTTTCGGTAAGCAGGCCAACGGGACGATTTTCGATCTTGTCGTTGACGACGACGAGTGCTTCGCTTTCCGCCGCGTCAAAGGCTGCCGCCGCTTGCCGTGCATTCATGGTCGGCAGCAATACGTCGTTCTTGTAGTGCAGATAGGTCTCGAGGCTGATCTTGCTTGGGTCGCGATCCATCGGATCGGCATAGATTTCCGGCACGAGAACGATCCCGGCATAACGCCCGTCATCGTGGGTCATGATGACCCGCTGCGTCGAACCGAGCGGGAACTTCTCCTTGAAGGCCGGAAGCCCCATGCTGACATTGGCCTTGCGGATGTCAGCGCGCATCATCTTGCCCACCGTCAGGTCGCGGATCCAGCCGATGTCATGGGCGCTGCGAATGCTCTCACCGCGCAGGTGAAAACGCCAGGTGGCGAAGGAGTAGCCGAAGGTGGTGCGCACCACCAGCGATGTGGTGATGACGGCGGCAAGCACGAGCGCCGTAATCTGGAAGTCGCCGGTCAGTTCCAGCGCCAGAAATGTCATTGTCAGCGGACCACCGATGATGGCGGCGGCAAAGGCGCTCATGCCGATCACAGCGTAGACGATCGGGGCCGTCGAGCCATAGCCGATATAGGGCGCGCAGAGTGCGAAAATCTTGCCGAGCAGCGATCCCATGAACAGCGAGGCGAAAAACAGGCCGCCGCGGAAATTCGAACCTATCGAGATCGCGCTGGCCGCCGCCTTCAACAGGAACAATCCTGCAAGCCCGTAGATCGTCAGGTCGGCATCGATGTTGAGATGCAAGGCTCCATGGCCGCTCGAGAGAACCTGCGGTGAAATCAACGCCAGCCCACCGACAACGATGCCGCCAAGCGTAGGACGCAGCCAGCCAGGAATAGCGCTTTTGCGCGCCGTCTCCTCAATGAAGGACACCGCCTGCATGAGCACGATACCGATTGCCGCGCACACAACCCCAAGAAAAATAGCCGGCACGTAATCGGCGGGCGTCACGCGGCTGGCATCGACGATATCGATGGAAAGGCCATGGCCGCCAATCAGGCCGATAACGGTTGTCGCCACCAGCGCCGAAACGATCAGCGGGGCGAGCGTGACGACTGTATAGGTGCCGATGATGAGTTCGATGGCGTAAAATGCGCCAGTCAGAGGCGCGTTGAAGGCGGCCGCGATGGCGCCCGCGGCGCCGCAGCCAACGAGGATGCGCATGTCCCCTCGCCTCAGTTTCAGCTTGATGCCGATCTTCGATGCAACGCCGCTGGCAATCTGCGTGTAGCCCGCCTCGAGCCCGACAGATGCGCCAAAACCGTTGGAAACGATGTTCTGCACGCAGACAATGATGCTGTCCGTGAGCGACAGGCGGCCACCATGCAGCGCATTTGCCTCGATGGGGTCGACCATCGGCTTTTTGCGGGTTTTGGAGAGGATGAAGATGATCAGCCCAAGCAGGACACCGCCCATGATCGGCCCCACCAGCACGATCTGTCCGGAAAGATCGCTGCTGCTCAGACGTTCGACGCCAAAGACGAGCACATGCAATGCCGTGCTCAAAGCGCCGATCAAGGCCACCAGCAGGCCGGCTGCGATGCCGATGAGCACGGCAAGCGCGACGAGGCCGAGTTCGCCGCGTCGGAACATGGCGCGCAGGCGGCTGGCGCGCAGATTGTCGAAGAAGCTCGCCATACTCGGTGCACGGAAAGGCTTAGTCGACATGCTGTTCCTTTTCAGGCGGCGTCAGGCGGCTTCGAGATCGATCTCAATTTCGAAACGCATCTGATCATAAGCCGGTTCAACATGATCAGGCGTTTCATGCATCACCGTCTCATAATCGAGCGGAATATGCATGTGGGTCAAGATCGCCCTTTTGGGTGCCAGTGTTTCGATCCACCCGAGCGCCTGTTCGAGTGATAGATGGCTGGGGTGATAGCGATATTGCAGGGCGTCGATGACGAGCACCTCAAGTCCGGCGAGTTTCGGCAGGCTTTCGGCCGGAAAATCGCTGACATCGGTGCAATAGGCCACGTCACCAATGCGGAAACCCAAAGAATGGACGTCCCCATGCTGTTGCATATGCACCCGAAAGGCGATTGGTCCTCCTGCTCCATCAATAACAACCGGCTCGTTGATATCGGCAATCAGATAAGGCCGGACAATCGGTGGATAATTGCTGCCCGCCGGCGTCTCGAGACAATAGGCAAAACCATCGCGGATGCGCGCCATGGTAATGGGATCGGCATAGATCGGGACGCGGCTTTTCTGGAGTGCGAAATAGATGCGCAGATCGTCAATGCCATGCAGATGGTCGGCATGAGCATGGGTGTAGAGAACGGCATCGATAGCCTCCACCTTCGCGGCGATCATCTGCTCGCGAAAATCAGGACCAGTATCGATCACAACGGTCGTTTTGCCGCCATCAGGACCGATCTGTTCCACCATGAAGGCCGCACGCGTGCGCCGGTTCTTCGGATTATCGGGGTCGCAGGCGCCCCAGTCGCCGTTAATGCGCGGCACGCCGGGTGACGAGGCGCATCCGAGAACCGTGAAGCGGCGACGGTAGATTGCCACGCCTACACCCTTGTCATCTTGGAAAAGCAGCGGAAGGCGTTTTCGGTGGTGATCTCGGCCATCCGCTCGAAGGAGATGCCATGCACCTCGGCCAGAACCTCCGCGGTATTGACGACGTAGGAAGGCTCGTTGCGTTTGCCACGCCAGCGCTTCGGCGCAAGATAGGGTGCGTCCGTTTCTACAAGCAGCCGGTCAAGAGGCACGGTTGCAGCGATATCGCGAATATCCTGCGACTTTGGGAAGGTCAGAATGCCCGAGAAAGACACATATCCGCCAAGCTCGACACCCGTTTTTGCGAGCTCGGGACCAGCGGAAAAGCAGTGCAGAATGAACGGAAATGCGCCCTTCCCGCTTTCGGAGCGCAGGATGGCGGCCATGTCGTCATCGGCACTGCGGCTGTGAATGACAAGCGGCAGCTTCGTTCGTCTCGCCGCCTCGATATGGCGAAGAAGGCCGGTCTTCTGGTCTTCGGGCTTCTGCGTGTCGTAGAAGTAATCCAGACCCGCCTCTCCGATCGCTACGATCTTCTCATGACTCTCGGCAAGCTGCACCAGCTCATCGGCGGAGATATCCAGTTCCTCATCGGCATTGTTCGGATGCGTGCCGACCGAGCAAAAGACTGACGGATATTTTTCCGTGATCTTCAACAGCTCCGGCAGACGACGCACCCGGGTCGAGATCGTCACCATCTGGCTCACGCCGGAGGCATGCGCGCGAGCGATGATGTCGTCGCGCTCCGCCTCGAAATCAGGAAAATCCAGATGGCAATGGGTATCGATCAGCATCGTGGTCGCCTTCACGCTTCCGGCGCGACATAACGCGGAAAGACTGGCTTCGGAGCTTCCAGTGGTGTCCCCGGCACCAGACGACCGGCTTCGCCCAACGCCGCGAAGTCGCGCTTGTCGGCTGGCGCCGCAACGAGATCGAGCAGCTTTTCGCAGGAACCCGGCATGATGGGCTGCAGGAGAATGCCGATCTGGCGCACAACTTCCGCCGTGACGTAAAGCACGGTGCCCATCCGCTCAGGGTCGGTCTTTTTCAGCGCCCAAGGCTCCTGAGAGGCGAAATAGCGGTCGGTCTCGGAAACGACGGCAATAATGGCGGCTACCGCGCGGTGGATGAGCTGCTTGCCCATCTCCTCACGGCAAATGGCGAGCAAACCGTCTGCAGACGCCAGCATCGCCTTGTCTTCGTCGGTGAACGGACCGGGTGTGGGGATCTTGCCGTCGCAATTCTTGACGATCATCGACAGCGAACGGCTGGCGAGATTGCCGATGCCATTGGCAAGATCGGCATTGATGCGGGTGGCAATGCCCTCTTCGCTATAGCTGCCGTCCTGGCCGAAGGAGACTTCGCGCATGAAGAAATAGCGGACCTGATCAAGGCCGAAATGGTTCACCAGATTGGCGGGATCAACGACATTTCCGAGCGACTTCGACATCTTCTCGCCCTTGTTGAGCAGGAAGCCATGTGCATAAACGCGCTTGGGCAGCGGCAGCTTCGCGCTCATCAGGAAGGCTGGCCAGTAGACGGCGTGAAAACGAATGATGTCCTTGCCGATGATATGCACGTCGGCCGGCCAATACTTCGCCCGCGGTCCGTTCCTGTCTTCGAGGTAACCCGTTGCGGTGATGTAGTTGGTCAGTGCATCGACCCAGACATACATCACGTGCTTCGGATCATTGGGAACCTTGATGCCCCAGTCGAAGGTGGTGCGGGAAATCGACAGGTCCTTCAGACCGGATTTCACGAAGGAGATGATTTCGTTACGGCGTTCCGCCGGACCGATGAAGTCGGGGTTTTCCTCATAGAGCTTCAGCAGCTTGTCCTGGTATTCGGAGAGCTTGAAGAAATAGCTTTCCTCCTCCACCCATTCCACCGGCGTGCCCTGCGGGCCGTAACGGACGCCATCGGCGCGCACTTCCGTCTCGTCCTCGGCGTAATAGGCCTCGTCACGAACGGAATACCAGCCGGCATAGCTATCCTTGTAGATGTCGCCGCTCTCGGCCATCAGGTTCCAGATATTGCGCGAGGTCTCGTGATGTCGTTCTTCCGTCGTGCGGATGAAATCGTCGTTCGAGGCGTTGAGCAGCTTGCCCATCTCGAGAAACTGATTGGAATTTCGCTCCGCGAGTTCTTCCGGCGAAACGCCTTCCGCACGTGCCGTCTGCTGCATCTTCTGGCCGTGTTCGTCTGTGCCCGTCAGGAAGAACACATCCATTCCGTCCAGGCGCTGAAAGCGTGCCATGGCGTCCGTTGCGATCAGTTCATAGGCGTGGCCGATATGCGGCTTGCCGTTGGGATAGGAGATCGCGGTGGTGATGTAGAATGGTGTCTTGTCTGTCATGACGGTCTATCGACTTTACGCGCTGTTTTTTGGATAGACCGCTCTTAAACCATTGTTCGCAGCAGCGAAAGAAAAAGCTACCGAATTGGTACAATGATATCAATATTGCCGGCTATTCGTCATCCTCGGGCTCGAGCCGAGTATCCATTAATTTCAGTGGGTTGTGGATTCACGTGTCAAACCCGGGGATAATGCGGCTTAGAGTGGGCCAATCCGAAAAGGCAACTTCGGTCCTCACGATTTTCCGGCCTTAGACGCCCCGGATATCCTCAAGAATGGAAATCACCATCTGTTTCTTGTCAAGATTATAGGCCTGCGCCACGGTGATGCGTTCAGAGAGCGCCGAAGAAAGCCGTGCCAGCCTTTCCGCAGCCGTGATATCGCCCGTCATGGCCGCCGCGCGCGCGCGCGCCATCAGATCTTCCGTTACATGTTCCATGAAGAAACCGAGGACGATGTCGCCATCCTTCTGGGCCAGGATCTCGGCGAGCTTGTGCATCTGTTTGCGGGCGCCCGGGCCGTCGGCATTCATGACTGCCGCAAGGGCCTCGACAATATCGGAGCCGCCGTAGTTCATCAGCTTCAGCGCCTGCGCAACGCTACCCTTGGAGGCGGCAAGCAGGGCATCGCGCTTTTCCTCCGAGAGACTTATGCCGAGATGATCGAGCGCCTGCACCATGGCCGAATCCGAAAGCGGTAGCAGCCTGAGCGGCATGCAGCGTGAGCGGATTGTCGGCAGCAATTTTCCCGGTGCGTGGGAGAGCACGAGAAACATCGCCCTTTTGGGCGGCTCTTCCAGTATTTTCAGGATCGCGTTCGCGGCATTGCGGTTGAGATCATCGGCGGGATCGATGATGACGATGCGCCAGTTGCCGGTGCCCGAGGTCTGCGAGAAAAAATGCCCTGCCCGTCGCACCTCGTCCACCGTGATGGCGGATTTCACGCGGCCGGTCTTTTCATCCACGGGCCGGGTGAGATGCAGCAGGTTATGCGAGGCGCCGGCGGTGATCTGCCGGCTGACCAGCGACTGCGGATCGGGGTCTGGCAGAAACTCCGGCGCCGACAAAGGATCGGGATGGTTCAGCACATGATTGGCGAAACGGAAAGCGAGCGTCGCCTTGCCGATGCCCTCCGGCCCTTCGATGAGAATGGCATGATGGCCTTTGCCAGAGCGATAGGACTGCGCGAGAAACGCCTCCGCCTCCTCATGGCCAAAAAGCCTCGTGTTCTGCTGCGGCGCGATTGCACCGTCGAGAACGCCCTGGACCTCACTCATGGGCCCTGCCCGCCTCGGTCCCCAGCTGTTCGAGCAAGGGCTCGACGAAGGACATGACATCCTCCGCAACTTTTTCTTCAGGCTGATCGGCATTGACGATGCGGCAGCGACGCGGCTCGGCAAGCGCGATATCGAGATAGGCTTCCCGCCGCTTCTCGTGGGTTTCGATTTCCTCTTTCTCGAAGCGATCGGGCTTCGCGCCTTCATCCGCACGCTTTCTGGCGCGGGCAAGTCCTTTTTCGGCAGCGATATCGAAAATCAGTGTCAGCTCCGGAACGACGCCATCAATCGCGATGCGCTGCAGCGTCTCGATGAAATCCGGCTCCAGATTGCCGGTCGTGCCCTGATAGACGCGGGATGAGTCGAGAAACCGGTCGCAGAGCACGATCTCGCCGCGCTCCAGCGCAGGGCGAATGACCTCTTCGACGTGATCGTTGCGCGCGGCGGCGAACAGGATGGCTTCCATCCGGACGCCAAAGGGCTCCGCCGCACCGGAAAGGAGAACATGTCTTACGGCCTCCGCACCCGGCGAACCGCCGGGCTCACGCGTTACGACCACCTTGAAGCCACGATCGCGAAGCGCCTCGGCAAGCGTGCGAATCTGCGTCGATTTGCCGGCGCCTTCGCCGCCTTCGAAGCTGATGAACAATCCGGTCTTTTCGGCCAATGTCACGTCCTGCAAGGAATTCACGTCAATGTTGAAATGCCTGTTTACAGCATCGGACCGAAATGTGTGAAGCGCTTTTCAGAAAAACCGGTGCCTGAACAAAAGCATAGGAGAAAAGGCGCGTGCTGAACCGCACTTCACAGCCAGAACAGCAGAAGTTCTTTCAATGCTCCTGCGGCATTCTGGGTGAGCGAACCCTTGTTCACCCGGCTCTTCGTATAGAGCGGCACTTCGCGCAATAGACGCTCGCCCGAGAATATCTTCAGCGTTCCGGCATTCGCCCCGACATCGAGCGGCGCGTTCAGCGGCCAGCGATAGACGATACGTCCGGAGAGGCGTTCCGGATTGTTGACGGGCACCAGGACGCTGACATCGTCCTTCGGAGAAAGGTCGACATAGGAGGCATCGCCGCCATACACGCTGACGGAGCCAACCACTTCATCCTTGCTGAACAGGCGGCGTTTTTCGAAGGCGGTCAGGCCCCAGTCCACCACTCTGCGCGCTTCCTCCTGCCGCGTCTTGTCGTCTGCGATGCCGGCAAGCGCCAGATAGATGCGGCGCCCTTCCCGCTCCGCCGAAACCACGGCGGCAAAACCGCTGCCTTCTGCAAAACCGAGGCCAAGACCGTCTATACCGCTTCCCGGCATCAGCAACGTGTTCTTGTTGCGCTGGAAAATCCGGTTCCATTCGAAGTCCGGCTTCGTAAACAACGAGTAGCGGTCTGGATAGGTGTCATGCAGATGCTGGGCAAGGCGCACCATGTCCCTGGCGGTCGTCTGGTTTCCGGAATCGGGAAGTCCGGTGGAATTGGCAAACGTGCTGCGGTTCATGCCAAGTTCGCCGGCCCGTGCCGTCATGCGCTTGGCAAAGGCAGCGTCCGATCCCGCCATGCCTTCGGCGATGATGATGCAGCCGTCATTGGCGTTCTGCACGATGATTCCGGTCAGAAGGTCATTGATGCCAACGGAGGATTTCAGGGCGGCAAACATGGTTGACGTTCGCGATGGGGCTCCGCCCGTGCGCCAGGCATATTCCGAAACGGGATAGGCCGTTTCCGACGCCAGCTGTCCTTTCGACAGCGCATCCAGCACCACCTCCACCGTCATCAGCTTGGCAAGCGATGCGGGCGGAAAGGACTGATCCTCATTCTGGGCAAGAAGCACCGTACCGGTTTCGGCATCGATCATATAGGCCTGCTCGGCCTTGGCGATGAAGGGCGCTGTCTGCGATTGCGCCGCGCCGGCGCTCAAAAATACAAAAGCGGCCGCCGCGACGGCCGACAGATAGGAGCGATGAAAGGTCTTGCGCATGAAACCGCCCAGTGCTGTCTGCCACAACCGGCCGCCCGCCATGAGAACGGTGTGCCGGTGTCCTTAATCCGTCAGCGTGACTTCGCCTGCTGACGCTTCACATGGGCGAGGATCGACTCTTCGCTCAAGCCGTCACGATTGACGAGCACGGTGTCGAACACCTTTGCGGTTTTGGATACGGCGGCGGATTCTTCGGAATAGGCCGCTGCATATTTGGAAGACGGCGTGGGCACACGCAGATAATTGCCGCCTGGAGCCGCTGGTTCCCGCAGGAAGTTACCTTCGGGGCGCTCCGCCAGGATCGGGCCGATTTCCGGCAGGATCGCGAATTGTTCGAATGCGGGCTGTACACCGTTGACGAGTGGCATGGCCTGAAGCGCCGCATTCTTCTTGGAACCAACGAGCGCGGTCTGAGCCGAGCCGGCATAATTCGGGTTCGATGTCGGCGCCGGCACGAAATTCGGCGAGGCCGAAGCAACCATCACGCCGGTCGCGATCTGCCCTTCAGGCGCGACGCCCGGCGAACGCGAACCCTTCGGAATATAGGAAGCCATCAGGTAAGGCATGTCATGGCCGTCGAGCGGCGCACGGCCCGCATATTGAACCCGTACATTTGCTGTCCCCGTCGCCTTCATGTCCAGAAGATCTGCCGTCTTGCTGGAAACGTCGATCAGACGGCCCTCGTGGAACGGACCACGGTCGTTGACACGGACGAGCACCGACGCGCCATTATCCATATTGGTGATGCGCGCGTAGCTCGGCAGCGGAAATGTCGGATGTGCGGCAGAAAGATGTTCCTTGTCGTAAACCTCGCCATTCGCCGTGAGGCGTCCATGGAAGGCAGAGCCATACCAGGAAGCAAGGCCAACCTTGTTGTAGCCCGGCTCTTCTTTCGGGAAGTAACGGCGGCCCTTGACGGTATAGGCGTTACCCAGCAGCTCGCGTCCGCCACCCTTCGGGATGTTCTTTCCATCGGCAACGCGCGGGCTGGCCTTTACGCCATATTCGGATTCGGAGAAATATTCCTTGCTGCGCTTGGGCTTAGGCTTTGTCTCGGAGGTGGTGGAACACGACGCCGTTGCAGCGCAAAGCACGGAAATTGCAAGCCACTTCACGCCCGACCTGGCGCTGATGCCTGTTTTCTTGACCGTAGAATTCAAATCGTCTGCCCCACGCTGTTATTGGCTCGGAGAACCGCACCCTCACTTGCCTCGATATTGCCCCTGCCATCGAAGCACCTAACAGTCGCTTAATCTTGTGCATAACGTGGCGAAAATGCGAACGACTTTTGCAAATTCGATAAAATTGTAACGAACGTGGTTAATGATTTCTATCTTTTCGGCATGCCCCTCCACGGCGGAATCCGCCCGCCGCAAGTCCTCCCCTCGCAGCCTCGCAAGGAACAAAGCAGCGGTAACCGCGTTTTCTCCGCGCAAACAAACGAGCTTCCGCCGGTTTCGGCTGAGGGAGGAAACATGATAAATTTTATGAAAACCACAGGTCTGGCGATTGGCATCGCCCTGGTATCCTTCGCCGCACCTATGCCTGCCGGTGCCCAGGATATGGAGCTCAGAATCGGCCCGGATGGCGTCCGTCCCGTCATCCGCGACCGTGATCGGGACATGGACCGCCGGGGTCCTCCACGCATGCGTGGCTGCAGCGAACGCGAAGCCCGCGCCGCGGCCCGTGAAGCAGGCCTTCGTGATCCCGAAGTCGTGCGCGTCACGCCGGGCCGCGTTGTTGTCGAAGGCTTCACGCGCCGGGGACCCGACCGGATCACCTTCGCAAATGAACGAGGCTGTCCGGAAATCTGATCCACGACCGCTGCCTGGAACCCGCCGAAAGGCGGGTTTCTTATTCGTACGGAATTTTCGCGATGCCCAAACGCTGCAGGAACATGCCTCGTCGCGACATTATTAGGAATGATGTTGCGCTTGATGGCAGATGGGGTGGGATTCGAACCCACGGTACGCTCTCACGCACGCCGGTTTTCAAGACCGGTTCCTTAAACCACTCGGACACCCATCCATGGTGGTGAGGCTTTATAGCGGTTTGAAAAAGGGCGTCAATCCCGCTCCGACAAGCATCGTCTTCCTTCTCTCACAGTGGGCGGATCATTGCCCCGGGGTCGCTGCGGGCGGCAGCAGGGAGCCGTCACCTGAAGGTATCGAAGGGACCTGCTGAGCTGTATCGAACAGCGTAAGGCTCAAAACGATTGCAACAAGCACCAACAAAAGCGCCACAAAGAGGATTCCGGATTTATCCATGCGTCTGCTCATGTCACGTTACGTTAAAGGAGAATATGTGCAATTCGAGGCAAGCAAAGAATAAAGCGAAAGCCTGTCAAGTTGTCTTACAGATCCGTCAAATTCATCGTTCAAAAATCTGCGGATTAAGTGAAATTTGTGCATTGGCGTACTGTTTGGGACGGAAGTGGCCTATCGCGTCCGCATCATTGTCTCTTATATCCCACTCATCGCTCCCGGGCATTGCCCAACTTTCCCCGAGCGATCAACCTGCCCCGCCTCTTTGCGGGGCTTTTTTCTTTTATGGTCATGACATGATATGCGGCCGGAGGATGGGCGACCCTTTACGGCGGGCGTCTCACTCAAACGCCGATGCTGGGCCCGCCATGGCCGTGCCGGCCTTCCCCCCGGAGAAGGTCCTCGAAGAGGTTCAGCAGCGCCGGCGGCAAGGTATCGGACAACTCGGCGATGATTTCGTTGGCGCGGTTATAGGAATAGATCGCGCAGAGCGTGAGCACCAGCAGAACGATCCAGGGCCAGATTGGTTTGCGCCTTTGCGACGCTCCGTTGGGCTGTTGCGGTAAAGTCATGCCGGCACCTTCCGTTCAGGCCTTGACGCGCGGCTCGCCTCCCGGCGCATAGGCGGTTTTCTGCAGGAAGCGGAATATGTTGCCGCATTGGGCGCAGCGGATCATGAAGTCAGTGGGGTCGCCCGACGGGCGTTCTGCGCGAAATCCCCGGGGCATTTCGTCAATGCGGAAATCGACGTCCCGGCGGGTTTTGTCATCCGACTCGGACGCCTCGGCAAAACCCTGATGCCCACATTTGGAACATTCGAGTTTCCGGGAATATCTGTCACGCGCTGCCATATGCCGTCCTTTGCTTGCGCTTATCAGGTAGCAGCGGCAAAACATCATTTCAATGGCGATCGCCGCGGGTTAAAGCTTTGCCTGTTATTTCCGCGCCGAAAACCCGGCGGACAGAACGAGTTTGAAAGCTCATGCATAGCGACACAGGCTTCCTTTCCTCTTCTCTCATAAGACGCGTCATCGTCATATGCGGAGCCCTTGCCGCCCTTCTCACTGCGCTCAATTTCGGCATGAAATGGTATGGCGACAGAATTATTCAGGCGGGACACACCACGTCGACCGACGAAGTGGAGATCACGATCGGCAACGACCGGCTGAAACTGGCAAAAAACACCCTTCGGAATCCGTCTGATCGTGACAGTGGTGCACACGAGCGCGCCGACCTCTACCTCACCTGGCCCGACCTTGCGGGGTATCGAGATTCGAATCGTGCCCTTTTCGACGATCCGAAAAATGCAGTCGGGCTGATTTTCGTTCAGCTGTCGCAGAGCACCATGTCGCAGGACATGTCAGGACGTTTCGAGCCGATTTATACCCGACTTATAGAAGGTGAGCCGACGCCCCTGAAGCACGGACTGCTGCTCCATCGGCTGCGCGCTGATTCCGGTTATGGCAAGGAAGTCATATTGACCGGCCGACGCGACGGCGAAAGCGTCTATGTGGTGCGCTGCCTGCTGCCGCAGACGCCTCAGGAAACAACGGGTAGCGATTGTCAGAGAGATATCCACGTCGGCCAGGACCTGAGCCTGTTCTACCGATTCTCGGCCAACCTGCTGCCGCAATGGCAGGCGCTAGACGCGGCCGTGACACGCTATGTCGAGAAACGCCTCGTAAAAGACGAAAACCCGTGACACGGCACGAGACAGATCGCGTGTGAAAAGTCGCATTTTATGGAAGGCGGATACCTTTCATAAACCACTTGGTAACGCCATCCCGATAAAGTTTCTACCCGGAGCATTCGGGCGGGGCGTGTCCGAGCGGAACATAAATATGCGATTGAAGAGTTCAGCAGTGTTGAAAAGTCTATCTTGGGCACATTCGCGCAAAGCGGGTACTGGGTCTTTTGTAAGGTTTGTGGCGTTGACGCTTGCGGCGGCGTTCATAACCGCAACATCCGTCCAGACCGCAAAGGCCGATCCGAAATATGCGGGCATCGTCATCGATGCGAAGACCGGCAAGGTGCTTTACGGCGAGGATCCCGACGGGCTGCGTTACCCGGCTTCGCTCACAAAGATGATGACGCTTTATCTGACGTTCGAAGCCCTCAGTGCCGGACGTATCTCTCTTGATTCCAAGGTGCCGGTTTCGGCGAATGCAGCCAAGGAGCCGCCGTCCAAACTCGGTGTGCGCGCTGGCGGCAGCATTACGGTCGAGCAGGCGATCCTTGCTCTCGTTACCCGGTCGGCCAACGACATGGCGACGGCGCTCGGTGAATATCTCGGCGGCTCAGAAGACCGTTTCGCCAGAATGATGACCGCAAAGGCCCGTGCCCTGGGCATGACGCGCACGACCTACCGCAATGCCAACGGGTTGCCCAATACAGCCCAGATGACCACGGCGCGCGACCAAGCCCGCCTCGGCATCGCGCTTCGCCAGCATTTTCCGCAATATTACGGTTACTTCTCCACCCGCACCTTTAATTTCGGCAAGCAGGTGATCGGCAATCACAATCGCCTCGTCGGAACCGTGAAGGGCGTCGACGGTATCAAGACCGGTTACACGCGTGCAGCCGGCAGCAATCTTGCCACCTCCGCGCAGCTCGACGGGCGCTCCATTGTCGCCGTCGTTCTCGGCGGTCGCTCCAGCGCCGCCCGTGACGCCACCATGCGCAAACTGGTTGCAACCTATCTGCCGCAGGCGTCGCGTGGCGGCAACAGCAACCTGATTGCACAGACGCGTTCCGCCCCGGTCGAAGAGCCGGTCGCTGTGGCCGCCGCCGTTCCCTCTGTCGCCGTCGCCGCCACGGATGCCGGCCTGCCCAATGCCGGACCCGTTCCGCAGACGCGTTACGAGGAAGCGCCGGTTACCGCCTTTGCTGGGTCCTCTTCCAATGCAGCCGTCAAGGCAATGGAAGCGGCTACTTGGCAGAAGGGCAAGGATCCCATCCGTCAGGCGCCCTCCGCGCCCGATCGCAAGCTGATAACCAATTCCACCAAGGTCGATAATATCGTCACGGCTTCCACCTCGGCTTCCGCAGCCTCCGTACCTTCCGTTGCGGCAAGGTCTGACGCGCCGCAGGGCGGCTGGGTCATCCAGATTGGCGCATCGCCGGACGAAAATTCCGCGCGCGGCCTGCTGCAGAGCGCCCAGGAAAAAGGCGGTGCGGCACTGCGTTCCGCCAAGCCCTTCACGGTGGCCTACAGCAAGGACGGCTCCCAGATATACCGCGCCCGTTTCGGCGGCTTCGACGGCCAGAATGCCGCGGTGAATGCATGCAATGCATTGAAAAAGAAAGGCGTCAGCTGCTGGGCATCCCTTCAGTGAAGACGTTCCCGCAGGCGGTGCTCTCTGTTTCGAACATCGCCTGTCTCCTCGAATTGTGTAATGAGTAGCGAGGCTTTCCAAGATGGCAGTCAACGAGAATTATTCGGACATTGCGTCTGGCAACGGGCATGGCAGCCTGTCGGTTCTGCATCCCATTCATGAGGCGGCGATGCGTATCGCCGATCTCGGTCTCAACCGTTCCAAGGCAAAAACGCGTGATCTCGTGGCGTTGCTGCTCTCGCATGGCGCCCGTGCCTGGCGCGCCAACCAGCCGGAAGCCAGCATTCACCTGCACGTCGCCCGTCGGTCGGGGCGCTCACCGGTTCATATACGTATTCGCTGACAGACCGCACCAGACGGAAACCCAAAGAAAAACCCCGCGGCGCACAGGCACCGCGGGGTTTTTGTTGATCCTGATGTGAAAAACGAGGCGGCTTACGCCTCGCTTTCCGGTGCCTCCGGCGTGGTCTGCAGATTGTCATCCGCCTCCTCGCCATTGCCATTTTCAGCCTCGTCGTCGCCTTCAGGCTCGTTGATGCGCTCCACGGAAACCACCTTCTCATCCTTGGCGGTCGAGAAGATTGTCACACCCTTGGTCGCGCGGCTGGCGATGCGGATGCCGTTCACAGGCACACGGATGAGCTGTCCGCCATCGGAAACCAGCATGATCTGGTCGCCTTCTTCCACCGGGAAGGCCGC
Source organism: Agrobacterium sp. CMT1 (assembly GCF_037203725.1). Taxonomy (NCBI): domain Bacteria; kingdom Pseudomonadati; phylum Pseudomonadota; class Alphaproteobacteria; order Hyphomicrobiales; family Rhizobiaceae; genus Agrobacterium; species Agrobacterium sp. CMT1. The sequence continues at coordinate 227,908 of NZ_JBBCAR010000016.1, forward strand.
GACAAGTTCACCGATCTCCGACGTCTTCGCGGTATCGGTGGCGCGGATGCCCTTGCCGCCGCGGCCTGAAGTGCGGAAATCGTAAGACGAGGAACGCTTGCCGAAGCCCTTCACGGAAACCGTCAGCACGAATTCTTCGCGCGCCTTCAGTTCCTGGTAGCGCTCCTCACTGAGTTCGCCCTCTTCCGTTACTTCCTCACCGACGAGCGCGATATCGTCCTCATCCACGCCTGCGGCACGCCGTTCGGCAGCCGAGCGCTTGAGGTAAGCCGCACGCTCCCACGGCTCCGCTTCCACATGGCCCACAATGGTCATGGAGATGATGCGGTCGCCTTCGGCCAGGTTGATGCCGCGCACGCCGACGGAATTGCGGCCGGCAAAGACGCGTACATCGTCCACGGGGAAGCGGATGCACTGGCCGAGCGCGGTCGTCAGCAGCACATCGTCGCGGTCCGTACAGGTTTCGACGGAGAGGATTTCATCGCCCTCCTCGTCCAGCTTCATGGCGATCTTGCCGTTGCGGTTGACCTGTACGAAATCGCCGAGCTTGTTGCGGCGAACCGTGCCGCGCGTCGTCGAGAACATCACGTCAAGCGTTTCCCAGGTCGTTTCGTCCTCGGGCAACGGCATGATGGTGGTGATGCGCTCGCCTGGTTCCAGCGGCAACATGTTGATAAGGGCCTTGCCCTTGGACTGCGGCGTGCCGATCGGCAGACGCCAGACCTTTTCCTTGTAGACGATGCCACGCGAGGAGAAGAACAGGACCGGCGTATGGGTGTTGGCAACGAACAGACGGTTGACGAAATCTTCATCGCGCGTTGCCATGCCGGAGCGACCCTTGCCGCCGCGACGCTGTGCACGATACGTCGTCAGCGGCACGCGCTTGATGTAACCGAGATGCGAAACGGTCACGACCATGTCTTCGCGGGCGATGAGGTCTTCATCGTCCATATCGGGGCCGCCCTCGACGATCTCGGATCGGCGTGGCGTGCCGAATTCGTCGCGGACGGCGGAAAGCTCGTCCTTGACGATCTGCATGATGCGCAGGCGCGATGACAGGATTTCCAGATACTCGCTGATCTCAGCGCCGATCTTGTTCAGCTCGTCGCCAATTTCATCGCGGCCGAGCGCCGTAAGGCGCGCAAGACGCAATTCGAGAATGGCGCGGGCCTGTTCCTCGGAAAGGTTGTAAGTCCCGTCTTCGTTGATGCGGTGGCGCGGATCATCGATGAGGCGGATCAGGCTTTCCACATCCTGTGCAGGCCAGCGACGCGTCATCAGTTCTTCTCGGGCCGAAGCCGGATCGGGAGCATGCCGAATGACGCGGATGACCTCATCGATATTGGCGACGGAAATCGCCAGACCGACCAACACATGCGCCCGCTCGCGCGCCTTGCGCAGCAGATATTTCGTGCGACGGCTGACGACATCTTCGCGGAAGGACACGAAAGCACGCAACATGTCAAGCAGCGTCATCTGCTCGGGCTTGCCACCGTTCAGCGCCACCATGTTGCAGCCAAACGAGGTCTGCAGCGGTGTGTAGCGGTAAAGCTGGTTCAGGATGACGTCTGCATTGGCGTCGCGCTTCAATTCGATGACGACGCGGTAACCCTGGCGGTCCGATTCGTCGCGCAGGTCGGAAATGCCCTCGATGCGCTTTTCCTTGACCAGTTCAGCCATTTTTTCGATCATCGACGCCTTGTTCACCTGGTAGGGAACTTCGGTGATGATGATCTGCTCGCGGTCTCCACGCATCGGCTCGATCGTCGCGCGGCCACGCATGATGACCGATCCGCGGCCCGTTTCGTAAGCCGAGCGGATGCCGGAACGGCCCATGATCAGCGCACCGGTCGGGAAATCAGGGCCCGGAATGATCTGCATCAGTTCCGGCAGCTCGATCGCCGGATTGTCGATCAGGGCGATACAGCCATCGATAACCTCTGACAGGTTATGCGGCGGGATGTTCGTGGCCATGCCGACCGCGATGCCGCCTGCCCCGTTGACCAGCAGGTTCGGGAACTTGGCCGGAATGACGACCGGCTCCTGCAAGGTGCCGTCATAGTTGTCACGGAAATCGACCGTTTCCTTGTCGAGATCGTCAAGCAGCGAATGCGCGGCCTTATCCAGACGGCATTCAGTATAACGTTCAGCGGCCGGCGGATCACCGTCGATGGAGCCGAAGTTGCCCTGGCCGTCGATCAGCGGCAGGCGGAGCGACCAGTCCTGCGCCATACGCGCCAGCGCGTCATAGATTGCCGAGTTGCCGTGCGGATGGAATTTACCCATCACGTCCCCGGTGACGCGGGCGCATTTGACGTATTTCTTGTTCCAGTCGATGCCGAGTTCGGACATGCCGTACAGAATACGGCGATGAACCGGCTTCAGGCCGTCTCGCACATCGGGAAGCGCGCGGGACACGATAACGCTCATGGCGTAATCGAGATACGACCGCTGCATTTCCTCCATGATGGAAATCGGTTCAATGCCTGGCGGAAGCTTTCCGCCGCCGGGGGGGCTCTGGTCAGTCAAAACGGATCACATTCTCTGTTAAGAATCGGATGGATTTTTATAGCGGAAACAGCCACGTTAAGCCAATTTCCCGGCGAGTTTTGAACAGGCTTTTGCGTCATTTGCAAGACGAACGCCGCTTTTCACGATTTAGCCGCCCAAATGCGTGGCGCTCTCTTTCAAAGTGCCCGCGACTTGCGTAGGCTCCGGCCTAAAAACAAAACCAACGGGGAAAGAATGGCCAGCAGCGAAACGCTCATCAATGCGCTTACCACACTTCTGGTCACACTCGATCCGCCTGGGCTTGCGCCCGTCTTTCTGGCGCTGACTGCCGGAATGACCCGTGACCAGCGCAGCCAGGTGGCGTTGCGCGGCTCCATCATCGCTTTCGGTATCCTTGCCGTCTTTGCCCTCTTCGGCCTCGCAATCCTCAATCTGCTCGGAATTTCGCTGGGCGCCTTCCGCATCGCCGGCGGCCTTCTCCTGTTCTGGATCGCCTTTGAAATGATTTTCGAAAAGCGCCAGGAGCGCAAGGAAAAGACCTCGGAAATCGCCATTACCAAGGACCATCTCCACAATCTCGCGGTCTTCCCGCTGGCCCTGCCGTTGATTGCCGGGCCGGGTGCTATTTCCGCCACCGTTCTGCTTGCCGGCTCAATGAAGACCACGGTCGAGATGGTGGTGCTCATCCTTATCCTCGCTTTCGCGATGGCTCTCGTTTACGCGGCCTTGATCGTCTCGGAACGGATGGACCGCTTTCTCGGCAATACCGGCCGCGCCATCCTTACCCGGCTTCTCGGCGTGCTGCTGGCTGCACTGTCGGTGCAATTCGTGGTCGACGGGATCAAATCCGCATTCGCTTTCTGAGCCGTCCCTGCGCGACACCAACGCAATAAATTCCTGCCACCGCTGAAATGCCGGAAAATCCTCCCTTAAATTCAGCTGGCGCTTCGGCTAAAAGACGCGTGTCATTTCGGATTCGAAAGTTATCTCCATGCGTTCCACGCTGCGCCGCATCATTCCCGATGCCGCACCCGTCAGCAACAGGGAAAGGCTCCGCTCCGCCACAGGCGCCTTCGTCGGCATACTGCTGACTGGCATTCTCGCCAGTTTCGCTCTTCGTTTCGATCCCACGCTGCCCGCCATGATCGCGCCAATGGGGGCTTCGGCCGTCCTGTTGTTCGCCGTACCCTCCAGCCCGCTGGCGCAGCCCTGGTCGATCCTGTGCGGGAATTTCGTCTCGGCTTTTATCGGGGTGACGGTGGCGCTGCTGGTTCCGGATCCGTTTCTCGCAAGCGCGCTCGCCATCAGCCTGGCCATCGCCGCCATGATGGCGCTGCGCTGCCTGCATCCGCCGAGCGGTGCGGTGGCGCTGACGGCCGTTCTGGGCGGCCCTGCCATACATGGCCTCGGCTATGGTTTCCTGCTATGGCCGGTCGCCGGAAATTCGCTGATCCTTCTTGCCCTGGCCTTCGCTTACAACAATGCCACTGGCCGCGCCTATCCACACGGTCTGAAGCTTGGCAAGGCCGCGCACGGGACAGCCGATCCGACACCCATTCAGAAAATCGGCTTTTCCTCCACCGATCTCGACGACGTGCTGAAGGAATATGACGAGTTCATCGATATCGACCGCGACGCGCTGGAAACCATCCTGCGGAAGACAGAGTTGCGCTCCTACCGGCGTCGCGCGCTGCATCTCGATTGCGAAAGTGTCATGTCCCGGGATGTGGTCGGCGTCGCCCCTGATGACAGCCTGCGCCACGCGCATGCCCTGATGCAAAGCCATCATTTCAAGGCGTTGCCCGTCACCAATGACAGCGCCGAAATCGTCGGCATCGTCACCCAGACAGACTTTCTGGAAAAGGCGAGCTGGAGAAACGGTCGTCCCTCGATCGGTTTCCTGCAGCGTCTTCGCCTCATCCTGTCAGGCGCAAGTGCCCCCAACGATACGGTCAAGGACATCATGACATCGCCAGTTAAAACCGTGCGGCCGGAAACCCCAATCGAGGAAGCAATCATCCGCTTTGCGGAGGAAGGATTGCATTATCTGCCTGTCATCGACGCTAGGGGTAAGATGGTCGGCATCGTGTCGCAATCCGATGTCATGGTGGCGATGCTGGCCGACAAAGTCGCGGCATAAATTGCCCCGGGCGTCGAAGTGTTCTTCTCTTAAAAAAACGGCAAGGCCCGATGTCAGCGTCTCGCCTTTAAAAGGCGCTGCCACAGTGTGCCACCGAAGAACCGCCCGAGCACCACAAAATAGGCAATGATCAGCACGAAGGCGATAAAGGCGGGCGCACCGTTGAGGGCAAAACCTTCGGGCGTTCGCCCTCCCGCTACCGTCGCGACCAGAAATCCGGCGGCGAAAAACGCCGTCCAGAAGTCGAGAAAAAAAGCGAGGATGATGCGCCAGGTGGCGGGCTGTTTTGGCTGCAGGGTTTCGTCAGTCAAGCTCACCTCCTGTCACACGTTTCTTCGTCCCCGGTCCGATCAGAACGGGATATCGTCATCCATGTCGTTGGAGAATCCGCCCGAAGGCTGGTTGCCACCACGGGAAGAACCGCCGCGCGAGGAGGACTGCTGGTCGTAACCGCCGCCATAGCTGGAGCCGCCGCCACTGCCATAATCATTACCGCCGCCGAAGTCGCCGCCGCCGCTACGGCCGCCGCCCTCACCGCGACCATCGAGCATGGTCAGCGTGGAGTTGAAGCCCTGCAGCACGATTTCGGTGGAGTAACGGTCGTTACCGGTCTGGTCCTGCCATTTGCGGGTCTGCAACTGGCCTTCGATATAGAGCTTGGCGCCCTTCTTCACATATTGCTCGACGACCTTGCACAGGCCTTCGTTAAAGACGACGACCGTGTGCCACTCGGTCTTCTCCTTGCGCTCGCCGCTGTTGCGGTCCCGCCAGGTCTCCGAGGTGGCGATGCGCAGGTTGGCAATGGGTCGGCCATCCTGCGTCCGGCGGATTTCGGGATCAGCGCCCACGTTTCCGATCAGAATTACCTTGTTTACGCTACCAGCCATCTCGTCATCCTGTCCGCCGGCCATCATGACCGGCAATTGCATTTCAAAAAATTCGGCACACAATAGCTGCCGCCGCCCGCAAAGGGCACCGCAAGCATGGAACTATCCACAAAGAATAATCTTAAGCTGTGGGGGCAGACATTCGCGCTTGCAATTCGTTCCTTTTTTGTTCTATTGAATTGCAGATTTCGAGTCAAGCATCGTGAAAAGCTGCGACCGATAGGGAATAGACCTCGACACGTCCGGCTGCGTCACTACATAAGGACGCGCCGCCATCCAGCCTGTTATTTTTGTCCGAGCCTTGTCATGAGTGAACTGAAGACGATTTCCATCCGTGGTGCCCGTGAACACAATCTCAAGGGTATCGATCTCGATCTGCCACGTAACAAGCTGATCGTCATGACCGGGCTTTCCGGTTCAGGCAAGTCGTCGCTCGCCTTCGATACGATCTACGCCGAAGGCCAACGCCGTTATGTCGAAAGCCTCTCGGCCTATGCGCGCCAGTTCCTGGAAATGATGCAGAAGCCGGATGTCGACCAGATCGAGGGCCTGTCGCCGGCAATCTCCATCGAACAGAAGACCACCTCGCGCAACCCGCGCTCCACGGTCGGCACGGTCACCGAGATCTACGACTATATGCGCCTGCTCTTCGCGCGTGTCGGTGTCCCCTATTCGCCGGCCACGGGCCTGCCGATTGAAAGCCAGACGGTCAGCCAGATGGTCGACCGCATCCTCGCTTTCGAGGAAGGCACGCGTCTTTACATCCTCGCGCCGATCGTGCGCGGCCGCAAAGGCGAGTACAAGAAAGAACTTGCCGAGCTGATGAAGAAGGGCTTCCAGCGTGTAAAAGTGGACGGCCAGTTCTACGAGATCGCCGACGTTCCTGCTCTCGACAAGAAGTACAAACACGACATTGACGTGGTGGTTGACCGCGCCGTCGTGCGCCCGGATATGGCCGCGCGTCTTGCCGACAGTCTCGAGACCTGCCTCAAGCTTGCCGACGGGCTGGCAATTGCAGAATTTGCCGACAGGCCCCTGCCGCCCGAAGAGACAGCCGCCGGTGGTTCCGCCAACAAGTCTCTCAACGAGACCCATGAGCGGGTGCTGTTTTCGGAAAAATTCGCCTGCCCCGTTTCCGGTTTCACCATTCCGGAAATTGAACCGCGTCTCTTCTCCTTCAACAACCCCTTCGGCGCCTGCCCCAGCTGCGATGGCCTTGGCTCGCAGCAGAAGGTGGATGAGAACCTGATCGTACCGGAGCCAGCCCGCACCCTGCGGGACGGGGCCATTGCTCCCTGGGCAAAATCATCGTCGCCCTATTACAACCAGACGCTTGAGGCACTGGGCAAGGCCTTCGGATTCAAGCTCTCGAGCAAGTGGTCCGATCTTTCGAAGGAGGCGCAGCACGCCATTCTTCAGGGCACTGACGACAAGATCGAGTTCAATTACCAGGACGGCGCCCGCTCCTACAAGACAGTCAAGAACTTCGAAGGCATCGTGCCCAATCTGGAGCGGCGCTGGAAAGAGACAGACAGCGCCTGGGCGCGCGAGGAAATCGAGCGCTACATGTCGGCAGCCCCCTGCCCGGCCTGCGCCGGTTACCGCCTGAAGCCGGAGGCGCTAGCGGTCAAGATCAACAAGCTGCATATCGGTGAAGTCACCGAAATGTCGATCCGGACGGCGCGCGACTGGTTCGAGGTGCTGCCGGAAAGCCTGAACGCGAAGCAGAATGAAATTGCCGTCCGTATTCTCAAGGAAATCCGCGAACGCCTGCGATTCCTCAACGATGTGGGGCTGGATTATCTCAGCCTGTCGCGCAATTCGGGCACGCTGTCGGGCGGGGAGAGCCAGCGTATCCGTCTGGCCTCGCAGATCGGCTCTGGCCTCACCGGCGTTCTCTACGTTCTCGATGAGCCCTCAATCGGCCTGCACCAGCGCGACAATGCGCGCCTGCTGGATACGCTCAAACATCTGCGCGATATCGGCAACACCGTCATCGTGGTCGAACATGATGAGGACGCCATTCTGACGGCGGATTATGTGGTCGATATCGGCCCGGCGGCCGGTATTCACGGCGGCCAGGTGATTGCCGAAGGATCCCCGCAGGAAGTGATGGCCAATCCGAAATCGCTGACCGGCAAATATCTCTCCGGTGAACTCGGCGTTGCCGTGCCGGCTGAGCGCCGCAAACCGAAGAAGGGCCGCGAGATCAAGGTTTTCGGCGCACGCGGCAACAACCTGAAGAATGTCACGGCCGCTGTGCCGCTCGGTGTTTTCACGGCCGTAACCGGGGTTTCGGGTGGCGGCAAATCCACCTTCCTGATCGAGACGCTCTATAAATCGGCGGCGCGCAGGGTCATGGGCGCGCGTGAAATCCCGGCCGAACACGACCGCATCGATGGTTTCGAATTCATCGACAAGGTGATCGATATCGACCAGTCGCCGATCGGACGCACGCCGCGCTCCAACCCGGCCACCTATACCGGCGCCTTTACGCCGATCCGTGACTGGTTCGCCGGCCTGCCGGAAGCCAAGGCTCGTGGTTACGCGCCCGGCCGTTTCTCCTTCAACGTCAAGGGTGGCCGCTGCGAGGCCTGTCAGGGCGACGGGGTGATCAAGATCGAGATGCACTTCCTGCCTGACGTCTACGTCACCTGCGACGTCTGCCACGGCAAGCGTTATAACCGCGAGACGCTGGACGTCACCTTCAAGGGCAAATCCATCGCCGACGTGCTGGATATGACGGTTGAGGAGGGCGTCGAATTTTTCGCCGCCGTTCCCGCCGTGCGCGACAAGCTGCAATCGCTCTTCGATGTCGGCCTCGGTTACATCAAGGTCGGACAGCAGGCCAATACGCTTTCAGGCGGCGAGGCGCAGCGCGTCAAGCTCGCCAAGGAACTGTCGAAGCGCTCGACGGGCCGCACGCTCTATATTCTCGACGAGCCGACGACGGGCCTGCATTTCCACGACGTCAACAAGCTGCTCGAAATGCTGCATGCGCTGGTGGAACAGGGCAATTCCGTGGTGGTGATCGAGCATAATCTCGAAGTCATCAAGACGGCGGACTGGATCATCGATATCGGGCCTGAAGGCGGCACGGGCGGCGGCGAAGTGGTGGCCACGGGCACGCCGGAAGACATCGTCAAGGTGGAGCGTTCCTATACCGGCCACTTCCTGAAGGAGCTTCTGGAGCGCCGGCCGGCCGGAAAACGGGAGGCTGCGGAGTAAGCCGCAGCTTTCGTCGCAAAGGTTCGAAAGGCCGAAGGCCGGAGGAGGAACTAGATATGTCGACATCAGGCACGATCCGCACCGGTATCGGCGGCTGGACCTTCGGGCCCTGGGAAGGCACTTTTTATCCCGAAAAACTGCCGAAAAAACGCCAGCTGGAACACGCCAGCCGGCAGCTCACGGCAATCGAGGTGAACGGCACCTATTACAGCAGCCAGAAACCGGAGACCTTTGCGAAATGGGCATCCGAAGTGCCCGAGGATTTCGTGTTTTCGCTAAAGGCAAGCCGCTTTGTCACCAACCGCAGGGTTCTGGCCGAGGCAGGTGAGTCGATCACGAAGTTCCTGACGCAGGGGTTGACGGAACTCGGGTCCCATCTCGGTCCCATCCTCTGGCAGTTTGCGCCCACGAAAAAATTCGATGCGGAGGATTTCGGTGCATTTCTGGCGCTGCTGCCCGAAAAGCAGGACGGGCTCACTCTTCGCCATGTCGTGGAGGTGCGCAACCCGACATTCCAGGTTCCGGAATTCATCGAACTTCTTGCCAGGCACAAGGTCGCCGTCGTCTGCGCTGACCATCACGATTATCCGATGCTGCCTGACGTAACGGCCGATTTCGTTTATTGCCGCCTGCAGAAGGGCGAGGACGACATCGAGACCTGCTATCCGAAAAAAGAGATCACGCACTGGGCTGAGCGGGTAAAGACCTATGCCAGTGGCGGTGTGCCGGACGATCTGCCGCTGATCGCGCCGGATCGGAAGGTTGAGAAGACCCCACGCGACGTTTTCGCTTTCTTCATTACCGGCGGCAAGGTCAACGCGCCTAATGGTGCGCAGGAACTGCAAAAGGCGGTCTGAGCGCTTTCAGCCCGCCATGTCTTTCGTGGTGCTGACATCGATGCTGGCGAAAGCGGCCTCGATGACCTCCGGCCCTGCCCCGGGCCTCGTGGCATCGCTGGAGAGGATTTGCCGGAAACGGCGCGCGCCGGGCATGCCCTGAAACAGTCCGACCATATGGCGGGTGACGTGGTTGAGACGTCCGCCCGCGGCGATATAATCGGCGGCATAGGCCATCATCGCGTCACGCAGCGCCATCCAGTCCGGGTGGCGGGCCTCCTCGCCATAGATGCGATGGTCGACGTCGGCAAGGATGGAGGTGTTGTGATAGGCGGCCCGGCCGAGCATCACGCCATCCATATGCTGGAGATGTCCGCTCGCCTGATCGAGATCGGCGATGCCGCCGTTGATGCCGATAAAGACGTCAGGATTTTCCCGCTTCATGCGATAGACGAGGTCATAATCGAGCGGCGGCACTTCGCGGTTTTCCTTTGGCGAAAGCCCCTGCAGCCAGGCTTTGCGCGCGTGAACCCAGACCGCGTCCGCGCCCGCCGCAACAACCCTCTTCAGAAAATCAGGCAGAACCGCTTCCGGCTCCTGCTCATCCACCCCGATCCGGCATTTCACGGTAACCGGCACACTGGCGGCAGCCTTCATTGCGGCCACACATTGCGCCACCACATCAGGCTCGCGCATCAGGCAAGCGCCGAAGGTGCCGGATTGCACCCGATCCGAGGGACAGCCAACATTCAGATTGATTTCATCATAACCGTAGTCCCCGGCGATCCGCACCGCTTCGGCAAGCTTGGCCGGATCAGACCCGCCGAGCTGCAACGCGACGGGGTGTTCCTGAGGGTGATAACCGAGCAGCCTGTCACGCTGGCCATGGATGATGGCGTCGGCAACGATCATTTCGGTGTAAAGCAGCGCACGCTTCGACAATTGCCGGTGCAGAAACCTGCACCTCGTATCGGTCCAGTCGATCATGGGGGCCACGGCGAAGATTTTTTCGCCGCTTGCAAGCGCTTGTCTGTACATGGATTAACCTCTTTGCGCCGGCTTCTACAGCAAAGGACCGTAAAAAGCCAGTTTTGCAGGCGAGGCAATTTTGAACTGGAAATCGCGCCGGAATCGCGGGACAAGAATTGCACCCTAAAAGACGACAGGAAATCCACATGGCCGCCACCGTCATCCCCGCCCCGAAGCCCGTTCTCCTGCCCGTCGAAGGCACGAGCGATCTGTTCCCTGTACGGCGGGTCTATTGTGTCGGCCGCAATTATGCCGATCACGCCATTGAGATGGGCCACGACCCCTCGCGCGAGCCGCCCTTCTATTTTCAGAAGAACCCGGACAACCTGCTGCCCGCAGGACAGGATTTTCCCTATCCGTCGCTTTCATCGAATGTGCATTACGAAGTTGAGTGCGTCGTGGTGCTGAAAAGCGGCGGAGCGGATATTCCGGCGTCGGAAGCGCTGAACCATGTCTGGGGTTACGCCGTTGGTATCGACATGACGCGCCGCGACCTGCAGGACGGGCTGAAGAAGATGGGACGTTCATGGGAGGGAGCGAAGGCCTTCGAATATTCCGCGCCGGTGTCCCCCATCGTCCCAGCGGACAGGATGGGGCATCCCGCAACCGGCGCGATCTGGCTCGACGTCAATGGCGAACGCAAGCAGACGGGCGATCTCGCCCAGATGATCTGGAAGGTGCCGGAAGTGATTGCCGAGCTCTCCAAGCTGTTCACCCTTGCCGCTGGCGACATCATCATGACCGGCACGCCGGCTGGCGTTGGTCCAATCGTTCGCGGTGACCGCATAGAATGCGGCGTCGAGGGTGTCGGCACACTGTCGGTGACGGTCGTCTGACGCACGAACATAAGGGAGGACATCGACATGCCGCTTTACCGCCTTGCCGACCGTGTGCCGCAAACGCCTGCAGCGGATCGCTACTGGATCGCTCCCGACGCCAATGTCATTGGCTCAGTCACGCTCGGCGAAGACGTCGGCATCTGGTTCGGTGCAACGCTGCGTGGAGACAATGAGCCAATCATCGTCGGGCGCGGCACCAATATTCAGGAAGGTGTGATGGTTCACAGCGATCCCGGCTTTGCCGCAACGATCGGCGAAATGTGCACCATTGGCCACCACGCTATCGTGCATGGCTGTACCATCGGCGATAATTCGTTGATCGGCATGGGCGCGACGATCCTGAACGGCGCAAAGATCGGCCGAAACTGCCTTGTCGGCGCCAATGCTCTGGTGACGGAGGGGAAGGAATTTCCGGATAATTCCCTGATCGTCGGCTCGCCCGCGCGCGCTATCCGCACGCTTGATGACGACGCCGTGGCGGGGATTCGCCGCTCAGCGGAAAAATACGTCGAAAACTGGAAGCGTTTCTCGAAGGATCTGGCGATCATCGAAAGGTGATCGGGAGCGGGCAACAATACCCATTCCATCCATCGTCCGTCAGGCCGAGCAGGCGGCGCAAAGACCGCGGATTTCGATGGTGGTCTTTTCCGCTTTGAACTTGCTGTCCTTCACCCAGCGCTCCAGCCGGTGATCGATCTCGTGATCGTGGAATTCCGTGACCTGCCCGCAGGACTCGCAGATGGCGAAGGCGACGGTGCCATGGTGACTGGAGCAGCACTCCGCCTGGGTATGGGTGCAGGCGACGAAGGCGTTAAGGCTCTCCAGCCGGTGCACAAGGCCATATTCCACCAGTTTTTCCAGCGCCCGATAGACCTGCAGCGGCGCGCGGAAACCATCATCGCGCAACTTGTCGAGGATCATATAGGCGCTGAGCGGCTGATGCGCGTTTGAAAGGGCGTTCATGACCAGCGACTGGTTCTTGGTGAGGTTCTGCTGGGTCTGCGCATTCATGACTTGCCTCCTTCATCCGCGGAGCGGGACAAACCCGGCGCCGGCAACAGGCTTATAACGAAGAGGATCACCGCGGCAACCACGATGGATGGACCGGACGGTGTATCATAGGTGAGCGATCCGAAGAGGCCGCCAACAACGGCAACCGCACCGATCAGCGAAGCCACCACCGCCATTACCTCCGGTGTAGCGGAGAAACGTCTGGCGGTCGCAGCCGGTATGATGAGCAGCGATGTGATGAGCATGATACCGACCACCTTCATCGCGATGGCGATCACCAGCGCCATCAGCAACGTGAAGATCAATTTCGCCCGTTCCGGTTTCAGCCCCTCGGCTTCCGCCAGCTCCGTATTGACGGTGGAGGCAAGCAGCGATCGCCACAGGAACACCATGGAGACGATGACAACCAGTCCGCCGCCCCAGATCAGTGCAATATCGCTGCGGGTGACGGCGAGAATGTCGCCGAACAGGAACGAGACGAGATCGATGCGGACCCAGCTCATGAAGGCAACGATGACAAGGCCGATCGCCAATGCGGAGTGGGACAGGATGCCCAGCAGCGCATCGGCGGAAAGCGCCTGCCGCCGTTGCAGGAAAATCAAGAGGAGCGACACGGCCGACGCGACCAGAAACACGCTGACAATGAGGTTCAGCCGCAGCAGAAGAGACAGGGCAACACCCAAAAGCGCCGAATGGGCCATGGTATCGCCAAAATAGGCCATGCGCCGCCAGACGACAAAGCAGCCAAGCGGACCGGCTGTCAATGCAACCCCAATGCCGGCGACCATGGCGCGGACGAAGAAATCGTCAAACATGGCGTTCTCCCTGCCGCTGGTTCAGGTTGGCGTCGTCGTCATGTTCATGGCCGCAGCCGCATTCTCCATGATCATCGTGGCGGTGGCCGTGGTCATGATGGTCATGCCCGTGGTCATGATGAAGATCATGTCCGTGATGGTGACCATCCTCGGGGTGGCAATGGTCCGTCACCGTACCATCCGCATGTTGCACCCGGCCGTCCGGCAAATGGGTGTGATCATGATGGTGACTGTAGACCGCCAGCCCCTTCGCCGCCGCGCCGCCGAACAGGCGCATATATTCCGGACTCTGGCTCACCGCCTGCGGTGTGCCGCGGCAGCAGACATGGCCGTTGAGGCATATCACCGTATCGGTTTCCGCCATCACTACATGCAGATCATGCGAGATTAACAGAATTCCGCAATTATTTGAATTCCTGATATTTTTTATCAGATCATAAAGCGCGATCTCGCCGGAGAAGTCCACCCCCTGCACGGGTTCGTCAAGAACCAGAAGGTCTGGCTTGCGGGCAATGGCGCGGGCAAGAAGCGCGCGTTGGAACTCGCCACCGGACAGATGCTGCACCTCGGCATTGGCAAGATGCGCGATACCGGTCGCATTCAGCGCGGCGTCGATTTCGCGGGCGGCGAGCGGTCCTGTCAGTGTCATCAGTCGGCGCACCGAAAGCGGCATTGTCCAGTCGACCGAAAGCTTCTGCGGCACATAACCCACTTTCAGACCAGCCTTGCGGGTAACCACCCCCTCGGTTGGTTTGACGACACCAATCGCCATTTTCGCGCTCGTGGACTTGCCTGATCCGTTCGGCCCGATCAGTGTGACGATCTCGCCCTTGCTGACGGAAAATTCCACGCCGCGCACCAGCCAGCGGCCGTTGCGCTGGACGCCGGCATTGGCGAGGGAGACCAGTATCTCGTTACCCGGATGGGCGGAATGAAGCATGGGATTGTCCGTTTGGCGATGTTGCTTACCGCTATCGCATACGTTATAGAGTTACGCAATAAATGTAATAACATAACTAACGTTCTTCAAGTGGAGTGCATTTCATGAAATCGATCCTGATCCCGCTCGCGGCGTCCATGGCAATCGCGGTCGCCGCTTCGGGCGCCACCGCTGCACCCGAGGTCGTGGTGTCGATCAAGCCCGTCCACTCCCTCGTTGCGGCCATCATGCAAGGTGTCGGGGAACCGCAGCTCATCGTCGATGGCGCGGCCTCGCCGCATACCTATAATCTCCGTCCGTCGAATGCACGCAAGCTCGAAACGGCGGATGTGGTTTTCTGGGTGGGTCCCGGACTGGAAGCATTTCTGGAGAAGCCGCTGGAAGCGCTGGCCGCCAAGGCGACTGTTGTGGAACTGGAAGATGCCAAGGGGCTGGAAAAGCTGCCCTTCCGTGAAGGGGGGCCCTTTGAAGCGCATGATCATGGCGAAGAAGGCCATGAGGCGAATGACGGTCATGCCGAAAAGCCGGACGCGCACGAGCATGGTCACGAGCATGACGGAGGCGGTCACGCCGGTCACGACGGTGAGAGCCACGATGACCATGAGCATGGCACCTATGACACACATCTCTGGCTTGACCCCGCCAATGCCAAGGCCATGGCCCAGGCAATCGAAACCGCGCTGATCGCGGCTGATCCCGGCAATGCCGCGATCTATCAGTCCAACACAAAGAAGCTGATCGATGATCTCGATACACTTGACGCCGAACTGGCCAAAACGGTTCAGCCGGTGAAGGACAAGCCGTTCATTGTCTTCCACGACGCCTACCAATATTTCGAACATCGCTATGGCGTGAAGACGGCGGGGTCGATCACCGTCAGCCCCGAAACCCTGCCGGGCGCGGATCGCGTCAAACAGATGCAAGAAAAGGTTCGCCAGCTCGGCGCGACCTGCGTTTTTGCCGAACCGCAATTCGAGCCTAAGCTGGTCTCGGTCATCACCGAAGGCACGGCAGCGAAATCGGCTACGCTTGATCCGGAAGCGGCAACGCTGGAGCCAGGCCCGGAGCTTTACTTCAAGCTGATGCGCGGTATCGCCGGGTCGCTGGAGAATTGTTTGTCCTGATGGGCACTTATCAAGCCCGGCATGGCCAATGCGCCATGCCGGCTCGGTCTTGCGTGTGCCTTAAGGCTTCGGCGCCATGGAGGACCAGACCGGGCGGCTGATACTCTGCAGAGTTTCCGCGGGCGCGCCGTTGATGCGGGCCAAAAGGGCTTTCGCAAGCTCCCTGCCCGCCAGTTTGATATCTTCATTGACGGTATGGATCTGCGGCTTGATCCAGTTCAGGAATTCGGCGGACTGTTTCGAGACGATGTCGATGTCCTTTCCGATTTTCACGCCCGCGGCCTCGAACCCGGCCACCAGCGCTATGGTGCTGCTGCCACTGATCGAAACGATGCCATCGGGACGATCGTCGGACTGCATGAGCCTCTGACCGAAATCGCGGATTTTTTCCAGCGGCGTTTCGATTGTAACGGTGTCCAACGGAAATTCGGTAAGGCCGAAATCCCTGATTGCCCGATTAAACCCCTTGCGAGCGTGGTCGTGAAACGAAAAACGTGACGGCGGCACGATGACGGCGATCTTCCTGCGTCCGCATTGAGCCAATCGCTCGACCGCTTCGTAGGCATAGGCCTCATTGTCAAAATCATGAAAGGCATGGTCGATGCCCATGTCCGAACGTCCATGGGTGACGAAGGGCATCTTGCGCTCCGTCATAAAACGGACTCGCGGGTCGTTGGGTTCGATCTTAGAAATGATGACGCCATCCGCCGATCCCGTTTCGAGAATGTAGCGGATCGGCACCATGGAATCCTTGGCGTGGATATGGGGCGTTACGACCAGATGATATTGGGTCGAGGACAGAACCTCGGTGATGCCGAACACCATCTGGCTGGTAAAACCCATCAGCTCTTCATCGACGCTGAGAACGAGGGCAATCACATTGGTCTTGCCGGTGCGAAGGCGCACGCCGGCGCGGTTTGGCTGATAGCCGATCTGGCGGGCAATCAGCCGCACGCGCTCCTTGGTCTCCGCGCCGATATCAGGCGCATCCTTGAGCGCGCGCGAAACGGTGGTGATGCCGAGGCCCGTCATGTAAGCGATGGTCTTCAGGGTCGGGCGCTCGCCCGTCGTCACGGGCGCTTCGCTCCCGCCGGATTTACCAGTATCGTTCATGTCATTTCGCCATGCTTGACCGAACGGTGATCATAGATAGCTTTTACGTCGTTGCAAAGGCAAAGGTCCTCAACCGGGATCCGCTTTCCGCGCGGGAGCCCCTGTTTGGGCTATAACGATGTAGCTCGAAAAAATGTCCGGTTCTTACTGCGCTTTTCTCTCGCCCGCCCGTGATGGCTGCGTAGCCAATATATGATTTAATCATAAACATTTAAAAATAATAATAACTTATTGATATAAAATAGAAAAATAAAATAACATTTAGAACGATCCATCCGGCCGCAGTTGATGCGTCGTTCCAGAAATTTTTCCTGACATATGTTGTACCTGAAAGACATGACGGAATGGAGGTTTTACGGTAACGTTGCCGAAGGGAGGGTATCATGAGACCGAGCAAGCGGGCGTTTAGCCACTTGCGGCGTCCATCCTCCCCAGATTCTGACACAAGCCTGCATCACAATGCCGGCTTCCTTATTTGAATTCATAAATGCAGGGTCCCGTCATGATTTCTTCCTCCACGCCCGAAACCGTCATCGATCTGGCAGGGCTCTGGCGCCTGACATCAGTGGACAGAGATCATACGACCGAGCTTACCGTCCCTGGGGATATCCATACGGCACTCAAAGATGCGGGCATCATTCCAGAACCCTACCACGGAGCCAATGAAAAGGCTGTGCAATGGGTGGCCCAACAGGACTGGGTTCTTGAGCGAACGTTCATCCTCGATGAGGCGGACGCAAGCTGGTATCTCGACATCGACTATCTCGACACCGTCGCGATTGTCTTCGTGAACGACGTTCCGGTGCTCAGCGCGGACAATTGCTTTCGTCGCTACCGCCCTGACATTTCCCGTGCAGTGCGCCCCGGTGAAAACACCATTCGCATCCATTTTCACTCCAATATAACCGCCGGGGCGGAGCGGCAGGCGCGCCAGCCGTTTTATATACCCTATCACCCGGGGAATTCGCCCATCGCCAATGGCAATATGCTGCGCAAGCCGCAATGCCATTTCGGCTGGGACTGGAACATCGCGATCGCGCCACTCGGGCTTTACGGCAAAATCCTGCTGAAACGGCTCGATACGGCCCGGATCGAGCATGTCGTTACCTCACAGCGCCATATCGACGGCGGCGTCGAGCTGCATGTCGCCGTCACCCTCTTTGTCGAGGGACCGGCAAGCCTGCCGGTTTATCTGTCTCTCAACGATGAAAGGCTGAGGCTCGATTGCGGCGTCGGCGCAGGCGAAACCGTGGTGCGTCACGTCTTCTTCGTGGAAAATCCGGAGCTCTGGTGGCCGGCCGGCAGTGGCGAGCAGACGCTCTACACGCTGATGGTTGAGCTGCCCGATGAGACTGTGACCCGGCAGATCGGCTTCAGGACCATCGAGCTTCTGACCGATAAGGATGAGGCTGGCAGCCGCTTCGCGTTCCGCATCAACGGCCGGGAAATCTTCTGCCGCGGTGCCAACTGGATTCCCGCAGATGCGCTCTATTCGCTCACCAGCCGGGAAAAGACCGAAGACCTCCTCTGCTCCGCGGTCGAGGCTAACATGAACATGATCCGGGTCTGGGGCGGCGGATTTTATGAGGAAGACTGGTTCTACGATCTCTGCGACCATCTTGGCCTGCTGGTGTGGCAGGACTTCATGTTCGCCTGCAATCTTTATCCCTGCAGCGAGGACTTTCTCGATAATGTCGAACACGAGGTTGATTATCAGGTGAAACGCCTCTCCTCGCATCCTTCCATCGCGCTCTGGTGCGGCGATAACGAGCTGGTGGGTGCACTGACCTGGTTCGATGAGTCCCGCAACAATCGCGACCGATACCTTGTGGCTTATGACCGACTGAACCGCACCATTGAAAAGGCCCTGAAAAAGGCCGCTCCCGAAGCCCTGTGGTGGCCATCAAGCCCCGCCTCCGGTTATCTCGATTATGGCGATGCCTGGCACGCGGATGGTTCCGGCGACATGCATTACTGGTCCGTGTGGCACGAGAACAAGTCATTCGACAATTACCGTTCGGTGAAGCCGCGTTTCTGCTCGGAATTCGGTTTCCAGTCCTACACCTCCATGCCGGTCATCCGCACCTATGCGGAAGACAAGGACATGAACATCGCCTCCCCCGTCATCGAACTGCACCAGAAAAATGCCGGCGGCAACGAGCGGATCGCCGGTACGATGTTCCGCTACTTCCGCTTCCCAAAGGACTTCGAGAATTTCGTTTATCTGAGCCAGGTCCAGCAGGCATTGGCTATCCGCACGGCCGTCGATTACTGGCGCTCGCTGAAGCCGCATTGCATGGGAACGCTATACTGGCAGCTGAACGACACCTGGCCGGTCGCCTCGTGGTCAAGCCTCGATTATGGCGGCGGCTGGAAGGCGCTGCATTATGCCGCCCGCCGCTTCTTCCAGCCAGTAACGGTTTCGGCTATCCCTGCGGAGGATGGACGCCGAATAAACTTCTCCATGGTGAACGACACGGCGGAAGACGTCGAGATCGACATGAATATCGTTGCCCTGACCATGGACGGCAACCGAGTGCCGTTGAAATCCGCCAACGGCACCTGCACGACCGACAAGGCCGCTACGCTGACCGACATCGACATGAGCAGCCTGCCTGACGGCACCATCCTTGCCTGGAGCTTCATCGCCTCGAACGGCATGACCGGGGAAGGCCACCATGTGCGCGACACCTATAAAGCGCTGGAACTTCTGCCCGCCGGTCTGAGATTCACCGCCAGCTCACTGAAAAACGGGCAGTTCGAAATAGATGTCACCGCAAGCGGGCTTGCGCTCTTCGTCATGCTGGAGGCAGATCAGCCTGGGCGTTATTCCGACAACCTTTTCGATCTCGCCGCCGGCGAAACGCGGCGTATCATCTTCACCCCGAAAGCGGGCGGCGGACAGCCGCACTTCCGTGTCTTCGATCTTCATGGCTGCCAGTCCCCGCATTGAAACGACGCGGAGAAAGGCATAACCATCCTGTTCGGGAAGACAGGCGTCGCGGCCTGCCCTCATCAGTTCAAATGGTTGCCGGGTTCTTCGGCAGCCGATCATCAGCAAGTGGAGGAAGACCCATGGTTTGGCAACCGGCCGAAAACCGTTACACGTCCATGAAATACAATTATTGCGGCAAAACCGGACTGAAACTGCCGGCGATCTCGCTGGGACTCTGGCATAATTTCGGCAACGATACGCCGCATCAGACGAAACAGGCCATCTGCCATCGTGCCTTCGATCTCGGCATTACCCATTTCGACCTCGCCAACAATTATGGCCCGCCGCCCGGCAGCGCCGAGACCGCCTTCGGCGAAATCCTGAGGACGGATTTCCGGGGTTATCGTGACGAGATGATCATCTCCTCCAAGGCGGGTTACAACATGTGGCCAGGCCCTTACGGCGAATGGGGCAGCCGCAAATATCTTATCGCCTCCTGCGACCAGAGCCTGAAACGCATGGGGCTGGATTACGTCGATATCTTCTATTCTCACCGTTTCGATCCCAACACGCCGCTTGAGGAAACCTGTGGTGCGCTCGATCAGATCGTGCGTTCGGGCAAGGCGCTTTATGTCGGCATCTCTTCCTACAATTCGAAGCGCACCCGCGAGGCAGCTGCCATCCTGAAGGACCTCGGCACGCCCTGCATCATCCACCAGCCGAGCTATTCGATGATCAACCGCTGGATTGAAGAAGATGGTCTCGTTGATACATTGGAGGAACTAGGCATTGGCTCCATCGTCTTCTCGCCGCTGGCGCAGGGCATGCTGACGACGAAATATCTCGGCGGCGTGCCCGATGGCAGCCGCGCATCGCAGAGCAAGTCGCTGAACCCGGCTTTCCTCAACGAACGTAATGTCGAGAACATCCGTGCGCTGAACGGCATCGCCGAACGCCGCGGCCAGACACTGGCGCAGATGGCCATCGCCTGGGTGCTGCGCGGCGGTCGCATCACCTCGGCGCTGATCGGCGCCAGCCGCGTCGAGCAGGTTGAAGACTGTGTGAAAGCGCTGGACAAACCGGATTTCACGACCGAAGAACTCGCTGAAATCGACCGCTACGCCAAGGACGCTGATATCAACCTCTGGGCAAAATCTGCCGAACGCGTCTGACCGAGGAGAGACCGCCCGGTTATTCCGGGCGGTCCCACCGCGTCAAGAAACTTCAAAACAAAAGATTAACTCCTGCCTCTAAGCCTTAACAACCATTACATAATTGTAATTTTAAATTCAGTTTCCGTTCATTCGTTTATTCGTAAGTTCTCCTCATTGAAACATAAGAGGAAACTTCCATGAAAAAGTTCGTCACCATTCTTCTGGCCGCAACCGTTCTCGCGGCCCCGATGGCTCAGGCGCAGGGCCGTCACGATGATCGCCACCGCGGCGTCACCGTCGAGCGTCATGTCACGAAAAAGGTCATCGTCAAGAAGCACCGTTGGGATCGTGGTCAGCGCCTCTCGCCAGCAGAGCGTCGTCATTTCGTCGATCGTCGCGATTATCGCCGTTACCGCCTGGCCGAACCGCGCCGCGACCAGCGCTGGGTGCGCGTTGACAACCAGTTCCTGCTCATCAATGCCGTCAGCGGCCTGATCGTCGGCCTTGCCGCCGCTCGCTAATTCCAAGCACCGGTGAAATGAAAAAGGCCCGCTTGCGCGGGCCTTTATCTTTATCCAATGGCGGATCAGAAAATATCGGCGCCGCTGCCCCACGGGCCATGCGGCTTGTCCACGCCGTCGGTGCGTTCGAAACCATGCGCGCCGAAGAAGTCGCGCTGCGCCTGGATGAGGTTGGCGCTGCCGCGGCCGCGACGATAGGCGTCGAAATAGCCGAGGGCGGAAGCCAGCGCCGAAACCGGCAGGCCCGACAGGGCAGCGTAAGAAACGACGCGGCGCAGCGGCGCATCGGTTTCCTTGACGATGGCGGAGAAAGCCGGCGTCACGATGAGGTTGGCCACATGCGGATCCTTGGTAAAGGCCGAGGTGATCTCATCGAGGAACTCCGAGCGGATGATGCAGCCGGCGCGCCAGATGCGGGCAATCGTCGGCATCGGCAGGTTCCAGTTGAACTCCTTCGAAGCGGCCGACATGATGGCGAAGCCCTGCGCATAGGCACCAACCTTGGCGGCCAGAAGCGCGCTTTCCAGATCGGCGATGAAGGCCTTCCTGTCGGCCGGTGCGGCTGCAAGGGCCGGAAGGCCGAAGATTTTCTCGGCAGCTTCGCGCTCATCCTTCTGCGATGAGAGAATACGGGCAGCCACGGCCGCTTCGATGGCGGTTGCGGCGACGCCCATGTTCTGCGCCTCGATGACGGACCACTTGCCCGTGCCCTTCTGGCCGGCCTTGTCGAGGATCAGATCGACCATCGGTTTGCCGGTGATCGGATCGGCGGCACGCAGAACCTTTTCGGTGATTTCGATCAGGTAGGAATTAAGACGGCCCTTGTTCCATTCACCGAACACATCGGCGATTTCGGCAGCGCTCATCTTCAGACCGTCACGCAGGATGCCGTAGATTTCCGCGATCATCTGCATGTCGGCATATTCGATACCGTTATGGATGGTCTTGACGAAGTGGCCAGCACCATCATTGCCGAGCCATGCCACGCACGGATCGTCATTATATTTGGCGGAGATGGAGGTGAGCACTTTCTCGACGCGCTTCCAGCTGTCCTCGGTGCCGCCAACCATGATGGACGGTCCATGACGCGCGCCCTCTTCGCCACCCGAAACGCCCATGCCGATAAAGGTGAGGCCGCTGTCCTTCAGATTGTCGAAACGGCGGATCGTGTCGCGGAAATTCGCATTGCCGGCGTCGATCATGATGTCGCCGTTCGAAAGATGCGGCTTCAGGATTTCCATCTGCTGGTCGACCGGATCGCCAGCCTTGATCATGATGATGATCGGGCGCGGAGGACGAATGGCGGCAACGAATTCCTCGATGGTTTCGCAAGGGATCAATTGTCCCTGCAACTCACCGGCTTCAGCGTAGAATTTTCTCGTCGCTTCAGGGGTTCGGTTGAATACGGCGATCTTGTTGCCCTTTTCGGCGATGTTGAGCGCCAGGTTAGAGCCCATGACGCCGAGACCGATCAAACCGATTTCTGCCTGTTCCACGGATGTGCCTCCATCTTGCTTTTTGGTGGTCGTGTTGTGGCACTGTAATCACCAAACGGCAAGGCTGGGCGTGACTGAAACGATTAAATTTTGATGACGCAAATCAGCTTTGCATATTTGCGGCAGGTCATGGCCCATTCGAAATCGAGGATCGCGGCCGGTTATCACCATCGTCCAGCGCCCGCCAGGCGGCCCCATCCATGTCCTCATACTGGCCCGAACGCACGGACCAGAGGAAGGCAAAAAGTCCGAGTGCGCCTAATAGCAGCGCAACGGGAATGAGATAGATCAGCATGTTCATGCCAGTTGCGCCCCCTCGCCCGCAAACCCGGTCTCTGGTTCATTCCGACGACCGGCGGATTCAACCGATCCGGCGAGGCGCAATGCGTTGGCGACGACGATCAGCGACGATGTCGACATGGCGATGGCCGCGATCATCGGCGTCGCATAACCGGCAATCGCGATCGGCACGGCAATGATATTATAGCCGATGGCAAGCGCGAAGTTCTGCCGGATGAGCTTTCCGGCCTGCTGCGATGTCTCGATCGCGAAAGGCACGGCATCGAGGTCCTCCTGCATGAAAACAAAATCGGCGGCCTGCCGGCCGATATCGGCCGCGGTGGCGGGCGCCATCGAAACATGTGCGGCGGCGAGCGCCGGCGCATCGTTGATACCGTCTCCCACCATCAGGACTTTGTGCCCTTCCCCGGCAAGCGAGGCGCAACGCGCCGCCTTGTCCTTCGGCGACAGGTCCGCGCTCCAGTTGGCGATCCCCAGCCGGTCGGCCATGGCGCTGACAGCTGCTGCCCGGTCACCCGAAACGATTTCCTGAGCCAAACCCCGCACCGACAGGCTGCGCAATGCCGCAGCCGCACCTGCGCGCGGATTGTCATCGAAACCGAAGCTCGCCAGAAGGCGGCCATCGAGTGACAACACCACCTCCGACCGCGCATTGCCGTTGTCGGCACCCTCATCATCCGGGCACGCGAAACGGCGGTTACCGAGCCGATAGGTTCCCACACCAGTCTTCGCCTCGACGCCCGAACCCGGGATTTCATGCACCGTCTCATACGCCGGCAAAGGGCCGCTGTAGGCGGCATGCAGAGCTTTTGAGAGGGGGTGGCGGGAATGGGCAGCAAGTCCTGCCGCAATTGCCATGGTGGCGGGCTTTACCTCGCCCGTCTCGACCAGTCGCGGCCTGCCGATGGTCAATGTGCCGGTCTTGTCGAACAGTACGGTATCGATCTCCGCCAGTCGCTCCATGGCCGACCCTTCCTTGACCATGATCCCGTGCCGGAAAAGCCTTCCCGCGGCCACCACCTGCACGACGGGAACGGCAAGGCCGAGCGCGCAGGGGCAGGTGATGATGAGAACCGCGATGGCGATCAGCATCGCCTGCTTCCAGTCGCCACCGAAGAAACCCCATCCGAGAAACGACACAAGCGCCAGAAGATGGACGACGGGCGAATAATAGCTTGCGGCCCGGTCGGCAATACGGCGGTAACGCGCTCGCCCACCTTCGGCCGCCTCCATCAGACTGATGACCTCCGACAGGAATGAATCCCTGGCCGAGGCGGTCACCCGGGCCACCAGCGAACCGGTAAGGTTCAGCGTACCCGCCTGCAGGCTGTCACCCACCGCAACACGCCGTGGCGCGCTTTCACCATTGACGATCGACATGTCGAGATCGCTGCTGCCACTCTCGACCACCGCGTCGACCGCCACACGGTCTCCTGCCGCTATCGCAATCGACATTCCCGGCTCGATATCGGCAAGCGGGCGGTATTCGCGTGTTCCGTTCTCACCGAGGACGGTCGCGCCCCATGGCGAGAGCCGGGCGAGCCCGGCAATCGCCGAACGAGCCTTGTCCCGCATGATATGATCGAGCGTGCGGCCGATCAGCAAGAAGAACAGCAGCGACACCGTCGCATCGAACCAGGCATGTTCACCGTGGTGGATCGTCTCCCACAGCGAAACGGCATAGGACAGCGTGATGGCCAGTGCGATCGGCACGTCCATGTTGGTGCGGCCGTGTTTCAGCGCGCTCCAGGCCGACTGATAAAAGAAACGCCCACCGTAGATCAGCGCCGGGGCGGCGATCATCGCCGAAATCCAGTGAAACATGTCGCGCGTCGCCGCATCCGCGCCTGACCAGACGGAAACGGACAAAAGCATGATATTGGCCGAGGCAAAGCCGCATAGCGCAACCGCCCTGATCAGCTGCGAACGCAACGCGTCGGAAGCGTCCTGACCACTGGCGAAAAGATGCGTGCGGTATCCCGTCGCCAGAATGGCGCGGGCAAGGTCGGCGGGATCGGTCCTGACACCCTCGACCTCTTCTCTCCAGACAATCGCAACACGCTTGGACGAAAGGTTCAACCGCGCCCGCTCCACCTGCGGCAAGCGGCCGAGCGCGCGCTCCACGGTGGTGATGCAGGCGCCGCAATAAACATCCGGCACGCTGAGATCGGTCTGGCGGAGACCCTGCCCCAGATCACGGCTTGCCAGCATCAGCTCCTCTGACGACGGTGGATTGACCGGATCGGCAAGCTGCAGCGATCCTTCTGTCCCCGGTGCACAACAGCTCATTGGCGCCCCCTGACAACGGCGATCCGCGTGCCCTCGTGCACGATGATCCGGCC
The DNA here is from genome assembly GCF_037203725.1 of Agrobacterium sp. CMT1. Taxonomy (NCBI): domain Bacteria; kingdom Pseudomonadati; phylum Pseudomonadota; class Alphaproteobacteria; order Hyphomicrobiales; family Rhizobiaceae; genus Agrobacterium; species Agrobacterium sp. CMT1. Next base: position 253,129 of record NZ_JBBCAR010000016.1, read on the forward strand.
GTTCTTGACGGCTGTAATTTCTACGATCCACTGACCCGGCAGCATGTCATGCGGGCCGGTAAAGACCCCTTTGGCAACCGGGGTCAGCTCCATGTCGAAATTCTGGCGTTCCCCAACGGGCCGGCGAAAATGCGCGATCAACTGATCGGTATCGACCGGGCCGGTATCGGGATGAAAGACCTCGTAGCGGACCGTCCTTTCGTCCACCGCAAGTTTACCCTTTATGCCGGTCGCCGCTCTCGCCTTGGCTGCTTCCGCCTTCGCGTTGAACTGCTGGCTGGCCACATAGGTATTCGGCACGACAAGCCCGCTCCAGCTGTTGACCGCGTTCCAGGCCATCACCATGTTGACGGTGATGACGGTGCCGAAAAACAGCAGCATGACGCCCAGCATATGCCAGCCGGTAAAAGTGAAACCGGACGTGTGACGATTGTTCACGGTCATTTTGTCGCTCCCGGAGCGTTGAAAACAGCGTCATAGTGGGCCGTCTCATGGCCGCCCGTATCGCTGACGATAAACTCGAAATTTTCCGCGGCCCGAGCGACGCGCCCGCCCGGCCGGGTGACGAAGACCTTCAGCGTCGTCGCTTCATCCGGCTCCACCGTCACCTCAAAGGCACGCGCGGCCGCATCGGGCATACCGTTTATCTTCATCACGGCATCAGGAAGGCCATTGATGGTCAGGCTCATCGTGCGCGGCTGCGGCACCATGTTGAGGATGCGCACGGTGTAGCCGTTGCGGATGGATCCGTTCGATTCCAGCACGTATTGCGGATTACGGTCGTGCAGAACATTGAGCGCCAGCCGCTCGCGCGTTACCAGCGCAAACAGCATGCCGATGCCGACAGCCGCCCAGATGGCAGTATAAAGCAGCGTGCGCGGACGGAAGATGATGCGCCAGTTGAAGTGGCGCACGCGCTTGCTGAACTTGCCGCCTTCCTCACGCACGTTGGCTGGGCGGATTGCGTGCTGACCGTTGCCGGTCGCGAGCGCCATGTTGGATTGATACTCGGCAAGCGTGGCATAGGCGATCAGGCCACGCGGCTTGCCGATCTTGTCCATCACCCCGTCGCAGGCATCGATGCAGAGCGCGCAGGTGATGCATTCCAGCTGCTGCCCGTCCCTGATGTCGATGCCCATGGGACAGACCGCCACGCAAGCGTTGCAATCGACGCAATCGCCGACGCTCTCCCCCGCCGCGGCGGCCTTTTTGGCGTGCCGTGAGCGTGGCTCGCCGCGCCAGTCGTTATAGGTGACGACAAGCGAATTCTCATCCAGCATCGCCGCCTGAATGCGTGGCCAAGGGCACATGTAGGTGCAGACCTGTTCCCGCATCAACCCGCCAAAGACATAGGTCGTGGCGGTGAGGATGGCGACGGTCGAATAGGCAATCATGGGCGCCTGGCCGGTGACGAATTCCCGCGCCAGCGTCGGCGCATCGGCGAAGTAGAAAATCCAGGCGCCGCCGGTCAGGGCGCCAATCACCAGCCAGATCGCGTGCTTCAACACTCGCTTGCGGAATTTGCCGACTGTAAGGGGCGCGGCGTCCAGCTTCATGCGCGCATTTCGGTCACCCTCGATCGCCCGTTCGACGACGAGAAACAGGTCCACCCACACTGTCTGGGGACAGGTATAACCGCACCATGCACGTCCCACGGCGGAGGTGACGAGAAACAGCCCCAACCCCGCCATGACCAGCAATCCCGCGACGAAGAAAAATTCCTGCGGCCAGATTTCGATGAAAAAGAAATAAAAGCGTCGATTGGCGATATCGATCAATACCGCCTGATCGGGCGCATAGGGGCCACGGTCCCAACGCAGGAACGGCGTGAGATAATAAATGCCGAGCGTGACGAGCATGACAAGCCATTTGAACCGCCGGAACCGACCTTCCGCGCGCTTGGGAAAAATCTTCCTGCGTGCTTCGTAAAGCGGTTTGCGCGTTTTTGCGGAATTGACGGCCTCCGCGTCCAGCCTTTCAACGGGCTGCTGCTGGCGTTCCTGTCCGGCGCGATAGATGTTCATGATAGGAGTCCGGTTTTTATCTCCTTGCTTTCTCCCATCTCTGCGGTGAAACATCCTTGACTTGCATCAAGTGACGACAAACTGGCGCAGCAAGCGGAGCGTGCCGCAAGAGGAGGATGAAATGTCTGTCATGCAGTCGAGAATCATTCATCTGTCTATCGAGAAGCCGTGGAGTCACGTCTATGACTTCGTTTCCGATCCGAACAACATGGCTCGCTGGGCTGCCGGACTGGCAGGTGGCCTCAGGCCGGATGGCGAAGACTGGATCGCCGAAGGCGGACCACTCGGCGAGGTCAGGGTGAATTTTGCGCCAGCAAACGAATTCGGGGTCGTGGATCACGTCGTCACCTTGCCCGATGGCCTGAAGGTCTATAACGCGCTCAGGGTGACCCCGAACGGCGGTGGCGCCGAGGTCAGTTTCACGCTGCTTCGTCTTGAGGGGATGACGGACGAGGATTTCAACGGGGATGCGAGGGCTGTCACAGCCGATCTCGAAGCCTTGAAGGCGCTGCTCGAAGAGACGTGATGGAGTAAATGATGACGGAAAATGGAAACGACCGGCGAATCGACTATGTCGAATTCAACGTGAGCGATATTGAGCGCAGCAAAGCCTTTTACGGCGGCGCTTTCGGCTGGTCTTTCAAGGATTACGGTCCGCAATATTGCGAATTTTCCGACGGCCGCCTGACCGGCGGTTTTACCACCACGGCGCCGGTCTCCGCGAAGGGTGGACCGCTGGTTATTCTCTATGCAGCTGATATCGACGATGCCCAGCGGCAGGTGGTGGCGGCGGGTGGCGAGATAACCGTCGCAATCTTCGCCTTTCCCGGCGGACGCCGGTTCCATTTTACCGATCCCGATGGATATGAACTGGCGGTCTGGTCTGCGGCGTAAGACGTTTCGGCAAACGTCAACTCTCGGCTTTGCGCGGAAGAATGACTTTAAATAAGGGGCGGCCGGGAGCGCTCAGCGTTCCCAGTCCTCCCGCTCGCGTGTGGTCGTCTTCCCGAGCTTGCGTTCCAGCTCTGCGGCCTGCGCTTCGGAAAGGCGAACATCGAGGGCAACCGAACCATCCTCGTGATCTTCCCGCCCGTCGACGATGGAATTGCTGTAAACCCAGGAAATCAGCGGCAATTGTTCAACGGACAGGACAACGGTCGTCTCCGTCAGGACACCGGAGAGGCGTTTCGAAATCTCGTCCATCAGGGCATCGACGCCCTCGCCGGTGATCGCAGAGACAGCACGAATATTGGCGCTGCCTTCGGCTCTTTGCATGATGGCGTCGTGGGCTTCCGGATCGAGGCGGTCAACCTTGTTCCAGACCTCGATGATACGGTGCTCGGCTTCCTTTTCGTCAATGCCGAGATCGCCGAGAATACGCAGCACATCCGCCGACTGCGCGGCATTGTCCGGATCGGACATATCGCGGACATGCAGGATGAGATCGGCTTCCAGCACTTCTTCCAGCGTCGCACGGAAAGCCGCGACCAGATGTGTCGGCAGATCCGAAATGAAACCGACCGTATCGGACAGGATCACCGTGCGGCCGTGCGGCAGTTTCATGCGCCGCAATGTCGGATCGAGTGTGGCGAACAGCATGTCCTCGGCCAGAACGCCCGCACCGGTAATGCGGTTGAACAGCGTCGACTTGCCGGCATTTGTATACCCGACCAGCGCCACGATCGGATGCGGCACCTTGCGGCGCTTGGCGCGATGAAGCTGGCGGGTTCGCACCACCTGCTCCAGTTCCCGCTCGAGCTTGACGATGCGTTCCTGAAGCAGGCGCCGGTCAGCCTCGATCTGCGTTTCACCGGGGCCGCCCATGAAGCCCGCGCCACCGCGCTGGCGTTCAAGGTGGGTCCAGCTTCGAACGAGGCGACCCTTCTGATAGTTCAGATGCGCAAGATCGACCTGCAGCGTACCCTCCTTGGTAGAGGCTCGGCGCCCGAAGATCTCCAGGATCAGGCCCGTTCGGTCGATAACCTTGGCATTCCAATGCTTTTCGAGATTGCGCTGCTGTACCGGCGTCAGCGGATGGTCGACAATGACGAGGCCGGAATTGGTTTCATCCAGAAGATGACCGATTTCCTCGATCTTGCCGGTGCCGAACAATGTCGCCGGGCGTGGCTGGTTGACCGCGACGATTAGCCCCTGGGTCACCTCGAGATCGATGGCGAGCGCCAGCCCCTTCGCTTCCTCAAGCTTCGCCTCGACCGAGCGGCCAGCAGCGGCGGGCGTAGCAGCCGTGTCGCGGGTGTCGCGCTGCTTCAGGACCGGCACAAGAACCACGGCGCGCATGTCGTCGCGGTGTTTTTCCTGCTCGGGAATGATCGATTCGTTCGAGGTGTCGCGGGTCGAAATGGCAGTCCTCATCGGGAAAGACGGTTGGAATTCGTCCGCGCCGGCGCGGACGTCAATAGGAAGCAACCGCCCAGCGGCAAATAAGTTCCCGGTGCGGTTGGTTCCATTAAGACGAGAAGGTCACGACGCCTCGCGTGCAGCGCCTTCTTCGTTTTCGAACATCTGCATCGGCTGACCCGGCATGATGGTCGAAATAGCGTGCTTGTAGACAAGCTGTGCGTGATCGTCGCGACGCAGAAGCTCGCAGAAATTGTCGAAAGCCGTGACCACGCCCGTGAGCTTGACACCGTTGATCAGGAAGATCGTCAGCGCAATGTTCTTCTTGCGAACCGTGCTGAGGAACAGGTCCTGAAGGTTCTGCGAGCGGTCCGGACCTTCTTCGATTTCGAGTTCCAGCGGCTGTCCGGGCATGATGGTCGAGATCGCATGCTTGTAAACCAGCTGCGAATGACCGTCCCGGCGCAGCAGAACGCAGAAATTATCGAAGGACGTTATCACGCCCGTGAGCTTCACACCGTTGATCAGGAAGATCGTCAGTGAAATCTTTTTCTTGCGTACGGTGTTGAGGAAAAGATCTTGAAGGTTTTGAGAACGTTCCGCCATGGCGCCGCTTCTTTCTTTTTTGCCGGCAGGGATACCGGAAAATAATCAATCAATAATAAGCCGGCCAAATCTCGTCCCCCGTTTCGCCGACCTCAAACTCTGGTATCAAATCGTGTCTTGTTCGGCAACGGCGAAAACAGCCGAATGGGTACGAGTATTGACCCGTTTTCTGCCGTCGAAACAGTCAGAAATATTGTATCGAAACGCGGAAAAGCTGTTCCACGTCCCGCACCGCGTCGGCGGAGGCGAACAGTACGACACGGTCTTTCGCCTTGATCTTGGTGCTCCCGTCCGGCCGGATGACCACGCCATCGCGATATATCGCGCCGATACGGACGCCTTCGGGCATTTCAACGTCACGAAAGGACTGACCGACGAGCGGTGACGTTTCCAGCGCCTCCGCCTCGATCACCTCTGCCGAACCGCGCTGCACGGCATAGACGGAGCGAATACGACCCTTGCGCACATGCTGGAGAACGCGGGAGATGGTGACCGCCCTCGGATTGATATAGGCGTCAAGTCCGAGCGAGTCGGCAACCTCGTGAAAGGAGGAACTGTTCAAAAGCGCGAGGTTCGACTTGCAGCCGAGTTGCTTGGCCATGACCGCAGCCAGGATATTGGTCTGGTCGTTATTGGTCAGGGTGACGATCAGGTCCGCGTCCTGAATGTCGGCCTGCATGAGAATTTTCTGGTCCAGCGCTGAACCATGCATGACGATGGTGTGGCTGAGCTGTTCCGATGCGGCAACTGCCCTGTCGCGATCCGCTTCGATAATTTTCACCCGCGTCTTTGGCTGCAACTCCTCGATCTTGCTGGCAACGAAGTGGCCGATATTGCCCGCGCCCGCAATAACGATGCGCTGCGCCTCCTGCTCTTCGTGACCGAACAGGCTGAGCGTGCGGCGGGCGTGTTGCCGCTGGCAGATGACGTAGGCAAGGTCGCCGACCCGCAATTGTTCGGAAGAATGCGCCACCTTGAGGAAACCATCCCGGTAGACACCCGCAACCGTCGCGATGAGGTCTGGAAAGAGGCTGGAGAGTTGCTGCAACGGCGTGTTGATGACCGGGCAATCCTCCATACATTCGATGGCCAGCATGTAGACCGTGTCGTCCGCGAAACGCACCACGTCGGTCGCGCCCGGAAAGGCGATGCGCCGCAGCACCATCTTGCCGACTTCAACTTCCGGCGAGATCGTCACGTCGATGGACATGTTTTCGCGGCTGAAGAGATCGGCATATTCAGGCTTAAGATAGCTCTGGTCGCGGATGCGGGCGATCTTGGTCGGCACGCTGAACAAGGCATGCGCAACCTCGCAGGCGACGATGTTGATTTCGTCATGCAGCGTCACGGCGATGATCATGTCCGCCTGGTCCGCTCCGGCCTTGGCCAGCATGTCCGGATGCGCGCCATGGCCGACGTAACCGCGGACATCAAGCGTCTCTGTGATGGCGGTTATCAAGGACGCGGCAGTATCGATGACGGATACTTCGTTGTCCTCGCGCGACAATTGCTCGGCGATGCCGTAACCCACCTGCCCTGCGCCGCAAATGATGACTCTCATGCTGTCTCTCTGACGGATAATCGGTTACGGCGACCTGGCCCCGGCCCCCTTATACGCCGAGAGATTTCAGTTTGCGATGCAGTGCAGAGCGTTCCATGCCGACAAATTCCGCCGTTCGCGAAATATTGCCCCCGAACCGGTTGATCTGCGCCACCAGATAGTCTCGCTCGAACATTTCGCGAGCTTCGCGCAACGGCAGCGTCATGATGTGCTGATCGCCCTGGGCCGATATCTTCGGCAGCATGTCGCCGATATCGGACGGCAGCATGTCAGCAGAGATCGGGGCTTCACCGCCTTCGGGACGCGCCAGTATCATCAACCGCTCGATATTGTTGCGAAGCTGTCGGATGTTGCCCGGCCAGTCATGGGTCTGAAGAACGGCCATTGCGTCGTCGCCGATCTTGCGCGGGCGGATGCCAGCCTGTTCGGAAATCTGCCGCATGAACATGTCGACGAGGAAGGGAATATCCTCACGTCGCTCGGACAGCGCCGGTACCTTCACCGGCACGACGGCGAGCCGGTGGTAGAGATCCTCACGGAACTGGCCCTCGGCGATCAGGCTTTCGAGGTGATGAGCCGTCGACGAAATGATGCGCACATCCACCTTCACCCGCTTGCCGCCGCCCACACGCTCGAATTGCTGGTCGACAAGCACGCGGAGGATCTTGTTCTGGGTCTCGCGGGGCATCTCGCCCACTTCGTCGAGATAAAGAACGCCACGATGGGCTTCTTCCAGTGCGCCCACCTTCCGGGGCTGTCCAGGCAGGCCTTCGGTGCCGAAGAGTGCAATCTCCATGCGATCCGGCGTGATCGTCGCGGCGTTAAGGGCAACAAAGGGACCCGTCGCCCGAGACGACTTTTTGTGGATCATCCGCGCCACCAGTTCCTTGCCGGAACCTGACGGGCCGAGAATCATGATTCGGCTGTTGGTGGGCGCGACCCGGTCGATGGTCTGGCGCAGCTGCGATACCGCAAGTGACGCACCGACAAGTTCAACCGCATCCCCCGTGCGCTTCTTGAGCTCCTGAACCTCGCGCTTCAGCTTGGAGTTTTCCAGCGCGCGTTCGGCAATGAGAATAAGGCGGTCAGCCTTGAACGGCTTTTCGATGAAGTCGAAGGCGCCACGCTTGATGGCGTTGACGGCGGTTTCGATATTGCCGTGACCGGAAATCATGACGACCGGAATTTCGGGATGGCGGCTCTTGATCTCATCGAGCAGCGCCAGACCATCGAGCTTCGAACCCTGCATCCAGATGTCGAGGAAGATCAGGCGCGGCACGCGTTCCGAAATGGCGGCCAGCGCGCTGTCGCTGTCGAACGCCATACGCGTTTCGTGCCCCTCATCGGAGAGAATGCCCGCCACGATTTCGCGAATGTCCGCCTCGTCATCCACGACCAGAATATCAGACGCCATATGCTGCTTCCTTGTTATTTTCGCCGCCGACCGCCTCGATATAGGGCAGCAGCACTCTGATCATGGCGCCGTGGCCATGATCGAACTCCGGCGGGGCATCATGGAGTTCCAGATACCCGCCATGCTCTTCGATGATCTTCTTGACGATGGCGAGGCCAAGGCCTGTGCCCTTATCCCGCATCGTCATATAGGGTTCGAGAATGCGGTGGCGATTTTCCACCGGCAGACCGCGGCCATTGTCGATGATATCGGCCACAAAACGCGAGTTGGTCTCGTCGAAGGACGCGCGAACGAGGATCTTGCCCGGCCGCTTTTCGCCTTCCACCGCTTCGATGGCTTCCGTCGCATTCTTGATGAGGTTGCCAAAGGCCTGCCCCAGCATGCGGGCATCGAACATGCCCTCCAGCGGGGTGTCACCCAGCTCCGTCGTGAACTTGGTGTCCGCGGCGCTGATTTCCCGGAGAAACGCTGCGTCCTTCAGGATCGCCCGCAGGTCCGACTTTTCCTTCGTTGGCTTCGGCATACGCGCAAAAGCGGAGAATTCATCTACCATGCGGCCGATATCGCCGACCTGCCGGACGATGGTGTCCGTACACTGGTCGAAGACGGCGCGGTCGCTTTCGTCGATCTGCTTGCCGAAACGGCGCTTGATGCGCTCGGCGGAAAGCTGGATCGGCGTCAGCGGGTTCTTGATTTCGTGCGCGATACGCCGCGCGACATCCGACCACGCCGTCGAGCGTTGCGCGATGACGAGATCGGTGATGTCGTCGAGCGTGATGACGTAGCTGTCACGGCTGTCGCGGGCGTCTTCGCGCGTCACCTGCACATTCAGCGTTCGTTCCTTGCCACGCCGCATAATGTTGATCTGCTTGCGGAAGTTGCCGCGCGACCAGCTGTTGGCCTCGTTGACGACCTGTTCGATCTCAGGCGCGATCTCGGAGAGTTGTGCGCCAATGAGCTGTTCCGACGTTTGTGCGAGGAACTCTTCGCCCGACGGATTGACGATGGTTATCCTGCGGTTTTCGTCAACGCCGATAACCGCGGCGGTCACGCCTGACAGCACGGCCTCGATGAAACGGCGGCGATCATCGATGTCGTCCTTGGCCTCGATGATCTGCTCCTGCTGGCTGCGCAGTTCCGACACCATCTTGTTGAAGGTGCGGGACAGGCGCCCGACGTCGCCATCGACAGCGCGAACGGGAACGAGGACATGCATGTTGCCGGTGGCGACACTGTCTGCGGCGCTGATGAGAAGGCGGATCGGCCGCACGATACGGTCGGCCACCGCAATGGCCGTCCAGATTGCCGCGAGCAGCACGATCAACGCAAAACCGAGATAGAGAATTGCGAAGGCGATCTGCAGCGGGGCGCGGCCTGCCTCCATGGCCTTGTATTCGGCGCGGTTCTCTTCCATCAGCCGCATCGCGCCCATCACCTTGGGATCGACCGCACGCACCGTATAAAGGAATGTGCCGCTGATGCCTTCGAGCTTGATGATGGCGCCTACGAGGTTGGTAATACCGGGCGGGATCAGCGTCGGCTGGCCGGCGGCCGCCTTTTCGAGCGCGTCATGCGGTATCGCGGGAAGCGGCTTTTCCGTCTTGATGTCGGCCTGGGCGACGGCGTCGCCATCCTCCTGCACGAGAAACGCACCAAGAAGGCCGCGCCCCTTCGCCTGGCGGGTCATAAGATCAACGAATCCGGTGCGGTCGAGATAAAAGAGAGCGCGGTTGCGGTCGAGGTCGGTCGCCATCGACAGGGTCTGCCCCTGGAGGTAACCGGCATTCTCCATCATGTATGCCTGGGCGATATTACTTGATGAATCGACGATCGACTGGGTGCGCAGCGAAAACCAGCGATCGAGACCGACATTCAGCGTCAGGCTGGCGAAGATGGCGACGAGCACTGCGGGCGTGATCGCCACGATGGAGAAAAGGACGACAATGCGCACGTGCAGACGCGCCGCCGCCCTGCCCTTTTTGCGCGCTTTCAGCAGCCGGTTGATTTCGCGACCGATCAGGAAGATCAGGCCGATCACGAAGATCGAGTTGATGACGACGGAAGCGATGACCACGTTCGATGTCGGCGCGATTGGCGTGACGCCCAGCAGCACGAAAAGCGTGATGATGGCGCACACGAGGGCCACGCCGGCGAGCACCAGCCCCGGCAGAGCGAAAGACATCCTGCGATCGGCGACCACCATGCCCGCTGCTTCGTCGGCAACGGCGTTTTCGGCGGCGGGTTTCCGCATGCACTACTCCCAATCGCTGGCCAGCCAGCGCCACAGCCATGAAGTCAGGCGAGGTTCGCGCGTGTCCCGCGAATCTCTGTCCTTCCTAGTGTTTTCCAAGCAACACAATGTGGCGAAAATGCAACGACAAATGCGGCCTTGTCAACATTCTCAGCTGGGGCGGGAGCTGCGATAAACGGAAACACCCAGCTCGCGGATTTTCTTGCGCAGGGTATTTCGGTTCAGACCGAGAAGATCGGCAGCCTTGATCTGGTTGCCGCGCGTGGCAGTCAACGCAGCCAGAATCAGCGGATACTCCAGTTCGCGCAGCACGCGGTCATAAAGGCCGGGCGGCGGAAGGCCATCGCCGAAGCTGGCGAAATAGTCCCGCATGTTCTCCTCGACCGCCTGCGAGATGGTGAGTGAACCGGTGCGGACCGCCATCTTGTCAAGCGGGCTGTCGGGAACATCCGATTGCAGTTCCTGCTCGATGATCTCGCGGGTGATGACTTCCTGCGGATAAAGCGCCATCAGGCGGCGGATCAGGTTTTCCAGCTCGCGCACGTTGCCCGGCCAGGCATAGGCCTTCATGACTTCAAGAGCTTCGGTCTCGAAACGCTTGCCTTCCAGGCCTTCCTTCTCGCCCGTCTGGATGAAATGGCGAACCAGATCGGGAATATCCTCGGCGCGGTCCCGCAGAGGTGGCAGGCGCAACGGCACCACGTTCAGGCGATAATAGAGGTCCTCGCGGAACAGGCCCTGATTGATCGACTGCTTCAGATCCTTGTTGGTTGCCGCGACGATACGGACATCGGTACGGATCGGCGTGCGTCCGCCGACCGTCGTATATTCACCCTGCTGCAATACGCGCAGCAGGCGCGTCTGGGCGTCCATCGGCATGTCACCGATTTCATCGAGGAAGAGCGTGCCGCCCTCAGCTTGTTCGAAACGGCCGGTCGAGCGGTTCTGGGCCCCCGTGAAGGCGCCTTTCTCATGGCCGAAGAGTTCGGATTCGATGAGGTCACGCGGGATTGCCGCCATGTTGATGGCGACGAAGGGACCGTTGCGACGCTTGCCATAATCATGCAGCGCGCGCGCCACCAGTTCCTTACCCGTACCGGATTCACCCGTGATCATCAGCGTCAGGTCGGTCTGCATGAGGCGGGCAAGAACACGGTAGATTTCCTGCATCGCCGCCGAACGACCCACAAGCGGCATACCGTCCTGCATGTCGTCATCGAGCTTGGCCGGCTTGCGCTTCGGCTCGGAGAGTGCGCGGCCGATGATGGCGATCAGTTCTGTCAGGTCGAAGGGCTTGGGCAGGTAATCGTAGGCGCCCTTTTCCGAGGCCTTGATGGCGGTCATGAAGGTGTTCTGAGCGCTCATGACGAGAACGGGAAGGTCCGGACGGGCTTTCTTGATGCGCGGCAGAAGGTCGAAGGCGTTCTCATCGGGCATGACGACATCGGTGACGACAAGATCGCCCTCACCTGCCGAAACCCAGCGCCAGAGCGTTGCAGCATTGGAGGTGATGCGCACGTCGTAACCGGCGCGGCTCAGCGCCTGGTTGAGCACCGTGCGGATTGCGGCATCATCATCGGCGACGAGGATCGTAGCTGTCATTGGTCATTCCCTGTCGTGTTCGGCAAAGTGCTGTCGTCGAGCGCCACTTCCGGCGAGACGGGCATCAATACGCGGAAAGTCGTGCGGTGGTTCTGGCTGTCGCATTCGACAATGCCGCCATGGGCGCCGATCAGCTTGGCGACAAGCGCCAGACCGAGGCCAGAACCATTCGTCTTGGTGGTGATGAACGGATCGAAAAGATGCGGCAAGAGATCGGCGGGTACGCCCGGGCCATTGTCATGCACGCAGAATTCCAGCGGAAGCGAGATGCGCTCCCGGCTGCCGGCAACCGATAGTCGGATCCCGGGACGATAGGCGGTCGTCAGCACGATCTCGCCATCCGACTGATTGGCCACCGCTTCGGCCGCATTCTTGACCAGGTTGAGGAAGACCTGCACCAGCTGGTCGCGGTTTGCGTAGACCGGCGGCAGCGACGGGTCGTAATTCTCCGATATCTTGATGTTACGGGCGAAACCGGCCTTGGCGATCGCCTTTACATGATCGAGAACCGAATGGATGTTGACTGGCACGCGATCCACCGGCCGCTCGTCGGAAAACACCTCCATGCGGTCGACCAGCGAAACGATGCGATCCGTCTCGTCGCAGATCAGCCGGGTCAGCGCCCGGTCCTCATCCGCAACCGAGGTCTCCAGAAGCTGGGCCGCGCCGCGAATGCCCGACAGAGGGTTCTTGATCTCATGCGCGAGCATGGACGCAAGACCGGTGACGGAACGGGCAGCAGCGCGATGGGTCAGCTGCCGGTCGATCTTGTCGGCCATAGACCGTTCCTGAAAGACGACGACGACCGATCCAGGCTCGCTGACGACGGGCGCGACATAAAGATCGACCAGCTTGTCTTGGCCGAGACGCGGCGAGCTCAGATCAACGCGATATTCATTGACCGGCGCGCGGCGCTCCCGCACCTGATCGATCAGGGCAAGCAGCGGGCTGCCGAAGGGGATGAAAGTGGAAACCCTATAGCGCGCGAGGTGGGAGGCGCTGGCGCCGAAAAAGGCTTCGGCTTCCCAGTTGGCGAAGGCGATAAAACCTTCGGCATCCACCAGAATGACGGGATTCTGCACCGCGTTCAGAACCGCCATGGCGAGCGGGTTCGCATCTGCAGGGCTGTGTTTATCAGCGCTCATGCGGCCTTCCTTGCGGCATCTTCGCCCGCATTTTCGCAAAGGGCGGAACGCAGCAGGTCTGCCACCTCCCCCGTCTCGCGCGATGTCATGATTTTTGCCTTGTCGGTCGTGGCGATACCTGGCGCGAAACGGTCGAGATACCAGCCGAGATGTTTGCGGGCATGCCGGAGGCCGGCCTCCCTTCCGTAAAATTCCAGCATCATCTCATAATGTTCGACGGCGATGGCGGGGATATCCTCTCGATGCGGCGCTGCATGCCCCGCGAGCACCGCCGGCAACCACGGCTGCCCCTGCGCGCCGCGACCGACCATGACGGCGTCCGCACCCGACCGCCGCAGGATTTCGCGAGCATCTTCCGCCGTCTCGACGTCACCATTGGCGATCAGCGGCACGGAGATCACCTCACGCACGGCGCGGATGGCATCCCAATCCGCCCGCCCCTCGTAAAACTGCATGCGGGTGCGACCGTGAATGGTAATAAGGCGAACGCCTGCTGCTTCGGCGCGCCGAGCTATATCAGGTGCGTTAATGCTGTTTTCATCCCAGCCGAGCCGCATCTTCAAGGTCACCGGCACATCGACCGCATTGACAGTCGCCTCGATCAGCGAAAGCGCGTGATCGGGATCGCGCATCAGCGCCGAGCCTGAATAACCGCCCGTCACCTTCTTGGCAGGACAGCCCATATTGATATCGATGATACCGGCGCCATTGCCAGCAGCGATCTTCGCCGCCTCGGCCATGAAATGCGCCTCGCGCCCCGCAAGCTGCACCATGTGCGGAACCATGCCTGCATTTTTCAGCCGCGCCCAGGATTCCCCGCGATTGGCGACAAGCTCCCGGCTTGCCACCATTTCCGTCACCACGAGGCCCGCTCCGTAACGCCAGGCGAGCTGTCGGAAAGGCAGATCCGTCACGCCCGACATGGGCGCCAGCACAGCCCGATTACGGATCGTGACTGAGCCGATGCTGAACGGTTCTGACAACTCCGGAAGGGCCAAATGATGATCTTTCATGCAGAAGGGTTATTTGCATTATTTTTAGACAGTGTTTGCGCAGTTGCCAAGCACTTTTAGAAGGTTGCACCTTTTATTTGCTGAGCGGCTGCCTGCCTGTTTTGCTGTCGGCGGCAAATTGTGCAGCTTCGAAGGCGCAGCAACGTCATCTCCTGCGCTTTGCGGGGCTGATGCCCGCCTTATCGGGCTGGCCATCCGGGTTTTGAAACGGTAGAGCATGACTGTCAACCACGAAGGGTTGCACGCAAAGCATACGACCAATGCAGGAACGTACTATGAAACTCGGCATCGTCATCGTGGCCGCGGGACGCGGGGAAAGAGCCGGCTCTCCCGAGGAGGGTCCGAAACAATATCGTCCGATCGGCGGCAAGGCTGTGATCGAGCACACTCTGTCGACGTTCCTCCAGTGGAAGAACGCTTCCCATATCGTCGTCGTGCGCCATGCGGACGATACGGCGCTGCTCACTCCGGTTCTCCAGCGACTTGATGCCGGGGAGCGCGTCACCACGGTTATTGGCGGCGTGACACGGCAGCAGTCTGTTCTTGCCGGGCTGGAGGCGCTTTCCCGCCATGGCCTGAGCCATGCAATGATCCACGACGCGGTGCGGCCTTTCGTTTCCGTCGATATGCTTGAACGTATTGTCGCCCTGCACCGGGAGGGTGCGGGCGGTGTTCTACCCGCCCTGCCCGTCACTGACACGCTGAAACGCGGCGCGGGCAATCGTGTCACCGACACGGTTTCGAGACAGGGCCTTTATGCCGCACAGACCCCACAGAGTTTCGACTATGACGACATCCTCGCCGCGCATCGCGCTGCTGCCGCCTCGGGAAAATCGGATTTTACCGATGACGCGTCGATTGCCGAATGGGCGGGTCTGGCAGTAACATTGACCGAAGGTTCGGTCGATAATGTGAAACTCACTCTCAAGCGGGATATCGCCATGGCCGATGAAAAGCTCTCTCATGCAATGCCGGATGTGCGCACCGGGAACGGCTACGACGTACACCAGCTGGAGGCCGGCGAAGGCGTGACGCTGTGCGGCATATTCATCGAGCATGATCAGAAGCTCAAAGGTCATTCGGATGCGGATGTTGCGCTGCATGCGCTGACGGATGCCTTGCTGGCGACCTGCGGCGCTGGCGACATCGGTGACCATTTCCCTCCTTCCGATCCGCAATGGAAAGGAGCTCCTTCCCGCATATTTCTGGAGCACGCGGCGAAAGTGGTGCGCGACAATGGCGGCACGATCATGAATGCCGATGTCTCGCTGATCGCCGAAGCGCCGCGCATCGGGCCGCATCGGCAGGCCATGCGGGAAGCGCTCTCCGACATGCTCGGCATCTCGCTGGAGCGTTGCTCGGTGAAGGCGACGACCAATGAAACCATCGGCTTCGTTGGTCGCAGGGAGGGGATTGCAGCAATCGCCACCGCCACGGTCGTTTACAGGGGCAGACCGCTATGAGCCTGTTTCCAGCGGATATTGAAGGGCTCGCACGGCAGATCATTGCTGATTTTGCAGCAGACGGTCTCATGGTCTCGACCGCGGAAAGCTGCACGGGCGGCCTGATCGCGGGTGCGTTGACGGAGATTTCGGGCTCCTCGGCGGTGGTCGACCGCGGTTTTGTCACCTATACGAACGAGGCCAAGATGGACATGCTTGGCGTTGGCGCTGAAACGCTGACGGGCTTTGGCGCGGTCTCGCGGCAAACCGCACTGCAGATGGCGCACGGCGCCCTGTTCCGGTCACGCGCCGATTTCGCGGTTGCCGTTACCGGCATTGCCGGTCCGGGGGGTGGATCCGCTGAAAAGCCGGTGGGTCTCGTTCATCTGGCCGCCAAGGCCCGTCACGGCCGGAGCCTGCATCAGGAAATGCATTATGGCGAGATCGGCCGCACGGACATCCGTCTTGCAACGGTCAGGACGGCGCTCGAGATGCTGATCGCCCTCCGTCAGGCGGGATTGGTGTAGATCTTGTCGGCGCGGGTCTCGAAAGCTTCTGCGAACATGCGGAAGGCACGGTCGAACATGGACCCCATGACTGCGCCCAAGAGGCGGTTCTTGAACTCGTATTCGATGAAGAAATGCACGTTGGAGCCGCCCTCGGCAGCATCGAAACGCCAGCGATTGTCGAGATATTTGAACGGCCCGTCGATATATTTGACGTCGATGGCCCGTTCCGCGGGATTGAGCAGAACCTGCGTGGTGAAGGTCTCGCGAATGGCCTTGTAACCCACGGTCATATCCGCCACCAGCAGCGTCTTGCCATCGCGCTCCTTGCGGGAGCGCACGGTAAGTGCTTCGCATAAGGGCAGGAACTGCGGATACTTCTCCACATCGGCGACGAGGTCGTACATGCGGTCCGGCGAGTGTTTTACAAAACGATGCGTTTCGAACTTGGGCATGAGCGGCAGTTAATCCTCGATGTGCAGAAGATCAAGAAGGCGGCGGAGTTGTTTTCGGCTTTTCAGCTGCCATACCGGCACATCCGGCCCATAGAGGTCGAAATTCTGCTCGAAAAGTGGTGCGTGTCGCCGCTCGAAATTCCAGATGTAACGCAGGAATTCGCGGTCCAGTCGCTCAGGGCAGCCCTGCGCCATTTCCGGTCGCGCCTTGCCGTAGCCTTTCACGATTCGGCTGGTGGCACCCCAGAGACAGAGCCAGCGCGGCATGCGAACCCAGATCACGATATCGGTTCTCGGCAGACGCAGATCAAACGACGAGGGATTGCTGCCATCCATCAACCACCGCTCGCCGGCAACGAAGTCCGCGATCCTTTCACGCTGTTCCGCACGCGGGCGCAGTTGCCAGCCCGGCAGCCAGAAGATCTCCCGGTCCATCGAGATATATTCCAGTCCAAAGCGCCGCACGAGCTTGCGCGAGAGCGTGGACTTGCCACCGCCGGAACAGCCGACGATCATGATGCGGCGCGCGCCAGCGATGATGGCGGCCGCATCATCCGCCTTTTCGAGGTAGTTCGGCATATTCTGAGCCCCATTCGAGCGCTGCGCGCCCCTCTCCCATCTGGCGATTGCTTTCAATCGATATCCGGGTGGCGCATGGCAGTTACGGAAAATTGACTATTGCAACCCCTTGCGGGGGATTGCTATTTATTTGCGACTAATATTACACCCATTGGATGCAACGGCGCTGGAAGCTCCCTATTTCGCCCAGCCTATTCATCCTTGGGTTCAGACCCGATACATAACCGCTTTGAGCCACTGAGTGAGCCGATGGACGATTTTTCCAACATCATCAACCTTCTCGAATCCGCCAAACAGCTTGCATCGATGAACGGCATGCCTGTGCTCGCCTATCTGATCGACGTCGCCAAATGCGAGGCGAGAGAAAACAAGCCGGTTCTGCGCAAGCGCAAGCGCGGCGAATCGACCGCCAAGGAAGACTGTTAATTGCCGGCGTCTGGCCGACCGATAAAGCCGGCTGGCCCAATCTTCAAGACAATGTCATAATCACCAATGAAACCGGCCGCTTTTCCAGGCGGCCGTTTCTTTGCCCAATGGAAACGACAGCGTCATGACAGCCGCATCAGCCGACATCAGAACCTACAGACAGGAAAGACCGAAGGAGCGACACGCATTCGTTCAGATCGTTCTGCCGGTCTCCGGCTGCCTGCGTATCGATGTGGCAGGACGGCAAGATGAGTTGTCCATCGGGCGCGGCGTCTTTATCCACCGCGATCTTCCGCATACCCAGGAAGCCACGGCCATCAATCATTCGCTGGTGGTGGATATCGATGAATGCGTGATTCCCGAACAGACGCTTGAAAAATTCGCTCACGCGCCCTTCCTCGATATTGGGCCTGAGACACGTCAATTGATAGCCTATATGCGCAGCTTGGTTCGAACGGATGGACGCCGCGACGATATTGCCGCCATTTGGGCGCCGCTGCTGGTTGACAGCCTTGCCAACAACAAGCGCGATATGCGCCGGCGCCTGCGAAAGCTGAGCGAAGTCGTGAGGGCCGAGCCCTTCTTTCCGTGGACGATCGAGATGCTGACCTCTTGCATGACGCTCAGCGACAGCCGCCTGCATGCGCTGTTTCTCGAAGAATTCGGTCTTCCCCCGCATCGGTGGCTTTCCGGGTTGCGCATGGAGAAGGTGTGCGCCCTGCTCAGCAACTCCGTCATGCCGATTTCCGAAATCGCGCTCAGCGCCGGTTTTTCCGACCAGACGGCGCTGACACGGGCCATGCGCCTCGCGGTGGGAGAGACCCCCGCCGCGTATCGCCGCCGCCACGGCATTCATTAGAACCGCTCACATTCGTCAGGAGTTTTTGTCAAGACAGCCGCAACCGCCTGTGGCACATCGCTGACAAATGTGAATGCGGATGTGATGGACATGAACAGGACTGGTCTCGGTGTTTTTTACGGCATAATGGCGGGTGCGCTCTGGGGCGGGATATTTCTCGCTCCGAAACTCGTGCCGGATTTTTCCGCCCTGCAGCTTTCCACGGCGCGCTACCTGACCTATGGGCTGATTTCGCTGGTCATCATCGGGCCACGCCTCAAACAAGTGTCGGCGCGGTTTGGCGCGCGCGAATGGTTGGCGCTCGGCTGGCTGAGCATGATCGGCAACATCGCCTACTATGTTTTCATCTCGACCGCGGTGAAATTGAGCGGCGTCGCCTTCACCTCAATCATCATCGGCTTCCTGCCTGTTGCCGTTACCATCATCGGCAGTCGCGACCACGGCGCCGTATCGCTGAAGCGGCTGTGGCCGTCGCTTGCCTTCGGCGCGATAGGCATTCTCGGCATCTCATGGCAGTCGCTGACGGAAAACGATGCGGGTCTGGATATTTCTCGTGTCATCGGCCTCGCCTGCGCGCTCGGGGCGCTGGCTTCATGGACGGCTTTCGCCGTAGGCAATGCCCGCTGGCTGTCGCGCCTTCACGATGTGAGCGCCGATGACTGGAACATGATGACGGGTGTAGTGACCGGCGGGCTTGCGCTGGCGCTCGCCATCCCCGCCTTCGCACTGGGTGGAGAAAGCCACAGCACGGGCGACTGGCTGTATTTCGCCGCCATCGCCGCCGGGCTCGGCTTCACCGCGTCCATCCTCGGCAATGCCTTCTGGAACCGTATGAGCCGCATGCTGCCGCTTACCATGGTTGGGCAGATGATCCTGTTTGAAACGCTGTTTGCGCTGCTTTACGGTTTTCTCTGGGAAGGGCGTGGCCCGACGCTGGTCGAGGTCCTGGCGATCTGCTCGGTCGTGCTGAGCGTCGTGCTCTGCATGCGGGCGCACAGGCCTGAAAAGGTTGCGGCGTGATCGGCCTGAAGGCCAAAAACAGACGATTGCATTGATCCGCAGGCGCCGCGTCTCACGCACCATCATCCTCGGGCCTTTCCCAAGGATCTAGTCACCCATTGTCATTTCCATAGGTTGCAGATGCTCGGGGCAGGCCCGAGCATGACGATGGTGATAACATGAAGACTTCAAATCTCAACGCCGTATTGGCGAACCTTGCGTCGCTTATTCCGCAGCCGCCAGCAGCTTCTTTTCGCGTGCCGCACGCAGGCGTTCGAAATCGTCACCGGCGTGGTGGGAAGAACGGGTCAGCGGGCTTGACGAAACCATCAGGAAGCCCTTGGTGTAAGCCACCGTCTCGTAGGACTTGAATTCCTCCGGCGTCACGAAAGCCTCGACCTTGTGGTGCTTGCGGGTGGGCTGCAGGTACTGGCCGATGGTCAGGAAGTCGACGTCAGCGCTGCGCAGATCGTCCATCAGCTGCAGCACTTCATTGCGCTCTTCACCGAGGCCAACCATGATGCCCGACTTGGTGAACATGGTGGGATCGAGTTCCTTCACCCGTTGCAGAAGGCGCACCGAGTGGAAATAGCGCGCACCCGGGCGGACCGTGAGGTAGTTGCCCGGAACCGTTTCCAGATTATGGTTGAAGACGTCGGGCTTTGCGGCAACGACACGTTCCAGCGCGCCGGGCTTCTTCAGGAAGTCGGGCGTGAGGATTTCGATTGTGGTCGTCGGAGAGGCTGCGCGGATCGCCCAGATCACCTTTTCGAAATGTTCAGCACCGCCATCGGCGAGATCATCACGGTCGACGGAGGTGATGACGACGTGGGAAAGTCCCATCTGCTTGACGGCCTTGGCGACATTTTCCGGCTCATTCATGTCGAGCGGATTGGGCTTGCCGGTCGCGACGTTGCAGAAGGCGCAGGCACGGGTGCATATTTCACCCATGATCATGAAGGTCGCGTGCTTCTTGTCCCAGCACTCGCCGATATTTGGACAGCCGGCTTCCTCGCACACGGTCACCAGCTTGTGGCTGCGCACCAGTTCGCGCGTCTCGTGGTAACCCTTGGAGGTCGGCGCCTTGACGCGGATCCATTCGGGCTTGCGCATTACCTCGGTATCAGGCTTGTGCGCCTTTTCCGGGTGGCGGATACGCTTTTCGTCAGACGACGTCCTGTCGAGAATAGTGACCATAAAAACCTGCTTCCATCGCCCTTGGCGATCCAGACATCTTTGGTGCGATGCTTTAGAACAATTCCAGAAAAAGCGTAAGCCCCTTCCGGTCACGAAGCCTTGTCAGCGCCGCACGAGCTTAGCCACGAACAGCAACAGGCTTGCGCCGATGAAGGCGGTAACGAAATAACCGAGCCTGCTATCCTGCACGAAAACATCGAAGGTACGCAGCACCGCAACAGCGA